>NZ_QRCB01000040.1 GCF_009833095.1 Nitrosomonas sp. JL21
TCGTCGAGAATAATTCCTGTTGGTGCGTTTGCTTGCCTTGCATTGATCTTTACCGGTGGTCGATAGTGAAGCTCCTTTTTATTATTAACTCGACGTAGTATTAGGGGTTTTTCAACAGGCTGTCTGAATTACTACATATTAAGTTTAAGCCCACCAGAACTCCTACGCTCAATTACTTATCATCAGCTTAGTTAACAATTCTCTCGTAATACTTATCGTTTGATGCAAATCCATTTCATGCCGGGTTACTTATTAATTCACTTCTTCATTTTAAAATTCAAAACACTAGTAAAGCATTCTTTTTTTTCGTTAGCAGGCAATTCGTCAGCACACTGAGTTTGATATACCTTCTCTTTATCCTTAATTATCTTATCAGAATAAAACTGTAGTCTCGCATTTTTCCTATCTTCAAAAATGTCCAGTAAAATTGCTTCCCTGCATAATGTAAATCTTGCTGTTTGATCTGGTCTCGCGTAGAGAATACAATACTCCTCCACAGCAGCAGATCGTTTGCGGTATTCATATGAAGTAAGACCATATGACGAAGCTGCTTGAGCAATGAATTTTTCCTCATAATTTGCATCAAGACCAGTTAATCGATAATAAGATAATTCATCTGGAGTCAGAATTTTTAGCTCATCCGGTGGGATCGATAGCATTGTATCGACGAGACTTGGATTCACATCCATTTCTTCGAGATATTGCTTTATGGAAGTAAGAATAGATTCACGCTTGTGTTTGATGTTTAGAATGTTTTCATCTGTTGAGAGCGATGGAAAATATGGCCTGTGAATACCAACTTTCCCCCATACTGTGCGCCTTATGCCAGCGCTTAAAATAAATACACAGGAACTTAAGCATTCGCCATCTGGTGGTACAGTTACAGTAAGAATTTCATTTTTTCTTAGAATTCTCCCAATCTTAATTGCTTCTTCAACATCACCTCCAATACTATTTAACTGAAAAATTATTTTATTTCTGTTATTTTTTTCATTGCATAAACGATGATATTGATCTTTTATTACATGAATGGCGTTAGCAAAAATTATAGAATCTCCTTGGGTTATGTCACTCTCAATCCGATAGACCGGATAACAACCGTCATTCTGCATTTCAAATATTTGAATCGCAAATGCATCTATTTTTATAGTTAAGATTAAACAAAAAAAAGTATAAGAGATTAACGATTGAATTCTCATATAAGATTGTGGAATATTAATTCTTAAATAATTACTTCAGTTATCAAAAACCAACTAAATTATAAGTAACACCTCTTAGAAGTCCCAAATAATTCGGTAATGGTTACCTTACATATCGACAGTGTAGTTAATGGGAATGAAAGGGCGCTGCCATTATTGACATAAAACCCGCGCTAATCCTAGAAATGTTGGGCACCACAGGAAGATCCATTGTGATAATTGACCAAAAAAAATCAGTACCAACTTTTGTTGTTGGGCAGAAACTCGAAGAATACATTATGAAGCTACATTTATATAATTTTCCTACACCATGCCTACATCCAGCAGACAAGAAAAAGCACCTAGGATTATTCATCTCTAAGTGCTTAATTTATTGGTGGGTCTGGTAGGACTTGAACCTACGACCAAGGGATTATGAGTCCCCTGCTCTAACCAACTGAGCTACAGACCCTGGAGTTTTAATCTATTCTAGTTATTTCCGGTATCCAAGAAACTACGCAATCGCTCGGAGCGAGCGGGGTGACGCAATTTCCTCAGAGCCTTGGCTTCAATTTGCCGAATGCGCTCACGCGTCACGTCGAACTGTTTACCCACTTCTTCAAGTGTATGGTCTGTATTCATTTCGATCCCAAAACGCATACGCAACACTTTAGCTTCACGAGGAGTTAGCGAATCCAGAATATCCTTGGTGACACCTCTGAGACTCGCATAAACCGCCGCATCTGCTGGCGCCATTGTTGCAGCATCTTCGATAAAATCACCTAAATGCGAATCCTCATCGTCACCGATGGGCGTTTCCATGGAAATCGGTTCTTTAGAAATTTTCAGAATCTTGCGAATCTTTTCTTCCGGCATTTCCATTTTTTGCGCCAAAACTGCGGGCTCGGGCTCCTGCCCGGTTTCTTGCAGAATCTGGCGTGAAATGCGATTCATTTTATTAATCGTCTCAATCATATGCACTGGAATACGAATGGTCCGCGCTTGATCGGCAATCGAACGTGTGATTGCCTGACGTATCCACCAGGTAGCATAGGTTGAGAATTTGTAGCCTCGCCGATACTCGAACTTATCGACAGCTTTCATCAGACCGATATTTCCTTCTTGAATCAGATCAAGAAACTGCAATCCGCGATTGGTATATTTCTTGGCAATCGAAATGACTAGACGCAAATTTGCCTCGGTCATCTCTCGCTTGGCTCTACGTGCTTTTGCTTCGCCCGTCGACATTTTGCGATTGATTTCTTTCAGATCCTTGATAGGAATACCAATCCTGTCTCTGAGCGCCAATAAATTCTGCTGCTCTTCCATGATCGCTGGCTTGAAATGATCAAGTACTTGACTATAGGATTTTCCAGTTGCAATTTCCTCGACGACCCATTCGAGATTGGTTTCATTGCCCGGAAAAGTCTTGATGAAATGATTTCGCGGCATTTTTGCTTTCGACACACACAGATCCATGATCTTACGCTCGTAGTTGCGGACATCGTTCACGAGCGAGCGTTGCGTATCACACAGCCGTTCCACCATTTTTGCCGAGAAACGGATCGCCATCAGTTCAGATGAAATTTTATCTTGTAATTCGATATAGCCTGGATGATAAGGCCCTTCCTTCTCCAGCAAGGTCTGCATATCAACATACACTGCACGGATCACGTTGAAACGTTCCAATGCGTCAGCTTTCAACTTCAATAAATTGGCACTGGCAGCTGCCGCAGCACTGTCACCGTCTTCATCTTCATCTTCTTCATCCAGATCACCGGCTTCCAATTCCTGCTCAAGCGATTCTTCAGAGAATTCTTCGTTCATGATGTCCTGGGCGTTAGCATCAAGCAGTCCGTCGACTACTTCATCGATACGAAGATTATCTTTCTCAATGTCAGTGGCCAGATCGACGATGCTCGCAATAATGGGAGGGCATGCTGAAATCGCCTGAATCATATGACGCAGACCACCTTCGATACGTTTGGCAATCTCGATTTCACTTTCGCGGGTCAATAAACCGACAGATCCCATTTCTCGCATATACATGCGAACAGGATCCGTAGTCCGACCAAATTCAGAGTCAACCGTGGAAAGTGCCGCTTCTGCCTCTTCCGCCACATCTTCATCCGCAACGGTCGTAGCCGCATCCGACATTAATAAGGTTTCAGCATCGGGCGCTTCATCATGCACTGAGATACCCATATCGTTGATCATGCTGATGATGCCTTCAATCTGCTCTGCATCCAGCATGTCGTCGGGCAAGTGATCGTTGATTTCGGCATAGGTCAGGTAACCACGTTCCTTACCCAGTCCAATGAGTATTTTCAAACGCATGCGGCGAGCTTCGATGTCTTGCGGCAAGGCATTACTATTTGAAGAAACAGAAATAGGTTCTAATTCATCGAATGAGTCCCCAGACCCATTTTTGGTTTTCTTGGATGCTCTCCCCCTATTTTTCTTGCTAGCACCATTCTCAGCATCGTCCAGAGCAACTGCCGCTTGCACTACCTCATCAATACTTTCGCTGATCGAGTTTTTGATTTTCTTTTCAGTTTTGACCATTAATGGATTCGACTCTTCTTTCTCTACCATTTCTTTATGGGTATCTTTTATTTTCTTTGCCGTTATTTTTTCTTTATCAGTAACTTCACTATCTTTGGATTTGACCGCTTTTATTTTTGACATATTTGATTCCAACAAATTTGGATAAATTAAAAGCTTAAACGTCAGAGTATATCAAAATTCGATATTACTGACACCCGGAACTCATTTCATAACATAGCCAATCGTTGCAATTCTTGTTTCTCCTCTTCACTTAATTCGCTGAGAGGCTTGTTATGCAATTCAGTCATTCTATTCTTGCGCTGTATTTGCTGTAATCTTTCTTGAGCCCCCATGAATTCTGATTCAATATCAATGACATCACTCCATTCGAGAATTTCACTTTCGATATTTTCTAATAATGCAATATTTGGATTGCCATGAAAATATGTCAATAGCGAAGACGAAGATTTATTTTCGAGCAACTGTGGATGCTCTTCGAGAAATTCAATCAGCGTTTTAAGCGCAACAACTTCAGAATTCTTCCCGTCCGATGAGACAAGTAAATTTCGATCCAGTTTTACGATATACGCAGGATCATGCAATAAGGCCAGAATAATCCAGCGATACGGTGAAGCCGGTTGTTTTCTAGAAGTATTTTTCACTGCTTGTGATTTTGCAGTCCGCTTTATCCGCAATACCTCTTCAAGTTCATTCCGACTCATCCCGCTCAATTCCGCTAAACGATTAAGCAGTAAGAATGAGAGAGCCGATGCTTTTACTTGCTGCAGCAATGGCTTTGCATCATTGATCAATTTTGCCCGTCCTTCATCAGTCTGCAGATTTACTCCTACACATAATTCTTTGAACAGGAACTCTGAGAGTGGCATCGCGTGCGAAAGTTGACGCTCAAAAGATGCTTTCCCATGCTGACGTATGTAACTATCAGGGTCGTCGCCTTCAGGCAAAAACAAAAAGCTCAGATACTTGCCATCCGAAATGAGTGTCAAGCTATTCTCAAGTGCTCGCCAGGCAGCTTTTCTACCTGCTTTGTCACCATCAAAACAAAAAACGACATGATCAGTCTGGCGTAAAAGTTTCTGAATATGGAGAGTTGTCGTGGCTGTGCCCAAAGTAGCCACAACATAGTCGACTCCATGTTGCCAGAGCGCAATCACATCCATATAACCTTCCACCACTACCACACAATTTGCTTCACGAATAGCGCGGCGAGCCGAAAAAAAGTTATACAATTCATGACTCTTATCAAACAACACAGTCTCTGGAGAATTCAGATATTTCGGCTCCCCTTGCTCCAAGACTCTTCCCCCAAAGCCGATAATTTGACCTTTCGGACCTAGTATTGGGAACATGACGCGATTTCTGAATCGATCATATTGTTTGCCATCCTCAGAACTCACTATCAATCCTGCTTTTACCAGTACATCTCGAGTATTTGCCGATTGATAGTCAGGAAAAACAACTTCCAGATTGCGCCATCCAGTCGGTGCATAACCCAACCCAAAATGAGCCGCGGTTTTTCCGGATAATCCGCGCTGCTTGAGATAGTCGATAGCCTTCTCGCAAGTCTTAAGCTGTTCCCGATAATACTGAGTAGCAGTTTTCAGCGCTGAAACCAATACTTGTTTAGAGATCTCGGAATGCGCGTGATCCTCAGTATCTTTTGATACAGCAACACCTTCAGAAATGGCTTGGTTTGAAGTAACCGCACCGGGTTGCGCAGGTACCTGCATTCCCACGGAAACTGCTAGCTCATGCACTGCTTCAACAAAACTCAAGCCGCTGTAGTTAATCAGGAAAGTGATTGCGTTACCATGCGCTCCACATCCAAAACAATGGAAAAATTGTTTGGTCTGGCTTACCGTGAATGAAGGGGTTTTTTCATTATGAAATGGACAGCACGCGACAAAGTTAGCGCCTGCTTTCTTGAGAGGGACATGTCGGTCAATCGCATCGACGATATCCACACGATCGAGCAAATCATGAATAAAGGGCTGAGGAATCATCGATTGTAATACCCAAAACGCTCAGCAAACAATTGAAGAAATTCAACGACCGGAGGATCTTGGTGTCGCGAACACCAAGGTAGAACATTGTTTATCCGTTCGACAGTTTTGCTTTAATGAGCGCCGATACTCTGCCCATATCAGCGCGACCAGCCAATTTAGGTTTCAGTAATGCCATCACTTTGCCCATATCCTGCATACTCTTTGCTGATGATGCGAAGACTGCCTCACCGATCAAAGCTTCTATTTCAGAATCACTCAATGCTTGGGGCATATAACCGCTCAGAATCAGAATTTCGTCTTTTTCCTTTTCAGCCAGATCCATTCTCTGTGCGGCTTCATACTGTGCAATAGAGTCTCTGCGCTGCTTAAGCATTTTCTCAATCACCGCGATTACCGCCGCATCGTCGAGTACGATGCGCTCATCCACTTCACGCTGCTTAATGGCCGCTTGTAATAACCGGATGGTATCCCGCTCCTTGACATTACCCGAGCGCATAGCTGCTTTCATGTCATCAGTAATTTGCTGTTTCAGACTCATAACGATGATTTCCGACTAAGCAAGTAATAATGCTGATACTCATCCACGACTCTAATAAAGTTTAGGCGGCAATAATTGACTGCGCAATCGTTTGTAGTTGCGCTTAACTGCCGCGGCAAGCTTCCGTTTCCGCTCAGCAGTCGGTTTTTCATAAAATTCGCGAGCACGAAGCTCAGTCAATATTCCGGTTTTTTCTATCGATCGTTTGAAGCGTCTCATAGCGACTTCAAATGGTTCATTTTCCTTAACTTTAATAGTGGTCATAAATAAGCAAAACCCTCGGTTAGTGAGATATAATGTGAAAAAGTCAAATTTCTTTGCAGCAGAATCCCGTTAAATCATCCGACGCAACAAAAGTTTTGGATTATAACACCAAGAGATTTATTATCAAAAGAATAAAACTCTAAGTCTTTTCTTCCCATATTCATGCTTGTCTTAGGTATCGAAACCTCTTGCGACGAAACCGGAATCGCAATCTTTGACACAGAGCGAGGCTTACTCAGCCATGCGCTCCACTCCCAAATACTCCTACATAGCGAATACGGTGGTGTAGTGCCTGAGCTGGCTTCGCGCGATCATATCCGGCGCGTTCTGCCGCTGATAAAGCAAGCCTTGCATTCGGCAGATTGTCATCTGCATCAACTCAACGCCATAGCCTATACTCAAGGGCCAGGGCTCGCGGGCGCTCTGTTAGTAGGCGCCAGTATTGGCGCGGGACTCAGTTTTGCACTCAATATTCCGGCACTGGGCATTCATCATCTGGAAGGTCATTTACTATCGCCGCTATTATCCAGGCCAGCGCCGGCATTCCCATTTGTCGCCTTACTCGTATCCGGGGGGCATACGCAATTGATGCGGGTGAATGCCGTGGGTGACTATCATTTGTTGGGCGAAACGGTGGATGATGCAGCCGGAGAAGCTTTTGATAAGACAGCAAAATTATTAGGAATCGATTATCCCGGTGGTGCGGCTTTAGCAAAACTTGCCCAACAAGGCCGACCCGGACACTTCAATTTTCCGCGCCCGATGCTCAATAGCGGAAATCTCAATTTCAGTTTTAGCGGTCTCAAAACTGCGGCGCTAACGCTCATCAATAAACAAGACATCACTGAACAAATTCGCGCCGATATTGCCTGCGCTTTTCAGCAAGCGGTAGTGGATGTGTTAACAGAAAAATCATTGGCCGCATTGGCACAAACGGGACTCAAACAACTGGTCGTTGCCGGAGGAGTTGGCGCCAATACAGAACTGCGCAACACTCTTAACCACAGAGCAGCTAACCAGAACGCAACCGTTTTCTATCCTGAGCTTGAATTTTGCACCGACAATGGCGCCATGATTGCCTTTGCTGGCGCCATGCGATTGCAGACCACCCTTCACCAGAACTGGCAACCCGCCCGGAGTTTCACCGTCAAAGCTCGTTGGGATTTGGAAAGAATCGAACAATCAGATGATTAATTAAGAATCAGAAGAAGATTTTTTTTCACCGATCACCCCTTCTTTACCGGCCCATAAGTTCATAATGTTAGATTGATGACGCCAAATCAACACCAACGACATTAACAAAACCACGCCTGCGCTTTCTCCAGCACCTACGATAGCCACTGTGTAAATCGGCGCCAATATCGCCGCAACCAGTGCAGACAAGGAAGAAATACGCCATATCAGCGCAACGATGAGCCAGGTTGCAATTGCCATCAAACCGATCCATACATTCAACCCGAGTAGCACACCCACAGCCGTTGCAACACCTTTACCGCCTTGGAAACGTAAAAATATCGGAAAAACATGTCCTAAAAACACAGCCAGCGCAACGATGGCAATGCCTTCATCACCAAAACCCAATAGGGGTGCATAATATTGTGCCAGCGCCACCGCAAGCCAGCCCTTGCCGGCATCCCCTAGTAATGTCAAAACAGCCGCGATTTTCTTACCGCTGCGCAGCACGTTCGTTGCACCGGGATTTCCAGAACCATACGTTCGCGGATCAGGCAATTTAAAAATCCAGCTTGAAACTACCGCAAAAGAAACGGAGCCCAATAAATAAGCCAGCAGAACACACACTACGATCGTCAATTAGCATCACCTCGACAAAATGGAATAGAATCCCGACTATTTCGCACCACTACTATCCTTTTCATTTATCAACTTCCAAGCCCTGTCATTTTAGCGTTTAATCACAAATGGATATTATTTTTCTACACGACTTCCGGGCAAAAACTTTAATCGGGATTTACCCGTGGGAGTGCATCGTTCCGCAAACGATTCAGATCGATCTGGAAATTGCACTGCCCACCAGCCGCGCATGCCGATCAGACGACATTCACGATGCGCTCGATTATGCATTAGTTGTTGAAAGAATTAACAAGATTTTGAAAGAGAAGCATTTTTCTCTATTAGAAGCGCTTGCGGAACATCTCGCCCAGGTCATTCTGACTGAATTCCGATCACCGTGGGTTAAAGTCAGCGTTGCTAAGCTCGGAATCATTCGTGGCGTAAAAAAACTGGGGGTGTGTATCGAACGAACAGCAAGTGCAGGTTAATTGGCAGGATTCAGTATTGGTCATCGCAAATATTTTGTATAAATAATTGATTAGCCTATTGAAAGAATAATGGGGTTTATTTATCATGCGGGGAAATTTTTGCAATGTTGAATCGTTGCCGATTTCGTAAAAATCCTGACTAAGTGAATAGCCAAGCTATCTTGAACTCCACACTTTCTGCGCTCACTCGACACAGTATTACTGCTATTCAATATAGAGCGGCGGTTATGCGCAAAATGCCGTCAACCATAATAAAATCATGTGCATGGAGTTCATTGGCCTTGATAATGGCGTGCACAACCCATCAATCTGCAATCGAAATCGTTCAAATTTGCAACTCCGGAGGCTGCGTTGATCGGCCTAAAGGATATACTGCGCCTGATTCACCAACAATCGTTACCGCTGAGAAAAATCCACAAATCGAGGCACTGCGAACACTAGCTGCGCAAGATTCAAGCGCTGCTTATGACCTCGCCTTGCGCTTCTTCAGAGGTGACGGGATTCGCCAAGACAGTTACCAAGCCATCACATGGATGCGCGACGCCGCAGAACGTGGCCACCTGAAAGCGCAAATGGCTTTGGGAAGGCTGTATTTGACCGGTCTCAGCGAGATGGGCGCAGATCCAGGTGAGGCAGAAAGATGGCTATCAATTACAATAAATAGAGGCGACAAAGAAGCCGCCATTTTATTGAAAGAAGCCACCAAAGCCCGTAAATCAGCGCAAGCACGGCATCAATGGGAAAATCGCTGGCGCCCCAATTTTTACAATGGCTGGTATCGCAATTATTCATACAACTGGTATTGGGGCCGTAATCGATGGATTCCTGTGCAGCCTCTTCCATCAGACACTCCTTATCCCGCTGTTCTCCCATGAATCATTCGAAGATTTACCTCTTTGAGAAGATTTCAAGATTAGTGCATCGTTGGCACTCTTCTTGAGGAATTATTAATATTATGTTTTCAACGTCGTTATCACTTAATTTTTAGGGAGAAAAATAGTAAATGACAGCCAAAATGAATTCAAAATGCAGCGTTGCCGTAGCTGCTAGCCTGATCGCATTAACCGGATGTGCAACAGTCACCCCGGGCACCTATGATACGGGTGTTTCCGGCGCTGCAGGTGGAGGTACCAGTGTTGGCGCAAACCAATCACTGGAGCGGTGTGAGAAAACCTTAGGAACTTTAGCCGTTGACGACGGCAGAGCTGCTGACTGGTACGGCCGGTTTGGCAGCGATACGCACATCACCACGATAGAACCCTTGATCCGCCTAGCCGTTCAGCAGTCGAACTGTTTTGTCATCACCTCGATCGGTAATTTGCGTACCGATAGCCGCCTTTCACGTGTCACGGATATCCAGCGCAATTCGGGCGAATATCGTACCGGGTCAAAACAACAGAAAGGGCAACGCGTAGCCGCTGATTACTATTTGGAGCCCAGCATCATCATCAACAATGCATCGACTGGGCAAATGGGCGCCGCATTGGGTGGAATAGTGGGAGGATTCGTGCATCCTGCCGTTGGTGGCGCTTTGTCGGGATCCATGGAAAGCAAAGTATCCGTCGTTACATTGACATTATTTGATATCCGCTCAGCAGTTCAAATCTCTGCGTCCGAAGGCAGCTCAACGGCCACAAATTTTGGTGCTGCGATGAATGCCTTTGGAAGCCGGGCCGGTGGATCCTTGCAAGGATTTTCCCAAACCCCCGCAGGAAAAGCCACAGTCGCTGCCTTCATAGATGCCTATAACGGCATGGTGCGCGCCCTCAAAAATTATGAAGCCCAGGATGTCGAAGGCGGCCTGGGACGAGGTGGCGCACTCAAGGTCAATTGATTGACCAGCAGTAATTCCAAATATTTTTTAACAAATCAACTGCAATATAAATGCATCCTTGCACTGCAAGGATGCATCAGTGTTCTCTCAGGAACCGTTTGTCAGTCATCTCTTTAAGAATTGCAAGGTATTAGCGATGATCTCAATACCGTCGAAGATCTGGGTCAAACCAAGTCTAATGTTACTCATTTTAGTACCCACTTATACTGCTCTATCAACCTCAATCGTTCTTGCTCAAGTTTCTTCGTATGCGTCCTCAATGCCTGAATATTGAATACTGAATCCTCTATAGACTCATAAGATAGCATTTTATTTCTCGCTGAGGTTTGTCTTCGCAGAACGATGTCCGCTTTAAACCATTCTGGAAGTACATCCCAACAATCTGATCTTGTGAATTATTACCAAATCCTGAATACTATACGGCTGTTAAGGATGAAGAGCATCCCATGTTCCTTACTTGACTGCAATTATCTTTATAATTTATGTACTGTGGAAAATTTCCCAACTCATAATTAATCTATATATCCTTCAACACTCAACGATGAAACACTCACGATGGTTTTTATTAGTTGTAATAAGCAAAGCGATTCTTGTCACAGTTACATCGACTCACCTTCACGCTAGCAATTTAAAAAAATTTGCCCAGGATAATCGAATTGAACTAGGAGGCTGGATCAATGGCGGCGCTACCTTTAACCCAAGTCAAAGCAATGGATTCAATGGCCCGGTCGCATTCGCCGATCAGGCCAATCGATTTCAATTGAACCAGTTGAACATCTTTCTTCAACGCCCCGTGATTTCGGAGACAAATCGCTGGGATTTCGGCGGTCGGATCGGTTTTCTATTTGGAACTGATGCGATTTACACGCAGGCTTTTGGGGTGCCTACATATGACGTCAATTCAGGTTCCCCCCTCAAAAGAAGCAATTGGGATCTCGACTTATGCTGCGCTTCGACAAAAACATATGGAATCGCGCTTCCGCAAACTTACCTGGAAGCTCACGTGCCCATTGGCAGAAATGGCCTTAATCTTAAAATCGGACGGTTTTATTCTCCTACAGGCTTTGAAACAGTACCAGCCCCTGATAACTTTTTCTATACGCGCTCCTATTCCTTCAATGCAGGAGAACCTTTTACCCATACCGGGATACAAGCCAATTATGCGATCAATGGTAATTGGTCAGTCATGGGAAGCGCAGTTACGGGCAGCGCCACAGGCGGATGGGATGGCGGTTGGGATAAACAGTGGGGTAATTGGGGAGGAATCGCAGGTATAACCTGGACTAGCGATAACCTTGCAACTTCCCTCAATATAACTGGCACCTATGCAGAAACCTCTACCCGAAGCAGCACATCCTGGGGAATGTACAACATCGTATTGCAACATAAAATTAATCCTAAAACCCTACTAGTTCTCCATCATGTTCACGGCTTCGCAGATGGCGTTTTACTGAATAATTTGAAATACACCAATGTAGTCAAAGATGCACAGTGGATGGGTGTTGTCACACATCTATACTATGACCTCACAGAAAATGTATCGATAGGAGCCCGCGCAGAATGGTTTCGCGATCGAGATGGTTTTCGTAATCCCTCACCTTTCCGGGTCGCAGCAGCCACCAATATTGTCAATGGCACACCGGTGAGCTATGCGGGCAATCTAAGTAGTGTGACAATAACCCCGGCAGATTATTATTCTGCAACGATAGGGATTAACTGGAAAATAGCTAAGACGTTAAAACTACGATGGGATTCGATAAAAAAATTAAGTATCCGACCTAATATTCGATATGACCGGGTTGATGCTTATCGCACTTCTGCTTATCGACCATTTGCGGGCAATAAAGATCAGATTTTATTTTCTTTGGATTTTTTACTCCCGTTCTGAGAGTAGATGAACTAGTTGATATGTTGCGGAGGAGATTGCTGGCTGAAAGACCAACCACCGAATGGATCGGTGGTTGTTCGTCACTTTCTCAAAGACCTTTGCTTCCAGAATACTCTGAGTACTCTGAGGTTTCCGATGCAAAGTCACGATCTTGATTTACTTCTACTGTCTTAGTTTCATTACTTTTTTGTCCGACTTGCTCATTTGCCATTTTTCTATGGAAATCAGCAAAAACCTGACTTTCTTTCAAAGTTTTCTCGTATGCCCGAATATTTGCAGCAGCATGCGATCTAACTTCCAGACCTTGTCTACCAAAGTAATAAGGATGTGCTTCATATTCCTGAAGTACTTTCTTATTTTCTTGCAACCTTAATTTTGCATCTTTGGCGACACCTTCGTAATATTTTACTAAGGCATTATGGTCATTTCCCGCAATCCCTGTTGGTGCAGACACTGATGGACTCATCTGAGCGCAAGAGACTAGCAGGGTTAGCGCTACTAAACTAGATGTTAATTTTAGTGCTTGTTTTATGGGCACTCTCCAGTCATAAATAAATAGTGTCATTTCAATTCCTCCATGGTTCAGTGTAAGTTGGAAAAGCTTTAATGCAGGCTGATAAGTTTTTCACAATTAACTTCATGGTAAGCTCCTCGGTCGAAGGTTTATCAAAAAAACAAAAGGTATCTCCATCTTAATTCCCTATATATTTAATGTAAATTGGAAGAAACATTGTTATTCACTAATGAAAACCATCAAATTCGCCTAATGGTATTCATTAACCCTTTTGAACATAAGGTCAAGAAATATAAGACTTTTCTTTACCTAAAAGTAGTCTATCACAAACAAAAACTAATTCCAACAAAATATCCGACTTTTTTACTCAGGAATAGTTCCTGATGCATTTTTTCCAACATCGGATTCACTCTAGACATAAGTAGCCGAATATGGATAAAAGCTGTCAGCTATATATAGACTCCGAACCAAAATATAATGACGTTGTTAAATTATCCGAGCGTCAAGAAAACCCCTTTCGGCAATTCAATAAGGCGTAGAGTCAGTCAGCAAATTGAGCCGCAACACTACGCTACGAACGGTCTCATCTGAAATTAATGCAACCAATCATTTTCGATACTGATCCAATCACTGAAATTCAAACTAACGACAATCTGGCTAACAAGCTAGCTGCTCATTTGCCGAACGAATATTGATCTGCAGAAAGAATTTTTTGTAAGATAAGGCTCAATCATAAAACCTCTATTCTTTCAGCAGAGCCTTTTAGCAAAAAATAGCGCTATGCTTGAACAAGGACTAATCGCCTCGTAGTCTCACTGAACTCTATGCAATGCGAATTTTTACTTAATGAATATCTTGCGGCTCGAAAGCGCACTCTGACACTGATTGATCCATTGGTGGAAGAAGATTGTTGCGTGCAGACCATGCCGGAATCCAGTCCCATCAAATGGCATCTGGGACATGTGGCATGGTTTTTTGAAATGTTTGTTCTTCAATATCATGAGAAACCATTCAAGCCTTTTCATCCTGACTTTCTTACGATGTTCAGTTCATATAACGCGTCGAACGTACCCCATCCCGATCCCAAGCGTGGGTTCTACACTCGCCCGTCCCTGAAGGTCACTCGGGAATACTGCCAGACCGTCAATGAACGCATGACCCAATTGCTGAACAATTGGAACGAAGATAACGAATTATTGCAAATGATCATTCTCGGTATCCACCATGAACTCCAGCATCAAGAACTTATGCTTTCTGACCTTAAGCATTTGCTAGCGCAGAATCCTATGAACCCAGCATATCGCTCCTTCTCCCTCCCGACTTCAAAGAATTCGGACAAAGCTTCCCCGCTAGAGTGGCAAGACTTTTCGGGTGGAGTCATCGAAATTGGTTTTGAAGGCAAGGGCTTCGCCTACGACAATGAATCACCGCGCCACAAGCATTACCTCTACCCATATCAGCTGGCATCGCGCTTGGTTACCAATCGAGAATACATGGAATTTCTGAACGCCGAGGGCTATGAAAATCCCTGTTACTGGTTCTCAGAAGGCTGGGAATGGATGAAGTCAACAGACACTCGTTGCCCGCTCTACTGGCGCCAGGAAAATAACGAATGGAAGGAATACACACTGCATGGACTTGTTCCTCTCGATCCAGATCTACCGGTCATGCATATTTCATTATATGAAGCGAGCGCTTTTGCACAATGGAGCGATGCTCGCCTTCCCACCGAAGCAGAGTGGGAAAATGCGGCTTGCCAGCAAACGCGCCCCGAAAGTCTGGAAGACAGCAATTTTTTTCACCCTCATCGGACAATTCCCGATGAAACAGTCAAAATTCGCGAACTCTTCGGTAGCGTGTGGCAATGGACTCAATCAAGCTATTCCCCCTATCCAGGTTACAACCCTAAAAAGCCTGGCAAGAACAAGCCCACATCCACCATTTGGGATATCGCTGTGGGTGAATACAATAGTGAATCCATGGTCAATCAATATGTTTTACGCGGCAGCTCATGCATAACCCCGGCAAAACGGGCTCGGGTAAGCTTACGAAATTTCTTCCCTGCAAAAACCCGCTGGCAATTCTCGGGAATCCGTTTAGCACGCGATCGAATTTGATAATCTGTCACGCCTTGAATTTTTCCGAGACAATTTTATTAATTCAGTGGCTACGACATCCCAGATAAACCCTACTGTCCGATATTGATGAACAGCGCGCATGAAAAAGAGCAGCGTCATGCCCTATCGCTCATTCCGAAATTCGCTTATAAAGCTTGACTGGCGCCGCTCGTCTTTTCCGCATGCGAAGATTCAGCATCTCAACCGTCACTGAAAAGGCCATCGCAAAATAAATATACCCTTTTGGAACATGCACATCGAACCCTTCCAGCATCAGCGTAACACCCACGAGAATGAGGAACGACAGCGCCAGTATCTTGATCGTAGGATGGTCACTGACAAAATCCCCAATAGCCTTGGCTGATATCAGCATCACACTCACGGCCAGAACAATCGCAATCGCCATCAAAGAGATCTGATCGACCAAACCTACCGCAGTAATTACCGAATCAAGCGAAAAAATGATATCCAACACAGCAATCTGTAGCAATATCACGCTCATGCTTATTGCCGCTGTCGACGAGGTAGTTCCCTGCTCATCGACCCCTTCCAAGCTGCTGTGAACTTCGCGCGTCGCTTTGGCTATCAGGAACAGTCCGCCCCCAATCAAAATGATATCGCGGCCTGAAATTTCATAGGTCAGCACGGCAAACCACGGCTTAGTCAGCCCCATGATCCATGAGATCGAAAATAACAATGCCAATCGGGTAAGCATCGCAAGGCTGAGTCCCACATTCCGGGCAAATGCGCGTTGATTCTCCGGAATCCGTTCAACCAGGATGGTAATGAAAATGATATTATCGATCCCGAGAACGATCTCCAAAGCCGTTAAAGTAACCAAGGCTATCCATGCCTGGGGATCCGCTATCCATTCAAACATCTGATTTTCCTTTCATGTTGCACTTCTGCTGATCCTGAATGATATCGAATTAAGCCATGGATGGGTATGCAACCTATACCCAAAAACTTACTTTTGCGGAAGCGAATCAGGCGAGTCGTTATCAGGAGGAATTCGATCGGGCGGAATCACCTGAGGAGGTAGAGTTACAGGGGGAACCTGCTCGGGAGAAATAATTTCTGGCGGTTTCTCTTGCGGAGGTATTCTCTCCGGCGGTATGGGCACCGGAGCAGAGCAGCTTATTTCGAATGGCATAGAACTTGAATGTAACGTCGTCATCGCGAAACTCCTCGAAAATCAATATTATTTTTCTTTTAAGAATCAGCGTCAGTTCGCTACCATACAAATAAATACTTCATCCCAGCAATATCGAATTTAAATTGTGTAATCAAAGTCTGCGCAGAGTAGTTCTTCAATACAGAAAAACTGCATAGCAACACCTCCTTGAAAGCCCCCTAAGACCCCAACCATTTCTTTCTTTCTGAAATATCGATCGCATATCTCTGGATATCTCTTTGAATGGCATACAATTCACCTGCCGCAACCCCATCAAAATTGGCGATGATTTGATATTCCAAAAACGACGATTCGATTTTTACCAAGTGGACTGACACATCCTTCAATGAGTGGCCATAGATTTCTTTCTCAAGCCCCTCCCGAATTGCCTCTGACATGATACTGGGAATTTCGGTTCGGCTGATTTCCAATTGTTGAGTATCCATGCTGAATTCAGTCGTCACATTGAAGCCATAGGAAAAATTTCTCGGGTTGGCATAAAAAAAATCTTCGATGTTATAAGTGATCGGCATAGTTCCATCAGGCAATGACAAGACAATATTCTCGAGCGTAATATGCTTCACCTTTCCATAGATATCGCCATACATCATCACATAATCTCCTTTCCTGCACGGAAACCAGGGTTCATCCGGCAAGACCGGACGGGAAACATACTTGGTCAATTCGGACAATGTCAGCCTCAATTTCAAGTCCGGCAAGAATGGATTGCTAAGTTTGGTATAGTAGTGCAAGGATTCTATCTGCATCGGAATGCCGTTATAGATGATGCATTCCCCTTCTCTTGCGGAACCTGTATTCAGCAGTAATCTTAATTCATCGATGAAGGTCGAGATCGAATTCTTGAGCACCCATACCACCGTAATTAGAAGTAACACGGTAATGCCGGTAAGCACCGCATCATCCCGCACTTCGAGAACATAAAAAAAGGCCGCTATCGCGACGATTCCCATCAACAGGTGATACACCACGGTCACGACACGCTGATAATAGCTCCTTGTCTTCCAGCGGCGATTCAAGATCCAGCTACAAAACCTCATAAACAGCATCATGATGAAATAAACACCGCCGAAAGCCATCAACGCTAAAAACAAAGTAGCGCCTCGCCCTGCTGAGAATTCCTCAAAGAAATCCATCAGCGAATTTTCCTGACTGGTCTTGAACTCGATCATTTCATTGCGCTGTAGTTGAGCCACCTCGAAAAGATGAGTGCTCTCCTTCAATTGATCGTGCCATTTCTGCCGGATGTGCTCAAAATTCTGCAGCGCTGCCTTACTCAAGTGATCAGTATTGATGATGGTGATATGTTTCAGCGCTTCGTTAATTTTTTGTATCTGTAATTGATGAAACGTTATCCGGTAATTCAGATGATCTAATTTGCGCTTGTTTTCGGTCAATTTATGAAGCTCGCGCAGGAAAGGTTGCAAGATCTCTATCAAATCCTTTTGCCAATCGAATTCATTCGATGCCGAAGTTTCATCGTCGCTCAACTCGATGCCGGCAGTAAGTATCATTTCAAATGAATTCTCCTGAGCTTCTATGGATTGCTGAATCGTATCGATCCCCGACTGGATTTTTTCCTTCTCTTGCTCAGTTTTTGCTTCACTCAATAATTGCAGTTTTTCTTCGATTTCTTTCCGATGCGCATGGATGCTCTTCAGGATGTCATTCAATTTAACCGCTGTTGGGTCTGCGGTTGTTTCTCTATGATTGGAGGTGGATAACTGAACAGTTTGATAGGCTTGGCTATTGAAAGAGAAAATCTCGAAGAGGCAAAAAATAAAAACCTTAAGAAAAAACATAGGGGATATGTTCATAGTGGATTCGCGCTATTTCCCTGAAATTTTTATCAATATGCCACATCGGCATGAAATTGCTCTGTGCGCTATGGAACATGGAGAGATGAGCAACCCACCGCTTGCAACATCCCACTCCGCCTAGAGCACAGCTCGATTGTGTGGGAAACCGCACCGATTTTTCTTCACTCCCTCGCTATTATTCCAAATTTTATTTAAACCCATGGAAGTTTTAATACCGACCGTCGTTGCGTGGGCGGAAGAAAGAAATTTGATACGCGGAACGACGACTCAAACGCTCGCACTGCACTTAACGGCTGAATTTGGGAAACTGTCAGACTCGATTCTCACAGGCGCTGATTGCAGAAAATATATTGGCAATACCTTAGTGGAACTCATCATACTTTGCCAAAAAGAATATCTTACGCTGTACAAATGCATCGATCTCGTTACGCCCATTGATGATGAGCGGGTCAAAGACCCTATTTTCACGCTCATCAGCTTATCAAAATATCTGGGGCAATTGTCGTCGGATATCCTGCAGAAAAAGAATTTCGAACTGAACATTGGTTACATCTGTATGTATCTGACCATCCTCAGCAAAAACATCAATTCTTCGATCAAAGAATGTTTACGTATTTCTTTCAATGACTTAAAGAATAAAAAAGGTATCCTATTTGATGGCAATTTCATTTTGGAGAGTGATGAGCATTATGCGTATGCGGTACGTATCATCAATGGCCGCAAAAACCATCGCGGCTAATGACCTGATTATTCAATAAATAACCTCATCTCAACACCACAACCAAAGTTCGGTTCCGTACAGACGCCCTATTTATAAGACTTCATACTGCTTTGCAAGATGAGAAAGTAATTTGTTTATTTTTGATTCAGCAGGCACTTGCATCAGTGGGATGAGTGCGGGGATGTTAACCGGCACAGCCAATCTCCATCGATCTGTTTCAAACAAATATATCAGCAGTACAAACACTATCGCAGCAGAGTTGATCGTAATAACCCTTAATTCACAACTCAACCGCTCAAACCCTACAAGGAGAATCACATGAACTGGGACGAAATCGCAGGTAATTGGAAACAAATGACCGGAAATATTCAACAGCAATGGGGCAAATTAACCAATGATGATCTCGACGTCATCGACGGCCAACGTGAAGAACTCGTAGGCAAAGTACAGGCCCGCTACGGTATTTCCAAAGAAGAAGCGCAAAAACAAGTAGATGATTTCTTGAAAAGCTGCAGATGATGAAAACTGCCGTCGAGCGTTGAGGACTGAAGTTCATTCTCATCAAGAAAATAATTTAACTTTTTGATTAAGTATAAAAAGCTTCGCCATTTCAGCGCAGGTTCATTGCATACCCATGAAGACTGAAGAAGCAAATACGGAAGGAAAATGGTATGTCTAGCAATAAAGATGCGTTACCTGTCAGTTATGCTCAGCCGGGACTGACGATTAATTGGGGTTCAATATTATCTGGCCTCGTTTTCATCCTTGCATTGGGATGGTTGCTGTTCACCCTGGGCTCGGCGATTGGACTCAGCATAGTAGATGTTCATGGTCTGCATGACGATGACGGATCGTCAAAAACCGCTGCATTGGGCACGGCAGCAACCGTGTGGATCTTGGCGACGGTCGTAGCCACCTATTTCTTAGGAGGATTTCTCGCCGGCAAGGTTTCGGGAAGAACGGACAAATCGACCGAACTCCTGCATGGCGTCCTCCTTTGGTCGTGCACGATCATCATAGGCATCATATTCAGCGCTATTGGCGTGTCAGGGATCATGAATTCTGCCGCTGGAGCCGCCAAATCGGTTACCTCGACCGGCGCTCAAGCAGTGTCCATGATGGCAGGCGGAATGACTGGCGGTCACAAGGGCATTGACTCTTCGCAATTAGGGTCATTTTTGCACCCATTGACCGGTTCATTGAAACAAGACCTTAACAAGGCGCTCGAAAAAGCCAAACAAGCCGCAAAAGATTCCGAAGAAGATTCCGGCGCAAAAAACGGTACGCAAAGCAGGTCGAATGAATCAGGCCAACATCAATCCAAAGATCAGAATTCCTCTCAATCGTCAGCTTCCTATAAAGCAAGCAACGATGAGATCCAGTCTACATCCGCCAGCTCAGATGATGCTTCAAACAATCGCGATAATGGTGACAGCGATGATGAAAAATCTGCCAAAACCGATGACGATACCGATGACGAAGCTAGAGAAGGCCGCGAAGGCCAGTCGCCTGCTCGGGCCGAAAACTATTCACGAGAATCCAAGGAAGGCTCGACAGAAAAATCAGGTTCGCATTCAGCTTCCAAATCATATTCTCAATCAAGTCATCATTCCTCAAATGGGCGCTCAGTTGATCGCGCGATCAAAAAAATCGATCCTCAGGTTCTGATGGCTGTTGCGCTGGCGCTGATTCAAGGCGATGAAAAAAGAGCCAAGGGCATCATCACCAGTCATTTCGATATCGATGAAGCCGAAGTCGACAAACTGATCCAGGCTGCCCAACAAAACTTCGAGCAAGCAACCGAGGAATTGGAGAAAAAAATGAACGAGGCGAAAGATTACGCTGCAGGTTTGCTGTGGATCATCTTTTTAAGCTATCTGATTGGTCTGCTGGCTTGCATCTGCGGTGCGCAATTGGCTATGAGGTCGCCCAATCTGCTCGATGCCGCCGGCTCAACCTCTTCGGATAAAAAATACTAAGCGCACTTTGGATTCAGGCACTAATAAACTGATGGATAACGTTTAAGGAAATCAATATGGCTATACAGTACAAAAACTACAGCATCCTTGTCAGTAGTGAACTCGATAGCGTAAGCGGTGATTGGAACGGACGTTACCGCATCATGGATGACGAAGGCATCGTCGTGTATGAAAGCTTTTCTGATTCCGCGGGGAGTGAAGAAGAAGCGCTTGCAGACGCCGAAGAAGCGGCGTACGCCTGGGTAGATTATCAATAACCTATCGTATCAATACACAATGGAGATACCTATGAAAATTCGATCAATGATTTTAGGATCAGTCCTGGTTCTTTCTGTAAATTCTTTGAGCTGGGCGGGCATGTTCGACAAAGACGTGGAACTGTCATCGCTGCCGCCAAAAGTACAGGACGCTATCAATCAGCACGCCCAAGGCGGAAAAATTGACAGCATTGAACAAGAAAAATCGGACGGAAAGCTCACCGTCTATGAAGTCGAAGTAAAGAAACCGGATGGCAAGGAATTCGAATTCAAAGTCGATGAAAACGGGACATTGATTTCACTCGATAAAGATTAACGAAAGGCAGAATACATTGCTGTGTTTTTAATCGTAAAAAGGAGAAATGAAAATGAATACCACCAAAACCAATTCTTGGCAAAATCTTATGATATCCATCGGAATCCTCGGAATATTCTTATTGTCCAGCACCCCAATACTAGCGGCCCAGCCCCAGGGCAAGGAGATGAAAGATGAAGGTGTAGGTATAGGCAAAGCGGATCAGGCACAAGGTGAAAATAAGACACTCGGCAATACGGAAGGAGGAACTGATCCATCGGGACCACGGGATCGAGATCCCGGCGAGATTAAAACGTTATCCGACCGAGCCCAAAATGATGAAGCCACCAATGCATCATCTCCGGGTAACAGCGACAAAACCGAGAAACAAATTCCAAATGCATATTCAGGTGCAAAAAAACAATAACACCCTTTCCGATTTCACTGCTGATGCCGGTCTGCTAAATTGGGCCGGCATCAAATGAATTTACTCAGAGGAGCAAAAACAATGAACATCATGTTATGGGGCATACTGGCGTTGACCGTTTTGACCGCCAATGCGGTAGCAGGTACTCGCAGCCATCTGGACCAAGCCATGCAATATTCTGAAGCAGCGTTATATGCACGGGATGGAAAAACGCTTATCGAAAAAGCCGAAGAAGCAAAACAACAAGCATCATTGGCAAGCGCTGAAAAAGTGGATGGCAAACATCGGGAACAGGGCCTGCAATGTCTGGACAACGCCATCAAAGAGGCCAAGGCCGGTAATGTCGAAGCGGCACGCACAGCATCCAAAGATGCGCTTGATCATTTCACGCGAGCAGCTCAATAAAAGGCTGCATTGCACGTATGAGCTCGAACTAGCCGGTAAATTTTGTATAAGGAGAATGGAATGTTTTATTGGGCATTCATATTTTTGATCATTGGGCTCGTGGCCGGGGCGCTAGGCTTGACGGGCGTGGCCGGAACCGCAACTGAAATTGCCTGGATCGCTTTCTGGTTGGGGTTGGTAATGGGCATCTTTTTTTTCTTTGTCGCACGACGATCACCCCCGCACGAATCATAAGCAAACCGGCAATTCAGATTAGCCGGGGGTCATTCTTGAAGATGTCGAGGTCGCGGCATCGTTCTTCGCGCATCCTGGTTTTACGACGAATCTGACTTCTCGGTTCGGAGTCATTGCTGACGATCGATAGCCATGTGTTATGAAGATTCTCAAATTTATCGTAATTATTTTGATGATCGGCACGCTCATACTGATCGGCGGCCATTATCTGCTCACATCCAAATGGTCGCGCGATCTGCTGGCCCAGCAAATCAGCGAGCGCATCGACCGCACACTGACTATAAACGGCGATTTGACGATCGATTGGTCCATGGTTCCGCGCATCCGGATCCAGCGCATCACGTTGGCCAATGTGCCGTCCAGCCCATCGCCCTATATGGCGGAAATCGATGAACTGGGAATGAGTCTTGATGTGCTGGAGATTTTGAAGGGCCATATCGTTATTGCTGATATTGCGCTCATCCATCCCAAACTGGTGTTGGAGAAATATTCCGCTACGGAAAACAACTGGACCTTTCCGTTCATGAATCAAGAATTCGAAAAAGACATCATGCCGGTAGACGTTGAGCGTTTAAGAATCGAGCAAGGTACGGCGCTGTTCAAAGATGAAAAAGATACCGCGATAGAAGCTCGTATCGACACTCGAGAAACATTACAACATGGTGCCGACAATCTTCATGTCAAAGCGACTGGAACCATCAAAGGGGATCAATTCAATCTAACCATTAACTCGGGCCCTTTAGTAGCATTGAGAGAAGCCAAACAAGAATTCCCGCTCTCGGCCGCCTTACAGGCAGGCAGCACAATCATTAAAGCGGCGGGTACCGCACGCCAGCCGTTGAAATTGAAGGACATGAATCTGGAATTCTCGGTGCGCGGATCCAACCCCGCTCATTTATCCAAGATCAGCGGAATCCCGTTACCTAACCTGCCGCCTTATCACATGAAGGGTAATGTCAGCGATCGGGAAAAAGAATGGGAAATCAAAAATCTCATCGGAAAAATTGGCGACAGCGATCTGAAGGGCAAAATCAGTATTGATTTATCGGGAACACAACCTTTCGTAAAAGCCGATCTCCTGTCAAAAAAAATCGATCTGGATGATTTCGGGCCGATGCTTGGCATTGCGCCGGATACTGGCCCCGGAGAAACGGCATCTGCCGCTCAAAAGCGTGAAGCCAAGAAACAAGCAGTCAGCGAATTCTCGTTGCCGACCAAACCCATTGATTTCAAAAAACTGGAAAATATTCACGTTGATATCAAGCTTACCAGTTCGGCCATTCAAACAGATTTGCCGATCGATAACCTCACGACGCACTTGATCGTCCAAAATGGCCGTTTAACGCTTTCACCACTGGATTTTGGCGTGGCTCACGGCAAAGTCATTTCTCGTGTCGAGATCGATGCGAACGCCAAACCCGTACAAACTAAAATCGACACCGAAATACACCACCTCCGCCTGAAAGAAATACTGAAGCGCTGGGACATTTCATCCGAGAGCGCAGGAATCATTGGGGGCAAAGCGATTTATTGGCTGAAAGGAAATTCACTCGCAGACATGTTTTCCTCCGCCGATGGCGGCATGCTAATGCTGATGACAGGCGGCAAATTGGACGACCTGCTGGTGGAGCTTTCCGGATTGGACTTGGGCGAAGCACTGGTAGCCTTGTTCGACAAGGAAAGCAATACCGAAATCAATTGTGCTTTTCTGGATCTTCCCACCAAGAATGGCCTCATCACGATCAGTAAATTGATCATCGATACCGACGATACGATTTTCCTGGGATCGGGTTCAATCAATCTCAAGCAGGAACAACTCGATATGGTCATCGATCCTCATCCTAAAGATTTAAGCGTATTTTCTGCACGCGCGCCACTACACATCGAAGGCACCTTCAAGAAACCCACCTTCACGCCTGGCGCCACCGCCCTCATACGCGGCGCAGTTTCTCTGGCGTTATTACCTTCCGCTCCCGTGGTTAGTCTGTATGCGCTGATGCAGAAAGAAAATGACGGTAAACGTCCCATCAATGCCCATTGCGCTACGCTGGAAAAACATGTGAAGAAGGATACAGCTCAAGAAAATAAAGAAAAAAATAAAAAGGAAACTAAAAAATGAAGAATCATCGATTGATCATTAACTTTTTAATTCCAGTCGTATTCCTGGTGGCGTGCTCTTCCTCGTCTCCTTTCCGTCAGAAAGAAGAATCAGACCCGGACTCGGTGCTGGCGATGAATATCCGCGCCAAGCTCATCGAAAATAAGAATTTGAATGCCGCAGCCATTCAAGTCAAAGCTACGGATGGCCTAATCGTACTGAGCGGTTTCGTTGACAATGAACAACAACGCAAACTCGCCTCGACCATCACCCAGCAGAACCCTGATGTAAAGAAGGTCGACAATAAAATCGTCGTCAAGTGATGGGTTATGACGAGATGATCACGCCCTTGCCATCCATCTTCTAAATTGAGAAAGGATATCGTGCCATGGAAAAGAACCCCAAAAAGCAAGTCCGCCCTCAACAACATCAGAGCCGGCCTGGTTCGGAAGATGAACTCAATCCACCTGCCGAGACCAAACCCAAACACTACGCCCCATCAGGAAAACTCGCCGGTAAAGTATGCTTGATCACCGGCGGCGATAGCGGTATCGGTAAAGCAGCATCGCTTTTGTTTGCCAAGGAAGGCGCCGACATTGCCATTGCCTATTTAAGCGAGACCGACGATGCTGCGAAGACCAAACAAGAAATCGAAGCATTTGGAAAGTCCTGTCTGCTGATCAAAGCAGACCTGAGTGAAGAAGCAAACTGTAAGACTGCCATCGAGAAAACCATCGAGCACTTCGGTCAGTTGGACATTCTCATCAATAACGCCGCGCTGCATTGGGAAGCCGAGTCGCTCTCGGATATCTCGACCGAGCAATTGATGACTACCTTCAGCTCGAATTTCTTCTCCTGCTTCTGGCTCTCCAAATACGCCCTGCCTCATTTAAAAAAAGGCAGTTGCATCATTAACACCACTTCCGTGACCGCTTATCGCGGCAGTCCTCATTTGATCGATTATTCATCGACCAAAGGCGCCATTGTCACATTCACCCGCAGTCTGGCGCTCAATCTGATCGATAAGGGCATACGCGTCAACGCAGTCGCCCCCGGCCCAATCTGGACGCCGTTGATTGCCTCATCGTTCGATCCGGAAAAAGTAGCGGCCTTTGGCAGCGATTCGCCGATGAAACGGGCTGGCATGCCCAATGAAGTGGCCCCGTGCTTTTTGTTCCTGGCTTCTGAAGATGCCAGCTATATGACAGGCCAAGTATTGCACCCGAACGGCGGGGAAGTCATCAATGGTTAAATGGACAGAAAAACTTCCTGCGGAGTGCAGAACCAGAGGTCAACACCCTCTTTTTTATTAACCTAATTGGTACACTCTTCGCGCGCTATTTGGTACCTTTTTACTCCGCCATTGACACTTTGGACTTTCCGATGCTCGTAATGCCGGAATTCCAGCACTTCCACGAAAATGTATGCATTTGCAGTATTGTCCCCGCAGAGTGATTTTCTTAGCATGATCCATGCGAAGATCAATGAAATAGTGGTCAATCATTCGATTCGATTTTCATTGGCGTTACCGCAGCAGAAGTCATCATGTCTGAATGATCATTAAAAATGAGGAAATTATCATGAATAATATCAAGAAAGGATTTACCGCAACTGTCATGGCAGCAATGGCAATATGCCTTTTCCCGTTTCAAATGGCGCTGGCAGACCCGGGCAGTGAAATGGGGTGTATTGCCAGGGAGCAAGGTTCGAAGAGATTCGTCAGAAGTGATCAACTCGACCGGAAAAACATCATGGAATCAATGCAAGCGCAACGGCTGCAAGGTGCCAGAACGGCCGATCCGTGCCTAAGTGGACAACTAAAAAATATTCCTGCCGCAGCCTATGCCAAACTGGCCGAAAAGTATCCTGATAAATACCAACCGCTGGAAGAGCCAGGCAAAATAGGCTCATCCCTTGAAAAAAGCGCTGGCGGCTCTGCAAAACATAAAGCACCTCAGTATAGCTATAATGGATTTTTGCAAGCAATGCCGCCCGAAATATTGCTCTTTGCCCCTGTTTCGTTAAAAAATGATGACAGGGTATATGGTATAGCTTTTACCGAATTCTTTGATGGCCCACCTTTTTTTACAGCCTACGCTGCGGTGTTCAAAGACGAGGCTGTGACTATCCTAAAAAACTCGAAAGGATTTAACGTCAATGTAGCTAATGCACGCGGTACGCTCGGTGGCTACATTATCACTGATTCTGAGAATTTCTTTACTCAGGCCGCCTTGTTTTATGGTAAAAAAATTCACCTGATTCCACGCTTGCCTGGTGAAATCTCCAGCCAGGTGATTCTCCTCAATGACCCGGGTGTTGCAATCATTTCTTCTTTGGATGAAAACTTCAATGAAAGGCTGGCACTCTACAAAAACGGTCGCGTCACTCTACTGGATTTTGGGCCGGATATCCCGCCTGTTTCTGTTAGTGGTATGAACAATCAAGGGATTATTGTCGGCATTACCTCTATCGATGGTCGTGTTGATCGCGGCATTCGTTTCGATCCACGCACCAAAGTGGTTACAATACTCGAGCCGCAGCCTACAGAGCCGCATTCCTGGGCGGTGGGAATCAACAACCGAGGGGATGTGCTGGGATATTCTTTCATTGGCGGAGGCATCGAACGCATCGGCGTCTGGGATGCAAAAGGGAAATTCCATACCTATTTTGTCGAAGGAACCCCCGAATTCCCCACTATCAGCAATCGATTGAAGTTCAACGACAACAACACAATCGTGATTACGCTGGTAACAAATCCACCTAACGAGCGCGATAATAGCTATCTTGTGCCCAAACCGGGTGTACGGTTGAATATAGCCGATTTGGTAACCGGTATGCCTCCCGATCTTTCTTTCCCCTTTTCCTTCCTTCAAGGTATAAACAACCATGGAAATATACTTAGTTTTGAATTCTTGCTGGAACGTATAGGCCAGGGACACCATTAACATTTGAAATTCAATTCGCAGATCATGAGAAAAAACAAGCAGTGCGGGCAAAACCGGCACTGCTTGTAGTCATTCATTATCCTTTCGCATTTTGGATTCCTTTATCTGGACTTACTAATCCTTGCCGACATAACCAGACTCACCGGATTGCCGGCATCTGCACCGAACCCACCCCTTTTCTTCCGCTTTGCGCAATGCTTCATACCGGCAATGGACATCCATCAAGATAAGGATCCGTTGAAATTGAGTGCGTATGGTTGCAGGAGAACGGCAGAGGCGCTCGGCCAGGATTTTGGTATTGGTCGTCTTGATTTCAATGCAGCTCTCCAATAGCCGATTTAACGCAGGTGCGAGCCGCTCGCATTGACAGTGATTTACGTCGTGAGAATTTGCATTCATACATTCTCCTTCTGTGCCTTACAGTGCCAAGAAAGAAACTGACACAGGCCCAAACTTTCTGATCAGCCCTACTACAATCTTAGGCTATGGATACCCAATCGATTTTGTTATCTATCATTTTCAGCACCATGAGTAAATGCATGATCTCAGAAACTCATGGCACTGAAATGATAGACAACTCAATTCCTCAGGCGAAATCCGCCGTCACATGAACGCCGATCAACAGCGTAGCTTCGCCATTCGTGAAGGTATGATAGCCATGAGAAATGCCGTCATCTTCCCAGCCGCTGTCGTGTGCAACGACGCGATCATTTCGATTGCCATCGACAATCAGCGTGTTGCTGGTGCTTGACAGATTAAGCACATCCAGCGCAGTCAAGGTCAGCTTATTGGAACCGTTGCCCTTCAAGTCGATGGCTTCGATATCGCTGATATGCCCGCGCTCTTTGGTCAGATTCAGGTTCAAGTGACTATCGTCCAGTTTCAATGTATCCAGGCCAGCGCCGCCATCGGCCAATTGAAACTTGGTATCGCGAATTTCAATCGTGTCATCGCCCGCGCCGGCATGAAAAACATCCTTTCCGCCGCGACCAATCAACGTATCGTCGCCATCCCCAGCGACCATGCAATCTATCCCTTTACCACCCTTGAGCTTGTCTGCTTTCGCCGTGCCCATGTCCGTCACTTTGCCGTTGAAGTTGCTGCCGAAGATGACGTAAGATGAACCTGAGGCTTCGCCGTTCGGGTCAGCTTGAGGAGCGCCAACAACTAAATCAGCAAAACCATCCCCATTGATATCTCCTGCTCCGCTAACCGAATTTCCTAACACATCCCCCGCTTTCACTCCATCCAGCCGCAAACCGTCATTGCTGCTAAGAGTTGAGATATCAAAAGTAGCGTCAAAACGAGCAGCTTTACCAAATATCACAAAACTAGAGCCAGCGTAGGCATTGCCATTCGGACTAGAATTTGGAGCACTAACCAATAAATCAGCGAGACCATCGCCATTGACATCGCCAGCATTACTCACCGATAAACCCAGCAAATCACCAGCCGCCGCTCCATCTATCCTGAACCCATTACTGCCATCAAGGCTTGACAAATCGAATGTTGCGCCAAAACCCGATGCCTTGCTAAACACCACATAACTAGAATTGCTTAAAGAACCGAGAATCAGATCAGCAAGTCCATCACCATTGACATCGCCAGCGCTACTCACCGAAAAACCCGAAAAATCATACGCCGCTACCCCATCCAACCGAAAACCATTGGAACCATCGAGACTGGACAAATCCAATGTTGCGTTAAAACCATCAGCCTTGCCAAACACCACATAACTAGAACCAGATCCACTGCCGTTTGGATCAGCTTCATGAGCCCCAACAATCACATCACTAAATCCATCACCGTTGACATCGCCCGCCCTGTTGACTGAAATGCCAGCAACATCATATGCCGCCATCCCATCCAGACGAAAACCGTTACTACCATCAAGGTCGGACAAGTTTAACGTGGCTGCAAAACCGCTAGCCTTACCAAACACCACATAACTTGAACCGGAATAACTACCATTCGGATCAGCTTGAAGAGCACCAACAACCACATCATCAAACCCATCGCCATTGACATCTCCGGCATTGCTGATCGATTGGCCGGATAGATCTCCATTCGCTACCCCATCCATTTCGAACCCATTACTTCCATCAAGACTGGACAAATCCGCTACAGCATCAAAACCGGATGCCTTGCCAAATACTACGTAACTGGAACCGGCTGCATAAGCTCCGTTTGGGCTGGCTAACATAGCCCCAATCAACAGATCACCGAACCCATCACCGTTGACATCGCCCGCCCTGTTGACTGAATTGCCAGCAAAATCATCTGCCGCCATCCCATCCAGACGAAAACCGTTACTACCATCAAGGCCGGACAAGTTTAACGTGGCTGCAAAACCGCTAGCCTTACCAAACACCACATAACTTGAACCGGAATAACTACCATTCGGATCAGCTTGAGGAGCACCAACAACCACATCATCAAACCCATCGCCATTGACATCTCCAGCATTACGAAGTGAAAAACCCGACAGATCATAAGCAGCCACCCCATCCATCCGAAACCCATTACTGCCGTCGAGACTCGATAAATTAATAATATTCGTTGCCATGTTATTACCCTCCATAAAGGAATAAAAATAATGACGTGCATGAGTCGTAGCTGCCGCTTTGGAAAGTTTTGAAAAATTACTGCGCTCGTCCATGCGGACTCCAAATTAGATCAAAATACACACTTATTAGTCATAAACTGCGATTTTCACTTCATTTCGCTTGCCTCTTTTTCAGCACTTTTCAGGGCATGACCGCGTTTATTTGCCGCCAATGATTCGACAAGCGCCCGGGCACGACGCGCAACTAAGAGTGTTCATATGCAAACACGCAAGCTTCGCAACACCGCAGGCGTGTTTTATTCCAGTAACTCTTCCAAGCGGTGGTTTCAGCGCTCCCCATTTCCGCAATGCTCGTTCCGGATGGCACAACCGTAGAAATAGCTTTGCGGATAACTGTTCAAACCTCACCGCCGCAGGCGCAGAATAATGACCAAGGCCCGGCAACCACGACCATTCCATGCTAAACCCGCAAAACCCTGTCGTCTAGAAGGTATCTGTCCCGAAGCCTTGATTTTAATCAAAAGATATATAAGAACCGTAGAGAATGGCGCCAATAAAGCGTTTTCGGCGATCAGAATGAGTACATTACGGCTTGACTGCTTAAAACGGTCAAGTCATTTGTCCCGAAAAAGGTAAAATTTTTACTTTGTAGGCAAGCAATTTTGAGATTTTGAAGTAACTTTACTTAAAGCTATTTTTAAAGACTGTGAATGGAGAGCTACGGCAATGAAGGGATAAGGGATTGAAGCTATGATACTGAGATAGGGCAATTTATTGAAAGATAGCTTCCCTATGGATTAGTGCTCAGTTGATAATTTATGATTTTTTGAAGGAATCAAATCCGATTGAAGGGCGTGATTAACAAAATCTCGTCAGTTCGCACTGATTCTTTGTATTGGTTTTCAGAACAAAGCTTTTATTTGAGCACGCAAGGTAGTCATGCTGACGCAAACGAGATGAAGCGATAGGCACCTGGAACGCAGCAACCAAAGCCTATCGACCAGATAGGCGAAGAAGTGAGTACCGCGCAACGAAGCGATTGGCTGGTGCAGTCAATGAATCAAAAGTTCCTCATGCCGTTGACACCAGCAGATCAATAATTCGCCGTCGGACTATATTTTCAGAATTCACTGCCCCGGCTTTTATCGACATCCTCCGGTTTCACCAGACTGCCGACATTCCCCCACGCATTCCGGATATAGGACACTACCCAGGCAATTTCATTATCGTGAATGAGATGCTGATAGGGCGGCATGCCATACGGTCGCGGATTACCGGCGGTAGCAGGAGGATACCCGCCATACAGCACGCTACGGATGGTATTCAACGGAGAACTCATGGTGACACTTCGATTCCCTGCCAACGGAGGATAAATTTTTGGCACGCCTTCGCCTGATTTACCATGGCAATCTTGACAGTGCTTTTGATAGACTTCTTCTCCCTGCGCTAAATATTTCTGCACGCGTTCCGGCATTTTCGGCGCTTTGCGAGGCGTTTTGGCAATGTCTTGCTTTTCACCCAGGGATTGAAGGTAAACCGCCATCGATCGGATATCTTCGTTCGATAGATATTGCAGGCTTTGCCGCACGATCGTCGCCATCGGGCCAGAAGTCACGGCATGGCCGTTGATGCCCGTCGACAGCAGTTCAACGATATCCTCGATCGACCATTGACTCACACTGGCTTCTGTCGGTGATATCAACGAGGGCGCATACCAATAAGTGCCCATGATCTCACCGCCAGTCAGCTTATCATCCTGGCTCGCGCCCCATACATTCCGGGACGTGTGGCAGGCATTACAGTGTCCAAGTCCCTGAACCAGATAATTGCCTCGATTCCATTCATCGCTTTTGGATTTGTCCGGCTGATAGACCCCTTCATTGAAATACCACGTTCTCCACAGACGCAGGAGCCATTGATTATCGTAGGGTGAATATAGCGTGTGGGACGGATTGGCTTGTACAACGGCAGGCAGGGAACGCAGATAGGCAAAAATCGCATCGGCGTCCGGCCGTGTGACTTTGGTATATTCGGTATAGGGAAAAGCAGGATACAAGTAACGTCCATCCTTCGATTTTCCGTAATGCAATGCCTGCCAAAAATCTTCCTGATCCCAGCGACCGATTCCAGTTTCATTATCCGACGTTATATTGGGTGTGATGAATCGCCCGAACGGCGTATTCAGCTTACGGCCGCCCGCATAAGGTTCCCCTCCGCGCGTTGTATGGCAGCCCATACAATTACCCGCCCGGGCCAGATACTCTCCGCGCTGAACCTGCTCACCGCTTGAATCAGCCACCGTCGGAGCTGCCGCAACCTGTCCTATCGACAGCAAACCGACGGCAACAGCAACGATGATGTGCCACTGACTTCCAAAACTCGATCCACCTAAACGTTTCATTGCATCACATCCTTCCCGGACACGATAGTCCGGCAACGCTGCGCCAGTTCCGGTGCAAGCGCATCCGTTCCGGCTGATTCCCCTGATAAAGGTTGACTCGGGAGCCACATCGCCAGGGCATTGACCTCTTCCTGAGTCAGTTTCTTTGCGATTTCCGACATACAGTCAGGCGTCTGACCGCGCATGATCCCGCCATTGCGCCAACCGCCGAACTGTGCCGCCACATAGGCATGAGGCAAGCCCAGCAGACCCGGAATATACGGTTGTACACCCATCAGTGCTTTTCCATGACAGGCATTGCACGCCGGAAGATCTCGCGCTGGGTCGCCGGAATTAACCAAGGTTTCAACTGACTGAATATCATCGGATGACAGAGCCTGAGCTACCGGCGTCGGATAGGTGTATGGCAGGGATGCAAAATATTGGGCAATTTCCTGCATATACTCATCAGACATATTCTCCAGCAAGATGGCCATGGGTTGATAAAAGCGCCGGCCATCGCGAAAATTACGCAATTGATTGTAAAGATAACCCGCCGGTTTACCGGCGATACGGGGAAAATAGGCATCCCGATCTATCCGGTCGGCTTCTTTATGGCAGATGATGCAGGGCTTGGCCCGCTCTTCCAACGTATCAGGTATTTCAGCCGAGTCGGGCTCGACAGCGTTTGCCAGAGCGGAAATCATCGATAACAACACGCAAGCAAGAAACTTCATTGATATGGGAATCCCTGAAAATAATTATCTTGGAAATACCGGCAGCACTGATCACCAGTCAAGCTGCCATTGCCTCAGATATGCATTCAAATCGCATCATTATCGTGCCTATCGGCGCGCGATTATAGATTTATGCGCCACGCAGCCCTGTTGCGACGAGCTGCAACCAGAAAGTGCAGTATACCACTGCTCCTAATGCAATCAGCCCCATGATATCTCTGTTCAAGAAATTTTGAAAAGCTACGGCATTTGTTCCTAACCTAAAAATTAAAAGAGCCTGCTCACATATTGCAAGCAGGCCCTCATTTTGTATTGAAATTGAAGAACTAATCACATCCTCGTAATAAAAAGATCATGAACAGGATCGGAATGGGAATTCCCAGCAGCCATAACAAAATGTAACCGATTTTACCTTCTTGGTATTTTTTCAATGCTGTTGGCAAGGTAGTCAAAGGCGTAGAATTTTTTTTCGTCGACATCGGAATGCTCCTTTTCGATTGAGTCTTTTCTTATAGAAACCATGCACATGAAAAATTTCATTGATATTTCACAGCAATCAGATCCATGATTAGTTTCATTTTTTTGGCGCGAGTCATTACAGCACTCTCAAGTAAGCCACCAGATTGGCTTTTTCTTCGTCAGTTAATTTCAATCCCAGGACCAGATTGAAAAATTCCACCGTATCTTCGAGCGTCAGCAATCGGCCGTCATGCAAATACGGCGGACTATCCTTGATGCCGCGCAACGTGAATGTCTTCAGGGGTCCGTCACCGCCTTCCTTGAGGAAACGCTCGAGTTTCAGATCGTGCATTTGATGATCGAGATAAGCGGGCGGTTGATGGCAACTGGCGCATTGCCCTTTACCAAAAAAAACCGATTCGCCCCGGATTTCACTTTCCGTCGCTTTGGAATGATCGAGTTTGCCGCGCAGATCCAGTTTTGGAGCGGGTGGAAAATCCAGCATATTCTGGAATTGAGCCATATGGCTGACATGGACTCGGTCGATGACAGGAAACCCTTTTTTCATTGCGCGAATCGGATCGCCATTGAAATAGGCCGTACGGAATTCAAATTCGGTGAAATCTTCGACAGAGCGCAAACTTCGTTTCGACCCATGAATCTGCTGATTGTACATGCCGCGTAAACTGGTCGTATCCAACCGAAAACGCCGCTCCTCGGGTCGGATATCAGGGCTCAAATGAAATTGCCCGGTCGTATGGCCGTTCACATGACAATCCAAGCAGGCCACGCCCAAGCTGGGGTGAGCACTTTTACGATCGTCGGTGGGATTGAATTCTTCCTGCGGCAGCGGGGTCAGCAGCATTTGCAGTCCGTTCAATTGCACCGGCGTCAGAATATCCTTGAACAGTTCATAAAAATTATTGATCGACACGACTTCACCCCGTGATACATCGCCTAATTCCGGTCTGTTCTGCAGAAAAATGGCCGGGGGAAACTCAGGCAAAAACGCTTCAGGCAAATCGAAGTCTACGTCGAACCGTTCCAGTCTCGGGAACATCGCGATTTGATGAGGGGGAAATACCTGCCCGCCGCTGGCGTGCTTGGGATGCGGCAGCGCTGGGTAAGGAAACAGATTGTTAGCGCGAATATCATCTGACGACATTTGCGCCAATTTTTGCCAAGTAGCATCGCCCTGCAATCGAGCAGTGGGGCCAACGGCTAAAGGCTTGCCCCGTGTCATCGTGACGCTGGGATCGAGGCGGGGTTTCAAGTCATAGCGGCTCTGCAGCAATTTTTGCTGGGTTTTCATCACCTCATCGCGCTCAGCGATGTCTTTTTTCATCACCTCATCAAATGTTTGCTTGGGCTTGCTGGCATTGAAGGGATCCCGTGAAAAATCAAATCCTGTCGCTTTTCCCTTATCGATTTGATTATTGAGATCCACAGTAATGGGCGCAGCTTTTGAAGGGGAAAACACTTCAGACCGGTCATGTTCACTTTTTTTCTGTTCCTTACTCGGATTGGGAGCGCTCTGAACGGTCTGGGCCTCTTGCACCGCATCATGCTTATCCGGTTTGTCAGGCTTATGAGTTGGCGAGACGTTCTCATTTTTACTGAGCGCATTCGTTATTCCCATCAGAAAGCTGCTCAATCCAACAATAACTAAAAAAATCAAAGAATTTTTTTTCATTTTTTTCCCTCAGATAGATTCAATGAGTATTTTTGATCGTACGTGCTTAAAAAATACAGATCTGTTCGGAATCTAACATTGAAGGAAAAGAAGTTTCAGGTACTGCTGACCCTGGTTTTCAGGGAATAACTCCTTGCTCACCATTGAAAATGGTGCAAATAGTGAAATCGCTTACTCATTCATGTTAGCTACTGAAGTAAAAAGAGCCGCGTTCGCGGCTCTTTTTGAAGAACACGCTTAAAGAAAACCCTTTGCTTATTCCCGCGTTGTTCTCTGTCCCGCGGAAGTTCCTTCCCGGGTCGTACCATAATACGAATGGATGGAATTCTGCCACGTGGGATCGGCCATGTCGGGCCAGTTATCCTTATCGAATCCCGGTGCCGATTCCAATTTTTCTTTATCGACATCCAACGTGAAGCGCTTGTTTTCGGTATCCAGTTTCAGCGCATCCCAGGGCACCGCGAATAATTTGTCAGCAATTCCCAAGAATCCGCCGAACGACAAGACAGCGTAGCTGACTTCACCGCTATCCATATCCAGCATGATCTCCTTGATGTCCCCCAGATCTTCATCCTGAAGGTTATAGACATCATTGCCAATCAGTGTTTCGGCACCCATGAGCTGCGGGCCTGGGCCACTGTCGTTCTCATTTTTGTACATGCCATAGGTATCGCGTTCTAAGTAACTCATTGTCATCTCCATCTCGTTAGTTATAAAAACAATCCAATTACGACTTTCATAGCCACTATAGGCCGCACAGTCAGGCCGAATCTGTACGGCATCCCACACAAATATCATTTCACGGCCACAACTTGCAGCTATGTTGGAATGGCCAGTAGACCGTACGTTGTCGAACAGACAGGCGCAGTTCAAACATAAGAAAGTGCAATGGCTGACTTATAGTTAGTGCTGATGGGAATATTGATCAAATGGGCGAAGCGATGCATGTGTATAGCCGATTGATCGAACTTTTCGTTTGAAACTCTGAAACAAAACTATGCTAGAGCGGGCGGTAGACAGTGAAATCGGATTTAAAAATTCCCGAGCCCTTGTCCTTCTGATGTCGACCGACTTGACTCTCGCCAGTACATTTCTGAGTTTCTGAATACACCTATTTATTTATGAGGAATCAAAAATGAAATTACTAACAAATGCTCTCCTGTTATCGGTTTTTACCCTTTTACTCCTTGGCGCGACCTTCAGTTTCTCTGCTAGCGATAGTGCAGAGCGGGAAGCCGATCGATTGGAAGACCAAGCCGATCAAGTCAGAAAAGCGGATGAAAAATCCCGCGATGCGCTCGAGAAACGCGGTGAAGCAGCAGCCGATCGCAAAGAAGACGATGCAAAACAAGTCCGAAAAGCCGCGGAAGATAAAGCCGATCGCATGGAAGATGACGCCGATAGAATCAGGAAATCGACCAAGAATTAATTCTCGGGTACAAAGATTGTGCCAGCTCTGAAGAGTTAATTTGCCGCGGGAAAATAAGGTGAAAAGAAGTGAATAAGCGCAGCCAAAGATTTTAAGAAATCTATTCAGTTCATCGCTGTTTCAAAGGCACGGCCTGACCGAGCACAGTAGTTTTCAGAGCTCCATAGAAACGTAAAATTAAAGAGACTTAATCGCCCTATATTTTTTCCGGAGACTTCGCATGCTAGCCCTGACTTATCACGACAGCCACGATGTGCGTGTCGATAACGTACCTGATCCTGTGCTGCAGGATCCTGATGACATCATTCTTAAAATCACCGCAACGGCCATCTGCGGTTCGGATCTGCATTTGTATCGTGGCAAAATCCCTGAAGTCAAGGAAGGCGATATTTTTGGACACGAATTCATGGGAACTGTAGTCGATGCTGGAAGCGGCGTAAGTGTGCTGAAAAAGGGCGATCGCGTCGCCGTGCCTTTCGTCATTGCGTGTGGAGATTGTTTCTTCTGTGATAAAAAAATGTTTGCCGCCTGCGAAACAACCAACCCGGATCGTGGTGCCATTCTGAACAAAAAGAAGATTCGTCCCGGTGCAGCCATTTTTGGCTACAGTCATCTGTATGGCGGAATTTCCGGAGGACAAGCAGAATATGCACGAGTCCCCAAAGCCAATATCGGGCCGATCAAAATACCCGATGGCCTGGCGGACGAGCAGGTTTTGTTTCTGAGCGATATTCTGCCGACTGACTATCAAGCGGTTCTCAACGCAGAGGTAGACGCAGGCTCGAGCCTTGCCATTTTTGGGGCCGGGCCAGTCGGTCTGATGTCGGCTGCCTGCGCTCGGATGCTGGGGGTGGAAAAAATCTTCATGATCGACCATCATCCTTACCGGCTTGAATTCGCGCGCATGACCTACGACGTGATTCCTCTGAATTTCGATGAAGTGGATGTGGCAGAGGTTATCATTGAAGATACAGCTTTTCGCGGCGTCGATGCAGTCATCGATGCGGTGGGATTCGAAGCCAAAGGCAGTGTGCTGGAAACGGTGCTGACCAATATGAAACTGGAAGGCAGCAGCGGTAAAGCATTAAGGCAGTGTATTGCCGCCGTGCGCCGAGGCGGCGTTGTCAGTGTGCCGGGCATTTATGCCGGGTTCATTCATGGCTTTATGTTCGGCGATGCTTTCGAAAAAGGACTAGTTTTCAAAATGGGCCAAACCCATGTGCAACGGTTCTTGCCGGAACTATTAGGGGCGATACAAGCGGGCAAGCTCCATCCGAACGAGATCATCAGCCATCGCCTGCCGCTTGCGCAGGCTGCGTAAGGCTATCAAATGTTCGACAAGAAGGAAGAGGAGTGCCGCAAAGTCATCCTGACGCCTTGAATCAAGTCGCTCATCTACGATTGCAATAGTTCATGTGAATATGTTTTTCTTTCCGGCGTGGGAATTGCTGCTGCTCTCCGTCGTGCAAACAGCGACGGTTTATGTTTTCATCTTGATGGGATTGAAAATCGTAGGACGACGGGTGTTTGCGCAGCGCGGCCCGCAGGATCTGGTCATTGTCGCGCTGGTGGCCGAGGCCAGCGATTTAGGTCTAACCCCTGATGAAGCAGGCTATTGGGGATCGATATGCAGTGTCATTACCCTTTTGATTCTGGGATATTTCTCCGAACGGATTACCGTCATTCGTCATTTTTTGAATCCAGATCCCATCGTGCTGTACCGCGATGGTAAGCTTGACCGTGCGATGATGCGAAAGCACATGGTGGATATTGAAGACTTGAACGAAGTGGCACGTGAACAAGGTGCGCTCTCTTACCAGGATTTCGAGGGCATGGTACTGGAAGGCGATGGGAATATTTCCGCGGTCAAGCTCCAGAAACACTACTCATGAGCTTGACGAACAGCCCATGACCGACATTGCTGGCCACGAAAGGGTGGCTCGTCGCCGTAGCAAGTTTCCAGCGCTGAGATACCTTCTTTGCCTCACTTTCACGCTTACCTCGATTGCATCTGCAGATAAAACCGGCTTACCCAGCGGAAGGCCGGAGCCGATGGTATTTGATTTAGTTGATCCGCTTGGTACGAAAAAAGGCGAACTCGAGATCAATACGCTATTGGATTACTCGACCCGCACGGGCCAATTCCAGTGGTCACCCGAGATTGAGTATTCCTTTGCAAAAGGCCATGCAATCGAACTCGAGCTCCCGGTCGATAATGCCACATTGAGTGAGTATAAAGTGTCCTTGCAAGGAACGCTCGGCGAATTATTTCAGCGGAGGATGATCCACGGCTGGCAAATCATCGGACGGAGAAAAAACGATGAGAAAGAATTTGGCGCCGAAGCGCTTTACCTGAATGATTACAAATTTTCAGAGTCATGGAGCATGATGAATATGTTTGGGGCGCGGCGCACCCGCTTTAATGAGGACGGAGAATTCGTCGGCTTGGTGAATAATAGCGTATTCTACCGCTTTCATTATTTCGCCATTGGCATCGAATTGAATAGCGAAATCCGCAATACCTACCGCTACCGGTTGACTCCGCAGATTCAATATGGATTCAGCAAGAAAGCTTTCATTCAATTCGGCGGCGGCCCGTCGCACTTGAATGAGGATCAAAAGACGGAATGGCTGATCACGTCCCGCTTGGTATACGATTTTTAGCGATCTCGGGACAAATCTGCGAAAGCTATGCCCAATGTAAACAATGAAGAATCTATTGACCGATCATTGCGTACATTTGTGCGTCGATATGCAGCGCATATTTACTGAGCAAACCGAGTGGAGCACGCCATGGGCGGTAAAGATACTGCCTCAAATCATAGCGCTGACCGAAATGAATCCTGCCCAGACGATTTTTACGCGGTTCATTCCTGTGACTGATCACAGCAAAGCCCATGGCATATGCCATATGGCAGAAATATTATGAACGCTGGCAAAATATGACGCTGGAAAAGATCGATCCAGCGCTGCTGGAGCTCATGCCTGCATCGGCAGCGTTCGTTCCACCCGCAACCGTGATGGATAAACATGTCTATGGCCCATGGGTGGAAACTCATTTGCATCAACATTTACAACAGCGCAACATCCATACCCTCATCGTTTCAAGCAGAGAGACTGACATTTGTGTGCTGGCGACCATACTCGGAGCAGTCGACTTTGATTACCGCGTTATTTTGGCGCGTGATGCGCTATGCAGTTCGCAAGACGCGACCCATGAGCCGATCATGAATATTTACCATAGCCGCTTCAACGCCTAGATCGAAGTATTCTCAACCGAAGATATTCTCCGGATGTTTTGAAAAAGTAGCGAGCCTCAGTCAACGCGAATTCAGACGGAAACATCGTTTTTACAGAAAATCAAGCACTTTCACCTGATTCCCACATCGGATTACGTCGTGTTGCAGTCTTCCAGAGCTGTCTAACAAAGCTGACGCATATCCTTCTAAAAATCCACCCTTTCCTCCGAATCATCCTTTTCGTCTGTTACCGCACTGATCCGAAGAAAAATTCAGTTCATGCTGGCGCCTACTTTCATATTTGTCAGGAGTCATCATCATGGCCACATCAACCCGTACCACTGCCAAGCCTTTAATCAAATTATTAAAAGAGGATCATGACAAAGTAACCGCTCTGTTTGAGGAATTCGAGGAATTGCATGAAAAAAAGAACAGCCATGATGAAAAAGCAGAACTCGTCAGCCTGATCTGCAAGGAATTGACGCTCCATACCCTCGTGGAAGAAAAAATCGTGTATCCGCTTGCCCGCGAATCGATCGATGACCCCGATGTCATGGATGAAGCCGACGTCGAGCATGCCGGAGCAAAAAACCTAATCAAAGAGCTGGAAAAAATGGATCCGGAAGACAGTCACTATGATGCCAAAGTCACCGTGCTGTCGGAATATATCAAGCATCACGTCAAGGAAGAAGAAGGCATCATGTTTCCTAAACTGGAGAAAGCGGGGATCGATGGAGATGAAGTCGTCCAGGAAGTTCTTCAATTCAAGGAAAAACATCAGGATTCCAAATCCAACTCCCGCAAAAGCGTTGCAGGCAAATCCTCGTCCCAATCAACCGCAACTCACTCCGTGAAGTAAATCTACGGCAGCACTAGCTGCGCTTTTTCGTCGATTGATTCAGGATAAAACATATGAACTCAGCCCATGAAACTTCCCGAGCATGGCTTCAGCACTTTTCGCGATAATAGCGAGCACAATGACCTTCCCAGATTGTGAATGCACAAGCCGCAGAGAAACTCGCACAAGAGAGCGCTGCCATCGATTTCATTAGAGATGCCTAGCGCTCATCGGTTGTGATGGGCAATCCGCAACGCTGCTGCAAAAAACCGGCATCGAGATCGATGAGAGAGCAATCGGTCTCGGAGCTCTTTTATCGAGGCCGCAGCTCTCCGTTTTTGAACGCGGATGCAGTATCCAAAATCTCTCAGAACAAAGGCAGATGCCGCTTATAGATGAATAATGTGGGTTAGCGTACAGACGAATGACAAATGATATGCGAACATATTCTTTTATGTTCTGGAAATTAATTATGTAGTAATTATTCAGTCCGAGCGAGACTGGTTTAGACAACAAAAACATCCATTGGAGATTAATATGTTGAAAAAAATCAAAATCATCGAAAGATCGACTGGAAATCTGCTGGCACTTTACCCCGTTCGCATGGAATTTCCTGATTATTTTGATGAAGAATATTTTGACGAAGCATGGATGTTCGCTATTTATGATGGCGTCGTGGATCCTGATAAAAGAGGGGATTACTATATCCAATTTGTGGGAGAGACGCCACCGACACTCTTAATTGTTTGATGATCTGCTGCACAAGCAGCGTTTTTATTTCGTTATTATTAAGTTTTTGGTTTTGCAAGGATATGAATACTTATCGAACAAAGCTTATGACTTCATCGACCTATAGTCATAAGGTTCAGGTCTGTCAAGATAAGACGGTGCAAGCCGAATTATTGACGCAGTATATCAGCGACGGGTTGCTGAACAATGAGGCAGTCATCATCACTGCCAGACCGGCGTTGAGAAAGTCCGTGTGGTCGAAATTGCAAGCGCTCGGTTTGGATATGACCTCCTACAAAGCTCAAGGTCAGATCAAGCTGTACGATGCTGAATTACTGTTGTCGACAGTTCTGATCGATGACGCCATCGATGAACATTATTTCCATACTTTTTTTGGCAGTCAAATTGAAGCAGCTCAGGCCGCATACGGCAAAGTGCGCGCTTTTGGGGAAATGCTAGATATTCTGTGGCAACGAGAACTGCACGATACTGCTCTGCAACTTGAGAATCTGAGAAATGAATTGTGCAAAAAACATGAGCTTACCGTTCTGTGTACGTATTTGCCAAATGATCCTGATCACTTCGTTCTACAGCGGGCTTGCAATTGCCGCGCCTCCTCATTACCCATGTATGCCCTTAGTGCCGAGGAAAGCGGAGGCACGCTGTTTGAATTATTTGGAACAGCTTGGAATAAGATCGTAGACCAGCTCACTCAATCGAAACCTGCTTCAGATCATCTGCGTTGAACATTTCTCATGGGGTTGAATTCCATCGAATAATTTCCAACATCTGTTTATATGCGTATAGGATGTCGATTTCATATCCATAAAGCATACCACACCCCGCACTGCAGCGAATGCAGGCCCATCGTATCAATCGATGGATCATCCGTCCGGCCTCCTACCCCTTCCTTCAAGTCCATTGCTGAATTCCGGTCTTTCCGGCGTATAATTGCACATTTCGCTATAAGCACGTGCTGATTCGCGCTCCAGGATCGGTAATGCCGGTAATCACTCATTTTTCAGATATCAAACTTCATATGACTCAGGAAAACCCACTCTCCATTGCCCAGGATGAAAATCAAATCATTGCTGAGCGTCGTGCCAAATTGGCTGAATTGCGACACAGCGGAAACGCCTTCCCAAATACTTTCCGTCGTGAGCACTTAGCTGCCGAATTGCACCAACAGTACGACGATCATTCAAAAGACCAATTGGATGCCAACCCGGTCATAGTAACCGTAGCGGGACGCATGGTGTTAAAGCGCGTCATGGGCAAGGCGAGTTTTGCCACCATCCAGGATATGAGCGGACGGATTCAACTGTATGTATCGGACGATCATACCGGCGCCGCTGTGCACGCTGCATTCAAGCATCATGATCTGGGCGACATTCTGGGAGCGCAAGGTGCCTTGTTCAAAACCAAAACCGGCGAGCTGTCGATTCGCGTCACAGACTTGCAGTTGCTGACGAAATCGCTGCGTCCGCTGCCGGAAAAATTCCATGGACTGACCGATCAGGAACAGAAATACCGGCAGCGTTATCTTGATCTAATCACGAATGAAGAGACCCGCCGCGTCTTCACGGTACGCTCGAAAGTCATCCAGGCCATGCGCGAATTCTTTGTCGCCCGAGGTTATCTTGAAGTGGAAACGCCGATGATGCATCCCATACCCGGCGGTGCTTCGGCACGGCCTTTTTCCACTCATCACAATGCCTTGGACATGGCGCTCTATCTGCGCATTGCGCCCGAGCTCTATTTGAAGAGGTTGGTCGTCGGCGGATTGGAAAAGGTTTTCGAGATCAATCGCAACTTTCGCAATGAAGGAATTTCGACGCGACACAATCCTGAATTCACGATGGTGGAATTCTATGAAGCGTACCAGGACTATACGTATCTGATGGATTTCACTGAAAGAATGTTAGCGGAAATCGCTGAAAAGGTTCTCGGCACCACAAAGATCAGCTATCAGGGCCAAACGCTCGATCTGGCAAAACCGTTCCTGCGGTTGACCATCACGCAAGCGATACAAAAATTTCATCCGCAATATTCCGACACGCAACTTCACGATCGTGACTTTCTGATCGGCCAATTGCAAACCTTGAATATTCCGTTTAACCCGCACGACGGAGTCGGTGGCCTGCAACTGTCGTTATTTGATGAAACGACTGAGCATCTGTTGTTTGAGCCGACATTCATCATCGATTACCCGGCAGAAGTCTCTCCGTTGGCGCGGCGCAATGATCACAATACCGACATTACCGACCGGTTTGAACTGTATATCGCCGGACGGGAAATCGCGAACGGGTTCTCGGAATTGAATGACCCCGAAGATCAGGCGGCGCGCTTTCAGGAGCAAGCCAAAGCCAAGGATGCCGGCGATGCCGAGGCCATGCATTACGATGCGGATTATATCCGCGCGCTGGAATACGGATTGCCGCCCACAGCCGGGGAAGGCATCGGAATCGACCGGTTGATCATGCTGCTGACCGACAGCCCGAGCATCCGCGATGTGATTTTGTTTCCGCAGTTAAGGCGAGAGGATTAGGGAAGGTTTAATAATTCACCGAGGCTATGCAGCGGAGCTTTTATGGGGGAATAATGTCAAGATCTGACTCTTTTGTTCGCGTCATTTTGCACTTTAGTTCAATAGCAATACGGAAATCGAACAATGAGTATTACTCTTAAAGACTTCGTGCAGCAGGCCTTATTGGACATTACAACAGCCGTCAACAATGCAAAAGAACAGTCGCCACTTTCTATTGCTCCTGGCTTTGTTGAAGGCCAAATACAACTAGAACCACAGATGATTGAATTCTCAGTTCACGTCTCCGTATCAGAAGAAAAAAGTAAAAGCGGCAAAAGTGAAGTCTCCATTCCCATTATTCAAATTGTCAAAGCGGCTGTAGATGGAGAGCTTTCCAGTAAAAATGAGCAGATGACAATTCAGACTTTAAAGTTCTCAGTCCCAGTTTATTTTCAAGCCAACAACAATAAGACTTAGCAAGGTTGGGCTGCCGAATAAAGCCCAACATCCAGCTATGCAAGAGTATTATGCAGCGGCTTCAATATCCCATCCGGGAAAAACAAGTACCGCCGGGTGGCATTTGAGGGCTTTTGCCAATATTTTTGCGCGTTCAATTCCCAAATTGATTTTGTCATGCTCGATAGCAGAGAGCGTTGATTGTGGAATGCCGGTGAGATCGGCCAGCGCGTTCTGACTTAATCCTCGGAGTTCACGGATAATTTTTACCGACTCGCCGACTGATACGTCGCATGTCTTTTTTGCCAATTGATATTCGCTCATTTTTTCCTCCGGTAATCGTGCGGTGAAATTTGCTCAACGAGAACATAAACTTCATTGTTGTTGATTTTATAGATAACCCGATACTGCTGGTTTAGCCGTGATGAACGATAGCCATTCCATTCACCGGTTAACGCTTCGTCAGCAAAGCCTTTGATCAGCGCTAATCCTTGTGCCATCTCAATTTCAATCAATCACAGAACCACATTTTGATATCGCATAACCCTTCTCTGATCAGTCAAACTAGGCCGTTTCCTTGAACAATCAACTACCAACCCACCTCAACGCAAGCTGATGATCGGCCAATTATTTCTCTCGGCGTGGCTTTTCAGTGTGGGATCCGGGTCGACGGCCACCGGGTGCGTGACTTTGCTGAGCAGCGGCAAGTCATTGAGCGAATCGCTGTAGAACCAGCTCCGCAAGAACGACAACCACGTCAAATTATGTGCATCCAGCCATTTTTCCAATCGCTCGATTTTTCCTTCACGGAACGATGGGATTCCGGAAACCCGGCCGGTGAATTCCCCGCCTTCTTCTTCCGGTTCTGTCGCGATCAGATGATCGATACCCAACATCTTCGCAATCGGCGCGGTTACGAAACTGTTCGTCGCAGTGATGATGATGCATAAATCTTCATCCACTTGATGACGTTCGATCAATTGGCGTGTTCCAGGCGCAATCAATGGCAGAATTTTTTTCTGCACGAATTCGCTGCGCCACGTTTCCAACTGATCCCGTGGATGCCGCGCCAAAGGTTTGAGCTGAAAATCCAGGAACTCATGAATATCCAGCGTTCCCGCCTTATATTGTTCATAGAATTCAATATTTTTGGCCTCGTGCAATTCGCGATCCAGGGCCTTCTTCTCAATCAAAAATTGCGCCCATTGAAAGTCGCTATCGCCGGCAATCAATGTGTTATCGAGATCGAATAACGCTAAATTCATTAAACCACCTGTAATAATTCTCGTAATAAAGGAATAGTAATTTGCCGTTGGTGAACCAGAGAATAACGATCCAGTGCATCCAGTGTCATCAGCAATGACCGTAAATCCCGGCGGCCATGCCGCAATAGATAACGACAAATTTCCTCGGACAATTCAAAGCCACGGCCCGCCGAATGCTGCCGCATCGCTTGAATTCTTTCATCTTCAGTCAACTCAAATACCTGATAAACCAACCCCCATCCCAGGCGTGTCACCAGATCCTGGCGCATGTCCAGATGTATTGGGGCGGCCATGCCGCTCATCAGCAGCACTGCGTGACCTTCATCACGCAACTGATTGTAAATGTTAAATAACTTAATCTGACCTGATAGCGTCAAAGCATCGATGTCATCAATGGCGATACAATCGATGGATTCATCATCCACAAACTCATCCCAGTTTTTGGCGCAGCAATATACCGCTTTTAGATTCTTTTGAGTATAGGCATCCACCATCGCCCGCAGCAAGTGGCTTTTACCACACCCGAAACCGCCCCAGACATATACAAAGCGCTCATTGTCTTGTTGCGACGCTATTGCTGACAGCATGCTCAGCAGTTCAGCATTTCGTCCTGACACAAAATTCGTCAGGGTTGGCGAGGGCACCGGTTGAATGTCTAACAACAGTTGTTGCATGCGGAGTTGCTCATCAGGGGCGTGAATTCGTCACTCACAGCCGTCAATTGTAAAAATTGCTTTCCAGATAACGTCGATGAAGATGACGCAACCACACGAGCATAACGGCACTGACGGGCAATGCCAGCAAAATACCGAAAAAACCGAATAACTGGCCAAATGCCAGCAATGCAAAAATGACCATGACCGGATGCAATCCGATACGGTCACCGACCAGCCACGGCGTAATCAGCATGCCTTCCAGCAATTGACCGAAACCGAAGACTGCAAATACAGGGATGACGCCGCTCCAACTTTGAAATTGCATCAGTGCGGCAAATGTCGCCAGCGTCAGGCCGACAATCATGCCGAGATACGGCACGAACACCAGAATCCCCGCCACTAATCCAATCGGCAACGCAAATTCTAGGCCGATCAACCAAAGGCCGGTAATATAGCATATGCTCATGAGCACAATGACAGCTAATTGGCCGCGCAAAAACTCCGCCAATATCCGATCCGTTTCCTGAGCCAGTTGCAAAATTTGCTGGTGCCAGGAACGCGGAATCATCTCATCAATCAGCTTAAGCAAGATGTCCCAATCCCGTAACAGATAAAACAGTACCACCGGCACCAGCAATGAATTGACCAGAAATTCCACGACCGCCATACCGCCGATCGTCAACGAAGGCAATACTTTCGCCGCTAGGCCACCGGCACTTTGCCAATGCTTGGCCAGGGCTTCTTTCATAATGGCCATGTCCAGCTGCAGGCTGATCTTGAATTTCGTTTCCAGCCAGGGAATCACATGCGTCTTGAACATATCGAGATAAGCCGGAGATTTCTCGATCACCCGCCGCGCTTCTTCCTCGAACAGCGGCACCATGATCAAAATCAGCGCCGCAAACACACCCAGCAGCAGCAACATCACCAATATGGTGCCTGTCGTGCGCGAAATATGATGGTTCTCCATATGCGTGACCATCGGGTTGCAGATATACGCAATCACGGCAGCCAGTAGAAATGGAGTCAGGATCGGACTCAACAGATAAATCAAACCGCCTGTCACACAGACCAGGATCAACCACCATAAATAATGGACTTCGCTGGAATGTTCGGCATTCATTAAACGTTAACCGGCTTTTGCTTTTAGCGCATGACTGGCCAGATTCTTACCCAGTTCCCAAATGGAACCCGGCACCTGATGAGTGTCGGCAATTGTTTTGGTCAACGCATCGATGACGTGATCGACATCGCGTTGGTTCAGAATCAGAGGGGGCAGCAGCTTTACGACGTTCATGCCATGTCCTGCCACTTGCGTCAGAATGCGATGCTCCTTGAACAACGGGATCGTAATCATCTGACAGAACAGTCCCTTGTTGGCCGCCTCCAACATCATCCATGCAGCTTTGAGCTTCAGGCTATTGGGCGATTTGAATTCGACCGCAATCATCGAACCTTTTCCGCGCGCTTCCTTCAGGAATTCATATTGACCGGTCAATGCATTGATGCGCCTGATGATTTCAGCACCGACAGTAGCGCTTTTTTCGACCAGCTGCTCGGTTCTGATCACTTCCAGACTGGCCAGTCCAGCTGCCATCGCCATATTATTCTTGGAAAACGTGGAGCCATGAACGACCGCGCGATCCATGCGATTGAAGACACTGTCCATGATCTGCTGTGTCATCGCCACGGCACCGACCGGCACAAAACCGCCGGATAGCGCTTTGGCCATGCATATCATGTCCGGTCTCACGTTCCAATGCTCGATCGCCCAGAATTTCCCGGTACGCCCGAGGCCGGTTTGAATCTCATCTGCGACGAATAACGTGCCATATTTCTTGCACAATCGCTCAACTTCCGGCAAATAATTGTCGTCCGGAATATTCACGCCTTTCCCCTGAACCGGCTCAACGATAAAAGCGGCAACGTCCCGGTTGCACAGCGCGCTCTCCAGTGCCGGGAGATCATTGAAGGGAACGGAACCGCAATCGAGCAACAAAGGGCCGAAACCATCCTTAAAAATCTGTTCGCCATTCAATGACAAGGCACCCATCGTCAAGCCATGATAGGCATGGTCGCAGCAGATGATACGATTCCGCTTGGTCATATAGCGGGCAAACTTGATGGCTGCTTCCACCGCCTCGGTGCCGGAATTGCAAAAGAACACCCGTTCCAGATTGTCCGGCGTCGTATCCAGCAGCGCTTTGGCCAACAAACCGCTCAGCACCGAAACATCCAGTTGCACCAGATCGGGCATGTCCAGCGACAGCACTTCCTTCAAAGCTTGAATGATGATCGGGTGATTCCGGCCAAATGCATATACGCCGAATCCGCTCAGTAAATCCAGATACTCATTGCCTTGCTCGTCGTATAAATATTGACCCACCGCCCGCTGATAATTCCTGTCATATCCAATCGTTTTCAGAACCCTGACCATTTGCCCATTCAAATACCGCTCATGCAAGTCAAATTTGTCTGTGCGGTGTTGGGATAACAGATTGGCTATGCTAAAAGACATGAACGACCTCAATATTTGAAAAAACACCGCCGGCAATGCCGACGGCCAGAATCCATGAGTTCACGAAATGAACCATTTGCACGACGGAAAGCAATCTTCTTGCTCCTATTGAATTGGCCATGATCATACCACTCAACTACTTTTTTTTGCTGTTAAAAACGCACTTGTACAGAATAATTTTCTGCATATGATTGACCACAGCAATAAATGGAATACCCTGATTTGGCTGAAAGAAAGAGATTCATGGTGCCAATAATGGAGCAATGAGGACGATTGGCGCAGCCTGGGCACGCTTATGTGGAAATTTCGCAACGGATTAGTCGCGCCCAACCAAGGAATTGATTGAGTCAAGCCGGAAAACCTTGTACATTTACCGGACTGCCAACCTCATTTTCAATTCGCTGTCTTATGGTCTGGATACGAAAAGGCTCTTTCAACCCTCTGAATCCCTTCATTACTCAGCACGTTCACCGAACTTCCAATCACATAATAGCGATGCGCTGCCGCAATCGCCAATCAGTGTTATCGTTTCTTATTCGCTATTCTCTCGTATATTTCGGAAGCCTTTTTCTGCTGAGTGGTTGTCAAACTTTTCTATTTCAGCAAACGACACCTCCGCCTCTGGCAATGCAATCCCTGCCGATTCCGTTGGCCAGCCATGAATTTGGCATAGATTCCAGTCGCGATGATGTGGTGGGCAATGTCCAGATCATCACCGCAAGTAAAGACGATACACTCTCCGATATTGCACGGCGCTTCAACCTGGGCTATGAAGAAATCGTCAGCGCCAATCCGGACATCGATCCGTGGTTACCACAAGCAGGCGCTAAAATCATCATTCCAACCCAGTTCGTGCTGCCGAACGCTCCACGGGAAGGCATCGTCATCAACCTCGCGGCCATGCGATTATTCTATTATCCGAAAGTAAAGCCGGGAGAGCAGCAGAGGGTCATCACGCATCCGGTCGGGATCGGCCGGGTTGAATGGAAAACTCCCGAAGGCACGACCCGGGTCGCTTCGAAAAAGGAAAATCCGGCATGGATTCCGACACCTTCAATCCGCAAGGAACACGCCGAAAACGGCAATCCGCTGCCTGCAGTGGTACCTCCCGGGCCGGATAATCCGATGGGCACCCATGTATTGAAGCTCGCCTGGCCGACGTATGCTATCCACGGCACGGACAAACCTCCCAGCATAGGGCTTCGCGGCAGCCACGGCTGTCTGCGCATGTATCCTGAAGATATCATTGGTCTCTATAACGCGGTACCCGTCGGAACCCCGGTCAGCATCGTCAATCAACCCCGCCTGCTGGGTTGGCGCGACCATACGCTGTATGTCCAAACCTATTCCATTCTGGAAGATGACAAACGCAATCATCAGGGTCTGCTGAAGAAATCGCTCAGCATCGCACGAACAGCTTCCAAAGGGAAACTCGACGGGCGCGCTCAAGCCCACATCAATTCGAAAGCCCTCAATGAAGCGCTTCGCACCCCCAGAGCCATAGCCATTCCCATCACGCAACCGAACCTGACGCTCCAGGCCTATCTTGACCATGCCCTCCACGTGCAGAACACCTTACCATTCAATTCAACCTGGGATGGCGATATGAGCCGACAACTCACGGCAGCTGACGTGCTGGAACTTGGCGACAAAAAACCGGCTCACGTTCGATAACGTCGCCTCAAAAATATTGATACGCTCTACTGTTTTAAATGGCACAACCGTGCCCATTTCCCATACTTCGGAAATTTAGCAGCAATGTAAAACGAGATCATCCAGCAGCTTATGGGTAATATCAAGCAGTGATGCATTACTCTTAATTGATCGACAAAATCCCATTCATTAACTTAAATAAAAAGGAGCATCGCATGGCTGATCCAATTTTTGCACAGGGCGCTTTACCATTGACGGGATTGAGCATTAAACCGGAAAGTGCAGTTGATATCGATCATGATGGGGATCTGGATATTTTTTCAAATGATGGCGATGGGAATACGCTGTTTTCTAGGAATACCGGAACAGTAAGGAATCCCGTGTTTGCTCCCCCACAGACCAATCCATTCGGTCTCGTGAATATGGGTTTTGAGGCCAAAGCAACATTTATCGATATCGATGGTGATGGCGATATGGATGCATTCATAGGTCAATATAACGGTACGATACAATTTTTTAAAAACATAGGCACGAGCACTACTCCTCGATTTGCCATTCCTCAAGCCAATCCTTTCGGTTTGACTTCAATCGCAGATTACGCAGCGAATCCCACTTTTGTAGATATCGATGGCGATGGCGATATGGATGTATTTGTGGGTAGCTATAGAGGTAATACCTCGTTTTTTAAGAATATTGGAACGGCTCAAGCTCCTGCTTTTGCTGCTTCGATTATTAACCCCTTCGGTTTAAGCGATTCAATAAATAGTACCAGTTCTTCCTTTGTTGATATCGATGGTGACAGCGATTTGGATGTTTTTGCGGGATGGGATAGCTATTATGGAGATGGCATCTGGTTTTATCGAAATATCGGAACTTCTCAAAATCCCAAGTTTTATTCGGTTGGCAGTCATCCATTTGGTTTAGATATGGAGATGGGAAGTACGACTTTTGCAGATATCGATGGTGATGGAGATTTGGATGAACTCATAAAACCACTAGAAAATAAGGGTGAAGGCTTTAGCCCTTTTTTCGAGAGTTGGGGAACGAGCTTGCCTCAGGTTGATTACTCAATGGATCCAACGTTCGTTGATATCGACGGCGATGGGGATTTGGACGCTTTTGTCGGGTTGGACTATTCGTATTCCCAAAAAAACGAAGAAGGTAGCATACTTTTTTTCAAAAATACCGGAACAGTTCAACATGGTATTTTCACTAATATCCCCCTCGTGAATCCATTTGGTTTAACTGATGCGGGAGAATTCGCCAGTCCTGCTTTTGTAGATATTGATAATGACAAGGATCTGGATGCATTTATTGGGGACGCAGCAGGTAATACAAATTTTTACCTCAACGCAGGCACTGCAAAAAATCCAATATTCTCCCTATCTCAGAACAATCCGTTCGGGTTAAACAATGCCGGTTACGACGCGCGACCAAGCTTTGTGGATATCGATAACGATCAGGACATGGACGTCTTTATCAATCACCTATTCTTTAGGAATACCGGAACTTCCAGTAACCCGGTATTTTCTGCACCGCAAACCGATGCCTTTGGTCTAAATGCTTTTGCTCCACCAGATTTTATTGATGTCGATCGTGATGGAGATTTGGATGCCTTCACAAATTCATCTTTTTGGAAAAATATCGGAGCGGCGAATAATCCGCTATTTACTTTTGAAATTAGTGCGCCATTTGGTATTCCTGCAGGTGATGGCCGGCATAGTTTCTTTTCTCTTGATACCTTAGCCGATATCGATGGCGATGGGGATTTAGATGCTTATGTCACTGGTGAATATAGTGATGGTAGCTATTCTAATTTCGCTGCAGGTTTTTACATCAACAACAATGCCCCGAACGTCTCCAACCTCACGGTTGCGGAGAAATATACCAAGGGAACTCCGCTGAATTTGCAGAATATCGTCGTAAGCGATCCCGACAGCGCGGCGATTACGGCGACATTGAAATTGTCTAATTCTACTGCGGGTAGTTTGAGTACGGGCGCTTCGGGCACGGTGACATCGACTTACAATGCCGCAAACGGGACCTGGAGCGCCAGTGGCACATTGGCCAATGTGAATGCGTTACTCGCCAGCGTCATTTTCATTCCAGCAGCTAATTTCACCGGCAATTTCTCGGTTGATGCCAGCATTTCAGATGGCACCGCTGCGGCGCTGACAGCAACGAAAAGCTTTACCTCGAGCGCTGGCTCATTCCTGACCGCCACGGCAGTCAATAATGTACTAACCGGCACGGCGTCGAACAACGATACCATAACCTATGCCGCCGCTGCATCCGCGGTCACGGTCAACCTGAATCTGACCACACAGCAGAATACCGGCGGTTCTGGACTGGACACGCTGAGCAAGGTTGAAAATCTGATCGGCAGCGCGTTCAATGACAATCTGACCGGCAATACCGCTAATAATGTACTGGTGGGCAATGCCGGCAATGACACGCTAGCGGGCTGGTCCGGCGCCGATACGATGCTCGGCGGCCCGGGAAATGACACCTATTTGGTCGAGAATGCGGGTGATGTCGTGTTTGAAAAAGCCAACGAAGGCGTTGACACAGTCAGCAGCCGTTTGACTTATCTTTTGCCTGCGAATATCGAGAATCTGGTGCTGACCGATACCTCAGCAGCCAATGGCACCGGCAACGCATTGAACAACATCATCACCGGCAACAATGCCGCCAATCAGTTGAATGGCGGAGCTGGCAACGACACACTCAATGGCGGACTGGGTTCGAACCGTCTGACCGGCGGCGTGGGCAATGACTTTTTCACGTTCACAACGAAAGGGCATGTCGATACGATCTTCGACTTTAACGTTGCCAATGACACGATCCAGCTCGACAATGCCGTGTTCCCGGCATTGGGGGCAGTGGCAAACATACTGCCAGCAGCGCAATTCAGAGTGGGCATTAAGGCGCTGGATACGAACGATCACATCATTTATAACAGCGCAACCGGTGCATTACTCTACGATGCCGACGGCACTGGCGCCGCCGCGGCACAGCAAATCGCCACATTATCTATCGGATTAGCGATGACAAATACTGATATCGCCGTGATTTAGCGGGTACGGGCGAATCACATAAATTTGCCAGCAGTACACTGCTGGCAAAAAGCTCCGGATCTCATCCTAAAGATCGCTTGAAGAAGGTTGCGAACGATGTTCAGGCAAGATGGAATCGATGAAAAAGCGCAGCTCATGAGTGAATATCTTACGACTCCGAGATTGCGTCACCATTCGTCAGTGGTGTTAGTACTGATTGTCCGCTAACATTCGATCATCGTTAACGTCAACCTTCGATTATCGTTATTGTCTCCATGACTGCCCACACCCAAGAAACACTCACCAGCGGCGCTCCCTTCCGCTTGTTGATCCATGGCGGCGCCGGCGCAGTTCAGCGCGACAAACTCTCAGCCGAGCGCGAGCTAGCTTATCACCTGTCTATGGCGCAATCCTTGATGGCAGGGCATGCTATCCTCGCAGCCGGCGGAAACAGCGCCGATGCCGTCATTGCCGCAATCGCCGTGATGGAAGATTCGCCATTATTCAATGCCGGCCGGGGCGCCGTTTTCACACATACCGGACGCATCGAACTGGACGCATCGATCATGGACGGTGCTACCCGGATGGCCGGTGCCGTGGCTGGAGTTACTACTACCCGAAATCCGATCCGCGCAGCCCATGCCGTGATGATCCAGGGTGATCATGTGCTGTTGATTGGCGCGGGAGCTGACCAATTTGCTGCTGAACAGGGGCTGGAAATCGTCGATACATCCTATTTCCACACTCAGCACCGCTGGGATCAACTGCAAAAAGCTATCGCCAAAAATCGGCTGATGCTCGACCATGACAACGACGCCGCGCCCCCGCCTTACGATAGCGACCAGAAACACGGCACCGTCGGCGCTGTAGCGTTGGATTGCCATGGCAATCTGGTTGCCGGCACTTCAACGGGTGGACTCACCAACAAGCGCTTCGGACGCGTCGGAGATTCCCCGATCATCGGTGCGGGCACCTACGCCGATAATCGCTCTGTAGCGGTTTCCGCAACCGGAACCGGCGAAATGTTCATACGTACCTGCGCGGCATTTCATATCGCTGAACAAGTGCGCCTGCAACGACTGCCACTGCTGCAGGCGGTTGATCAAACACTGGCTGAAATTGCCGCCATTGGTGGTGAAGGCGGTTTGATCGTGCTGGATGCACACGGCAATCATGCCATGCGATTTAACACCAGTGCCATGTATCGCGGTCTGATTACCGAGGATGGCGTGGCGCGGATCGGAATATTTCCCGGCGCTGAAGAACCGATGTCAACGATATCGACTGCTTGATGATGACTTCTTTGCCCACCTTCATCTGTGTAACTCTTCTAAACAATCATGACAAACTATCGAGTAAAACCTGCCAGCACATTAGCACTATCAGATTGCGATCCCGATGATACCGGCGATTACGAAAAGAGCGATGATGACAAGGAGAACGCCAGAACCGCTACCGAAAAATTGATCGGCAGACTGAGCAATTTGCAAGAACGCTTGTATGCCCATGGCAGTCATTCGTTGCTGATCGTTTTGCAGGGCATGGATACCAGCGGCAAGGACGGCACCATCAAGAACGTCATGTCCGGCGTTAATCCACAGGGCTGCAAGGTGGTTACCTTCAAAACGCCTTCCACCGAAGAACTGGCGCATGATTTCCTGTGGCGCGTCCATCAGAAAGCGCCTGCCAAAGGCCAGATCGGAATTTTTAACCGCTCGCATTATGAAGATGTGCTGATTACCCGCGTGCATCAGCTCATTTCAGCGAAAAAGATCAAGCAACGGTTCGACCAGATCAACGAATTTGAGGAATTACTCACCGAGAACGGCACGGTGATCCGGAAATTTTTCCTGCATATCTCCAAGGATGAGCAGAAGCAACGACTCGAAGAACGCATAGACGACCCTGAGAAACGCTGGAAATTCAATATCCACGATTTGGAAGAACGGAAGTTATGGTCAAAATATACTGAAGCATTCGAGGATATGCTGTCGGCCACCAGCACCGATTGCGCGCCGTGGTATGTCATTCCGGCCAATCATAAGTGGTACCGCAATCTGATCGTCGCCGAACATGTCGTTGCAGCGGTGGAAAGCATGAAGCTGAAAACGCCACCGCCTCCCGAGGGCATCGATTTCGATGCCCTGAAAATTGAATAATTCAGCAGCCGCTCGGGCTATAGCCGCCTCTCTGAAATTGACGGGCTATGGCTCATCCGGGTATGAACACGAAAATAGAAATGGAAATTGAACTCAAACTGGCGCTGCTGCCTCGTCACACCGCCCGAATCCGGCGTCATCCGGTATTGAATGGAGTGATCCCGCAACGCAGGCGATTGCTCAGCATTTATTTTGATACGCCCAAACATGAGTTGATGCGGCGCGGCATTGCGTTACGCCTGCGACGTGTGGGCCGGCAATGGATACAAACGCTGAAAGCAGAAACGCAATCGGTTGGTGCATTGACAAGCCGCCCGGAATGGGAGGTGCTCATTGCCGGTGGCGGGCATCCCGATTTCTCGCTTCTCCCGGATACCGCAATGAGTTTACTGACGGGCATTACGTTGAAACATGTCGCACCTTTATTCACGACTGAATTTCAGCGCACGACATGGCACATCGAAACCCCGGCGGGAGACGCTGAAGTGGCATTGGATCATGGCAATATAACCGCCGGAGGGCAGCAGCAGGCCCTATGCGAAGTGGAAATCGAGCTCAAATCCGGCGCGCCTGCATCTCTGTTTGATATCGCCACGCAACTATTGCAGGATGTGCCGCTGCACCTCGAACCGCGCAGCAAGGCGGAACGCGGTTATCTATTGAGCGGCATTACCAACGCCAAACCCGTCAAATCAACGCCGGCCAACATACTCCCACACCACACTCCGAGCGAAGCCTGGCATATCCTCATGCATGATGCATTGGCGCATACCGTCACCAATATCCCAGGTTTTCTGGAACATGAACCTGATATCGAATACTTGCATCAGCTCAGGATCGGATTGCGGCGACTACGCACCGGTGCAATGCTCGCTAAATCCCTGGGACAAACAACCTTCCCGTGGGAGCATCAGTTACGAAAACTGATGAATGGCCTCAATGCGGCGCGCGATTGGGACGTTTTTCTGCATGACTCCTTACCTGGGTTAGCAGCGAAGCTGGCGCCATCACCTGCCGATTTCTGCTGGGACCAGGCTGCATTAAACGCCTTGTCCGATCACGCCCGGCATATTCGCCATCAAGCGCAGACTCACTTGCTCTCGCCTTCATTCACCCAGGTCGTGCTCGATATCGGCCGCAGCCTATTAGTCCCATCCTGTTCTCAAACGGCGCAGAGCGTCAAAACATGGTCGAAAATCACACTCGAGCGCCGCTGGCAGAAATTGCGCACGCGGTGCCGCAATTTCAGCAAACTCGATCCTGATCAACGCCATCAAGCCCGGATTGCCGCTAAAAAGATGCGCTACACCGCGGAAACTTTTGCCGCTCTCTATGAAGAAAAGCATACCAAGCCGTTCATCACAGCATTGGCGGCTTTACAAGACCAGCTCGGGTATGAAAACGACCTGCGCATTGGCACGCAGCTACTGCGTTCTTTTCCGCAGCAATCGCCGTTGCTCAGTTTTGAACTTGGCCGCATCTGTGGCGCTCTCGAACTCGAAGCCGGCAGATTAGTTTCACCTTCCGACAGCACCTGGAATCACTTGGCGAAATCAACATTATTCTGGCGTTCAAAAAAGCAATGACTGTTGCGGCGCTGATCATCCCTGCATGCGCACCAACCAGCCGGTAGCGGCAATGCCTACTAAGCACAAGATCAGCGCCAAACCCGCATTGCGGCGATACTTCCGAATCAATACAGTCTGAGAGTACGCTGAAATGATAAATGGTTGAAACGGATCTCTGGGTTTAGCGATGATGTTCATATCGGGCTCCAGCGCCAATTGATCATGAAGCTTTTGTGCTTCTGATCGCGCTTCCTGACGAGCCACTTCCCATTCTTCCTGGTCGATTTGGCCATCCTTATTTGTATCAAAACGGTTTTTCAGTTGTTCTTGATCCTGCTTCCAATCGTTGATCAGATTAATCATCACGTCGCGGATGGATTTTTGCGCAGTGGCCGACAACGTACTAAATTGCCCGAGTATGTAGAGCGGTTGGCTGGGCAGAATCAGCCATTCGCAATAACGATAGCTGTTGGTCGCCGCGTGAATGATGGATTGGCTTTCCAGCAATTGCGTGCGGGTCGGCCATTCCGTGTTGCCATACCACACCAGTTTTTGGTGACTGTTGACTTCGGCGGCCTCGGGGTCGACATAACAACTGTTTTTTCCATCAATCAGCTTGAACCGGTGATTGCTGATGTTTTTATAGACAACATTCCAGCGCGTTTGCGTGCGGCCGTTGTCGACGAATGTTTCCTGCTGCTCGATCTGGCTTCGGTACCACAGACAGGGGTGATTGGAAAGCGGTGAATAAAGGGGCTGGTCATCGATAAATTGCCCTTTCCCTTCCAATTCGATATATCCCTGATGCGCAGACCGCAGTTTTGCGGTAGGCGTATCTTCAATGATCCGTAATCGCTTCCAGTTGCGCATGAACAGATAGAAACTGACCACTGCAACGAGCAGGGATGCCAACACCATGAATTGATGATCTTCAGCAGAAAGACCTGCTAACATTTCGTTCACTTCGAATGACCTGGCTCAGCCAAATAGCTTAGCGATACTCACATCCTGCTTTTCGACATCGCTGAACTCCAGCAAATCGCGCGGCATGAACTTGAACCACTGCGCGACGATGATGTCCGGAAACTGTTCAATTCGCACATTGTTGATCCTGACCGCTTCATTGTAATATTCGCGGCGATCTGCAATGCTGTTTTCCAAGCCGGTGATGCGGGCTTGTAAATGCTGAAATTTATCGCTCGCAGTCAATTCAGGATAATCTTCAGCTACCGCGAACAGACTCCCCAAACCCATGCGCAGCATATTTTCCGCCGAACCCAGCGCGCTCATATTGCCGGCCTCACGTGCAGTCGCCACCTGCGAACGGGCAGCTATCACCTGCTTCAAGGTTTCCTGTTCAAACCCCATGTATTGCTTGCAAGTTTCGACCAATTTTGGAAGCTCGTCATGTCGCTGCTTCAACAGAATATCGATATTCGACCATGCCTGCGAAACACTGTGCTTGATATCGACCAACCGGTTATAAATCATGACGCCATAAATCGCGACGATCATCATCAGCGCCAAAGCAATATAGACGACAATATCCAATCTATCTCTCCTGTAAATGATTTCTGTCAAATATACCTCAAAGATAAATTTGAAAATTAATCAATAAGAAGCCTGTACAGGTTTTATTTTCAACATTGCCCATCCTGCTGTTATCATGTCATACGATACGGGGAAAACGCCAATGATGTTGACGAGCCGTGATGCGCTTCTTAAGCTATCTGACTCTGAAAATAAGATCAAATAGGAGTCATGCATGAATCGTTCAAGGAAAATGAATCCATTATTGAAAAATACGTTATATATTCTTCTGGTCATGGGTTGTTCAGAAATATCGGCGCAACCCGATGTTGTCAAACCGGTCGTCATCGTGGTCGGCGATCAGAACCTGGAAGGCTGCGAATCACTCGGTAAAGTCAGAGGCTCCTCCAGCGAAAACGAATCTGCGGACGACGATGCTCCCTATGTCGAGCGGTTGATCAAGGCGAGAAATCATTTAAGAGCGGAGGCTCAGAAGCTTGGAGCCAATACTGTGCATATCATTAATTCCAATACCAGTGGCAAGTATGAGGTTCCCGGCACCAACAAGGAAATCGTTCATGTGGGCAATGCGTATCGGTGCGAATGAACTCTAAACCCTATGTGCTGGCTGGTCCCGAACTTACTCGAAGGGTAACACTGCCATGTTAGATATCATTATTGCAATTTTCCTGATTTATGCGCTGTTTGCAGGTTTGATCAGTGGCATTAACGAATTGATAGCCCAAATGGCTGAAATGCGCGGCAAGGTATTATTCGAAGGCGTGGCGATGATGCTGGGTGAATTACCCAAAAACAATGGTATCAAGCGATTCACGACCTCATTATTGCGTAAGTTTGGCTTGGTAGAACCTTCTCTGGCACCTGGAGCGCATTTGACTCAAACCCTTTATGACCATCCATTGATCGACACGCTTTCTCAACCCGGTTCAAAACCATCCTATATTTCTCCAGCTTCTTTTTCGTCGGCGCTGGTGCAAGTGTTATCGAATGGTTCATGGTCATCACTGCGGCAGAAGCTTGATCAGCGCGATTCACCCTTGGGGAAGCTGCTCGGGCCCATGCTGGATGAAGCCAATGGCGATCTGGAAAAATTCAAGGTTAAAGTGGAAGCTCATTTCAATGAAGTGATGGATAGAGTGGGTGGATGGTACAAACGCCGCACTCAGGCCATTATGCTTTTACTTGGATTTTTTCTCGCGATCGTGTTCAATGTGGACAGCATCTATATCGCGCAGCGATTGCAAAATGATCCGCAACTTGTCACCAAACTGGTGCAAGTTGCTGAGAAGGTTTCGGAAAAAAGCACGGATCAGATTCCTGAAAAAAGCAATACCAGCCAGAACCAGGATCTGAAAAATCAGCTTGAGTATTTGAATCTTCAAATTCAGGAATTCAAAAGCCTTGGATTGCCGATCGGCTGGGCTATATTGCCCGACGATGCAGATTCCCATTTTATGATTGCCTATCAGCCCTTACAGAACCCGCTCTTGAGTTGGATTGGATGGTTTCTGACAGCACTGGCTGGCGCCTTGGGTGCACCCTTCTGGTTTGACGCCCTCTCGAATCTTTTCGCAATCCGCGGCACCGGCAAAAAACCGGAAGAATCAATCCCTACCGCACTCATTCCAGCAGTACCCACGATTCAGGTCATCGTGCCGCCTGTCAATAACAACATGGCCCCTCCCAGCGATGTTGCTCTGAACGACTATGAAACCAGCGCATTGAATGCGGCAAATATCGAACGCTTACAGCGGATACTCGGTATTCCTGAATCGCACATACACGGCAAATTGAGCGAGGAGCTTCGTGCTGCGCTACGCGACTGGCAACGGATCAACGGGAGAACCATTACAGGCCAGTTCGACGAATCGACGGTACGGGCGCTCTTTGAGCTTGAAGCCACCAAAGAATCTCAGACATGAAATTGACTTCGATTCAATTCTGGCCCATTACCCTGACCTATGTCACTACGCATTGCTATCGATAGCGTGAAAACAAAATTTATGTTGGCCCGAATCTTTGGGGAATGTTAACATCACTTTTCTGTTTTTACTCCAACCTCTGACTTGAGCCATACAATTGATTTAATTAATATTCAAGCTATTTGATACTGTGTTCACAATAATGAGTACTGAGCTTTAGCAGTCGTCTTTAACAACTTTTATGATCCCATTTTTACGAGGTACTGAATGAACAAATCCATAACGTTTTTATCGCTCATTTTATATTTACTTCTGGCAGGCTGCTCAGGGCAACCAGGAACTGCCGAAAAACTCGGGAAAGAAATAGATAAATCCATCGAGAACAGCAAAGAAACCTTACATACAATAACTGAGAAAGCCGCCGAGAAAATCGAACATATAGAGCACGCCGTCGAGAAATCTACTGCACGAGCAGAAAAAAATATCGATGAGACTCTGGAAAAAGCTGCTGAAAAAATTGAAGAAGTCGTGGAAGCAGCAAAAGAAAAGACCAGTGATGCTCGTAGCCATCAAAAATAATCGTTACGTTGAGTTTGATTTAGTCGCGGCGAAATCAGAGTTTCTTCAGGAAATACTGATTAATTTCGCGAACGCAATGAAGTGATAAACGCACCGAGCGACAAATATCAACAAAATACGGGAAAGAAAGTACCGTTCAACGAAGCAATTTGTTCGCGAAGTCGATCAATCAGCGTTTACAAGGTTATTTTATTGCATTACGATGCTGTGTAGACAGCTCTTCTATCAGACCTATAAGCCTGGCATGATGACTGCCTTGCCAGTAAAGCCGCTGGCACTGCGAACACATCAAGAAATGCTGATAATACTGCCTGGTTAATGGCTCGAGACGATGCTCGATCATTCTTTTATCGATCTTCCGAAACAGACCGTTACAATGGGTACAACGCGTCAATGGTTTGATCTGAGGATATAAATCAAACTTATTCAGTACTTCTTTAGTTTGTGTCATCGGCGCATCCGCGCGAACATAATATCCATAAACGATGATCTTACGCCGTAACAATGAGCGATCACGCGTAAGGACGATTCTTTGCTCTTCACTGGAGATTCGGGCGATGTCGTCATCGGCATAATCATTTTGATAACCGCAATCCATCCCCAGCAATCTTAAATTACGCGCTAACTTTCCCAGATTGACATCCACGATAAATTTGAGCGGTGGTAATAATGCCGGACGAAGCTGCGACAATCCCGTTGCAGTCAAATTAGGACAAGCAGGATAAACCTGAATATAGTCGCCATCCCGCACGATATAGTTGAAGTCTACCGCACTACCATTGACGAGCATCAGAGCGATCTCAGTGTGAGGAACATTGAAAGCTTCAATCATATCCTTGATTGAAGCTTTCCGATCCAGGGTGTGACTCATTTCAGCATGGCGCAATACCGGTCGAACAAAATCATTCAATGACTGATAGAAGCGCAGCTTTATCCCTGCCATGAGCATCACTATTTTTATGCTAGTTTGATCAAGATCAAAACTTCACACAAGTGTAGTCGGTAATCTGTAACCGTTGTAACAAAACAAATCAACTATTAATTTATAACTAAAGGTTTTATATGAGAATCAAATATTTATTTGTAGCATCTGCTGTAATCATTTTAGTTGCCTGCGGTGGCAAACCTACAGCGCCGGAAACACCTAATCCTGATGCATATGGCAAAACCATACAGCCTTTCCATCAAATTCCAGCGGGTGATCAGGAAGGCGGCGGGAAAGCAAGATCTACTGAAGAGAAATCAAATTATTAGGTGCCAACCATCCAGTGTTCTATAGTTGACCTTGCATTAAACCCCGGCTATAGAACACTGGTTTTTTTATTCTATCATTCAACGCGTCAATCCCTGCAAGCAGCTCCGCTATTGCACAGTCCACGAGAGAAGATACGATTCTGGGAAAGGCCCTGATTTATAGTCCATACTGCCTTTCTGCTCGACATCTTTTCTCAAGAGCACTTGGCGCACCATTTCCGGAATCATCACCATTCCTACATAGCGTCCCAGGCATTCATGATTACCGAATCCAAAATGAAAATAGTTATACCAGTTGCGTTGCGGAATGAAGCTATCGGGTGAATCAAACGCCCGCTCATCAAACATTGCCGACAGTGTCACCGGTAACACATAGGTTCCGGCACGCAATACCGTTTCATGACCCGTGCCTTTTGCAGCCGCATAATCGCTGGCAGCAATGCGGAACAGATAGGGCGTGATCGGCACGAAACGCAGCGCTTCCCAAACGATACCGTCGAATTCTGCAGTGTCTTCCTTCTGAGCGGCAGTTTTAGCGGCCGTCAGCCACTCAGGATGCTGGAATAGATAATTCAATACCTGAGCAACTGCTTGAGAAGTTGTTTCGATAGCCCCGATCAGAAGACCGCCGGCATTCGTTCCCAAACGTTGAATATCAAAATCCAGTTCTTTAGCGAAGCTGGTGCGCAGCATGCGTGTCACGATATCGTCTCGGAGTCTGATAATCGTTGAGAATGTCAGTTTCTCGGCTTTTACTGCAAAAAGCCGTTTTGCAATCAGCATGGTGATATAGCTGCCGAGTTTCTTCGATGTCTCATTGTGACGATCAATAATCTGTTGGGACAATTCCGCCGGCAGAAGATCAAACGGGTGATTGTGAAAAGTATCGTATTGGTTCCAATAGGACCACTCAATCAAATCCTCTTTTTTAGCGCCGGTTAAGCCGAAATAATCCTGCACCAGGGTCGCAGGGACCATACGGCAGAACTCATTCACAATTTCGATCTGACCATTGGCTTTAGCGAGAATTGCCCGTGAAATATCCCCCACCATCGCCCGCACCCGCGGAAGATCATCCCGATTCAGCATGAACTGCATCAGTGATTTTTCGCGGGTATGCAATGCATCATCATCATGCATCATCAAATAATTGGCCATTTTGGGGACATACGGCTTCACGGTAAACACCTTGTACATTTTCAAGATTTCGCGGACATCGTCGAAACGAGTCACCAGCGTACATGTCGGCGTCACCAGAATAGGACGCTTAGCGCGTAATTCTTTGAAGAATGGTAAAGGTTCCGTATCGATCCAGCGGCGCACCAGCGGAAATTTATCTGCATCAGGGGCCGCATCATACTGCTCAAGATAGTTTGTACTCGTATTCATTCCATTACTCCCTTTCATGAGTGAAGAATGCTGAAAAAATCTGCGCCAATTAGAGCGTTTTTAAGTACTCAAGCAGATCCAGTCGTTCCTCTTTATTAAGTGGTTTCAATATCCTTCCATCAAGCTGTGCTGTTCTGCCAGTGGTATATTCATGCCCGGCATTGCTATTGCCTCGAATGGCTTCACCGCGGGAATTCGTCGTTCTAAACGTGAAACCTTTATATCCACTGCTTTTCAATCCTACTTTAATCGGATCAAACTCTCTCGATCCTACTTCAAATTCTTCAGGCCGATACTCACCATCGTCCGGATCGCCATCACGCTTTTTGGGCAGTAACAAATCATACAAAGTCGGTACGGAGCCATTATGAAGATACGGCGCGGTCGCCCAAATGCCATTGAGCGGCCTGGCCTTATAAGAATTGATCGAGGCCAGCGGATTTACTGTGGTATCAGGATCGTAATTTCCATGTTTGAGTGAGGGTTTGATCTGATTGTGGAAGAATGCAGAACCGATATCCCAGATCCAGTCACCCCAGCGTTCCAGAAACCATTTGTCGGCGTCAGGCGTCGCCACCACATTCAATGTCGCTTTGGTCAGCAAAGCCGCTACCGAAGCCTCCTGATCCAATAATATATCGCCGATGCCTACGCCGACATAACTATTGCGCAAAATCCCCGAATAGCCTTTGTAACTGATGCTGTTGCTCGCCATAGCCAGATCCGTTCCGACATCGCTTACACGAGACATTTTGGCCACCACGCGGCGTTCTGGATCGGAGCGATCAATTTCGGTATGACAACTGGCGCAATATTCATTGAATAGCATCTTACCGCGCAGAGCGCTTTGCCCGTCAATTTTTCCCAGAATCTCTTCCGGCCACTCGGGGGATTGCAGTTTGGTTAAATGATTTTCAATTTTTCGCAAATTGTGCACATTGACCGATGACGTGAAATCGATATTGGTTTTACCGATCAATGTTGATAAGGTGGTATTTTTCTGCTCTTTCCAATCAAGTGTTCCCAAAACCCCGATCACCTCGCCAGTATTGCGCCCGACGGGTCCTAAACCGGCATTGTCAGCCAGACCGTTCCACTGTACATAATCATGCTGCGCGATATCCCATAAAAATGGATAACTGACCGGCGCATTGGGCTTATTGAACAATTTTTCCCGCAGCCTGCCCAACTGCCACCCATCCAGCGTTTTGGTCAGACGCTCAACCACGTTGTCACGCTGATCGCCAGTCATGACGCTATCCACATTCTGAACGATGGTGCGGAATTCTTCTTCGGTCATTTTTTCATCGCCCATGATCTTGCCCTCGACCAGGAGCTCCTTCAGCACCCGTTCATTCACCAGATGCTCCAACACGCGATTATAAATGCGGCCAAAAGCATCCAGGCGCGCATAACCGTAGGCGACATCGCTGCGATTGATATCGATATAGCTGATCAGGCGCTGGGTATATCGATTCAAATCAGCCATCACGTCGCTCTCCGATGTGTACTTACCTCGCGCCAATACATTCTTGACGAAGCGGTTCCGGGTCTCTTCATCCTTTGCGGCATGTTTCATGGCTTTGGCAATATCTTTCATGATGGTTTCCATATCCGAGTTGGCCGGCCCGCCATCAATCCGGACTCCAACGCCGTTATAATTGATCTGTCCGGTATGACAAGCCGCGCATGTCAGGCCGACATATTCTTTTCCTTTATAGGTGTCCTTGACCCAACCAACAGGCAATGCATCCGGATTCATTGCCGTCGCTTTCTGAGGCAAATAGCGATAAAAATTCATCGTCTCATCCGAACGAAAAAGTTCGGATGTTCCAGGCTTCTCCAGCACCATGAAAAAATCATAGGGCATGAGGTTCGATCCTTGTGTCGTGGTATAGAACCACAAGCTATCCGTGATATCCCAACCTTGGTTCAAATATTGGATGCTGGTATAACTGTCTCCAAATTGATCCTGTTTGACAGTGGTAGCACCGCGATTGGGGTCAGTTTCCGGTATCAATGTACATGCACCTAATACAGCTGCAAAAATAACCCCTGCCAGGCCCAAAAATAACAATCTTTTTTTTGTCACCACAACATTCTGTTTCACGATAATCTCCCCATTCGCATGAACTTGTTTGATCTGTAATGCGCTCAATAAGACTTATCACATCATCATGGAAACTTTATTTCAACTCCACGCCGTGATCGATTATTTTGTACATTACAACCCTTGGAAAATTTTCATTTGATGTTCCTGCACGCTGAACTCGATCCGAATGAAACGCTTTCTGCATATCACATTCTAATCTGATTATAGTAAGAATCGATTACTGACCACAACGCCACGAGAATCTGGCCAGAAATCCATACAGATCCAGAAAGCCACCCCTGATGTTATCAGCAGATTGAACAGTCATAACTGTACACCTTCGGAGACTTCCCATCTATTGGATAACTCACATTCAAGTCAACATAGGCACAAGTTCATTCGGGCAACGTTGATCGATTCATATAAAAATATCAAACAACCAATCACCTGGGGAATTAATATCTACTGTGCACTGAAGACCAGATCCTGCTTGATTAAGGTTGTTCAATTTCTTGATGGAATATACGCTGCAATAGAATATGAATGCTCAATAAGCTACGTCACCTTTATTTGCGGTAAAATCACGCTTCAACAAATCAAATATCCGTAACCGCGAGAGCATCCACCTTGACTTTATCTCATTCAGATCATTCTCACATCACTTCATTATCTTATCGAGACGCCGGTGTGGACATCGATGCCGGTGATCGGCTGGTTGAAAATATCAAACCTTTTGCCGCACGCACATTGCGTCCTGAAGTGCTCACGGGAATAGGCGGATTTGGCGCATTATTCGAAATCTCCAAGCAATATCAGCACCCCGTGTTGGTCTCAGGTACGGATGGCGTTGGCACCAAGCTCAAACTTGCCTTTCAACTCAATCAACACGACAGCATAGGTATCGATCTGGTAGCCATGAGTGTCAACGATATCCTGGTTCAAGGCGCGGAACCATTATTTTTTCTGGATTATTTTGCCTGCGGGAAACTACAGATCGATACGGCGACCAGCGTCATCCGAGGAATTGCGCGTGGCTGCGAGTTGGCCGGCTGTGCGCTGATCGGTGGAGAAACGGCAGAAATGCCGGGCATGTATCCTCCTGATGAATATGATCTCGCAGGATTTGCTGTCGGCATTGTCGAAAAAGAGCGCATTATCAGCGGTGCTACGATACAGGACGGCGATATAGTGCTGGGACTCGCGTCCAGCGGCGCGCATTCCAACGGCTATTCATTAATTCGTAAAATCATCGATCATCATTCTGTCGATTTATCAATGGATTTTCAGGGTAGAACCCTTGCCGATGCGATTATGACGCCGACCCATATTTATGTGAAATCTCTATTGGCACTGATTAAGCAATTACCTGTCAAGGGATTGGCGCACATCACCGGCGGAGGGATTGTTGGAAATGTACCGCGCATTCTACCGGATACCGTCACCGCCATCTTGCACAAAGATGCATGGCCCATGCCGCCACTGTTCCAATGGCTGCAACGGCAAGGCAATGTTACCGACGAGGAGATGACACGAGTATTCAATTGCGGTGTCGGCATGGTGGCAGTCATCGCTCCTGATCAGGTCAGCGACGCGATGGAAATACTGCGCAAATCGGGCGAAACGGTGTGGCAAATCGGAGAAATCAAGCATCGCCTTCCCGGACAGGTCGCAACGCTTCTGGTATAAATGGCACACTGTATCGCAGCACCATGAAATCTTTGGTCATTCTTATTTCCGGTCGTGGCAGTAATATGCAAGCGTTATTGGAAGCTGAATTTTATATGGATCGGATTACCGTCATCAGTAATAATCCAGCCGCAGAAGGTCTCGAATTCGCAAAGAAATATAATGTCGAAACGATTATTCTCGATCACCGTTCCTACCCTGACCGCGAGACTTTCGATCATGCGCTAGCAGAAAAAATTGATACTTACCAGCCCAAGCTGATCGCCTTGGCCGGCTTCATGCGCATATTGAGCAATTCCTTCGTGCAGCGTTATCAGGGCCGCTTAATGAATATCCATCCATCCTTATTGCCGGCGTTCCCCGGCTTGAAAACCCATGCAAGAGTCTTGCAAGAGGGCATAAAAATTCATGGTTGCACGGTCCATTTCGTTACTCCCACGCTCGATCACGGGCCCATCGTGATTCAGGCTGCAATTCCAGTGCTGCCGAATGACACTGAAGCATCCCTGGCAGCGCGTGTTCTACTCCAAGAACATCGTATTTTTCCCCAGGCAGTGCAATGGTTTATGGAAGATCGTATCCGACTGGAGGGAAATCGCGTCGAAATCTCGGATTGCTGCATATGTGAGTCAGCGCTTTATTCACCCGGATTACCCGAATGAAATTTCTAATAGCGATATTGCTCTCATGGATGCTCAGTTGGCCGGGATTTGCCGCGGATATCCCCTCGCGCATAGAAATCAGTTATCACGTCTCCACCGATATTGGCGAAGGGGAAATCAACGAAGTGATGGAAATGAAGCACACCAAAAACGGCCATAGCTATACCATCAACAGTGAAGCGCAAGCCACCGGCTTATTTAAACTGATAGAACCGAACTCCATCATTCGTCACAGTGAAGGAATCATTACCAGACAAGGCTTACGGCCGACTCGCGCTTATGAGAAGCGGGGCAAGAAAGAGCCGAGCCTGGCAGTGTTTGATTGGGAAAAGCATATGATCACATTGCAGCACGATGGCCAGGAAGTGCACGAAAAATTACCGGCCAGCACCATTGATCGCTTAAGTTTATCGTACAACTTCATCTTTGCTCCCCTTCCCAAGCATCATGTCGACCGTCATGTTACTAACGGCCAAAGCCTACGCTTATCGCATTACAAGGTATCGAAAGAAACCATTGAAACGCCGATTGGAAAAATGGAAACCATAGTCTTAACCCGGCAGGAAGCTAAGCATTCCAAACTCAAGAGAAAATTATGGCTGGCATTGAATAACCACATGCTGCCGGTGCGCATCGTTTCAGTTGAAGAAAATGGCCGCGAAATCGACAAAATAGTGACAGGGATCAATATCAGCTATCAGGCTGATCATTGAAGAAACGATAATTCATTCGGCAAACGTGATCAAACGCGAGATGCACGGAACGTAGTAACCAAGACAACTCAACACGATAAGCGAGATATGAGTATCGTCCCACAAAGCGATTCGCACACCCAGTCAATTCATCATAGTTCTTATGAATTTTCCTGAAATAACAATTGTTGGCATTGGCCATTTAACCCCGCAAGGATCTGCATGCATTTGACCTCATTCCAGCTTGATGCTGCCATAACCGCAATCCGAGCCGTATTACCCCTGGAGTATCCTGCAGATGCCATTCTGCGCCGGTTCTTCAAGGAAAACGCTGCCTTGGGTGCACATGATCGCGCTTTCATCGCCGAATCAGTCTTTGGCGTGCTTCGGCATCGATTTTTTCTCGAAAGCCTCGTTCCACGTAGTACACCACGGGCTCTGGTTCTGGCTCACCTAGTCAAATTTGAAGGCATGAACCTTCGTGAGCTCGCTTCACTGACAAATGAGACAGAAATAAAGTGGCTTGCGGACATCAAGGCCATTCATGTCAGCTCCCGCTCACTCCCTGTGCAGGCAGAATTCCCCGAATGGTTGATGGAAAAATTGCAACAATTCATGCCGGATGAGCAAATCCTGGCACTCGGGCTTTCTTTGCAAAAACCTGCGCCGCTCGATCTACGCGTCAACACATTCCTTGCCAAACGCGAGCAAGTGCTGGAGCTATTGAAGAATGATGGCTTCGATGCCGAAACAACACCCTACTCTCCCTGCGGCATCCGGATCAATGGAAAACCGGCCATCAATCGCCATCCGCTATTTCTTGCAGGGAAAATCGAAGTTCAGGACGAAGGCAGTCAATTGCTCGGTTATTTGTTGGCGCCCAAGCGCGGAGAAATGGTGGTCGATTTTTGCGCTGGCGCGGGGGGAAAATCATTATTGCTCGGCGCTTTGATGAACTCGAAAGGGCGTTTGTATGCTTTCGACGTATCTGAGAAACGGCTTGAAAACCTAAAACCGCGTTTCAAACGTTCAGGGCTTTCAAATTTGCATGCTCAACGCATCGCACATGAGAATGACAGCAAAGTCAAACGGTTAGCAGGAAAAATAGACCGCGTCCTGGTCGATGCGCCCTGCAGCGGTCTCGGAACCTTGCGGCGCAATCCAGATTTGAAGTGGCGCCAATCACCTCAAAGCATTGAAGAACTGAAAACCAAACAAGCGGGCATTCTCTCGGCCGCCGCTCATTTGCTCAAACCCGGTGGACGCTTGGTATATGCCACATGCAGCTTCTTGCCTGAAGAAAATCAGGCAATCGTCACTGAGTTTCTTTCACAGCATCCAGAATTTTTTTTACTGAACTGCTCAGAATTGTTATCGCAACAAAAAATACCGCTGGATACGGGCGAATTTCTTCAATTATTTCCAGCACAGCATCAAACAGACGGTTTCTTTGCCGCTGCATTGGGACGCAAAGACATGGCTCAAGTCGAATAGAAATCTTTTCAGTTGTTGTTACCGCTGAAGATGAATCCTCCTCAGCATTCGAACCGAAAAATCAGTCCGGGATCCGTCAGTAACCTTATGAAACATCCAAGAATCACTGATTCTGCTTGGCAAGATTAATCTTTTCTTTCAGTAATTCAATGAGTGCGGGAAAACCATCCTTTTGCATGATTGACCGGTATTCTCCCCGCTTGATAGCCAAGTCACTGACGCCATCAAACAGAATATTTACGATGCGCCAGCGGCCTTCTTTTTGTTGCAGGACGTAATCAAAATTTACGATACCGCCATCCGATTTAGTCAGCTGACTGCGAACCAACATTTGCTCATGCGGTAATTCACGTTGCTCGATGACTTCGAATTGTTCCCCTTCATGCTGGGTGAATCGACCCGCATAAGTAGCGATACTGAGCTGGCGGAATGTGTCGACAACAAGATTTTTTTGGTCATTATCCAGTTGTGACCAATAGGTTGCCCCGAGAATTGTTTTAATAATCAATTCAATATCATGAGATTGATCAATGATTGGTGCCAACGCCTTGAATCGCCCTTCATAGCCCAATTGCGGCCCCTCGCGCATCACCTGAATCAGAGAGGATTGCAATTTCTGTATGACTTGCTCAGGAGTCTCCGAAGTTGCGGCTGAGGCGCTCGCTACCATCGAGGCTGGCAGCATCAGCAGCCACATCAGGCATCCAATGAAAAAGTTAATGAGTGGTTTTACTTTCATATCGACGATTTTTCCAAGAAGCGCGTTCTCCCCGCCAATATCGTATCGCTGAAGTCCAGGTCATTGCAAGATATAAGGCACCGATAATGGGTAATGCAACTCCCCAGAATGGAGAACGTTGATAATATATTAAAGTTGGTAAATAGGATAATAACATCCCGCTCCATGCCAATACACCGACTATAACCATTTCTTCAGTAGGCATCCATAGAAATGTGAAAGGCGCTGCCCAAAACATTGATCCCATGATCACTGTACAAAGAACCAGCAATATGAACGAATACCTCAACTGAGTATAAGCGGTACGGGCCACCATTTCCCAGATTGGCGTCAATCCCTCATATCCGCGATGACTTTGCGCCGCATGACTCAACCCTATCCAAGTGCGCAAACCGGCGCGCTTGACGTGTCCAGCCAACGTGCAATCATCGATGAGCGCATCATGCAAATTGGCAAAAGCGCCGATTGCACGAAGCGCTTGTGTCTCCACTAAGATACAGCCACCGGCGGCAGCGGCAACCCGTGATGAAGACTTATTTGCTAATCCAAACGGATAAAGTAATTTGAAGAAAAAAATGAAAGCGGGCATGAGCAAGCGTTCAATGAAATTCATCAAGGGTGGCGTCGCCATCAATGACACAAGCGCAATCTTTTCGGCTTGCGCTTTATGCCGCAAGTCATGAACAATTCCCGGCGATAACTCGATATCTGCATCAAGCAATAGCGTATAAGTTGTCTGGACTTTCCGGAATCCTTGCTCAAGCGCCCAGAGTTTGCCACTCCAACCGGACAATGGCGTGGTACCGGACAAAACTTCAGCGCCATATGCTTTAGCCTGTAAGGCGGTATCATCCATCGATTGATCATCGATTACGATGATGCGCATGCCTTTTCCTTGTCTATTGACTGCTTGCAGGGTGCGACCGATATAGGCACCCTCATTGCGAGCTGGAATCAGAACAGTAATATCGGACAACGAAGACTGAGAAGATGGAATCTCAGCTATTCTTCCATTGACTTCTAATTTTTCGCGGGTACTCCAGGGTCTCCAAGGAAGAAAAATAACAGACCACCAGCATATTACCCCTAGAATCGCTAGCCAGAGTATTACTTCCATCACCATTCTGATTTACATTTCAGCAAGGAGCCCATGACGTGAATACATCCGAGAGCCTAATCGTTGATGACTGAGACTCTGATATCCGCGAGTTTCTTGGCCGTTTCCGCGTCTGTCGTGACCCACTTCGGAGCGGGCTCAGCAACCATCGGACCGGATGTCTTGGGTCCTGTCATTGTGGTAATGAATGCCTTCCATGGGTGGCGAAGGGTATCTTCAACTGCTGTGGCTTCATAGCCGCAATGCGCCATGCATTGGGCACATTTGGGATTATTGGCGGTGCCATACTTTTCCCAAGGGGTATCTTCGAGCAATTCCTTGAATGTCTTGGCATATCCTTCGTCAGATAGCAAATAGCAAGGCTTTTGCCATCCAAATACATTTCTTGTCGGATTACCCCAAGGAGTGCATTCATAATCTTGATTCCCAGCGAGATAATCCAGATAAAGCGAAGAATGATTCAATCTCCATTTCCGCTTCAATTTTTTACCCAATTCGAAGATACCGCGAAAAAGAATTTTTGTGTCCTGGCTTTTGATGAACACATCTTGTTGTGGCGCTTTTTCATAACTGAATCCCGGCGCAATGGTCGCTGCCTCTACACCCAATTCCATCGCATAATCCAAAAATTCAGCAACATCTTCAGGTGTCTCACCTTGGAACAACGTACAATTCACGGTGACTCTAAACCCCTTTTCCAGCGCCAACTTTATCGCTTCCACCGCACGATCGAACACACCATCCTGACACACGGAAGCATCGTGCCGTTCTTTCATGCCATCTAAATGGATCGAGAAAGTCAAATAAGGAGACGGCGTATAGTCATCAATCCGTTTTTTTAGTAATAACGCATTAGTGCACAGGTAAACGTATTTTTTGCGCTTGATGATACCTGCGACAATCTGGGGCATCTCTTTATGCAATAAAGGTTCACCGCCAGGAATCGATACCATCGGCGCACCACATTCATCAACTGCCTCCATGCATTCTTCATAGCTGAGGCGTTGATCGAGAACCTCTTCCGGATGCGCGATTTTTCCACATCCCGCACACGCCAGATTACAGCGGAACAAAGGTTCCAACATCAAAACCAAAGGATACTTTTTTACTCCTTTCAGCTTTTGTTTGATTAGATACGTGCCAACTGCGATCTGTTGACGTAAAGGAACTCCCATGAGCAAAGCCTCCAAAAGTACTTCAAAACCAACTAATTAAATTAATTCAGCGTAAAAAAACCAGCTTGACTGATCAAAAACAAGCTCTTCTGGAAAACAGGTCTTCCTGAGGAATCGACAGTAAATATTCAACAAACTCAGTAAACAAAAAGCTATCAATTCCTTTAGTTACTAAAGAAAGTTCGAAACTGGTTTTACTTGACACTTAAACTATAGAACATGAATTCTTCTATAGCAAATAATTTTACGCGTTAAGGACTGGAAATGTATGAAATTCTTATTTCAAGCACGGGGATTAGAACGACTCACACTCGACAGGCCGACACTGAGCAGAAATAGCGGAATTTCATATCCGGAAAATCTAATGACCTGCGAGTGCCCACCATGGTTTGGTGCCGGGAGGGGGAATCGAACCCCCATGATGTCACCATCGCGGGATTTTGAGTCCCGTGCGTCTACCAATTCCGCCATCCCGGCTAAGGCTTAAGTAAATTACTATCAGTTGAAAAAACAGCAGGCGCAATTATCACTGAAAACCCCTGACACAGCAAGCTGAACGGGTAAAAAACATATCACACCAGTATAATAGATGGTATGAAAACTCAGGATTTTGATTTCTTCCTCCCCTCTGAATTGATCGCGCAATTCCCGACTGAAAAGCGCTCGGACAGTCGCCTTCTTCATGTAAATAGTACCTTTCAAGATTGGCGGGATGATGTCTTTTCACATTTGCCTCACTACCTCCGCAGCGGTGATGTCATGGTATTTAACGATACACAAGTCATTAAAGCCCGTTTATTCGGTAAAAAGGACACGGGCGGTAGCATAGAAGTAATGGTTGAGCGGGTTTTGGACGATCATCATGTTCTGGCCGCTATCCGGGCAAGTCACGCACCGAAACCGGATTCGCGATTATTCTTAGCGGATTCGTTCGAAATGACCGTAGTCAATCGGAATCAGGAGCTCTACACGCTACGTTTCGAACATAAAAAAACAGCGAGCGAGTTATTGGAAGAGTATGGTCAACTGCCTTTGCCACCTTACATCAATAGAGCAGCAACGCCTTTCGACGAAGCGCGTTACCAAACTATCTACGCCAAAACTCCGGGAGCGGTAGCAGCGCCCACGGCCGGCCTGCATTTTGATGCGCGGATGATGGATCAATTATGCGCAATGGGTGTCATCATCGTGTATGTTACATTGCATGTCGGTGCTGGAACATTCCAGCCGGTGCGCGTAGAAAATATCGCTGATCACATTATGCATAAAGAAATTTTCCATATTCCTCAAGCGACTGTTGATGCAATTCAGCATGCCCAACGAAACCAACAACGTGTGCTTGCGGTAGGAACAACTTCACTGCGAGCCCTGGAAGCTAGTGCCTCGATTCATAACGGCCAAGTCGTTGCAGGTTATGGCGAAACGAAGATTTTCATCTCACCCGGATACCGATTTCAAATAGTCGAACGGCTGCTGACCAACTTTCATTTGCCTCGTTCAACATTATTGATGCTGGTCTCGGCCTTTACAGGCACGGAAGTCATTCAACGCGCCTATCAACATGCCATTGCTGAGCGCTATCGTTTTTTTAGTTACGGAGACGCCATGCTCATTGAAAGGGCACTATGAAATTTCACCTCCTATCGACCGATCATGCCGCTCGGCGCGGTACGCTGACTTTAGCGCACGGTGCTATTGAAACTCCTGTTTTCATGCCCGTAGGTACTTACGGCGCAGTAAAAAGTATGACGCCCGCAGCTCTGCAAGCGACACATGCGCAAATTATTCTCGGCAATACTTTTCATCTATGGTTGCGCCCGGGGTTGGAGATCATTCAGGCGCATGGTGGATTACATGACTTCATGAGCTGGCACGGGCCGATCCTGACCGACTCGGGCGGATTTCAAGTATATAGCTTGGGAGAATTACGCAAAATTACAGAACAGGGGGTTCAGTTCAAATCACCTGTCAACGGTGATTCTTGTTTTTTGTCGCCCGAGGAATCGATGCACATTCAAAAGATCCTCAATTCCGATATTGTGATGATTTTTGATGAATGCACCCCCTACCCTGCCGATGAAGCCATTACCAACGACTCGATGAAACTCAGTTTACGTTGGGCAGAGCGATCCAAACGAGCGCATGAAGGCAATCTCAATGCATTATTTGGTATCGTTCAAGGCGGTATGTATGAACACTTGCGAGATCAATCCTTTGCTGGACTACATCAGATTGGTTTTGATGGCTACGCCATCGGCGGGTTATCCGTAGGAGAACCCAAAGCAGACATGCAGCGTATTTTAACGCATACCGCTCCTTTATTACCTGCTGACAAGCCTCGCTATTTGATGGGAGTGGGCACTCCCGCAGATATTGTGCATGCGGTGGCACAGGGTATTGATATGTTTGATTGCGTGCTTCCTACCCGCAATGCCCGGAACGGATGGCTGTACACGCGCAATGGCGTCATCAAATTGCGCAATAGCCGGTATCGTCTCGACACCTCTCCTCCCGATGAACACTGCGGTTGCTATACGTGTCAACACTTTAGCCGCGCTTATTTGCATCATTTACAGCGCATCAATGAAATGCTCGGCGCGCATTTGAATACGGTACACAACTTATTTTATTACCAGCAATTAATGAAGGAAATTCGCGCCGCAATTGAAAATAAACAATTTGGACAATATGCAGAAGAATTTCTGGCAAAGCGGCCATCATGCTAATATGCGTTTTTTTAATGAACGATTTTGGAGAATCATATGCTAATTAATGAAGCATTCGCTCAGGCTGCTGCACCAGCTCAGACTGATGCCAATTTAGCAAGTTTACTACCGATGCTCGGTATATTGGTCTTATTTTATTTCTTGCTGATTCGTCCGCAGTGGAAACGCGCTCGGGAACAGAAACAGATGGTCGAAGCACTTCAGCGCGGAGACGAGGTTATCACCAACGGCGGTATATTAGGTCTGATCCTCAACGTCAGCGAAAACTATGTCATCATCGAGATTGCTCCTACAATCGAAGTCACGATATTAAAATCTTCAGTGCAAACCTTGCTTCCCAAAGGAACGCTGAAAACTATCGATCCCAAGAGCAACAAGCTACAGAAAGCAAAACCAGCAAAAACGACTGAGAGCAAAACTGATGATGCTGTCGACACATCCGAAACCAATGCCTCCGAAGCTCAAAAAACTACAGATAACAAATAATCCCTGCTGGTAAACAGATAAGATAACTTGTCATTTCGCAATTCATCGTTGCATGCCGCTTGATCTTTTTTATTTTTCTATAATTTAACTATACCCATGAACCGCTACGCACTCTGGCAATATTTAATTATCGCGGTTTCGCTCTTGATCGGGCTGATTTATACGCTGCCTAATTTTTATGGCGAATCACCTGCAGTGCAGATTTCTCCCGCACGAACTTCCGCAAGTGCTGATACTTCTTTATTACAACGCGTCGAAGAGACGTTAAAGCAAGCCGGTATCACAACCGAAGGCATTTTGCTCGAAGAAAGCAGCATAAAAGCACGCTTTGAAAATACCGATACTCAAATCAAGGCAAAGGATCTGCTCGAATCGACGCTGGGCAACGATTATATTATTGCATTGAATTTACTCGCAAATTCTCCGCAGTGGCTCACCAATCTTGGTGCTTTACCAATGTATTTGGGGCTCGATTTACGAGGTGGTGTTCACTTCATGTTAGCGGTTGATATGGCTGGAGCTCTCGAGAAATCCCTGGAGCGCTACAGCACTGACATTCGCAGCACTCTTCGGGAACACAAGATTCCCTATACCGGGGTGGAAAAGCAAGCCAAAAAGCTGATCGTAAAATTTCGCGATACGGAATCCCGTGTCAAAGCAGCGGCGGAATTGAAGACCAATTACCCTGATCTGGGTCTTACCGAGGAGCAGGTGGACAGCCGATATCACCTGATCGCAGTCATCAAGCCCGAGGCCCAGATTCGTATGCAAGACTCGGCCGTGCAGCAAAATATCACGACATTACGTAATCGTGTCAATGAATTGGGTGTGGCCGAACCAATCATTCAAAAAGCGGGAATAGATCGGGTCATTGTGCAATTACCCGGTGTGCAGGATACCGCTAAAGCCAAAGATATTCTTGGGCGAACTGCTACGCTTGAAGTTCGTATGGTTGACGACGAACGTGATCTGGATGCTGCTTTAAGAGGCCAGGTTCCGTTTGGCACTGAACTTTACGAAGAGCGCGGAGGCAGTCCGCTGCTCGTGAAAAAACAAATTCTCTTGACCGGTGAGCATATCACGGATGCACAACCAGGATTCGATAAGGATAACCAACCTGCCGTGCATATTAATCTGGATGGCAATGGATCTCGTGTCTTCAAGCAATTAACGCGCGACAATATCGGCAAACGGATGGCCATTCTTCTGATTGAAAAAAATAAAGCAGAAGTGATTACTGCCCCCGTCATCCGCGAAGAAATTGGCGGAGGACGTGTTCAGATCAGTGGTCGCATGACCAGCACCGAAGCACGCGATGTTTCCCTATTGTTGCGTGCAGGCGCCCTTGCCGCTCCGATGGATATCATAGAGGAACGTACCGTAGGGCCCAGCTTGGGCGCTGATAATATTGCCCGTGGGTTCAATTCAACCCTGTATGGATTCTTGGCAGTATCTATTTTCGCGATCATGTATTACACGGCGTTCGGTGTTATTTCCGTCATAGCGCTGGGCATGAACTTATTATTATTAGTCGGGTTGCTGTCCATCATACAAGCCACGCTTACCTTGCCGGGAATGGCCGCACTCGCATTGACCGTGGGCATGGCGATTGATGCCAATGTTCTGATCAATGAACGCATTCGCGATGAATTACGCGCCGGAGCTTCTCCTCAATTGGCCATTCATAGCGGTTTTGAACGCGCCTTCGGTACCATTGTGGATTCAAATATCACCACCTTGATCGCCGGAATTGCATTATTCGCATTCGGTTCCGGCCCGGTAAAAGGATTTGCGGTAGTCCTCTGTTTGGGAATTTTAACCTCAGTTTTTACGGCAACCTTTGTAACCAGAGGTATCGTGAATATAGTGTATGGGAGTCGGCGTCGGCTTGATCATGTCCCCATCGGGAAAATTTGGTTGCCTCAACATGAATCTAAGTCCACACAAACCAGTCGCAATAGTCAAGATGACAGTCCTTTAATATCTGAAACCGCCAAAAATGCAAAGTCTGCCACGCAACAGCAATCATTGGCTGCGCCAGAAATAGATGTTCAAAACAATGAAGACGAAATCTCCGCTCAAGCTGATCAAAAGATTGTTCCTTCGAAGACTAAAAATAAGCGCAGAGTAGACACTAAAAAAACCAAGCGATAATCATTAATAAGGAAATCATATGGAATTTTTTAGATTTAATCGCAATATCCCTTTTATGAGCTGGCGGCGCCCAGGCGCTGTCATTTCGATCGTAACGTTCCTGTTATCAATTTTTTTTATCGCAACGAAAGGCTTGAACCTTGGTGTTGATTTTACTGGAGGCACGGTTCTCGAGATTAACTACAGCCAAACTGCCGATCTCGATAAAATTCGAAATGTGTTGACAGGCCTTGGTATGTCCGATGCCAGTGTGCAAAATTTTGGCACTTCGCGCGATGTGTTGATTCGCTTGCCACTCAAACCCGAGGTTTCCAGTTCACAATTGTCGGAAACTGTTTTGAACGCACTTAAAGAAGCTGACCCTTCTGTAGAGATGAAGCGTGTCGAATTTGTGGGTCCGCAGGTGGGTCAAGAGCTACTGGAAAATGGCGCATTAGCGTTATTGTTCGTGTCGCTGGGCATTGTGGCTTATCTGGCGATGCGGTTTGAATGGAAATTCGGTGTAGCAGGTATTATTGCAAACCTGCATGATGTAGTGATTATCGTCGGTTGTTTTGCTTTTTTTCAATGGGAGTTCTCGCTGACTGTATTGGCCGCCATATTGGCCATCCTGGGGTATTCAGTAAATGAATCAGTCGTTATTTTTGATCGGATTCGTGAAAATTTCCGTAAATACCGTAAAGCGAGTCTCACTGAGGTGATCGATAGTGCCATTACACAAACGATGTCGCGAACCATCATTACCCATGGTAGTACTCAAATGGTGGTAGTGGCCATGCTGTTATTTGGCGGAGAGGTGCTCTATTATTTCTCGCTGGCGTTAACTATTGGTATTCTTTTTGGTATTTACTCGTCGATCATGGTAGGAAGTTCTATGATCATGCTGCTTGGCGTCAAGCGAGAGGATCTCGTCAAATTAGAGAAAAAGCCGTTAGAGAATGATGGAGCTGTCGTGTAGTAACTCAAACATGTTCAATCAATAGATTGATTCATCACTCAAAGGAAGGATTTATCTTTTTTCTTTATCCATCATTACAGAAAATTCATAAAAAACGCAGCGAAATTAAGTTTATTTTGCTGCGTTTTAATTTAAACAAAGCCATTTATTTTCAAGCAGCGGAAGTTGTGCTT
>NZ_QRCB01000041.1 GCF_009833095.1 Nitrosomonas sp. JL21
TCCGGTCGATGAGGCGTTCAAGCAATTCATGCCGGGGGGTTTGGTTTTTTCGGATGTTACCGGACAAGAAGCTACCAATTATCCGATGACGGTCTCGGTTATCGAAAGCAATGGTCTGAGCTTGCATTACGGCTATGCCGGCGAATTCTTTTCGGCAACGATGGTAAATGACATCGCCAAACGGGTCGAAAAATTGCTCACTGTGCTTTGCCACTGTGAAAATGAGCGTTTAAGCGATATTTCCTGTTTGAGTGAAGCGGAATGGTTACAGCTTAAAATATGGGGAATCAATGAACAACGATATACCCATGCTGATCCAGTGCATCGGTTGTTTGAACGGCGTGCGGCGGAGCAGCCGGATGCCGTGGCGCTGGTTTTTGATGACATCGAATTAAGTTATGCGCAACTGAACCAGCGCGCCAACCAATTGGCGCACCGGCTGATGGCGCTGGGAGTGGAGCCGGAAAGCCGGGTCGGTATTGCCATCGAGCGCTCGGTCGACATGATCGTCGGTCTTTTGGCTACGCTCAAAGCCGGCGCGGCGTACGTACCGCTGGATCCGGATTATCCGCGCGAACGCCTGGAATATATGATCGCCGACAGCAGGATCGAGCTGATGCTGACGCAAAGCCATCTGTTGCCGCGCCTGCCGCAACCAAGCAAAGGCACACTTCTGGAACTGGATACGCTGGATTTGGCCGGAGAACCGGATAATGATCCGGATGTTGCGCTGCATGGCGGAAATCTTGCCTATATCATTTACACCTCCGGTTCCACAGGTAAGCCCAAGGGTGTTGGGATCGCTCATCATGCGCTGGTTGAGCATACCTGTATTGCGATGGATTTCTTTAAGCTCGGCAATTCCGATCGGATGCTGCAGTTTTCGACCATCAATTTCGACGGTTTCATCGAACAGCTTTTTCCCCCTCTTTGCGCAGGCGCAGCCGTTGTCTTGCGCGGCTCTCAGCTATGGGACAGCGAAACCTTCTACCGCGAACTGATCGATAAGCGCATTACCGTCGCCGATTTGACGACCGCTTATTGGTTCTTGCTGGTACAGGATTTTTCGAAGTGTGGGCCGCGCGATTATGGCCGGTTACGCCAAGTTCATGCCGGCGGTGAAGCGATGGCGCCGGAAGGCATTAGAGCATGGCGGCAAGCAGGTATGGAAGCGATCACCTTGTTCAATACGTATGGACCAACAGAAACAGTGGTCACCGCGACCATTGCCGATTGCAGCATCAGTGCCGAGCGTTACGACGCCGTAGCAGACGTGACCATTGGCCAGCCATTGGCAGCGCGTCGCATTTATCTGCTGGATCAGAACTTGATGCCGGTGGCCTCTGGGATTCCGGGAGAATTATGCATCGGTGGGGAATTGCTCGCGCGCGGTTATATGAACCAGTCTGGATTGACAGCACAGCGGTTCATCGCGGATCCGTTTGATAGCCACGGTGGAAGATTGTACCGCACCGGCGATCTGGCGCGGTGGCGGCCGGACGGTCAGATCGAATATGTCGGCCGCA
>NZ_QRCB01000042.1 GCF_009833095.1 Nitrosomonas sp. JL21
CAATGCCGGGCGCATAGGCGGGTGGCGCCACCACTACCCAAGCGCCACCCTCTGTTGCAATGGCTTCTTTTCCATTGATTTCGATCAATGCTTTGACCGGGCCATCCGATACGCTGTCGAACCAGCCATCATTATTGGCATAATTTGACAGTCCGCTGCTCAGTGGTGATGCCGACTTGCCCGGGCCGCCGACCACGATCAACCGCCCGCTGTCATCCGTCAGCAATCGGCCGAGTTCAACCTTAGCTGTGCCCTCATTGGCGCCATTCCTGATGAAATTGATCTCTCCATTCAACGGCCCGATGAGTTGATTGACGCCGGAAATGGATTGCAGTCCAGCATCGATGACTAATCCGGCACGCTCATAGTCGATATTTCTCGGCGGCGCTGCCGACCCTCCCGGCGGGAAAGTGCCGCTTGCGGCCTTGCGGTTGACCAGATGAACTTGCCAGGTGATTTTGGTGGTGTCATTTGCAACAACCTCGCGGATCAATGATTCATTCCCGCATTCTTCACGCTCATACTCATAAATTCTGAATCGCGCTGCCTGAGGTTTGATTCTTCCTGGAGCAGCATTATCCCGGTAAGGGCCGTCAGGTACGATGCCCGGTGCTTCAGGGCCGATGAGGTATGCCGTTTCGCTGTTTCCGATGCGCGCAATGCCAACGGCTGGGTATATACGGTAAATGGTTTTCATGAATGCTTCCTCCTGATTGCTGATACGTAATGGATGGTGTAATGAAGCTCAGAAAAATTGCTGCCCGGGTCACGCCTGTCACTTTTTCAGAGAATATTGATGTTTCCCGAAGACCACGCCATGGAGCTGAACCACTGAGTGGCGAACGAGTTGTTACCTCAGTATCACAACCATATGAGTTATTGTTGTTCATTGTCAAGCCACCTCTTGGCTTCCGACCGAGCATTTTCAGGGGGATGGCTGGACTATTGTTACCTCGTTCCGGAGAATAAAAGGAAGATCAAGCTGGCGGGGAATGGAGATGATGAGTTGAGAGGTATTTCTACGTTAGAAATTATAAAATTTTGCTCTTTTCGGGATATTTATCTCCTATACCGCTAGCCATGACCTAAAGTAGAATTCATAACCTTTAACAAACGCGGTGCTGAGTTGGACTTTGGACTGGGGAAATACTGAAAAAGATTGCGGGCAACCATCAGACAAGGTGAGATTGGATTCAATACGCGCAATTTATTGAGGATCAAGAAGTTTTTGAGCTCGATTGCTACGCAACATGACCTTATACAATAATTTTTCAAAATTTCCCTGGGGGTGAGATTTTGGTTCCGATTCAATATGACTAAATGGTTCAGGCAACTTTTATTGGGAGGGATGCTGGGATTGTTCGGCATCCTGGCCCATTTGATGCCGCTGGAAGAGCGATTCGGCTTGTCCTGGTTGTTCCATTTACGGGGCCCAACGGCTGCTCCGGATAATGTGGTCGTGGTGGCGATCGATCAACCGTCTGCGATGCAAATGGGATTATCGATCATGCCGCGATTATGGCCCCGCGATATTCATGCCCAGCTCATCGATAAACTCGTGCAGGCTGGCGCTCGTGCAATTATTTTCGATCTTACCTTTGACATGCCCAGTGTGCTGGCTGAAACCGATGAGCGATTGGCGCAAGCCATCCGCGCAGCCGGCAATGTCATCTTGACCGAACGATTGGTGCGGCACAATGCCGCAGTGTTGTTCGATGAAGATCATATCTTGCCCCGCCCCATCATTCAGGAAGGTTCGGGACAGCTTTTGCCGGTAATTGCCGATGAAGCGACCGCTCGTGCGCCGTTTGCGGTGCCGAAAACCGACCGCGTCAATCACTACTGGACATTCAAAGCGGGTGCCGGCGATATGCCGACAGTGCCGGTGATTGCGCTGCAACTGTTTTCGTTGCCGGTGTATGAGGATCTGGTTCGATTGCTGCGGGTGGTCGATCCGGCAGCCGCCGAGCAGTTACCCGCATCTGAGCGCAAGTTGGATATTGAGGATGTGGTGTTCAAATTGCGTCACCTGTTCTGGGGACATCCTCAATTGGTCCAGCACCTGTATGCTCAGCTCAATCGAGACACGGCGCTGAATGCGGCGAAAAAGAAATTACTGGCAGCATTGATCAATCTGTATGCAAGCCATGACAAACATTATCTGAATTTCTACGGGCCGCCGCGCACCATCACAACCGTGCCGTATTATCAAGTCATGGATCCAGGCGGATATCCGGTCGAGCGCAGCGTATCACAGCCGGTTGATTTCAAGGATAAGGTGGTGTTTGTAGGCTTTTCCGGTGCGACGCAGCCCGAGCAGGACATCGTTCGCGATGATTATCATACGGTATTCTCGAATCCGGATGGGCTTTTCATCAGCGGTGTCGAGATTGCCGCAACGGCGTTTGCAAATTTACTCGAGAACCGACCGGTACGGCCCCTGCCGCTGCAGGGCAGCCTGGGAATGTTGTTTCTACTGGGTTTTACTGCCGGCATGGCTTTTATGCTGTTATCGACTCGAATCGCCATTGCAGCCGGAATCGCCGTTCTGATTGCGTATGTCTTCAGCGCATCATATATTTTCAACGAAACAGCGATCTGGGTGCCGGTGATCATTCCGGTGGTGCAAATCGTGCTGGCGTTCATTCTGTCAGAAATACTGAAGCATCAATCCGTCCGCAAAAAAAGCGAGATACTCGAGACGCAGCTTGTGGAAATCCGCAAATCCCTGGGTTCTTCCTACCCAAGCAAGGCAATAGAGCAATTACTCGGCAACCATCAGGAGCATGGCATTTATAGTCCATGCCTGACGACGGATGTCGCCGGGTATACTACGTTGTCGGAACTGATCGATTCGAAGGATTTGGGAGAATTGATCAGCAATTACCGGAATGCGCTCAAAGATCCCATTCGAGAGCATGAGGGTCACATCATGGATATGATTGCCGATTCGATGCTGGCGATTTGGATCAATCATCCTGAACATTTGCTGTTGCGGTCGCAGGCATGTCACGCCGCACTGGATCTGGCTGCCGCGGTCGAGCGCTTCAATCAGTCGCAATCGGACCATCGGTTATGGCTGCCGACCCGGATCGGACTGCATTGCGGGGAAATGTCATTGAGAAGAGGCGACGGCAGTTACAACGTGATGGGCGATGTGATTAATACCGCTAATCGCATCCAGGGCGCCAACAAATTCCTCAATACGCACATTCTATTATCCGGAGAAGTTGTCGATGGTTTGGATGAATTCGTGACGCGGCCGCTGGGGAATTTTCTGCTGCCGGGTAAAACGTTGCCGGTGCATCTGGTCGAGTTGCTCTCGACTCGGCAATTTGCCAGCCCAAAACAATTATGGCTGTGCGGAATTTTTGCAACGGCATTGCGCGCGTATCAATCCCAACACTGGGACGAAGCCAGCCAAGGTTTCAATGAAATTCTCAGGCAATTTCCGTTCGATGGTCCAAGCCGTTTTTTTCTATCGTTATGCGAGCGTTACCGCGATATCCAGCCCATTCCACCTTGGCCGATGTGCAGGATTGATACCAAGTAATTCATAAAAAGCGACAAAGTGAACATTTGTCTGTGAGAATTCTCACGTATACGTCCACGATTTTGTCGTACACTCTGAGAGTTCTTTTTACACCGTGAAGTCATCCATCGTCCTTTGGCCCTACGCGGCTGAGAACGGAAAGATCGATATGAAATCATGAACACGCGCTGGACAATAGCAACTCTCGGCCGCCGCAGACACTATGTGCGGGTAGCCATGATTGTTTTTTCAGCGATCTGTTGGAGTGCGTATACCGGCCAGAGCCATGCGGCGCCGGGATGTACACCGGAAGTGGCGCGAGTCGTATCGATTCAAGGGATGATCGAATTACGCCGGGCTCAGGAAACGCATTGGCAGCCTGCCGGCCTGGATGAGATGCTTTGCGCGGGTGACAAAATTCGCGCGCGTTCGCACAGCCGCGCGGCGCTGCGTCTCAGCAACGACAGCATGCTGCGGCTTGATCAGAAAACAAGCCTGTCGTTTGCCGAGATCCAAACGGACTCAAGTACGTCGTTGCTGGATTTGCTCGAAGGCGCGATACATATTATTACCCGCACACCAAAGCCGTTCAGAATTAGAACACCGTTTGCCAACGCGAGTGTTGAAGGTACCGAATTCTTTGTCGGGCTTGAGCACCACACCGCCAAAGTCGTCGTCTATGAGGGGAAAGTTTTAGTTAGTAACGAGGCGGGAAGCATTCACCTCCATGATCATGAGGCGGCGCTGGCATTGAATGGACAAGCGCCGCGCAAAGAAATCGTCATTCGTCCAACCGATGCCGTGCACTGGGCATTGCATTATCCAGTTATTTCAAATGATTGGCGAACTAACCCATCAAAAAGCGACCAGTCTGCCGATGGGTTAGTTCGTCAGGCCAGTCGTCTGCTGATCGTCGGCCAGGCTGATGAAGCCAGCGCCATCATCGAACAGGCACTCAAACTTGAACCCGGCAATAGCGACGCCTATGCTTTGCTTGCGATCATTGCCGTGACACAGAATGAAAAAGATCAGGCGCTCGAATTAGCCACGCAAGCGGTGGCAGCATCCGAGCAGCGGTCAGGAGCTGCCTATCTGGCGCTTTCTTACGCTCAGCAAGCGCATTTTGACATCGATGCGGCATTGGAAAGCGTGCAAAAAGCATTGGCGCTCGATGCCGAGAACGCGTTGATTTGGGCGCGGCTGGCCGAATTGCGAATGTCGGTGGGCGATCTGGATCGTGCGCTGGAAGCAGCGCAGCATGCTGTGACCATCAATGCTGAGGTAGCGAAAACCCATGTTGTGCTGGGTTTTGCCCACCTGTTGCAAATCAATATTCGATCCGCAAAAACAACATTCATGCAGGCGATTGCGCTCGACCAGGCCGATCCGATGCCGCGGCTGGGTTTGGGCATCGCTCTGATCCGCCAGGGTGAACTGGAAGCAGGACGGGTAGAACTCGAAATCGCCGCCAGCCTCGATCCGGCCAATTCATTGATTCGCAGCTATCTGGGCAAGGCATATTTCGAAGAAAAGCGCTATCTGCTCGCCAGAACGCAATTTGATTTAGCCAAGGAGCGCGACCCCAAAGATCCAACGCCGTGGTTTTACGACGCGATCCAGAAGCAAACTCAGAACCGGCCGGTGGAAGCGCTGCGGGACATTCAGAAATCGATCGAACTGAACGACAACCGCGCAGTGTATCGCTCCAAGTTCTTGCTCGACCGCGACGAAGCGGCGCGCGGCTCGAGTCTGGCGCGGATTTTCGAGAATTTGGGCTTCGAGCGCCGCGCCATCATGGAAACCGCGAAATCACTGAGCTTCGACCCCGCTAATCATTCAGCGCACCGGTTCTTGTCGGATACCTATGCCAATACACCGCGCTATGAAATTGCGCGTGTCAGTGAATTGTTGCAAGCGCAGCTATTACAACCCATTAATGTCAATCCGGTACAGCCTCATATGGCGGTGGCGGACTTGAACATAATTACTAATACTGGCCCTTCTTCGATAGGATTTAATGAGTTTACGCCGCTTATGGAACGTAATAAATCTCAGGTAGTTGCTTCAGGGATTGTTGGAAACAATAGTACTTTAGGAAATGAAATTGTACTTTCTAAGCTTTATAAACGCACATCAATCAGTTTTGGGCAATTTCATTACGAAACCAAAGGGTTCCGTGCAAATAATGATCAAAATCACAATATTTATAACGCATTTATTCAACATGCTTTTACTCCAAAATTTAATGTTCAGGCTGAAGTACGTTCTCGAGCGACTGAACACGGAGATTTGTTGTTGGATTTTGGTCCAAAGACTTTTAAAAATTATCGTAGAGAGATAAATGAAATCATAGCCCGGGTGGGAGCCAAATACTCACTGTCATACAAACAAGATTTTCTTTTCTCAGGAAAGTATGTAAATCGTTCTGAAGACTATGGCCAAACAGCGTTGAATAATGAAGGCTATCAAATCGAAATTCAACACTTATTTAGGGAGAAATATTTCAATTCTGTAATAGGAGGAGGTACATATCAATATAGCTGGATAAATAAACCTAATCAAACCGATTCTTTTAAAAATATGGAGCGCAATAATGCCTATATTTATACGAATTTTAATTTGCCTAGAAATATAAATTTTACGCTGGGTTTGGGTCATGATTCTTTTACAAGCACAATTGATGGTAAAAATAAAGATAAGTTGAATCCTAAGTTGGGCTTACAGTGGAACTTGGGAGATTCATTTCGATTAAGAGCTGCATGGTTTGAAACGACAAAATCTCATTTGATCGCTCAGCAGTCATTAGAGCCAACACAAGTTGTTGGTTTTAATCAATTTTATGATGATCCTAATGGAGCTCGAGCTCGTCGTATGGGTATAGGATTAGATTTTCATTATTTGAATAAAATTTATAGTGGTATCGAAATATCTCAACGGCGGTTAATCGTGCCTACTATAATACAAGAGGTTGAGCAAGAACATGATTTAAAGCGGGAGCATTTGCAACCTCAAAGTGAGCATTTATTGCAAGCTTATCTTTATTGGCTTCCTGGTCATTATTGGGCAATTAGAAGTGAACCGAGAGTTGAAAGATTTAAACGAGATATTAATGATGAGAGATTAGCTCAGGGATTTAATGGAGCTAAAGAACCTGTCCGTATTCATACATTAAGTGTGCCGTTTAGTATTGAATATTTCCTTCCAACAGGCTTCTTTTCTAGTTTTACAACAACTTTTATTACACAAGACTTGATAAGGAGACAAGATGCATTAAATACTAATCAAGAACGCATTCCCGGTAAAACTAATTCTGGTGTAGATTCATTTTTCTTATTCGATGCGGTTATCGGTTATCGATTCCCAAATCGCAGAGGAATTATTAGCCTGGAAGGAAGAAATTTACTAAACGAAAAATTTTATTACAGGAATATTGGTTTTTATCAATCTGAAGCAATTAGTCCTCGTTTTATACCGGAACGTACAATATTCGCTAGGCTAATGCTTAATTTCTAAATGGAGAATAATCATGAGTGATTGTGGATGTAACGATAGCAGTACTGGTTCAATTTCTGTACAAGATTTATCCAAAGAGATTAAAGAAAAATTCCAAGAAATTGTGACTTCTATAGATGAATTGGAAACTATAGGAGATGTCACATCAATAATATTTATCAAAAACAATAAAATTTTTGTATTGAATTCGAGTGAGCAAGTACAACCTATTAATCTTTTGATATCTCAAAATCTAACAACAAGTACAACTTATGAAGTAAAACGCGGTGTAAGTAATAAATGCTGCGCATATGAAGTAATCCATTATAGTGATAAAAGACCCGATACTTGGATAGAGCTTTGTTGTGAGCCATACGGACAGCAGCATGGGGATTATTATTTCTCGGTGAATCACCGAAGTGATAATAAATGCTGTATTTACGTCCAAGATATTATTCCGCCTGCTGGCGGAAATGGAGATCCAACGTTAAGTAAAAAGCGTGAATGGAAATGTCAAGTATAAGTTTAAAATAGATTTTTCAATATAATTTCTATTATTGTTGTTAATTGAATAAATTAGGAGGATCAAAAACTTGCTTTTTTGATCCTCAATATCACTATTAAATGTTTTTGAGGGCTCTACCTGATCACTAGAATCTAAAGTTAAATTTTTTATCGATTTCACTCCCATCTTTTTTACTCCTGCAGAATTTGAAATCAAATCCAAACGCTTTATCAGATGAGCAAAAATAATAGAAAAAAGCTTTCAATAGTGGCAGACATACAGTAAACCATGAACACCCAAGAACTCTTCCTAATCGTAATGGTAATCATCTTCTCAGTCCCCTATCTGATCTGGCGGTTGGGAAAAACCGATTATTGGGCGCCTTTGGTGGTTGTGCAGATTTGCATCGGCATTTTACTGGGGCCCGGAGTTTCGGGAGCACTCT
>NZ_QRCB01000043.1 GCF_009833095.1 Nitrosomonas sp. JL21
ACTGATGGGAACGGATATCATTCTTTAATATTCGGTTGCTTGTGAAGCTGTAAAAACTGCCCCGCACTGAGAAGTTACCAGTGTGGGGCAGCAACTTAGATCTATCGGTAATCAAAAAAATCGGTATGTCCCATACCGATTCTCCTCAAGTCAGTTTTCAGTCACTCTTCACTTGATCAAAAATCTGCCGCTGAAGATCCACGCTACAATTGATCGGAACATTTCCTGGATGGCTAGGACAAGTTTAGGCTGATCCCTGAGGAATATACTTCCACCCCAGTAAGTGGGTAAGTTTGCGGTGGGTGTGATCAATCCGGAATGAACTTCAGCACATTACCATTGATGCAATAGCGCTTGTAACTTGGGGCCGGGCCGTCGTCAAAGACGTGGCCTAGGTGAATGCCAGAACTCGCGCTGCGCACCTCGGTTCGTTGCATGCCATGCGAAAAATCTTCGTGGAGCGTCACTGCGCCTTCGATAGGATCAAAAAAGCTTGGCCAGCCGGTTTTGCTGTCGAATTTTGCTTTGCTGAGAAAAAGAGTCGCTCCTGTAATCGGGTCGACAAATTTTCCTGGGCGTTTTTCATCGAGATTGGAAGCAGTGAATGGGGGTTCTGTGCCTTGCTGAAAAGCGATTTTTTGTTGCTCAGGCGATAATAACTGAAAGCCCAGCCATTTCCAGAAATTCTCTTTTTCTCCGTGGTATCCGGTGTAGCGACTGACTTCTTTGCCATGTTTGAAAAATACCATGGTAGGTGCAGCAAACAATGGCGTTGCTAATTCCCAGCCGGCAGGAGGCATGATATTCAAAGTTGCAATCACAGGTACGTCCGCTTGCCAATGATTGAGAATATCGTGATCGAACTGTTTGCAGAATTCGCAGTTTTCAGATTCAAAAACAACCAGTTGTTGGGTAAAATTCAGTGCTTTGCCATCAAGTGGGGGCACAGCGTTAGTAATTGAGTTAGCTGGCAGGTTAGATTGCGAAGTTTTATGATTCAATAATGGATATTTGATTCCGGTACCGCCGAGGCCGCAGTAACCGTTTGGGTTTTTCTTAAGATAATCCTGGTGATAGTCTTCTGCGCTCTTATAATTTTTGAGTGGCAGGATTTCCGTCGTGATTCGGCCATAACCGGCATTGTTCAATGCCTGCTGGTAAATCTTTTCGGTCGCCAGGGCGGCGGCTTTTTGGCTTTCATCCTGATAATAGATCGCGCTGCGATAGTTGCTGCCGATATCGTTGCCTTGACGGTCGCCTTGGGTCGGGTTGTGATTTTCCCAGAACTTCGCGAGCACGGTTTCCAAAGCGACGAGCTTTGGATCGAAGGTCACTTTGATGACTTCAGCATGATTCCGTGCGGTTGTTCTGCCGGTGCGGAGCGCCTCTTCATGACTGAGAATCTGCTGATAACCGGCTCCAGCAAGATCTCCACCGGCATAGCCACTTTCCACATCAATGACCCCAGGAAGTTCTCCCATGCGCTTCTCGGCTCCCCAGAAGCAACCCATGCCCAACACGATGGAATCGAACGATGAACTGATTGTCTGGTTTGATTTTTCTTGGCTTGCTCCCACAACGGTCTCCATTGCAACGATTGTCAAAATGATCAATAAACTGATTATTGTTACACGGCTGGCTTGCATCATATCTTCTCACGACTTGAAAATTTTTTATGAAGTGAAGCATTCTCGCAGATCAAGAAGCTTATCCGCATAGACTCCTCATCGTTCAGGGGAGTTCATTATGACCGAATCCGGATTCAATCGGAAAGAAGGGTATTTCGACAGCTCAAGGCGTTGTAAGAAATCCTGAAGATAATCAATTGTATTGAGGGGAAAAGGTATCTTTATTATTGGCTTGGCCCTAAAAATATTTATGATCAAATGGAATCGTTCACTTTTTAGTAAAACCGACATAGAGGTGGCTGGCATGAAAACAGATAAACAAGTAGGAGCTGAATGTTATTCAGTATTCAATCACTTGCAACGACTGACCGAGTCGTATATTCCGATAATGGATTATGATGCGGTCATGCAGGCGCCTAAAAATGCCTTTCAAGTCCATGCGATCACTTTTTTTCATAACTTACACCTGGCCGCGCTCGAGAATAATTTTGTTGTGTTGTTGACCAATTGCTACTTCGAATCTGCAGATATTGAACAATTCAAGCGATTGACGCCGTTCCTATGTTCCACCAGCCACTTATCGTGCAGCCGTGCGCTAAATCCCTTTCATCAGATTGATGAAGTGAAAGTAATCGATTTCTTCATGGACTTTGTTGCTGAGTTTTCCATGCAGGAAAACCTCATTGAATTCATTCAATTCAAAGTGATTCCTTTCATGCACAACTTCAAGATACACAATGAAGAAATCACTTACTTGATTCCCCGGATGCAACGAACGGCAAATCAATCATTGCATTGAGATAGATGCTGAATTTAGGACAACTTGTTTCATACTGTAACTATGGGGAGAGGGATGGAAAAGCTGAATTGCCCAGTCAAATTTCACCGGAAGTCTTGCCTGGAAATGAACATCCTTATAAAGATACCGAAGTGCCAGTTCGGTAAAAAATTTGAATCCTCAGTTCATCAGAGATTCAGTTCATCGGAACTTTAGTGTGATTGGATCTTATAATTTTCTTTGCAGTTTCATATCGTTCATCATTTTCCTGAATCATTTCACCATCAAAAATCACATATTTTTGATTCTTGACTTCTAAAAAGGCTTTTTGCATGCATTCCTGAGGGGAAAGCTCGAGAATATGTGTCAGTGATGTTAAATATATCAGCAAATATCCGATATCAGCTTTAATGTCTTCATTCGCATTAATATGCTCTGAGAGTTCTGATAAGTACCTCATTGTCATTATCAAAACAAATTGAGGATCAGCTAATCTTTCATCGGTTACTTCTTTCGTAAGAGCCACACAATCGTACAGTGAAATATTGCGCATTCTGCAGATCACGATCATTTGTATCAGCGCTGAACCGATTCCGCTGGTACAGATATCTTTATTTTCAATAAATTTAGACAGTCGAGTCACTATATCGTCTTGATCGACGATTTTAGTCAATTCTTTGCAAGTCGCTATTAATTTGAGAACTTCAGCTTCAATAGTCGATCCTTTAACTATATTTCTATCTTCTGCCCAAGAAATTACTTGCGGTATTAATTTTTCCATTCCTTTCTCTCCCTTACCTAGATGAAGAGTATAAGCTATTTCACATCAATATGAACTTATCCATCGCAAAGGCAGGGTTCATATTATTCAATGAAAGCTAATAGGCAAGCGGATCCACATTTTTTTGTTTTTTGATTTGCCCGTTCTTTGAAAAGCCTCCCTTTTTCAGCTATAGACGGCTCAGTTTGAAGTTTGGAGCACCATTCATCACTAACAAATCAGAAATATCACTGCGGTCGAATTGGCTTTGAATGTTGCATAATAAAAACCAGTGCGAAATACCGGAAGGGGTGATATAAACGCACTGGGAGGAGATAGTCACCAAATGGCATTAATGATGAGATGACTAAGAAACTTTAATCGTACTTTATAACGATTGAACGAATTTTACGTTGACATGATCGGTAAAGAAGTACCCACGTGCAGATTCAGATCAGCATAAGAAAAAGACCAGTACACTTTAAGGGCACACTGGTCAAATAGAAGAAACTTATCTCTTAAGATTTAATGATGGAGTATTTTTTACTGATTTTCTGTGCGAGAACGCACATTGTATTGTTGTCGCTTTCTATGTTGCCTGTGGGGGTGCGGATTATTCAGCGTCAACTTTTTGGATTAGTTCTGCTGAGTCTTGGTCGAGTACTTTTCTTGCAGAAATAACCAATTATAAATAGCGGTATAAAAATAATGGAATGGACGCTCACTACCCTTCACTGCATCGAAGTGCCAACGTAATGAGCGTCCATTCCATTATGTCAATACATGAGGGTCCCATCTTTCTTGCTAAAAGCGACTATTTATATGATGGGATGGGTTTTGATGTTCAAGAGGTGATTGCTGACCGTGGATATGGTCGGTGGTCAACTTACTGTGCATTTAGGCAACTTAAAATATGCACTTATATACTGGTAAACGAGGATCGGTCATCCGATAAAAGATATGATATGCCGCACCCTCTGAGGATGATCTGTTTCCAAAACTGCTATGATTTGGCTATCTGGCTGATCTAATTGAGCATTAGTTCGTCTTGATCGTTTTAACGTACTGCACGATAAAATAATTTAGACCTTTTGAAAGTGTTCATAAGCCTACCCCATGCTATGCTCAGTGCGTAGGTTTCTTGTTCAATATCGACTGAAACGGTGTCAGACAGTCTTAAATTTTTGAATCCATTCTGGTATTCCTAAAGCAAATAGGCTGCAACATTTCTAGCAGGGGGGCTGATTGGATTTGATCAGTTCCAACACTTGGATACATTGGCCGATAACTAATGGAGCAGCTTTCAAGGTCATGACTACACCTCTGCCCGGTAATTAGTCCATCTTGAACAACGCATTTCGTTAGATGTTAAACAGGTCGTCTGAATTATTACACATTAAAAAACTCCCAATTAGCATATTAGCTAGGAGTGTTAAGGCGTTAATTATTTTTTTCAGTTTTTTATTTTATATTCCGGCACCTCGCCCTCTTAGGGCGAGGCAGCTGAGTGAAATACTTAATTTTAGAAACTCTAACTACGTGCAGGTTTAAGAAAAATAGATCGATATAATGATCAAAGCAACTGCCACCACGCCTATGACGCTCATATTAATACCAAGATTTTTAAATGTCTTAACATCTTCTACCTCTAGCATATTCATGTTTACCTCCAACGGTTTGTAATGGCTGAGATAGAATTTTCGGTCGAATCAGGGCTCGAGTTTTTGATTCAGATCAAGAAAAGTGAAATTGAGTCTAAGGCTTATTCAAAAAGAAACGGCACTTATAATTCAATGATTGCACAATACTTCTTCTCCAGGTACCGCCATTTGTGGGGCAATTCAAGGGAACTTTCAAATTTCGTTAAGTTCGAGTTTACGCTGCAATTGTTTTTATCGTGAATAAATCCAAATTCAAATAAATGGATCTGGATTCGTTCAGGTGAGGGCTATTGCTTTGATTATTCGGATATCTCGATCTCTGATATTTTGAGTTTTTGAATCAGGCTGATTTCGAATGACGATTGACTCGTAGTACAGCCTGATTTTTGACAAATGATAGCTGGTAAAAGCTCTGAAAAGCTACTGCGCTCAGTTATACGATTGAAATCAGATTCAAATACTCATTTATCATACATGAACCGCACGTATTGAACCTGACTGTGCGTTGACTGCCTCGTCGTCGTTATCTTTCCAGAGTGAAATGAGGTTTTTATTCAGATGGAAAGTGTTTCTTGGCTTTCTCAAAAGCTTGTTGCATTGATTTCATGGATTTATTGAGTCCATCGCGGATATCTTCCCAGGCATTCTCGGAGTTGTTCTCGAACTGATCCCATTTTTCCTTTGCGTGCGCCAATTCCTCTTCAAGTTCTTCCAAATAAGGTTTGATTTTATCCTGTGCTTCCTTGGCGCCTAAGTGCATTTGCAGTTTGGCTTCATCGACGAGTGACTGCAAATTTGCTAATTCCGTTTCCAACTGTTCCTTTACTGATTTTTCGCTCATTTTATTTTCTCCTTTTTTAATCACTGTGCATCAAAATCAGATTAGTTTGGTCTGATTTTAATAGTGTGTTGAAGTATAGACCAACTAACAATTTTCGGTTTGACAAACTTTCGATATTTATCGACGAGATCTTGGCTGTGAATTGACAGAATTCAAAATAGTATATATAAGAGCACATTAGGTGGTTCCGAGAATCACTTGTTAGTCTTCATTTCGCAATTCATTGAGCTTATATCAGGTGGTCGGATATAAGTATTAACTTTATTTAACAATAAAGAGGAGATAGATTGCAATGCAAACTAAAACGAGCAAATCAGTTAATAAGTTGTCAGCAATTAACGAAAACCCAAGTGAAATAAATCACAGTGAAATTGGACGGCAAGAGAGAATTGCCGTTTTGGCTTATGAGAAAGCTGAAAAACGAGGTTTTGTAGGCACAGAAGCGGATACTGTGCAAGATTGGCTTGAAGCAGAGAAAGAAATAGATGGTTACGACGTTCCTGCTGCCAAGCAGGCGGATTTCTGATTCTGGATGTGATATTGCTGCGAATTCATAACCTTTGCGAGCAAGCATTTATCTGTCTGTTGAGAGGAGTGAGTCTTGCTCGCTCAGTAAAGGTCGAAATAGGACATTATTCCCAAGTGGAAGCTAAATTCTATATGCCTGAGCATCAATTGCGTCGGGGTGAATTGACCTCGAGCGTTGAACGTTTTTTTCAAATGCGGAATGTCCAGTAAAAACTCGCTTAGACTCTTTTTGGAGACCACGCTTTGGATAGTGTCAGAATCGTAATGCCAGATATTGGGAATATTGCTATGTTTGCTCGTTCAATCCCAATCTTTCCATGCGATAACGCAGTGATCTGACAGTGATGCCAAGAGTTTTTGCTGCTTTGGTACGATTGTAACGATTCAGGTTGAGCGCTTTGACGATGGAATCCTTTTCAAGATTGTCCAGAAAATCCTGTAACGGTAATCCTTGATCCTGAATGGTGTCTGCAGGAGGATCGGAGTCCTGAAGAGGTTCGTGAGCCGGTAATTGCAATTCTTCCTTGCCTATGGGAATATCCGGACATAATGCCAATGTGCGCTCAAGGATGTTCTCGAGTTCGCGGACATTGCCAGGATAATCATAATTGATCAGCATTGTCAGTGCATCCTTCTTGAGTTCACAGATAGAACGACTCGTTTCCCGGCAAAGCCGCGTGAGGATGTTTTTCGCGATCAATGGAATATCTTCGCGCATTTCGCGCAGTGCAGGCATGTTCAGTTCAATCACATTCAGACGATAGTACAAATCCTGTCGGAACAGTCCGGATTCGACGCATTGATTGAGTTTCTTGTGGGTCGCACTAATGATGCGCACATCGACATTTTTTTCCTGAGTTTCGCCGATTCTGCGCACTCGTTTCTCTTGAATGACTCGCAACAACTTGACTTGCATTCCCAGAGGCAAGTCAGCCACTTCATCCAGAAATAGCGTGCCGCCATTTGCAGACAGGAAAAATCCATCATGATCTTTTTCGGCACCAGTGAAAGCACCTTTTTTATAACCGAAGAATTCGCTTTCCATGAGATTTTCCGGAATGGCGCCGCAATTGACGGCGATGAATGCTTGCTTGTAACGAGCGCTTTTCTCATGAATCATGCGTGCCGCCAGCTCTTTACCACTTCCGGATTCACCGCTGATATAGACAGAAGCCTGGCTGCGGGAAAGCTTGTCGATCGTTGCGCGTAACTGGCGCATGGGCAAAGATTCTCCCAGCAACAGGCGTTGACCCGGTTGAGCCTGAGAAGGAGCCTCCGTTTGGAGCGGCGGTAAGCTGAGCGCCGATTTGACCAAATCTCGTAATTGTTTCAATGCGACAGGCTTGGGTAAATAGTCATAGGCGCCTGCCTTAAGTGCGGCCACAGCATTTTCCGTGGTGCCGTAAGCCGTAATGATGGCAACCGGTAAATCTGAGCAATGATCGGAAATATAGTTGACCAGTTCCAATCCTTCACCATCCGGCAGACGCATATCGGTAAAACAGAGTTGAAATTGATGAGACTGCAATAACGCCTTGGCTTCGCTGAGAGTGGTTGCGCTGAAAACTTCCATTCCCATACGGGCTAACGTCAGTTCGAGTAATTCGATGATATCGGGTTCGTCATCGACAATGAGTATGGTCGGAGAGCTATTCCGCGAGGTGCTGTTGATGCGTTCTTTATTCATAGACATGGCTGATAACCGGTGCAAATGATCCTGAAATGCCCACCTGATGAACCAGCAATATATTCAAGCGAGGCCTGATTTGCTTCACACAATTCACGTGCTATGTATAAACCCAATCCTGTACCATTGGGTGCAGTAGTGAAGAAGGGTTCAAATAGCTGCTTGATCTGCTTTGGTTTGACACCGGTTCCATCATCTACGATATCCAGCACTATATTATGTTCATTGGTAGGGGCAGTTGTTACTTCGATATGGATGCTGCCAGCTTGTTTGCGGCAATGCCGCCATGCATTACGGCATAAATTCCATATGACTTGATTCAGATGATCGCGATCAAAAGAAATGAAGAGATCTTTGGAAGAGGTAATCACAAACACATCTCTGTCAATGTTCTCGGTATGACAGAAACCTTCGAGGAATTTATAGAAGAATTCCATAATATCGATCGATTCTGGTTTGGAGATATTGCGGCGATTAAGCTGCAATACATCGTGGACGATTTTATTAAGACGTATCGCATTGTCGCAAATGATACGCACCAGACGGGTGTCGGCGTTGTTTTCGAACTGCTCCTCCTGTAGCAATTCAGCGGCATGATTGATTGCAGAAAGGGGGTTGCGTATTTCATGCGCAATATTGGCGGTCAAACGACCCAATGCCGCGAGTTTCAGTTGTTCTAACTGAGCTTGTGCGCGTCCCATATCTTCAAGAAAAATTACTAATCCGTTGCGTGGATCAGATTGTATGGGCAAGAATCGGGTTTTTACTACAGCATTGCTGTGGCTCAATCGCAGGAGTTCGGAGTTTGATGCAGGGTTAATTTGCCAGTTTGCTAATCTGCTCGCAATCTCTGGAAGGTGGGTGGACAGTTCCAATGTGCCTCTGGCCGGAGGAGAAGCGGCTAAATTGAGCAATTTCTCAGCGTAAGTGTTGTATTGCCGGATATATCCAAATTTATCAATGACCAGTACACCTTCATGCAAGTCTTGAATGACAAGTTTATTGACTTCAGCCATATTCGCGAGATCGATTCCGCGTTCTTGGGCAAGTTGCTCGCTCAATAAAGATCGCTTGACCAACTCATGTCCCAGCCAAGCAATGGCGAAGTAAGCAATGCACAGTACTCCAGCTTGAGAGTATTGCGGGGTATAGGAATTGATGGTAAGAACGGCATAGGTTTCCTGCAGCAATACACTAATTGTTGCGAGAGCAGCCAGAAACAATCCGATGCGCCCCTGACTAATCAGTCCTGAAACCGCAAGCGATATCAGCAGTAAGCTGCCCAGACCACTGTGTAATCCACCGCTGGCATAGAGCAGAATTGAAAAAAATACAATGTCACCAATGATCTGGAGGATTAAGTGGCAATTGAAATTGCAATAACGAAACTTGATGAGTAAAAGGGTAATGCTGCTGAAGAGCAGGTAACTCTGGCAGGTATAGATAAATAACTCGTAGTGCTGAGAACCAAAATTAGTGAGATGGAATCTCCAGGTCACGATCAACAATAAGGTTCCGATAATCAGCCGATAACCATTAAAATAAACGAGCGGGCGCCAGTTGTGAGTAGTGTGATTGCAGTCGTGAGTTTCAGGGCTCGTCGCTCTATGTGAAAAACGATCTGTTTGAGATGAAAGGCTTGTCACAGTGAATTACGACGACGAATCGGAATGTTGTTGATAATGCTCATGACAGCAGAAGTATTGGTTGCGATGATTGCTGATGGCTTCGCTTTTGGGGAGATGGATATTGCAGTGGCTGCAACTCACCATATCTTCTATTGGCTTCGACAGCGCTGAAGTAGGGTCTCGTTTCGACCTAAAGCTCCTGATTATCCAATAAATCAGTAGCGCTAATAAAATATAAAAAATTAATTTGCTCATGATGATTTACTGTTTCGTATGGCATAGGTTGAGGGTTCTCTTTTGCTTAGATTGATAAGCGAGGAGCATAGCAAACATTGACTTTAGCGAATTGTAGAATAAACGGGATTTACCCGCCTTTAAATAAGAAATACAGCCTGTGACCCTGCAGGATTTTAAATAAAAGTGTGCTGGGAGTATATCTTTAGAAGAGGTTTGATCGACGCTGCTGAGATTGAAGCGACCGGAGAATTATCCTAGCTCATGAATTGAAGGTGGATTTAGTCTTGCTGCAGGAATTGGCTGGAAGCATAAAACCGAAAAAATCGCGGTGAGCCAATGTATCTATCAATGGTTACGCGTTACTGAAAAATTGGCTAATTGATAAAGACATTTCTTATTTTCCGATTCGGGCAATGATTCAATGGCTGCAATGGCAGCGGCAATCTCGGCTTCGGCGCATTGCTTGGCATAATCCAGCGCTGTAGTCTGCTGGATGACATTGAGAACCGGTTGGAAGCCATCTTTTCCGCCATCTTCAATGGCCTTACGAATAATGGCAGCTTGTTCCGGAGTACCCACCTGCATGGCATGAATCAGCGGCAGAGTGGGTTTTCCCTCGGCCAGGTCATCGCCTAAATTTTTGCCGATGTCTTGGTTATTTCCAGAATAATCGAGCATGTCATCAATGAGTTGAAATGCCGTTCCGAGGTGCATTCCGTATGCAGCCATGGCTTCTTCTTCTTCTGGAGATGCTTGACCCAGAATTGCGCCAAGCCGGCTAGCCGCTTCGAACAATTTGGCAGTTTTAAAGCGAATGACTTGTAAATAATTTTCTTCTGTGACATGAGGGTCCCGGCAATTCAGCAATTGCAGAACCTCACCTTCGGCGATCGTATTAGTAGCATCGGCAAGGACTTGCATGACTCGCATGTTGCCGACTTCAACCATCATCTGGAAAGCCCTGGAATAGAGAAAATCTCCGACCAGAACACTGGCTGCGTTACCGAACAGCGCATTTGCTGTTTCTTTATTACGCCGCAACTCGGATTCATCGACGACATCATCATGAAGTAACGTGGCGGTATGAATGAATTCGATGACTGCAGCAAGGTTATAGTGAAATTTTTCTCTGTACCCAAAAGCGCCTGCCGATAAAATCACCATTGCAGGGCGTAAGCGTTTTCCACCACTATTGATAATATATTCGCTAACTTGACGGATTAGTAAAACCTGAGAATGCAATTTTTCCCGAATTACGTCATCAACAATGCCCATATCCTGAGCAATGAAACTTCTAATATATTCGATTGACACAATGTTACCTTAAAGAAAACGCTATGTTAGGAATGACAACAGTGAGTGTCAAGCACAAAGATGAATTGATTGGGAAGTGCTAATTTTTCTACCACTCTTAAAGCATATTTATGTATAATTCGCGGTTCTGTAAAAGGGAAGTATGGAGTCAATTATGTATGCGGTCATAAAAACCGGCGGTAAGCAGTATCGAATTCAAGTGGGTGAGAAATTAAAGATCGAGCAGCTTAAAGCTGAGAACGGCAGTGAGCTTGTCATCGATCAGGTACTGATGGTCGCTGATGGCGATAAAATTTCGATGGGAACCCCGCTGGTGAGCGGTGCAAAAGTGAGTGCAACGGTTTTAGGGCAGGGGCGGCACGATAAAATCCGCATTTTTAAAATGCGTCGTCGCAAACATTATCAGAAACATCAAGGACACCGGCAGAATTATACTGAAATCCAGATTACCGGTATTTCAGCTTAAGGAGTAATACTAAATGGCACATAAGAAAGCGGGCGGAAGCTCCAGAAATGGGCGCGATTCACACTCAAAGCGTCTCGGTGTGAAACGATATGGCGGAGAATTGATTCCAGCCGGGTCGATCATTGTCCGGCAACGGGGCACTCAGGTTCATCCTGGAGAAAATGTCGGTATCGGTAAAGATCATACGTTATTCGCCAAGATTACCGGAAAAGTAAGCTTCGGCATCAAGGGTGCGTTAAAACGTAAAGTGGTCAATGTGATTCCGGCATAACGATACTGATTCACGTCATTCGAAAGCCCTATCTAATATGATGGGGCTTTTTTGTTTGTAGAATGAATTGTGATGAGCAGATAAAGACCAAAAGCGATGAAGTTTATTGATGAAGCGGTGATTCAGGTGCTGGCCGGTAAAGGAGGTAACGGTGTGGCAAGTTTCCGGCGCGAAAAATACATTCCCAAAGGTGGGCCGGATGGCGGTGACGGTGGCCGTGGGGGTAGTATTTTTGCGATAGCCGACCGGAATATCAATACATTGATCGATTATCGTTTTGCGCGCATGCATCGCGCTAAGAATGGTCAAAATGGACAAGGGTCGGATCGATACGGCAAAAGTGCGGAAGATATCACGTTACGCATGCCCATCGGCACCTTGATCAGAGATGAGGATACTGGCGAGATCATAGCAGATCTGGTTCATGATCAGCAGAAGGTACTATTGGCGAAAGGCGGATCAGGCGGCATCGGTAATCTGCATTTCAAGTCAAGCACCAATCGCGCTCCCCGGCAATTTACCTATGGTGAGCCAGGGCAGGAGCGGGAATTGAAACTGGAATTGAAAGTCCTCGCAGATGTGGGTCTATTAGGAATGCCCAACGCCGGCAAATCGACGCTCATTCGCGCTGTATCCGCCGCCCGCCCCAAAGTGGCGGATTATCCCTTTACCACGTTGGAACCCAATCTGGGCATGGTGCGCGTTGATCAGAACAGAAGTTTTGTCATGGCTGACATTCCCGGTCTGATTGAAGGAGCCGCGGAAGGTGTGGGATTGGGACATCGATTCCTGAAGCACTTGATGCGCACCAGGTTATTACTCCATGTGATCGATATGGTGCCGGTGAATGAAAATAGCAACCTTATATTAGAGACACAGGCATTGGTAGCCGAGCTACAGAAATTTGACGAGTCGCTTTATCGAAAACCCCGTTGGTTAGTATTGAACAAAACGGACATGATGCCGGAAGAACAACGGATTGCATTATGCCAACAATTTATTGACGAACTTGGCTGGAAGGATAAATACTTCATCATTTCAGCATTGACCGGCGAAGGCTGTCAGCAATTAGTGTACGCCATCATGGATCACTTGGAGCAGATGACATCAGCGCTATCCGGCCAGCAGAGCTCAACCGATGATGATTCGATAAGTCCATGTTAACACGAGCACAACGAATTGTTATCAAGGTGGGCAGCAGCTTGGTGACGAATCAGGGAAAAGGTCTTGATCACGCTGCCTTGGCTGGCTGGGCGGCGCAAATTTCTGCGCTGAAGCAACAAAGCAAAGAAATCATCCTCGTGTCTTCCGGGGCGATTGCAGAGGGCATGCAGCGATTGAACTGGGAAATTCGCCCTCATGCGCTGTATGAGCTGCAAGCGGCGGCGGCAGTGGGGCAGATGGGGTTAGCGCAAGCCTATGCTACCGGTTTTGCTCAGTATGGTTTGCAGACGGCTCAGGTTTTGTTGACCCATGAGGATTTGTCCGACCGGAAGCGTTACCTCAATGCCCGCTCGACATTGACGACGTTGTTGAAACTCAACGTCATTCCGATCATCAATGAAAATGATACCGTTGCAATTGATGAGATACGTTTTGGCGACAATGATACCTTGGCTGCTCTAGTGACCAACTTGGTTGAAGCGGATGCGTTGATCATTCTGACCGATCAGGCGGGTCTGTTTACCAGTGATCCACGTCGCGACCCGACGGCAAGGTTATTGAATGAAGTGAATGCCGGTGATCCCGCGCTTGAAAAAATGGCGGGTGGAGTCGGCAGCAGTATCAGCCGCGGCGGCATGCAAACTAAAGTTATTGCCGCCAAGCGAGCTGCTCGGAGTGGTGCGAATACCATCGTGGCCTCAGGTCACGAAACCGATGTACTCCTTCGACTCAGCGCGGATGAACCCATCGGCACGAGATTCTTGGCTACATTGCCAGTGCTGGCGGCGCGCAAACAATGGCTGGCAGACTATTTGCAAGTGCGTGGTTACATTCGCTTGGATCTGGGGGCCGTCCGGGCGGTTTCAAATGATGGAAAAAGCTTGTTGCCGATCGGGGTCGTGAGTGTGGAGGGAGAATTTGAACGCGGAGAAGCGGTGTCATGCTTGGATAGTGAAGGGCGAGAGATCGCACGCGGCCTGATCAATTATAGTGCGGTTGAGACGCAAAAAATTTTGAAACAGCCGAGCAGCGCCATCGAATCGATCCTTGGATATGTCGATGAACCGGAGCTAATTCACAGAAATAATTTGGTATTGTTATAGCTATCAAAGGATCGAAGCATTCGCCCGCAAATGCTCCATGGAAAAACCTGTTACTCTCGAATTTGATAAAACGACACAACGGATTGCCGCCATTGACTGGATGCGCGGTCTGGTCATGATCCTGATGGCCCTGGATCATACCTCGTGGTTTTTCAATACCCAGCGGATTTTTGCGGATTCAGTGCTCTTGTATGAGCGTGGTGATGTATTCGCTACGGAACAATTCCTCACGCGCTGGATTACGCATATTTGCGCGCCGACGTTCGTTTTCCTGGCTGGCACAGCAATGGCTATCAGCACTGCTCAGCAAAGAATGCACGGTGTTGCCATTTCGGTCATTCGTCGTGATCTCTTGTTACGCGGTATTTTCATTGCACTGCTTGATCTGTGTGTTTTTTCATGGGCATCCGGAAAGTTGATCTTGCAAGTTCTCTATGCGATTGGCGTCAGCATGGTGACGATGGTATTTCTTCAACGACTGGGCCCTCGAATAATTTTTTTCCTGGCTGCAGTGATTTTGGTAGGTAGTGAGTTATTACTCATGAAGATCTGGCAACCGGGCAGCGATACTCCCATCTGGCTTGCAATGACGCTGGCACCGGTATTCAGCGAAACGTATACTGTGCTGTATCCGCTTTTGCCTTGGCTGGCGATCATGATGCTCGGCTGGGTGTTTGGTGAACGATTGTTGCTTGCCAAGGGAGCAGGATTCTGGCCGGTAGAACGTTGGTTGGCAGTTTCGGGTATGGTTGCACTGATCATGTTTGTGATGATTCGCGGCATGGATGGCTATGGCAATATGTTCATGCACCTGGAAGGTCATACACTAGTGGATTGGCTTCACATCAGTAAATATCCTCCCAGTCTGGCTTATGTATTTCTTGAACTGGGGTTGATGGCGATTATTCTGGCATTGCTGATACACCTGGAATCAGCCGCAAAATGTGTGAACCTCAATGGCCCGGTGCTGGTGTTCGGTCAAACGGCATTGTTTTTTTACCTGGCGCATTTTGGCGTTTTGGAAGTTTTACGTTTATTATTAGAACGAGGTACCCTTGATCGGGTCTATTGGATCACGTTGCTGGTATTGGCCATCTTGTATCCGATATGCCGAGGATATCGTTTATTGAAATGGCGTCATCCCAAAAGTCTTTTGCGTTTCTTGTAGAGGGCCTGGCAGAAAAATCGGCGATCGTCCCTGGTTGCTCCATTCAGTTTTTATTCATGTTGGTTCCAGTACATTGCTCTCCTAGGACTTCATCAAAGGAGACAACAATGAAAACCGCCACAAAAACACTAACCAGTATCCCCGCAGCGCTGTTGCTGGCAATTACTCTGGCTACTCCAACCTTAACTGAAGCGGGTAGGGGTCATCATGGTCATCGCCATAGCCATCACCATCACCATGATCACCATCGGCAACATGGTCACCATCATCACCGTCATCATATGGACGGATACAACGGCATGTATTACCAACCACGCGGATATTCTCGATCCTATTATTCAACCCCGAGAAACAGTTTGAACTATTACTCGTTGCCAGCTTATCCGGTATATGGCGCACCTAATGTGATGATGGGGATTGATACCGGAGGTGCGGGCTTTATGTTACGCTACTAACGAGCAAAGCAAACGGCACATTCGCACAATTCACCGTGCTGCGCTGGTGGCTTGTTTTATCATTGAATGCTTTGGGTGCGGAGATTGAGGAACAAAATGCGATCAATGTATAGGATATGCGGCATGATGGTCATGATCATCATGCCTGTCAGCGGGATGCCGGCAGATCGGCAAACCACTGTTCTGAATCCATATCGGACTGGCACTTCCCAACCTGCCGGGATTACTGAACAGAAAGCCATTGCCATCGCCCAGCAGCATTTCAAAGGTCGGATTCTCGCCGTCAATCATTCAGATGATACGTATCGCATCAAAATCTTGAGTAATCAGGGAACTGTTCATATCGTCCTGATCAATGCCACGAATGGAGCGATTATTTCCGCTCATTAATGGAGTCTTTAAATGCGCATTCTGGTTATCGAAGATGAGATCAAATTGCAGGATCAGATTCGCCAGCAACTGGAAGTGGCCGGATATATGGTCGATGCTTGCAGCGACGGGAACGAAGGATTGTTTTTTGCGACCGAATATCCATTGGATGCCGCCATTATTGATATCGGTTTACCGGGTAAATCCGGGTTGGAGATTATCAAGGTCCTGCGTGAAAAAGGAATTTTGTTGCCGATTTTGATTTTGACCGCTCGCAGCAGTTGGCAAGATAAAGTGACGGGTCTGGAAATGGGGGCAGATGACTATTTGACCAAACCATTTCAGATGGAAGAATTGCAAGCCCGAATGAAGGCCTTGCTGCGCCGTTCGACCGGTATTCCGCAAACCTTGCTGAAATGCGGTCCTATTACTCTCGACGTGGCATCGCAATTGGTGACTGTCAACGGTGAGAATATCGAGCTGACATCTTTTGAGTATCGCTTGCTGGAAGAGCTAATCCGCCACCATGGCGAAGTCCTTTCCAAACACACGCTCGCCGATTATCTATATCCGCATGACGAAGATCGCGACAGTAATGTGCTTGAAGTCATGGTGGGGCGCTTGCGACGCAAGCTCGATCCCGATGGTGTTCTGAACCCGATTGAAACGATGCGCGGGCGCGGTTATCGATTCACGCTGGCCTGCAATAAATCCTGATGATGTCGCTGAACCAGCGCGTTTTATCCAGCGCGGTGCTGGTATTGCTGATCTTTATCGTCGGCATGGCGTTGACCATGGACCGGGCTTTTTACGATAGCGCCCGATTGGGAGTACAAGACCGTCTGTTTGCAAAATTGCTGATGATCATGGGCGATACCGAAGTAGAGGAATCGGGCGCTTTGGATGTATCCACCAATTTGCTCGATGCGGAATTCGGCCATGTGAATTCAGATGCCTATGCATTCATCCTCGATCATGCTAATACCCTTGTCTGGCGCTCAACGTCATCGTTGAGTGAGCAAATCCCGGCGATTCCGCTTCTCGCCCAGGGAGAGAAACAATTTTCTCAAATTCTAATCAATGGTCAGCCGTACTTCATGTATAGCTACCGGATCGGTTGGGAAACAGAGTTGCGCGAATATCCGCTGACGTTCAGTGTCGTTATCAACACGGAATCGTTTGATGCCCAAATGGATCGTTATCGCGAAGATCTTTGGGGCTGGCTCGGAACCATGGTGATGCTGTTGCTGGCAATGCAAATGCTGGCGTTACGGTGGGGCTTGCAGCCGCTTCGCAAAGTATCAGCCGAGCTTGCCGCGATAGAATCAGGTCAGCAGGAGAATCTTAAGGGGATGTATCCTAGCGAATTGAGATTGTTGACTGACAGCATCAATTCGTTGATCAATCATGAGCATAAACAGCAGAAACGCTATCGGAATGGTTTGGCCGATTTGGCGCATAGCCTCAAAACACCGCTGGCAGTTCTACAGGGCGCTCTCAATAGCGACGAGGATGAGTCGTCGCGCCGCAAGACGATTCACGAACAAATTGAGCGCATGGATAACATCGTGCATTATCAATTGCGCCGTGCCGCCACTGCCGGAAGCTCACCAGGTATGGGTTTGCTCATATTACTTCCCATGGTTAACCGAATCATCATGACGGTGAAAATGGCTTATCGAAGTAAGCATCCTGAGATCAACCTCGATATCCCCGAGACCATCAGCTTACGAATTGATGAAGGGGATTTGATGGAATTGCTCGGTAATCTGATCGACAACGCGTTTAAGTGGTGTCGGATGGGTATCGGCATATCAGCAACTTGTCAGGGAAATTGGGTGGAGATTCAGGTAAAGGACGACGGGCCGGGCATTCAATCCCATGAAATTGCACGGATCCTGGAACGCGGCGTACGCGCTGATCAATCTACCCCTGGACATGGTATTGGCTTGGCGATCGTGCGCGATATCATTCAGGTCTACGGGGGTGAATTGACAATTCAGAACAATCATCCTACCGGCGCTTGCATCACCCTGAGGCTTAAGAAAAAATAAGCGTGGGCGCAGTGCTTCTAACTCACGCTTTTATCAGAGTCCATATTCCAATCAGAATAAACCCAGCACCGGCAATATATTGCAAGTGCTTAGCGCTGATATGATCAGAAATGAAACCACCGGCCAGAACGCCAATGGCTGACGTGGCGATGAGGGCCAATGAGGCCCCTGCAAATATCGTCAGCTTGCTGACCTCCTTATCGGCTGCAAAAAGAAGTGTTGCCAATTGCGTTTTGTCTCCCAGTTCTGCAATAAAAACCGTCATGAAGACGGTCAGCAGCAGTGTGTAATTCATCGTTAATCGACCTCAGTTAATTCATGTCATGCTGTCATATTATCAGCTTGCTTTTAAATGCGTACAGCCATAAAAAATTTTAAAGTTTTAAAGATCTCATCCGAAATAAGTAAAGGCCGCAATATAGGCTAATTATCAATAGGCGATGTATTGAAAACAAATTTAAGTGCGATTAAAAAAGGTAAAGCTATATGACCAACAAAGCAGAGCAGGTACTTTCGGGAGCTTCACATAAAAAAATGGGGGCCGCCAAAGTGCTCGTCGTTATCGATAAATACATAGCCGGAAAAACCTTTAAAAAAATGCTGGAAGAGTGGAATTACCATATCACAGGGGTTTGTGCTGCAGGTAAAGAAGCATTGATAAAAGCACGAGAAAATAAGCCAGATCTCATTTTAACGGATGTTGAACTAAAAGATTGTAATGGCATACGCTTAGTGAAACAGTTGAATTTACAACCGGATCAGTCAAATCTCGGTATTTATTTTACCGCCTACGCTACTGACCTGATTGTGCAACGCACGCTCAACGCAGCTAGTGCATTAGGTTATTCAATCAAATCTCCGACGGATAAGTTCGCGCGAAATTTCGAAGCGAGTTTTTGCCGATATTTCGGTATTGATCAGACAACTATTTATAGCAAAAAGAAAGAATCCGCTACTAAACCGATTCAAGTGCTACTAGTCGATGATCAACAAATTGTGCTGTGGGGGTTAGAAAAGCTGATTGGTAATGAGCAACCAGCCATGGAGGTGGTGGCAACCGCGACTAATATTTCTGATGCCAAGCAACGGGTCATGGAAAAGCAGCCAGACATTGTTGTTCTTAATATCTCTCTGGGAGATGAGGATTGCATCAATTTGATTCCTGAATTCACCCATAATGGAAACACGCGCGTGGTTATTTTCACTGAAACGCATGATAAGGAAATCATCGATCGCGCAGTCCTGAGTGGTGCGAGAGGCGTGGTGCACAAGAAAGAACCCATGCACACCATTGTGAGGGCGATTGAAAAAATCCACGATGGTGAGCTGTGGCTTGATCGGATTACCACGGGTCGTATTTTTCTTCAGAATTCCCGTTTTCGCGGAAAAATGGCACACGACCCCGATGCTGAAAAAATTTCAACCCTTACTCGAAAAGAATGCATGATTCTCCGAGCTTTCTCGGATGGGGTGGGAGGAGAACAGAATAAACAGATTGCGGCAAAGTTATGCATGAGTGAGCATACTCTCCGCAATCATTTGACATCGATCTTCAGTAAGTTGGGCATTAAGAACCGATTCAGTCTCTTTGCCTATGCCAAGCAACATTTTCAGCAGCCTGTTGGCTTGCCGGATCCCTCTAAACTACCCTTTGAGAGTTTCTCCCGGTAGGTAAATCTTAAGAAAAAGTAATGATTAGGCAAGGCGAAACCAGGTTCAATCCCTGCAGTTCTTGAAGCTCTGAGCAGATGATGAGCCTGGTTTCAACGCCAAGTGGTACATATTTGAGCTGGTGGAACGCAGTATTTTTTAGTGTGATACTGGTTTATCTCGTCAATCCCGCATACAACACCGGTAGTTTTTCCGGTAGCCGCTCCACATGATCGACCACCAGATAATTGCGCTCACCGAAAATGCGCGATACATATTGATCCGCGCGTGGATCCAGGCTCATGCAATAGGTTAGGATACCGGAGCGGCCGGCTTCTTCGACGGCTTTTTTAGTGTCGTGGCGCAGGTATTGAGGATCGCGCACATCCACATCGGCTGGTTCTCCGTCAGTAATGACCAGCAGTAGTTTTTTTGCCGATTTTTGCAGTTTCAGGTAGTGCGTGGCGTGGCGCATGGCCGCGCCCATGCGGGTCGAAAGCTGTCCTGACATGCCGGCGAGTTTGGCTTTGGGAATTTCGTCGTAGGGCTGATCGAAATCCTTGAAGCGGAAGTATTCGACATCGTGCCGACCATCTGAGCAGAAACCGTGAATCGCAAACGGGTCGCCGATTTTGTTGATGGCGTTGGCGAGCAGCACAGTTGCCTGGCGTGTCAGGTCGAGTACGGAGTAGTCGTGTCCGGCGACTTTTTCATTCGTCGATTCGGACAGATCGAGTAGCACCAGCACGGAAATATCGCGTACCTTGCGTACCGACCGCATCATGATGCGCGGATCGGGTTGCATGCCCATGCGAATATCGATCAGCGAGCGGATCGCAGCATTAATGTCGATTTCGTCACCATCTTCGAGCTTGCGAATGCGGCGGGTGCCTTGCGGCTGCATCGCGTCGAGCAGGAATTTCATGCGTGCGATTTCGCGTTTGTATTGGTTGGCGATGTCGTCGATGCACTGCATGTCACCCAGTTTGGCGCGTTTTTCCTGAACGGTGGCCCAATCCGGACGTTCAAGTTGAATTTGATAATCCCATTCGGAATAGTGGTAGGGGGCCGATACCGGTTCCTTGCCTTCCATATCGTTGTACGAGACGCCCATGTCTTCGTACGGGAAGAATTCGGTGCCCATGACCCAGATTTCCTCTGCGTCGTCTCCGGCGGTTTCGACGTCGAGTTCGTTGGCAAATTCCATGACGTTGACGTATTTGCGCACTTGTTTCGGCGCATCGTAACCGGCCGACAGCGATTTGTTGAAATCGAACTCTTCGAATTCCCAGAAATAGCGATTGTCATCTCGATACGGCGCGGTGAGTATGTCGGTGCGGGGGTTGTACGGAATCCGTTTGTCTATGAAACTATGGGCAAGTTGTACACCGATTTCCCACGAGGTTTTGTGGCTATGGAGCTGGTCTTTTGCCGCTTTGAATAGTTTCCGTCCTTCGACGATCCATGGGTCCTTGTCTTGGTAATCCGGGTCGAGCAGTGCGCGCGCCAAGCGGTTCAAATAATCGCCCATCGATGCATTCATGTCCGGTGTGGCGCTATGCAATGCCGACCACGTTTGGCGCAAGCCAGGAAAACGCCGGATCGACAGCTCTTCGATACGCGCATCTTCAATGACCGAAATCACGGCCATTTGCATCGGATTTAAACTTTCCGCAGAAATCGGTTGCTGGGTTTCGACCAGATGTGCCGCAGCATGCGCTGCAGCGGCTCGGTACACTTCCGTTGCCGATACATCGCCATAGGCGTCGTAGGCATCAGGCAGATTAATAAAATAATTTTCGATGAAAGGCTTGTAACCCTCGCGCGTTTCAAAGTCGCCCGATGTTGGTTTCATGAAAAAATCCCGTCCCCACAATGCGCGCAGATACATATTGATACGGCGTTGCACGTCGACGAACAAGGTACCTTTGCGTTCTTTCTGCAATACTGCGAGGGATTCTTTCGATTCCAAACCAAAATAGCGGATTTGCTCTTCGTAATTGGTGCGGTGCGCATGTGCGCCCCACATGGCCCAGCGGCGCAAGCCGCCCAGTGTCAATTGTCCGAACAGGATATCCAGTTTGCCGAGCATCGGGCGGATGCCGCGCGGCGCTTGCGCGATCAAGGTATTCAGGAATTGCAGATAATTCTGAAACAGATGGGTATCGCCCAGTCTTTTGGCAGCGGTCGGCGAGGTTGCCAGCACCAGTTCGATGACGGCGCCGGATGTGCGTGAAGCGAGACTCAATAGCGAGGTGGCCAGATCACCGACCATGTCTTCGCCGATTTCCTTAGCGACCAACGGAACCTCGTCGATCCAGCAATCGACCAAGCTGCGCCCCCGTCCCAAGCCCCGGATCGCCGATGCTCCTTTCAGGTAATTATCCAGGCCGCGCGGCGAGAAGATCTTGACAGCTTCTGGCCAGGCATGATGGAGCAATTCGACCGATTCCGGTTCCAGATCTTCAAGTAATTCTTTGTAATCATCCAGATTGATACTCATGGCGGCACCTGTTAATGAATTAAAACATTCTCAGCGGGGTAAAACGGAGTAATGATCTACTGGATTAGTTGAAGAACGTGCTAACTGCGGCATCGAGTGCATCGCGCATATCCGGGTCGTCGGTAATCGGACGCACCAACGCCACGCGGCATGCGGCATGCGCATCGACTTTCTTGGCGATCAAACTGCCAGCATAAATCAACATGCGAGTGGAAATACCTTCGTCCAAGCCATGACCTTTCAAATTGCGCGCACGTTCAGCGATCGATACCAGTTTTTCGGCAATCTCATTAGATACGCCAGATTCGTGAGCTACAATTTCGCTTTCGACTTCATGATTGGGATAATTGAAGTCCAATGCACCAAAACGTTGCTTAGTCGACTGTTTTAGATCTTTCATCAAACTCTGATACCCTGGGTTGTAGGAAATGACGATCTGAAAATCCGAATGTGCTTGGACCAATTCGCCTTTTTTCTCCAGCGGCAGTACGCGGCGATTATCGGTGAGAGGGTGGATGACTACGGTAGTATCCTGGCGTGCTTCCACCACCTCATCCAAATAGCAAATTGCGCCGTAACGTGCAGCCACTGCCAACGGACCATCCTGCCAGCGTGTACCACTAGCATCCAACAAGAAGCGACCGACCAGATCGGAAGCGGTCATGTCTTCGTTACAGGCTACGGTAATGAGTGGTTTTTTTAGTTTCCACGCCATGTATTCGACGAAACGAGTCTTGCCGCAACCGGTCGGGCCCTTCAGCATCATGGGCATGCGCACCGAATAGGCTGCTTCGTACAATTGCACTTCATCGGCTACCGGATGGTAATAGGGTTCTTTAGTAACACGATATTGATCGATGATATCGCTCATGATGAGCTCCTGTGATAGTTATCTTAGAAACATGGTTCCACGAATTCCGGTCAAAAAAAACCCCCGGCCCTGTGATAGGGGTAAGGGGGTTTCAGGGTTCGAAACCCGTTATGACTTATACGGTCTTGCCGCGGTATATCACCATCGCTGTACCTTGCGATTGGTTGAAATTATTATAACCAATCAACCGAACATGATTATTTGGATTAGCTTTATGACATGCGGCAGCTTCTGCCAGCACGCGTTCTACATCCGTTTCACCAAACATTGGCAATTTCCACATATACCAGTAAGAGTCCATAACATACTCAGGTTCGGTATGTTCGATGGCTGGGTTCCAGCCTTTACTGATTAAATATTGCACTTGTTTCTTGATATCTTTGTCGGCCATGGCAGGCAGATAGGAAAATGTTTCAAATTTACGGCTTGCTGGATCACTGACACGTGATTTGTAATCGATTACTTCGCTCATTATTTTTCCTTAACTTTAGTGAGATGAAGGAGAAAAGCAGTGTTTAATCATCAGCCTTTCTCCTTTGGCTATGTATTGCTTACTTGTGGGCTACGTCCAGTTTGTCAACAGTGTCAAACTCGAACTTGATCTCTTTCCATGTTTCCATGGCGATTTTCAGTTCTGGACTACTTTTGGCTGCCTTGGTCAAGATCGCTTTGCCTTCTTTCTCGATTTCAATACCTTGGTTACGTGCTTCTACGCAGGCTTCCAATGCAACACGGTTAGCCGCAGCGCCCGCAGCGTTACCCCATGGATGACCCAGGGTACCACCACCAAACTGCAAGCAAGCATCATCACCGAAGATTGCAACCAGTGCTGGCATGTGCCAAACGTGAATACCACCCGATGCAACTGGAAATACACCTGGCATAGAACCCCAATCTTGGTCGAAGAACAGGCCGCGGCTGCGGTCTTCTTTGACGAATTTGTCACGCATGGTGTCGATCCAGCCGAGGGTTGCCGCACGGTCACCTTCCAGTTTACCAACCACGGTACCGGAGTGCAGGTGATCACCACCAGACAAACGCAGCACTTTGGTTAAAACGCGGAAATGAATGCCATGGTGCGGATTGCGGTCAAGCACAGCGTGCATAGCACGGTGGATGTGCAGCAGCATTCCATTATTGCGGCACCAGTTAGCCAATCCTGTGTTGGCTGTTAAACCACCGGTCAAGTAGTCATGCATAATGATCGGTGCGCCCAATTCCTTGGCAAACTCTGCGCGCTTGTACATTTCTTCTGGGTTTGGTGCTGTTACGTTCAGGTAGTGGCCTTTACGTTCTCCGGTTTCACGTTCTGCTTTTTGGCAAGCTTCCACTACGAATTGGAAGCGATCGCGCCAACGCATGAAAGGCTGGCTGTTAACATTCTCATCGTCCTTGGTCAGATCCAGACCACCGCGCAGACATTCATATACGGCACGGCCATAATTTTTGGCAGACAGACCCAGCTTAGGCTTGATGGTGCAACCTAACAGTGCACGGCCATATTTGTTCAAACGATCGCGTTCCACTTGAATACCTGTAGGAGGGCCGCCGCAGGTTTTGACGTAAGCAATCGGGAAGCGCACATCTTCCAGACGCAGGGCGCGTAACGCTTTAAAACCAAACACGTTACCGACCAGCGAGGTCAGTACGTTAACGACAGAACCTTCTTCAAACAGATCAATCGGGTATGCCACGAAAGCATAAAAGCAGGTGTCATCTCCAGGTACATCTTCAATCTTGTAGGCGCGTCCTTTGTAGTAGTCCAGGTCGGTCAGCAAGTCGGTCCACACTGTGGTCCAGGTACCGGTGGAAGATTCTGCGGCTACTGCAGCAGCGACTTCTTCACGAGGTACGCCGGGTTGAGGGGTAATTTTGAAACAGGCCAGAAGATCCGTATCCAACGGGGTGTATTCAGGTGTCCAGTAGGTTTGCCGGTATTCTTTAACACCTGCGTTATATGTTTTTACTGCCATGATATTTTCTCCTATTAGATTCCACTCAACTCCAGCTAACTGATCAGACCGAAAAGAGAGGACATTGCGTTACGAACATCAAACATCGCTACTACATGGAACGCATGATAGCGCTAATAATCTATAAGAACAAATCAGTAATTCTGATATTTATGATAAGGTGATGGTTATGAGAATTGCCTAGAATATACCATGCTACATCTTACGTTGCGACAATTAAAAGTATTTGAATCTGTGGCCCGACACTTGAGCTATTCACGCGCCGCGGATGAGCTTCATCTGACTCAACCGGCTGTTTCAATGCAGATTAAGCAGTTGGAAGACAATATCAGTTTACCGCTGTTCGAGCAACTGGGTAAGCGGATTTACCTGACAGAAGCGGGACGCGAACTTTATCAATACAGTCGTGCCATTTCTCAGCAACTCGCGGATATGGAAGTTGCGCTGGATGAGTTGAAAGGAATGGAACGAGGCAAATTGAATATTTCGGTCGTGACGACGGCGAATTATTTTGCCCCGCATTTGCTGGCAAAATTTTGTCAGCGTTATAGCGGGGTGACAGTGAGTCTGAACGTTTCAAATCGTGAAACCGTCTTGAAACAGCTATCGGATAATTTGGTCGACCTCGCCATCATGGGGCAACCCCCGGAAGACTCGGATATCGATAGTGAGTCATTCATGGAAAATCCATTGGTGGTCATTGCACCGCCGGATCACTCGTTGTGCAAGGAACGCAATATTCCGGTCGAGCGCTTGCAGAAAGAAATTTTTTTAGTGCGCGAATCCGGTTCCGGGACACGCAGCGCTATGGAACGTTTCTTTGCCGAACATCACATTCAAATCAAGAAAGGCATGGAAACGGATACCACGGAAGCCATCAAACAAGCTGTGCAGGCGGGAATGGGATTAGGTATTATGTCCCGTCACACTGCGGAATTGGAACTAGAAACCAAGCGGTTGAAGGTTCTGGATGTCCAAGGCTTTCCGATCATTCGCTATTGGCATGTGGTGAACAGGAAAAATAAGCGCCTATCCGGTGTGGCCAATGCGTTCAGGGAATTTTTATTGAAAGAAGCTGAAAAGTTGATGCATGAATCTAAAAAATAAATTGATGTGTGATTTAAATCACATCCTTGTTCACTATTCTATGTAAGATTCATCCTACTCTGTGATTGTATGAGGAACCCTAACCATTCCGAGGGAAAAGTGAATGATCAAGAGATCGTAGACCGCAGCGTTTATCTGGCATGCAGCCTATTATCGATCATCATTCTGGCGGTGGATTTCATTACGCCTCTCGGCGTTGCCAGTGGGGTACCTTATATTGTCGTGGTGCTGATGTCATTAAAATCCCCGGAAAAGTATTTCACGCTGATCGTTGCGGTGGTTTGTACCGTATTCGTAGGAATCGGATATTTGGGGTCGCCGCCAAGTCTGTCGCCCACGTATCAAGTCATTGCCAACCGGGGATTATCAATTTTTGCAATTTGGATTACTGCATTATTGGCGTTGATACAAAAAGTGAAAATGGATGAACTGCATCGCGAACGGATTAACCATTTGCAATCGATCAAAGAATTGGAGTTGCAGGAGGAGAAACTCAAAGTGCTGAAAGCTACCATGAGAACCGTCCAGGATATCATGGGAAATTTCTTAAACAACCTGCAATATTTCAAAGCTCGAATCAATAAGAACAAGACGTTATCGCCCGAAGAGATCAATCAATTGAACGTGCTGATTCATGATGCATCATTATGGTTGAATAAAATGGGAAATACGGAAGAGGTGCGCGAAAAGAAAATGGCGGGTGATATGATAGGCATAGATTTGGAATATGAGCAGGTTCGATCGAATGACGATACAATCGCCAAATAAAGCCATTTAATAATTATCACTGAGAGAATGTAATGACAGGACAAGGATCTGGCGGCAATGTACTTGCAGCAGTATGTAGTTTCTTTATCCCCGGTTTGGGACAGTTGGTGCAAGGGCGGATTTTGTCGGCATTTTTATTTTTCGCAATTGCCGGGATTGGCTACTTCTTTGCGGTATTGATCATTCCAGCGGTCATTGGCGGGATTTTTCATCTATGGTCTATCATCGATGCCGCACGATTCGTCGGCGCCGACTAATCCGCATCGACAGAGTATTTTCATTCAGTGCCTGCTTTTTACCTTCAGGATTGTCATTCAATGAATATCGTCAGTGGAGCACTCTCTCGTCATCGAACTCCCGGCAGGTGATTTCATTACGTTTATTCCCGATAATAATCTTTTTGAAAGATTGAAAATTTAATTGAATTCGCTCAATATCATTCACTAGTCATAGTTTTTTACGTTCATGTCCTCATCCAAGAATGCTGCACAAAAAGTAGGCTTTATTTCACTGGGTTGCCCAAAAGCACTGGTCGATTCCGAACACATCCTCACCCAATTGCGAGCAGAAGGCTACGAAATATCACCTTCTTACGAGGATGCGGATTTGGTGGTAGTCAATACCTGCGGATTCATTGATAGCGCCGTCGAAGAATCACTGGATGCGATCGGCGAAGCGCTGGCGGAGAACGGCAAGGTGATCGTGACCGGTTGTCTTGGAGCCAAAGAAAATGGCGAAGTCGTCAAAAAAGCGCATCCACAGGTATTGGCTGTGACAGGGCCACAGGCTTTGCCCGAGGTGATGTCGGCAATCCATGAGCATCTGCCTCAGCCGCATGATCCTTTCACCAGTTTGATACCCCCGCAGGGAATTCGGTTGACGCCCAGGCATTATGCCTACGTCAAAATATCCGAGGGTTGTAATCACCGCTGCACATTCTGCATTATTCCATCGATGCGCGGTGATTTAGTGAGCCGACCGATACACCAGGTATTGCAGGAAGCAGAGCACTTGGTCGATGCTGGCGTCAAGGAATTGTTGATCATTTCGCAGGACACCAGCGCGTATGGAGTCGATATCAAATATCGAACGGGTTTCTGGCAGGGCAGACCCATCAAGACTCGCTTGACCGAGCTTGCGCAAGCATTGGGTTCGTTCGGTGTCTGGGTGCGCTTGCATTATGTCTATCCGTATCCCCATGTGGATGAGGTGATTCCCTTAATGGCAGAAGGAAAAATATTGCCGTATCTGGATGTGCCGTTTCAGCATGCCAATGCGCGCATACTCAAAGCAATGAAACGGCCCGCCAATGCTGAGAACAATCTGGTGAGAATACAGCAATGGCGTGAGGTTTGCCCTGATATCACGATCCGCAGCACATTCATTGTCGGTTTTCCTGGCGAGACCGAGGCGGAATTTGAGGAGTTATTGAATTTCTTGCAGGAAGCCCAATTGGATCGAGTGGGATGTTTCGCCTATTCCCCCGTTGCAGGGGCAGCAGCCAATCAGTTGTCCGATCCTGTGCCTGAGGCGGTGAAAGAGGAAAGGCGCGCCCGGTTCATGCAATTGCAGGAAGATATCAGCCGGCAGCGTCTCGCGACCAAGGTTGGTCAACGGATGACTGTATTGATCGATGCAGTGACAGACCAAGGTGTGATTGCGCGAAGCAGCGCTGATGCGCCTGAGATCGATGGATTGGTCTACGTTGAACACGTTGTCGATGCGCAACCAGGAGATTTGATCGACGTTGAGATCAAGGCTGCTGACGCACATGATTTGTTCGCTACCGTGGTCAAACAGGCGCATGACTGATCATTGATCGTTCATGCGCCGTTCCTGGGATATTTTCTGTACGGTCATTGATAACTATGGCGATATCGGCGTTTGTTGGCGCCTGGCTCGGCAACTCGCGGCTGAACATCATCGGTCGGTGCGGCTTTGGGTGGATGACCTGACGAGTTTTGCCCGTATCGCTCATGACGTTGATCCACAGCGTCAGCAGCAGCGACTGCACGGTGTTGAGATTTACCTTTGGCAGCAACCGGTGATTGCGCACGCTGAGCCGGCTGATGTCGTGATTGAGGCCTTTGGCTGTGAACTTTCTGCGGATTATATGCAGAAGATGGCCGTAAAAAAACACCCGGCCGTTTGGATCAATCTCGAATATCTGAGTGCGGAATCATGGGTGCCTCAGTATCATGGATTACCTTCACCACATCCTGTCCTACCGCTGACGAAAAGATTTTTCTTTCCTGGTTTCATGCCGGAAACGGGCGGATTGTTGCGGGAATGTCATCTGATCTCGCAGAGGAGAGCATTTGATGCTCGATCTGAGCAGAAATTCTTGCAGCACCATAGTTTCCTCGAGCGGGCATCGGCAGAAATAAGGATTTCGCTTTTTTGTTATGAAACGGCGCCTGTGGAAAGGTTGATTCAGATTTTCTGCGAATCCTCTCAGCCTGTAGTATTGTTTGTACCAGAGGGTAAAGCGGCTGATCGGATCTCAATTTTTCTGGACGGACGTGCTCATCATGAGAAACTGCTGAAATGTGGCCCTCTGACGGTGCAGATTTTTCCTTGGCTTGAGCAAGCCGAATATGATCGATTGTTATGGAGTTGTGATATCAACATTGTGCGCGGTGAGGATTCATTCGTTCGTGCGCAGTGGGCTGCCAAACCCTTTATCTGGACGATTTATCCGCAAACCGAGGGTGCGCACTGGAATAAATTGAATGCATTTCTCGATCTTTATACTGCTCAGATGGAAATCGAAACGATGAATGCGGTGCAAGCCTTATGGACTGGCTGGAACGGAAAAGATGATTTCAATTTCAATATTTGGATGAACTTCGTGGCGTTGCGGAAGTCTTTGATGCAGCACAATAACGATTGGGTTGATCAATTGCTGAAACAGAATGATTTGACATCCAATCTGGTGCAGTTTGTCGAAAATCAGCTATAATTCGCCGTTTATAAATTAGGCATTGATGAGTTTCAATGCTTTCATCTTGTTAATTATTTTTTATTTGGAATAGAACTACACTATGAAAACCGCAATGGAACTGCGCTCAGGTAATGTCGTCATGATAGGCAATGACCCTATGGTCATACAACGAGCGGAATTTACCAAATCGGGCCGTAATGCCTCAGTGGTCAAGATGAAGCTGAAGAATTTATTTTCCAGCACTACGACGGAAACTGTCTATAAAGCTGATGAAAAATTTGATCTGGTCGTTCTTGACAAAAAAGAATGCACCTATAGTTATTTTGCCGATCCATTGTATGTATTCATGGATGCAGATTTCAATCAAATCGAGGTAGAGGCGGACAACATGCAAGATGTCCTGAACTATCTCATCGATGGCATGGAAGATGTCTGCCAGGTGACTTTTTATGAAGGCAAGGCGATTTCAGTGGAATTGCCGAATTCGATCGTCCGTGAAGTTGAATATACTGAACCGGCTGTCAGAGGCGATACCACCGGCAAGATCATGAAACCGGCACGGTTGCTTGGAACAGGCTTTGAAATTCAAGTCCCTGCATTTGTGGAAATCGGCGACAAAATTGATATTGATCCGCATACCAATGAGTTCAGGAAGCGTGTGTGATGGGTAATTGAGCATTCTTTACCAAAGGCGGCTAAAAGCCGCCTTTTTTATTTTGTAAGTATGATTCTCTCGCTTACGAGAACGATGAGAGTCATCTCGAACTCAAACCAAGAACCCCGTTTTGGATGAGATCGCTGAGTCCATTGATTGATCACTGCTTACAGGGAGTTTTTATATGATTATCTCGAGATCTTCTGTCGCCTTAGCCTTATTCATACTGCTTGCTTCACTGACTTCCACTCGATCCGTTCGAGCGGATGATTCTCAAGTAGGTGCGTGGTCGATTGCTTCCTCCGCACCGACCGAACGGACCGAAGTCGCTGCTGCTGCCATTGGCAGTAAAATTTATGTGGTCGGTGGATTTAATAAGCCGAATTTGCAGAATGCGTTGAAATTCGCTATCAGCACGGATGTTGAGATCTATGATACGGCTGCGGATTCTTGGTCGATTGCCACGTCATTACCAGAAGGCCGGCATCATGCCGGGATCGCATCGCTGGATGGTATGTTGTATGTGATCGGCGGATTTACTAAATCAGGACTATCAGTTTGGCAAGCAGCGGCTACAGTGTATCAATACAACCCGGCAACTCAGGAATGGCGCGAGCTAGCGCCGATGCCCACCGCTCGTGGAGCCCTTGGGGTTGCTGTGCATCAGAATCGCCTATATGCGCTCGGCGGATATGATGGCAAGCGCAATTCTGATGCAGTGGAAGTGTTTGATCCGAAGACCAATACATGGTCATCGGGTGCGCCCATGCCTACGCCACGGGATCATCTTGCGGTCGTCGCGGCTGATCTTCGCTTGTATGCCATCGGCGGCCGCCCGGAACTGGATTATCACCGCAATATGGCGACGGTTGAAGAATACGATCCACAAACTCAGCAGTGGCGAAGCCGTGCGAAATTGCCAACGCCACGAAGCGGCATTGCTGCGGGTGTCATTGATGAGTGGATATATGTGGTTGGTGGCGAATCGAAAGAAGGTACATTCAGCGCCAACGAAGCCTACCATCCGGCGACTGATCAATGGCGCAGCATGGCGCCGATGCCAACAGCACGGCATGGATTGGGTGCAGCAGCTGTGAACGGACGTTTATATGTCATCAGTGGCGGTCCGACGCCGGGTGGATCGTTTAGTCAGGTCAATGAAGTATTTACCCCGCCTGTGGTTAAACCCAGATGAACCGGCCTGGATTATGGGCGGGATTACGCTGCACATGCGAATGAGATAGCACAAATGGGCGTTAAATCGCCACGACCTGGATATCAGGCTCAATCGTTTTCAGCATGTTTTCGATTCCGCGCAAGGTGCCGGAAATGGAACTGGGACATGTACCGCATGCGCCTTGATAGTGGATACGCAGAATATTGCCTTCGAGCCCTAGAATATGCAAATCGCCGCCGTCGTGTTGCAGGTAGGGACGCACTTCTTCATCGAGCAGGACATTGATTCTTTCCAGGCGAAGTTGATCTTCCGGGCCGAGTTCTGCAAGAACGCTATTGGCCGCAGCGACTGTTTCCGCAGATTGTGCGGTGGCGGCAGGTGCAGCACGGATCGGATCGGCGATTTCGCGCGCCAGATCCTGCCAATTGGCTTCTCCATCCTGAGTGACGGTGATCCAGTGATCGATGTAGAAAACATTGGTTACGTGATCAATATCAAATAATGCCGATGCCAAGGGATCATCTTGGGCGGCTTCGGCGTTATCATAAGATCGAGCGATTCCCCAGGTCAAAGGCTCTTTGAGAATGAATTTCAAGGCATTTTTATTTGGCGTTCCTTCAATATCAGCAATTTTAGGCATTTTTATACTGATTCCTGTGATTGATCTTCAGCAAAGGTTGTTATGGCAGTGTCCGAAAGAAGAAGTTCTCAGTTTTGCATCAAAGCCTATGCAAGCATGTTGTTGCCGTCATATGACAAGCTAAGAATTGCCCGATAAAGCCTGCGTTTCATCATGGGTTTCGGTGGAAGTATTGGCAATGGCGTTGAGCGCGGCATGCAGCGTATGCCACGGCAGAATGGCGCATTTGACGCGTGTCGGCAGATCGCGTATGCCTGAGAACACGGTTAATCTACCCAAGTGATGTGGTTGGTTGGTATCCAACTTGCCCGTTGCCAGTTCCCGAAATTCTTGAATCAGGGTTTCGGCGTCGTTGCGGGATTTTCCTTTCACAACTGTCGTCATCATCGAAGCAGATGCTTTGCAGATCGCGCAGGACTCTCCCTGAAATGCAATGTTGTGGATGTGATCATTCTCAAGCTGCAGCGTAATGTCCAACCGGTCGCCACAGAGCGGATTATGTCCTATGGCATGATGACTGGCGGGATCCAGTTGACCGTAGTTTCTTGGCTTGCGATTATGGTCAAGAATGACCTCCTGATACAATGAGTTCGTGTGCATTATAGGAAAACCTTCTGAACAGTCTTGATACCGGTTGCCAGAGCATCAACGTCTGTTTTTTTATTATAGAAAGCAAAAGAAGCACGTGAAGTCGCTGGCACTTTGAACCGTTGCATGACCGGTTGCGCGCAATGATGCCCGGTACGGACTGCAATTCCATCTTGATTCAGAATCGTGCCGATATCGTGCGGATGAATTCCGTCCAGCGTGAAAGAAATGACTGCGGTTTTTTCTGCTGCCGTGCCAATAATTTTGACACCCGGTATTTCGGATAAGATTGCTGTAGCATAGTCAAGAAGCATGTGCTCATACGCGGCGATCTGATCAAGCCCAATGGTTGTCAAATAATCAATGGCCGCGCCAAAACCAATGGCGGCAGCGATAGGCGGGGTGCCTGCTTCAAATTTATGCGGAATAGTGTTGTAGATGGTTTCTTCAAACGTGACTGAAGCAATCATGTCGCCGCCGCCTTTAAAGGGTTGCATGGCTTCCAGCAAGGTCGCTTTACCATACAATATGCCTACACCGGTCGGGCCACATAGTTTGTGCGCCGAAAAGGCATAAAAATCACAATCGAGTGACTGCACGTCTATCGTCATGTGAGGCGCTGCCTGGGCGCCGTCGATCAGTACTGGAACACTGTATCGATGGGCATATTCAATCATTCTCCGAATCGGATTGATGGTGCCCAGCGCGTTCGAAACGTGGATTAATCCGACAAACTTAGTGCGCTCATTGAACAGATTTTCATATTCATCAATGTCCAATTCGCCCTGGTCATTGATGGGAACCACGCGAATTATTGCACCTTTTTCCTGGGCCAGCATTTGCCACGGCACGATATTGGAGTGATGTTCCAGCGTGGTGAGAATGATTTCATCGCCAGCCTTGATGAATTTGCGTCCGTAGCCATGCATGACCAGGTTGATGGAGTCGGTTGTGCCGCTGGTGAAAATGATTTCCCGGTCTTCGCGCGCATTGATGAATTGCTGCAGTTTGCAACGTGCATTGTCATATTCCGTCGTTGCAATCTCTGATAAATAATGTACAGCGCGATTGATATTGGCGTGTTGCGTCGTTTGGTAGCGCACCAGTCGGTCGATCACTGGTTGAGGCATTTGGCTGGACGCCGCATTATCCAGATAAATCAATGGTCTTCCATTCACCTTGAGTTGCAGAATAGGAAAATCGGCGCGGATTCGATCGACATCGAAAACGGAAAAATCGTCGGCTTGCCGAGAAATAGTGACTGAATTCATGGCTAATTGCTTTGAGTCTGATTTAAGACTATTTGTTCTAGCTGCTGCTTGAGCGAAGGAATGGAGATACGACTGATGATCTCTGCGCCAAATGCGTAAGTTAGCAGATTGCGTGCAGCCACTTCAGATAAGCCACGGCTTTTCAGATAAAAAATTTCTTCTGGATCGAGCTGTCCTACGGTTGCGCCATGCGCACATTTGACATCATCCGCAAAAATTTCGAGCTGCGGTTTAGTATCGATCTGTGCGGTTTTGCTCAGCAACAGATTACGGCTCGATTGCGACGAATTGGTACGCTGAGCATGTGGTCGGACAATGATTTTTCCATTGAATACCGCATGTGCGGCTCCATCGACGATGCATTTGTGCTGCTGATGGCTCGTGCCATTCGGTTTGACATGATCGATGCAGGTATGGGTATCCGCTAATTGACGGTTTGAAATCAATGTAAGCCCATCGACAGAGCATTCGGCCGCTTCTTCCGCCAAACGGATATCCAAGTTATAGCGTGAAATCTGCGATCCGAGTGACAGGCTGGTTGATTGGTAGCGGCTGGCATGGTCAAGCGCAACTGAGCAATTTGCCAAGTGAAACGCTTGCTTGCTTTCACGTTGGATTCGCACGTGATTGGCATGCGCATTGGCTGCAAGAGCAATCTCGGTCACTGAATTGGTGATATAGGCGGATTGCGCAAGTGTCGCATATTCTTCGACCAGCGTTACGCTGCTTCCCATTTCACCGATCAGTAAACAGCGCGGATAGCTCGTGACTTCAGGCTGTATTGCGATGAATAGTAGATGAACAGGATCTGCGACGGTCGTATTCTTGGGAATTATCAACAATGCACTATCTCGCAGAAATGCGGTATTCAATGCAGTAAATATGTTATGGTCGAATGCCGCATGCTGGCCTAGATGTGATTCCAGAATCGATGAATGCGACGCTGAAAAATCGGGTAAATTGCCGATGATCAGCTCATCCGGATTTTTAAGGGAGGATAGCTGTTGATGAAAATGACCATCCACAAACACCAGGCGATTTTTTGCTTCGGGCAGAAATAAATGATCGATATCCTGGAGCTGAAGAGATGTTTCTGGTCGAGACGGTAAGTAAGGCAAATGGGTCAACGTTGAAATATCGGTAAACCGCCACTCCTCATCGCGCTTGGTTGGGAACGCTTGTTTACTGACACGATCGATCGCCTCTGCACGTAATTCATTTAACCACGACAAGGGTCGAGTGGGTTTTTCAGACCAGGATCTCAATAGACCTGCCAGGTAATCAGCATGAGGTGATTCAGTCATGCGAGAACTCCAGCAATTGATGAGTTATTTTCATTAATCCAGTCATATCCACGGGTTTCCAGCTCGAGCGCCAGTTCCTTGCCTCCTGTTATGACGATGCGTCCTGCTTGCATGACGTGGACGTAATCCGGCACGATATAATCCAATAAGCGTTGATAATGTGTGACTAAAATAGTTGCATTATCTTTATTGGTGATTTGATTGACACCCTGTGCAACGATTTTGAGCGCATCAATATCAAGTCCGGAATCGGTTTCATCCAAGATGCTCAGCTTGGGTTCAAGCAAAGCCATTTGTAGAATTTCATTACGTTTTTTTTCGCCGCCCGAGAAGCCTTCATTGACGCTACGATCAAGAAAATCAGGTTTCATTTCGAGCAATTTCATTTTTTCCCGTACGAAATCGTCAAACTCAAGTGGATCGAGCTCTTCCTTGCCGCGCTGTGCTTGTACTGTGTTATAGGCCAAGCGGAGAAATTGTGTGTTCGCTACGCCCGGGATTTCAATGGGATATTGAAAGGCAAGGAACAATCCGGCACGGGCACGTTCTTCTGGGGGTAATTCCAGCAGATCTTTATCTTCGAATTGTATCGATCCGCCAGTGACCTCATAGGCCGAATGACCAGCCAACACCTTGGCGAAGGTGCTTTTGCCTGATCCATTCAACCCCATGATGGCGTGAATTTCTCCACTTTTAACCGTAAGATCGATGCCTTTTAGAATTTCTGTACCGTTGATGCTGGCGCGTAATCCTCGAACAGTAAGAATAGGCGTGCTATTTGGGTTAATCATCCGACGCTGCCCTCCAGTTTGAAGCTCAATAATTTTGTAGCTTCAACGGCGAATTCCATCGGTAATTGCTGAAATACATCTTTGCAAAATCCATTGATAATCATTGAAACAGCCTCTTCTGCGCCAATACCACGCTGAGAAAAATAAAACAATTGATCTTCGCCGATTTTTGAAGTCGAAGCTTCATGTTCAACCTGGGCGCTATTGTTATGTACCTGAATATAAGGAAAGGTATGTGCACCACATTGATCGCCGATCAGCATGGAATCGCACTGCGAATAATTTCGCGCGCCTTCCGCCGTTGGTGCAACCCGAACCAATCCGCGGTAACTGCTATTGGAATGGCCTGCTGAGATCCCTTTGCTGATGATGGTGCTGCGAGTGTTCTTGCCGATGTGGATCATTTTGGTTCCCGTATCGGCCTGCTGATAGTTATTCGTGACTGCAACGGAATAAAATTCCCCGACGGAATTTTCACCCCGCAAGATACAGGAGGGATATTTCCAGGTGATTGCCGATCCTGTTTCAACTTGCGTCCACGAAATTCGCGAATTGATACCCTTGGCTAAGCCTCGTTTGGTAACGAAGTTATAGATGCCGCCGATGCCTTTTTCATCGCCAGCGTACCAGTTCTGGACGGTTGAATATTTGATGTCGGCGTTGTCCAATGCGACCAGCTCAACCACTGCGGCGTGCAATTGATTGGTATCGAATCGTGGTGCAGTGCAGCCTTCCAGATACGAAACCGAAGCGCCTTCTTCCGCGATGATCAGCGTGCGCTCGAACTGCCCGGATCCTTCGGTATTGATCCGGAAATAGGTCGATAAATCCATCGGACACTTAACCCCTTTGGGAATGAAGCAGAACGAGCCATCGGTGAATACTGCGGAGTTCAACGCTGCAAAATAGTTGTCACCCACTGGCACTACGGTGCCCAGATATTTTTGGATGAGTTCGGGATGCGTATGCACCGCCTCTGAAATCGAGCAAAAAATAATGCCTACTTCCGCAAGTTTCTGCTTATAGGTCGTAGTGACAGAAACACTATCAAAAATGACGTCAACAGCTACGCCGGCAAGAGCTGCTCGTTCATGCATTGGCACGCCGAGCTTTTCGAAAGTACGCAGCAGTTCCGGATCGACTTCATCCATGCTGGCTAATTTCTTTTTAGGTTTCGGAGCTGAATAGTAACTGATGTCCTGAAAATCAATTTTTGGATATCGAACATTTTGCCATTCCGGCTCAGTCATGGTTAACCAGTGCTGATAAGCCTTCAGCCTGAAGGCAAGAAGCCATTCAGGTTCATTCTTTTTCGCCGAAATCAGGCGAATAATTTCTTCGCTCAGTCCTTTAGGAGCAATATCAGATTCAATGTCGGTAACGAAGCCATGTTTGTACGGTTGATTAACCAGACTCTGCAATACAGCGCTCATTTGGTTTTTTCCTCTTTTAATGAGTATCTTTAGCTTAACGCTGATACTTTAATTATCTTCTCGATGGATCATGCACAGCTTGCATCATCTATCTGTTGGCATTTTATTAGGGGCTAGATCTTAACAGATTCTTTTACGCTGAAACTATCACCACAACCGCAGGTGTTATCAATATTCGGATTAATAAGCTTAAAAGTGCTATTGAGCCCTTCTTTGGTGAAATCAATTTGAGATCCATCCAGATAAGGCAAGCTTTTGGAATCGACTACAATCTTGGTTTTATGGGATTCGAATAATTGATCATCAGTTTTAATGCCATCTGCATAGTCAAAAGTATAAGAAAATCCCGAGCAGCCTGATTTTTTAATTCCGACTCGTAATGCAGCTCCTCCACCTCTTTTAGACAGTTGTTGTTGAATGTGTTTAGCGGCGTTTTCAGTTAATGTAATGGACATAATATTAATGAAATAGAGTTACAAAAAAAGAATAATCGCTTACTACAAATAATTAACCAATTAGTTTGACGACATACCATACTGATTGTTCTTCACAATATCTGATCTGTTACGCATTAAAGGTTTTGCATTACTCGCTCGAGCATATCACTGTTAAGCCATAGATGTTTCACGCATATCAATCAGGGGTACGATATCACTCGGCAATTGATTTTTCTGGTTGTCGACCAATTCTTGCAATGTGACTGCACCAAGGTAGTCGAAAATGAGATCATTCAATTTTGCCCATAAATCATGCGTCATGCATTTGCTGTCATTATGGCAATTTTCTTTGCCACCGCATTGAGTTGCATCGATGGGTTCATCCACAGCCAGAATAATGTCAGCCACTGAAACTTTGTTTAAGTCCTTGGCAAGGCAATAACCACCTCCCGGACCACGAACGCTATCCACCAATTCTGACTGGCGAAGCTTGGCAAATAATTGCTCTAAATAGGAAAGAGAAATTTTCTGTCGTTGGCTGATATCCGCGAGCGTGACAGGATGACTGCTTTGTTGTAAAGCAAGATCAAGGAGAGCTGTTACTGCAAATCTACCTTTTGTTGTTAATCGCATCATTAACTCCTTTAATAAATGAGAAGTAGAACAAGAGCTATCAGAGAAACATCAATAATACCTGATTGATTTAGTCAACTATACAATACCTGATCGATTTGGTCAACTAATATATTTAATTTAACTATTGAGCGAGAATTTGATAAATTGTTCTCCGGCAGGTAGTGATAATGAGTTAGTAGGCAATGATTTTTTCAAATGATTTATTGAATAAATTAATAATAGTGGATACTTGGTTAGATATTCCAGTCTGTTCAAGAAAACAGATCACTAATCACTATCTTGTTGTTAGCAGTGCGGTGGGTATCAATCGATCGTTAGAAAAATCCTTACATGAGTATGAATACTTCAGTTGTGACTCTGTCAGCGGTAAACCTTCGTCGTAATTATCAGTCTCATACAGTGGTGCGTCAGGTGAGTGTTCAATTAAAACGAGGCGAAGTGCTGGGACTACTCGGGCCCAATGGCGCAGGAAAAACGACCACGCTGCGGATGCTCGCTGGAAATCTCGCGCCGAGTGCCGGTAACATTGAGATATGTGGTATTGATCTCTTTGAACAACCTCTGGCAGCCAAGGCGAATTTAGGTTATTTGCCAGAAATTCCACCGTTATATCCGGAAATGACAGTTGACGAGTATCTGCTTTTCGCTGCTCGCTTGCATCAAATCGACGACAAAGTAATCCACAGCGCAGTGGATAACACTAAGCAACAATGCGGTTTGCGGCAACGAGGTAAGCAGTTGATCGCAACTTTGTCGAAAGGATTTCAGCAGCGTGTAGGCATTGCCCAAGCCATTATTCATAGTCCGGCGGTGATTATCCTGGATGAACCGACAGTTGGATTGGATCCCAATCAAATGCGCGAGATTCGTGAATTAATTGCCGAGCTCAGAACGTTCAGCAGCGTGATTCTATCGACTCATATCCTGTCGGAAGTGCAGAGTATCTGCGACCGTGTGCAGATTATGCACCGCGGAAGCGTAGTGCTTGACCAAACGCTAAATGAGTTGAAGCGACAACAATTTGATCTGGAAGCCATGTTCTCCCAGCTTACTCAATAAACAGGAATTTCGGCATGATGACTGTGATCCTCCGCAAGGAATTGAAGATGCTATTCATCTCTCCCATTGCCTGGATATTATTGACACTGAGCCAGCTCATTTTTACCTGGGCTTTTCTCGGGCGGCTGGATGCATTTTTGGAGATTCAGCCGCAATTGCTGCAACTTGCCAATCCGCCTGGAGCTACCGAAGTGATTGTTTCCCCGCTGTTTGCATTGGCTGCCATTGTATTGCTGATGATTACCCCAATTTTAGCCATGCGATTATTGGCCGAGGAGCGACGCCAACATACGCTGCAATTATTACTGTCAGCCCCAGTTTCCATTACCGATATCGTCATTGGAAAATTTCTGGGGCTGTTGCTTTTCTTTTTAATCATCATTGTTTCAATGATCGTATTGTGTTTGTCGTTGCTTTTGGGCGGCACATTGGATTTTGGCCTTCTGGCGAGCAATGTCCTGGGTCTGATGTTGATTGCCGCATGCTTTGCTGCAATAGGGCTTTATCTTTCAAGTTTGACAGCCCAGCCGGTAGTGGCTGCGTTGGGGGCGTTAGGTGTGCTATTGAGTTTCTGGATCATAGATTTTGCCGCGGATGAAACTCAAGCCTGGCTTCATCATATTTCTTTGTTGAAGCATTTTGAGCGTTTCAATCAAGGATTGATTGACACTTTCAGTATCGCTTACTTTATTTTATTGATGACGGCATGTTTGGCGTTCACGATTCATCGTTTGAATGCCGAGCGTTTACCTCACTAAACGATGGTTTGAGCAATGCATATTTTCAACAGACCATCGCGATCTCTTGATCGGCTGCACAGTCATCTTTTTGTTGTGTTGCTGATTGCTCTGATTTTTCTGTTGGGCTATCTAGCTGCACAAGTTCGATTTCAATGGGATGTCAGTCAGAATGGACGCAATAGTCTCAGCGAAGCCAGCTTATCAATACTCCAAAGTCTGCAAGGGCCTGTTCACGTCACTGTATATGCTACTCAGAAAGACGCTCAATTCGGTGATATTCGGGAGATCATCCGTGATTTCATCGCGCTGTATCAACGCGCCAAACCCGATATATCAGTAGCATTCATTGATCCCACTGAGCAGCCCGCCCTCACCCAGGAAGCAGGTGTGCAAATGAACGGAGAAATGGTCATCACGTTCAATCAGAAGCGTGAGTATCTGACGGTCATCAATGAGCAAGTGTTCTCAAATGTCCTGATGCGGTTGGCCCGTGCGGAAGAAAAACAAATTGTTGCGCTGCAAGGCCATGGCGAGCGTAAACTGGATGGGCATGCGAATTTCGATGTGGGAGAATTCGGTAAGCAATTGCGCACCAATGGATTTCGTATCCAATCTTTGAATTTTTCCGTTGCAGAGGATGTCCCGGCGAAGACAGCCGTGTTGATGATCGCGTCTCCCCAAGTCGACCTGTTGCCTGGGGAAGTCGATAAAATCATCGATTTTGTCGACCGAGGCGGCAATTTGCTATGGTTAGTCGACCAGGAATCATTGCGCGGTCTATTGCCGTTGACAGAGAAATTACGACTCACTTTGACACCCGGCGTCGTGGTCGATCCTCAGGCAAAACAACTCAAGGCGCCGCTGACCTTTGCCCTTGGCGCGAGTTATGGACAGCACCCAATTACCGATGGTTTTGACTATATGACCGTATTTCCATTTGCGCGCCAGATCACCATCAATGAAAATGCCGAATGGCGCAGTGTGGCACTGGTTGAGGCGGCGCAGCAAGGTTGGGTTGAGACCAGTGATCTGGATGGCGATATTGCTTTTGATCCAACCATGGATGTGACTGGTCCAGTCAACATTGCAGTCGCATTGACACGCACGGTTCAGGACCGTGAGCAACGCATTGTTGTGGTCGGGAGCGGGCATTTTCTGGCCAACACCTATTTGGGAAACGGTAGTAACTTGGATTTTGGTATGAATCTGATCAATTGGTTGGCAGGTGATGAGGAATTAATGGTGATTCAACCGCGCTCAACGCGCGATAACAATTTGGTTTTCACTGAGTTTGAGCTGGCCCTGGTGGTCATCGTTTTCATGATCGTCCTTCCTTTGATTTTCCTGTCCAGCGGAGTAGCCATTTGGTTGCAGCGCAGAAGAGGCCATAAGTTATGACCCATCATGCACGCCTCAATGTGATCATGCTAGCCACCATCATCGTTGCGTTGATCTTCTTATATTTCAAGCCCTACGACGAGCAGGCTCAGGAATATTCTATTTCAGCGCTTTCCAGTGACGCTGTGCGGAACATGCGCATCGTCAAGCAACATGATGACATCATGCTCTCGAAAACGAGCGGCCACTGGCACATAGTCCAACCTATTCAAGCACGAGCTGATGAAAAAAGAATTTCAGAAATGATGCAGTTTCATGGGGCAAAAGCCCGACAGCGGTTCCCATTGGAGAATCTGGAACGTTTTGGGTTGGATCGACCATATGTAAAATTGTATCTCGATGATCACTATTTCGGCTTTGGAAGCTATGTGCCCATCACCAATCAGCAATATGTCGCAAACGATGAGTATGTCTATGTGATCTCTCCACGCTACGGGCTTGTATTTCCTGCCGATGCGATGGATTTGGTGAGCAGGCAATTGCTGGAGCCCGAGGAGATTCCAGTGAAGTTCGAATCGGATCAATTTGTCGTTGAATTTCAGCAGCCGCGGTGGCATGTCAAAAGTCAACGATCCGGCCAGCCGCCTGATGAGCAAGTGCTCAAACAATGGGTGACGTCCTGGCACACAGCTCGGACAGAGAAGATTCTGCTCGCCTCTGGCATGGAGGCTGGTTTTGTAGATTTGGGGCGCATCAATATCAGCTTACTCAATAATGAAAACATCGCACTGAACATTCTGCACAGCGCAGATCAGATTGTGTTTGTGCGGTTGAACGAAAAGATCGGCTATGCTTTTCCCCAGGAAGTCGGGCAACGACTGCTGACCCCATGGCCTTGATGTCATTTCTTTCCGCTGATACTACCTATGCCCGAATTACCTGAAGTAGAAACCATACGATCAGGTATCGCGCCGCATCTGGTTGGTCAGACGATTACGTACGTCATTGTTCGAAATCCTCACTTACGTTGGCCGATTCCCAGTGATCTGCCGCAACTTTTGCCCGGATTGACCATCACGGCAGTGACGAGGCGGGCGAAGTTCTTGTTGCTGGATTGCGATGTCGGTACATTGATCATTCATTTGGGAATGTCGGGCAGTCTGCGCTTGCTCCATCCAATTTCAGGGTTTTCTGCATCGGCACCTCAGAAACATGACCATTTCGATGTGATCTTCAATGAACAGATCATATTGAGATTGCGAGATCCGCGCCGCTTTGGCGCAGTGCTGTGGCATTGCGGGGATATTGCTCAGCATCGCTTGTTTTCATACTTGGGACCCGAGCCGCTGACGGATGACTTCAATGCACGGCGGCTGTATGACAAAACCCGAGGGAGCCGGATCAGTATCAAGCAAACGTTGATGAATAACCGGATTGTTGTCGGCGTCGGGAATATCTATGCTAATGAAGCTTTATTTCATGCGAAGATTAACCCTACGACCGCGGCTGGAAAAATTGGCATGATGCGTTATCAAGTGTTGGTTCAGGCGATTAAGTCGATTCTGCAGAGAGCCATTGAAACTGGAGGAAGCAGCTTGCGTGATTTTGTAAATTGTGAGGGTGATCCGGGGTATTTTCAGCAGCACTATGCGGTGTATGGACGGGGAGGTGATTCTTGCAGGCAATGCCAGGACATCATTCAGCATATCCGGCAGAACCAACGATCCAGTTTTTATTGTCCTCGCTGCCAGCGTTAGCGGAATCGGCCGATGAGGCGAGCTTTTTTCTGAGCGCAGGTTTTGCAGCTCAATACAATGAAGCTGGTCAAATTTCAATCAACGATGAGTAAGAGTAGATGAATATTGTATTTATTGGCGGTGGCAACATGGCTACAGCGATGATCAGTGGGATGTTGCAACAGGGGTATGCGGCTGATCAGCTTCGCGTGGTTGAAATTGATGAAAAGCAATGTGGGAAACTCAGACAAGCCTGGGGTATCCGGGCATCGACCGATATGGGTGAGGGGATCGAAGGAAGCGATGTCATCGTTTTGGCCGTCAAGCCGCAACAGCTATTTGAGTTGACAAGAAAGCTAGTGCCATTGCTGGATGGACAATTGATCGTATCGATTGCGGCGGGAATCCGCGCAGAGGATCTCGCACGCTGGCTGAATGGTTACCGGCGCGTGATCCGTGCGATGCCCAATACTCCTTCTCTGGTGCGCTCAGGCGTCGCGGGACTGTATGCAATGCCCGAGGTCAGCGAGAACGATAAGAAAAACGCTGAATCCATTCTTTCTGCTGTCGGGTCGATATTATGGGTAGATGACGAGGACATGCTGCACGCGGTGACGGCCATTTCCGGCAGTGGCCCGGCCTACGTGTTTTATTTTATTGAATCAATGCAACAAGCGGGGATAGAATTAGGGCTTTCCATTGATCAAGCTCAGCAGCTTAGTTTGTTGACGTTCATGGGGGCAAGCAAGCTAGCTAGCCTTAATGATGAAGATGCGGCGATTTTGCGTGATCGAGTCACGTCAAAAGGTGGCACCACTGAACAAGCGATTCTGACGATGGAAAGAAATGATGTGAAAGCTAAGATCATATCGGCCATTCATGCTGCAAATCAACGCTCACGTGAGATGAGCAATGAATACAGTAAACCCCAGGTCTAGAGAAATCAGTGAGCAATTCATTTATTCATCCTCGTTTTCGGGAAAATTGTTATGTCCAATCAGATTCTGATTTTTCTTCTTGACACCCTACTCGGCTTATTCTCCCTAGCCTTGTTATTACGTTTCTATTTTCAATTGCTGCGCGTGCCTTTTTACAATCCCATCTCTCAATTCTTGATTGCAGTCACCGATTTCATCGTGCGCCCAACCCGGCGCCTCATTCCCGGCTGGGGAGGAATCGATTTGTCGACGCTGATCTTAGCCTGGTTACTGGAGTGTGCGATTGTAACCAGCGTTTATCTGGTGCAGGGATATAGCTTTGAATCCAATATCATCGCAGCGATTGGCGTGATGGGTTTATTGGGTATTGTTGAGATTATCAAGACGACGCTCTATATCATTTTGGTCATGATCATCATGCAGGCTATTTTATCGTGGGTGAATCCGCATAGCCCAATGGCGCCGTTACTCGACAATTTTACCCGTCCTTTCCTGGATATTTTTCGCAAGCGGATCCCACCCATTGCCAATGTCGATCTATCGCCCTTATTTGTGTTGATCATCATCCAGTTATTACTGATGGTCGTAGCCGGGGTTTATCTGGAAATCACTGCAATACTTCGTTGATTATAAAAATGAATGCCGTGAACTGGTATCGTTACGATGAAGCCAACCATCTTGTGATTCATGTGCATATTCAGGCAGGTGCAAAACAAACTGCAGCCGACGGGTTGCACGGTAATGCGCTGAAAATACGGCTTGCTGCGATGCCGGTCAATGGCAAAGCCAATGCCTTACTGGTGAGATTTCTGGCTCAGCAGTTTGCGGTGCCGATCAGTCGGATTGATATTAAGCGTGGCGATAAATCCAGAGACAAAGTCATTGTCATTCATCAAACTGATTTAGATCCTCAGAGACTGTTGGACGATGATAGGATTAGCTCGGTTTAAATCTTAAGAAGGATAGGCACGATGGATTTAATATTGTGGCGTCATGCGGAAGCCGAAGATGGCTTTCCCGATTCAGCGCGTAACCTCACTAAGAAGGGCATCGATCAAGCACGGCGCATGGCTGATTGGCTCAGATCTGAAATGCCCGATGATGCACTGATGCTTGTCAGTCCTACTCATCGTACTCAGCAGACTGCAAAAGCGCTGAGAACCGATTTCATAACCAAGGATGAAATCGGGCCGGGAGCCAGTGTCAGGAGTATTCTCGACACGGTTGACTGGCCGAATGCTTCTGGCACTGTCATTGTGGTAGGTCATCAACCAACGCTGGGGGAAGTTGTGAAGGAATTGATCCCAGTTATCCCGTCCGGATTGCGAATGAAGAAAGGTTCTGTATGGTGGATCCGATGCGAAGAAGAGGATGCTGAGCCGGTTCTGCGTGTCGTTAAGTACCCGGACATGGTGTAACCCGATCAACCCGTGTTTGTTTAATGAGTCATGCGATTAAAGCTGGTATGTCCCGATTGATCTTATTCAACAAACCCTATGGAGTGATTTGTCAATTTACACCGGAAGGTGGTCATCGGTCATTGAAAGACTTTATTTCTATGCCGGGTTTCTATCCAGCGGGTAGATTGGATACCGATAGCGAAGGTTTGGTGCTATTGACCGACGATGGCAAATTGCAAAATAAAATCAGTGCCCCGGAATTCAAGCTTCCCAAGACGTATTGGGTGCAGGTTGAAGGCATACCGGATGAGGCAGCGTTGAACATGTTGCGTCAGGGTGTGAGGATTAGGGATTATAGAACTCTTCCGGCTCGAATTGATCCAATGGTCGAGCCCTTTTATCTAGGGTCGCGGACTCCACCAATTCGTTATCGTAAAAACATTCCTACTTCCTGGATCTGTATGATTCTGAATGAAGGCAAGAACCGGCAAATAAGGCGCATGACAGCAGCGATCATGTTTCCTACCTTGCGTTTGATTCGGTACGCGATCGGTCCTTATACGATACAAGGGATTTCTCCGGGAGAATGGCGTGTAGTGGATGAGCTGTTTCCGATAGATAAGATTCGTCTGAACGACAGGAACAAATTGGCTAAATAAGTGCTATAAAAAATGTTTTATTTTTTTCATATTCCATTTTGGAAGGCATTATCATAGAATGAAAAAATAAAATAAGATCAGATGAAGAAAAGTGCAAATAACTGTTTTATGGGCTGTAAAGCGACAGCCATAAAGCTGGTTAAGAAGGAGTAGGGAAGTTAGTCGGTGTTTTGTCTCAATAATCTACATAAGTAGATTTTTAAAAGGAATGTAATTAAATGATTCTTGATTTATTAAATTTGATCTCTGGTGTAATTGACATGCCGTGGTGGGGGTATGTCGTTACTACATTGATTCTAACGCATATCACCATTGCGTCTATTACCATTTACCTTCATCGCCATTCAGCGCACAGAGCGCTGGAATTGCATCCGATACCCAGTCATTTTTTTCGTTTTTGGCTGTGGTTGACGACTGGCATGGTGACGAAACAATGGACAGCCGTTCATCGCAAGCACCATGCAAAATGTGAAACCCAGGATGATCCTCACAGTCCGGTTATTTTTGGTATCAAAAAAGTGCTTCTTGAAGGCTCGGAACTTTACCGGAAAGAAGCAAAGAATCCAGAGACCTTGAAGAGGTATGGCTATGGAACGCCAGAGGACTGGATGGAGCGTAATATTTACAGCAAGCATAGTGCCAAGGGTGTGGCTTTGATGCTGATCATTAATGTCATACTGTTCGGTCCGATTGGGATTACGATGTGGGCGGTACAGATGATGTGGGCGCCGGTTTTCGCTGCGGGTATTATCAATGGAGCCGGTCACTATTGGGGATATCGCAATTTCCAGGCGGAAGATGCAAGCCGCAATGTCCTGCCGTGGGGGATTTTGATCGGTGGGGAAGAGCTTCATAATAATCATCATGCTTATGCTACATCCGCACGGTTGTCGAACAAGTGGTATGAATTCGATATTGGCTGGTTGTATATTCGCCTTCTGGAAATGATGGGATTGGCGACGGTCAAGAAAACCGCACCAAAACTGCGTATTGAAAAAGGTAAAACGCAATGTGATTTAGATACGCTGCAGGCGGTGATTTCTCATCGTTATGAAGTGCTGGCTAAATACACTAAATCGCTCAAAGAGACTTTTGCAAAAGAAATGGTACATTTGAAGGAAGCCGCCATTCAATACAATATTGATAAGCCTACCTTGAGACGGTGGATTCTGGCTGATTCAAAAACTCTGCAAGAGCATGAACGTGAGAAGCTCAGTCAAGTGTTAAGCAACGCAAAAACATTGGATAAGGTTTATACCATGCGTGATGAGCTAGCTGAAATTTGGCAGCGCTCCACCGCTTCAACGGATGAACTCGTAAAACAACTGGAGGATTGGTGCCGTCGAGCAGAAGAAAGCGGTATCGAAGTATTAAGAACGTTCTCACAGCGGTTGCGTTGTTATGCTTAATTAACGTTAGGCGCGCAATCAATATTTGAGTACAAAAAAAAGAAACCCGCAAATGAGCGGGTTTCTTTTTCTTTGTTTCTGGTGTTTATTTTAGCTTGGTTTCTTTGTACATGACGTGTTTTCTAATTACAGGATCGAATTTCTTCAGTTCCATTTTTTCTGGCTTTGCGCGCTTGTTCTTGGTGGTAGTATAAAAGTGTCCGGTTCCCGCTGAAGATTCAAGCTTTACTTTTTCACGCATAATGGCGATTCCTTATTTCATTGGATCAAATGAATCAAATTTTTTGGCCTTGCGAGCGTAATTTAGCCAGCACCGCATCAATGCCATTTTTGTCAATTGTGCGTAAAGCCGCATTCGACAACCGTAAATTTATCCACCGATTTTCACTTTCGATCCAAAACTTACGCTGTTGCAGATTGGGTAGAAAGCGCCGTTTGGTTTTATTGTTTGCATGAGAAACATTATGGCCTGACATCGGTTTCTTGCCGGTGATTTGACATACTCGCGCCATCTGAGTGCACTCCAAAATTCTAAAAGGGCGCATTATATCCTGAATGAGCAGTTTTGTTCAAATGGATATGGCACTTTAAATGCTGGCGGATAAATGAATATTTTGCTGGCAACCCTCTTGAAAAGGGATTCGAAGTAAACTCCAGGTTGTGGCTGGCAGTCGAGATTGCGTTGAGGCTTTGAAAAAGTAGTCAACGTAGCTGACATGATGAGATCCTCGCAAAAGCCCAACCTCCCAGAAACATTTCTGAATCTGATTTTCTAATTTCAACGCAACCTGACCGAGCGCGAGTGCAATAATTTTCAATCTTCTTAGATGAGGCCATGCTCGGCAAACGACAATGTGGTGCCATTGGCCACAATGAAATGATCGAGAACCTTGACATCGATCATAGCGAGAACTTGCTTCAGATCATGGGTCAGTGTTTTGTCGGCATGACTGGGCTCAGCAGTTCCGGACGGGTGATTATGCGCAAAAATCAGGGCAGCGGCATTATGGTATAACGTGCGCTTGATGATCTCCCGCGGATAAACGCTGGTTTGTGTAAGGGTTCCACTAAACAACTCTTCAGTGGCGATGACATGATGTTGCGTATTCAGAAAAATTCCAATGAATACCTCGTGATGTTTATTCGCGAGGCTAAGCCGTAAATAATTTCTGACCAAATCCGGAGAATTCAGTGCGCTGCCGTTTTTAAGTTCTTCCCCCAAGGCGCGGCGAGCCATTTCCAATACCGCCTGCAGCTGAGCATATTTTGCGCTGCCCATGCCTGGCAATTGACAGAAACTGGCGTGACCGGCGGCAAATATATTCGTCAAGCTGCCAAAATGTGAAAGTAGTTCTCTGGCTAAATCAATGGCGCTTTTTCCGGTAATGCCCGTTCGCAAGAATATGGCCAGCAATTCGGCATCGGAAAGAGAAGCCACACCTTTCTGTAGCAGTTTTTCACGAGGCCGCTCGGATATGGGCCAATCTGTAATCGCCATATGAATATTGCCGGTAATTTAATGATGTAAAATGAGGCTCTGTCGCTGCTTAGGGCTTCAGAAATTCCTATTCATTACGGCAACGAACAAGGTAACATTGAGCGGCTCGAAAAACATGTACTTAGGCTTATTTTAAACTGATCCACGATGTGACTGATGATCCTTCGTATTCTTCTTATCCCGGAAAACCTGTTGTCATGACAATGCAACATTCTCTCACAGCAAAAAAACATCTGTTGCTAGGCATCTCGGGCGGCGTAGCTGCTTATAAAACGGCTGAGCTGGCGCGAGTATTGACCCAGGACGGCATCACTATACAGACGGTAATGACGGCGGCTGCGTGTCGTTTTATCGGCCCGGTGACGTTGCAATCACTGACGGGCAATGCGGTATATACTGATTTATGGGATACCAATGCTGCGAATAATATGGCGCATATCAATCTATCGCGTCAGGCCGGCATGATCCTGGTTGCACCCGCAAGCGCAGATTTCATTGCCAAGCTTGCGAATGGCATGGCGGATGATTTATTGACGACGATCTGCCTGGCACGTGACTGCCCGCTTCTGATAGCGCCTGCGATGAATCGCCAAATGTGGAGCAATCCTGCAACTCAACGGAATTTATCATTATTGCGGCGCGATGGCGTAACGATACTCGGACCTGCCGCGGGGCAGCAAGCTTGCGGAGAGACAGGGATGGGGCGTATGCTCGAAGCCAGTGAACTGGCAGAAGCTGTTCAACAGGCCTTTCGAGTTGATGATGCGCCATTGCTGAGGAACAAAAAGGTACTGGTGACTGCCGGGCCTACGTTTGAAGCGATTGATGCGGTGCGGGGCCTTACCAACAAGAGCTCCGGAAAAATGGGGTATGCATTGGCCCAGGCAGCGGTGGAAGCAGGTGCAGAGGTGACCCTCGTTTCCGGCCCGACTTGCTTGCTGCCGCCAGCGGTTCATAAATGCATCGAGGTAATCAGTGCGGACGATATGCTGCATGCGGTTGAAACAGAAATATCGCAGATTGATATTTTCATCAGTGTGGCGGCGGTAGCGGATTATCGGGCGGCCACCATCAGTCAGCATAAAATAAAGAAATCCGATGAAAAGTTGACGTTGGAATTAATTCCAAATCCCGACATATTGTCGACCGTCTCCCATCTGCCTTCACCACCATTCTGTGTCGGTTTTGCCGCAGAGACCGATCAGCTTGAAAAGAATGCCGCGCTGAAACGCCGCCGTAAGAAATTACCGTTATTGGTGGCAAATCTAGCCCAGGATGCGATTGGTTCTGATGAGAGTGAACTGATGCTATTGGATGATCATGGCAAGCACATGCTTGCCAAAGCGCCTAAAATAGAACAAGCGCGGCATTTGATCAAACATATCAGCGCATTGTATGAATTGAAGAAGTACTGATCATGAAAAAAATTGATATCAAAATCCTTGATGCACGCTTGAATGAACAATTACCTGCTTATGCAACTCCCGGATCGGCTGGATTGGATTTGCGAGCCTGTATCGATCAATCGATGACGATTAATCCTGGGGACACTTGTTTGATTCCAACAGGTATCGCCCTTCATCTCACCGATCCAGGATTGGCCGCCTTGGTTTTACCGCGCTCGGGCCTTGGCCATAAGCATGGGATCGTTCTGGGCAATCTGGTGGGTTTGATCGACTCGGATTATCAGGGGCAGATTTTGGTGTCCTGTTGGAATCGGGGTCAAACCGCCTTTGAATTGAATCCGTTGGAGCGCATCGCACAGCTTGTGATAGTGCCCATCATCCAAGTGGAATTCAACATCGTCGACAATTTTGATCTGAGCCATCGCGGCGAAGATGGTTTCGGCAGCACGGGGAAACATTGATGCGCTTAGCTAGCCTACTCTTCCTTCTGACTGGATTGCTGACCGCACATGCGGGTGCATCCGGTAACGATAATCCACAAATCTCTCTGCAAATTTCCGGGCATACGGTTTCAGCGGAAATTGCTCATACGCAATGGTCCCGATCGCAGGGGCTGATGTACCGCGAATCATTGGCAGAAAATAGCGGCATGCTATTTGTTTTTACCGAGGCGAGTTACTATAGTATGTGGATGAAAGATACCTATATTCCGCTGAGTGTCGCATTTATTGATGAACAGGGTGTCATCCTGAATATTGAAGACATGCAGCCCGAAACCAGGACTGCGCACGATTCCGAAGGGATGGCGAAATATGCGCTTGAGATGAATAAAGGATGGTTTGCGGCCAGAAAAATTGCCGCCGGCGCGCGGGTGACCGGCTTGAATAAGGCCCCCGCGGCTGAGTGAAGTAGGTTACGGGAGAAAATGAATTGTTTTACTGAAAACGCGGAAGGATGCCTTTCAATCCACGCATCATTTTGGCTATTCCTCCTTTGTTCATCATTTTCATCATCTTTCTGGCCTGCTCGAACTGCGCCAGTAAACGATTCACTTCCTGAACTGAAACACCCGCACCCGCTGCAATCCGCCGTTTGCGCGAGGCCTTGAGAATGTCTGGCTTGGCGCGTTCCTGCGGGGTCATCGAGTTGATGATTCCTTCGGTTCGGTTGATGATCTTGTCATCCACTTTCACATTTTGTGCTGCCTGGCTGATCTGCGCGGGTAACTTGTCCATTAACGCGCTCATGCCGCCCATGTTTCTCATCTGCTGAAACTGTGCTTTGAAATCATCCAAGTCAAATGACTTGCCGGATTTCATTTTTTTCATGAGCTTCTCAGCTTCTTGCTGATCGGCACTTCGCTGAGCCTCCTCGATCAAGCCGAGCACATCACCCATACCCAGGATACGGGATGCCATACGATCAGGATGAAAAGCTTCCAATCCGTTTAATTTTTCCGCAATCCCGACGAACTTGATCGGCTTGCCTGTGACCTGCTTTACGGATAGAGCCGCGCCGCCGCGCGAATCGCCATCGAGTTTGGTGAGAATGACGCCCGTGAGCGGCAATGCATCGGAAAATGCCTTGGCCGTATTGACGGCGTCTTGCCCTTGCATCGCATCAACAACGAATAGCGTTTCAATGGGTTTTAATAATGCCTCCAGTTCGCTGATTTCGCGCATCATGGCTTCATCAATGCCCAACCGTCCGGCAGTGTCGACTATGACGACATCATGATGATGGCGGCGGGCGTAATCCAGTGCCGATGTACCGATCTCCCCAGGCCGTTGTCCATCCTGAACAGGAAAAAAATCGGCGTTGATTTGCTGCGCCAGGAGTTCAAGCTGCTGAATAGCAGCCGGCCGGTAAATATCGCAGGACACCAGCAGCACTTTCTTTTTCTTTTGATCCATTAGCCATTTGGCCAATTTTCCGCTACTGGTGGTTTTACCTGCGCCCTGCAATCCTGCCATCAAAATGACCGCAGGTGGGGCAGTGCTGAGATTAAGGTCAGCCTTCATGCCCCCCATGATGGAGATGAGTTCCTGATGAACTATCCCTACGAGCGCTTGACCTGGCGTCAGGCTTGCCATGACTTCGTGGCCCACCGCTTTGTCTTTGATGCTGGCTATGAAATCTTTCACTACCGGTAGCGCCACGTCAGCTTCCAACAACGCCAGGCGGATTTCACGCAACGCTTGCTGGATATTGCTTTCAGTGAGTCTGGCCTCACCCCGTAACGTTTTGATGACACCGGCAAGCCGGCCCGTCAGATTTTCAAACATTCTGTGAACTCCGATAGAAAATAATGGATGCAGAACAATGTGATGATGAAATTAAATAATTATCAAGATTAGTACTTTGAATTTATCAAAGTGACCTGTAGACTAAACAGTTATTTCTTCCGCTTTTTAAGATATTTGTGATATCGATGACCAGCATTTTAACTTATCTTGTAGCTATTTTGCTTTATATCCTGATTGGTTGGTATTTTTGGAGAAATACTTGGAATTCACAACCATCCGTCGATGGTGAGCCCGGATTCGTTAATTTGAACTGGATGCATTATATGATGCTGGCACCGCTGGCGTTGCATGCAGTCACACTGTACCAGTCGATGTTTATCGGTGCTGGACTGAGCTTTGGTTTAGGCAGCGCAATTTCAGCTATCGTCTGGTTGACTGCATTCATTTATTGGTTCTCGGGGTTTTTCAATCGCCTGCAGGGACTTCAAACGCTGGTGGCACCCATTGCCGCCGCAGCTGCGATAGCGCTCGTGCTGCCATTGGTCTTTCCATCGGTGCGTCCATTGGAGAATACCGAGTTACCTGCTTTCAGAGCCCATATGCTGGTCGCTATGATGGCCTACAGCTTGTTGACCATCGCGGCTTTGCATGCTTTATTGATGATCGTCGTCGAACGTCACTTGCACCATCCCGCCGCGCACTCAGTCTTAACCAATTTGCCGCCGTTGCTGGCGATGGAGAAATTATTGTTCCGCATCATCTGGGCCGGATTCATTCTCCTGACACTGACATTGCTGAGTGGTGTAGTGTTTTCCAAAGAAGTATTTGGTCAGCCGCTTACTTTTTCGCATAAGACGCTGTTTGGATTTATTTCATGGGGCGTTTTTGCGGCCTTGCTCACTGGCAGGCAACTGTATGGATGGCGGGGAAGAATTGCGATCCGCTGGACGCTCACGGGTTTTGTAACGTTATTGCTGGCGTATATTGGCAGTAAGTTTGTTCTGGAAATCGTTCTGAATCGCTAGAAAGCCCTGGAAAAGCTATCAGTGATAGTCATCACGCAAGGCAAAATGGGTTGGGTCTGAGCAGTTTGTCAATGATCAATAACCACGTTGAAGCAATTTTACGAAACATGGCCTGATCTTGTAGTATCCAGACCTTCCTCAGAGCTTTCTTAAGCTGGATGTGAAGCATGCTGAAGAACTTTTAAAATTATGTGTGAACTCGGAAAACGTGCCGCTATAAAAATGATAGCAGCAAATTATTTGATCAATTACTGGAAATTGTGGAGAGATTGGATGATAAGATTCTTGCCGGTGACATCGTTTTCTTCATGCAGATCGGATCGTCTCACGCATTCATTTCTTTTTTTACTGCCTATCTTGATCTTGGCAGGATGCGCTCCTCAAAAACCCATATTGATTCCCGTGGTGGAATCTGTCCCAGCGCCTGAACCGCAGTATGAAGAGTTGAAGAATGAAATCGCTCGGCTTGAAAAAATAATCGCAGAAAAAGAAGAGGTCATTAAAAATCAGCAACTGCGTCAGCAGAGCCAAGCGCATGTGCTGAGAGAAACCAACAAAGAAGCTGCTCGTGCTCAAGTCAAGCTTCATCGGTTGGCCACAAAACCGAGCACGGCGTCGGCTATTGCAGAGGTCGAGGCTTCATTGGAACATCTGAAACAGACCAGACTCTCGTCGTTTGATCAAATCCTGCAAATGCAGGCGCAACGACTATTGGATACCGCAACATTGTTTTATTCGAAAGAGCAATATGCAGCAGCCATGAGCCATGTGGCGCAAGCAAACAGCTTCATTGGATTGATTCAGGATGAGAAGCGTAAAAAAATAACGCATGTCGATCCCTTGTTGCTTGAATTTCACGTGCCGGTCAAATTACGAACCACGAAGAATGTGAATTTACGTAAAGAACCGAATTCACATGCACGCGTATTGAGCACACTCAAGAAAGACACTCATCTGATTGCCAATGCAAATCAAGGGCCATGGGTACGTATCCAAATCGACAAAACCCAGGGCTGGGTGCTTTATACGATGCTGGAGCGGGATGAAAGCCGAACTCCGTAAGGAGTTGCTGTTTAATTGACTGCACGAACGAATTGTACCGTTGCGAAGTTACTCATTCTCTCGTCTATCGTGCTGAGTTGCCCTGACTGCTGCGTTCCGTGCGTCTATCGCTGCATCTCCTTTGCCGATGATTAGCGTTTCCTTAGAAAGGAACGTTGAAAAAATACCGAAGGGGCAGGGTGAATGATCAGTACATGTCGATCTGCATGGTCGAGCGCTGAATTCTTCGGAGCTCTTTAAAAGGAATAGAGAAATAGTGCAGCGCTAGTCTTATGCTGCGCTGGGTTTGGGTTGCATGCAGTAGGCTTGATTGCGTCCAGCATGTTTTGCTTCGTATAGAGCACTGTCGACCCGCGACAGTAGTATGGTCAACGAGGTGTCTTCGGGTTCACTTTGAATGATACCGATGCTTAATGTCACTTGAACTGTATTATTGATGGCATTGCAATAAATATTGGCTACATGCGAGCGTATCCGCTCAGCGGTTTTCATTGCTTCATCGACGGTTGTTTCTGTCAATATCAGTATGAATTCATCCCCCCCATATCGCGCAGCGAAATCGACGCTACGAATGCAATGAAAAATTTTCTTGGCTACCGCAGTCAGGATTTCGTCACCCGCGACATGTCCCAGGCTGTCGTTAAGCGCTTTAAAATAATCCACGTCGATCATCAGCACCGCAAACGGACGTTTATTTCGCGCATAACGGGCGAGCTGATCATTGATGATCAAGTTGAGTTTGTTGCGGTTATAGAGTCCGGTCAGACTATCCGTGATCGACAGGGTTTCCAGTAATTGATTCTTCAATTGCATGGCAGTGCTTGCGGCATTGATTTCAGCTTGATTCTGACGCAGTTTATCCGTCATCTGATTGAACATCTGCGTGAGTTGGCCCATTTCATTTTGTTGAGTGGTGTTCAATTCGACGTTGAGATCCCCTTTGACGATTCTTTCCGTCGCACAAATGAGTCGTTGCAACGGCACGACAATCGCATGACCCATCCTAAAGGCGATGGCTGCAACTATCAGCAGAAGTGTACTGATGAAACCGATGAAGAGATTACGCTGTTGTATCCAAGTCGCGTAGATGGATTCGTGGCTTCTGCTGGCAATGATGGTGATGGGAGGTTGTTCCGACGTGTAGGCCAAACCGATGGCTTTTTCCTGATGCAATCCCGGAAACATCTCAAACTCACCCGGATTATCCTGCAAGCGTTGCAGCACCTCGGGGGCGAGCGATAGCGAAGGATTTGTCTCGTCGTGTGCCAAGGTATGACTGGCCAACATGACATTGCCGTTCTTATCCAATAACAGTACATCCCCAGGGGGCGATTTCACTGAATCCTTCAAGCTGGGTTGAACATACCGCAAGTCAAACGTTACGATGAGCGCACCCAAAATATAATCATCGATGGACAATACCGGTACCGAGATGCTCAGCGTTGCTGTTGAATAGGCATCATCCCAGTGAGGAGGAATCACGACATTGCCCTGAATCGAAGCGCTTTCAGGCCAGTTGGGTGGAAGTGACTCAATGACAGGGGTGGCCATATTGCTTGCAATGATCTTGCCCTCTGTATCGATGACTGTTAATTCGAGCACCGTGTCTAATTTATTGTGTACGGATTTTAGATAGTGCTCCAATATGATTTGTTGTATCAGTGGTTTATTATCAGCCTGATTGAGCTGGGATAGGCCTTCAATCAGAATCTTGGAAGTGGATAATTCTCGGGCAATGTAGACTTGATCCTTGGTCCACAAATCCAATTCACGACTGGCATGATTGGCTAATGCGCGCAGTTCTCGCGTTACATTCTCACTGATCATCGTTTCATTTTGCTGAAACGCGAGTATTCCCAACCCTAATGATGGGATTAAAGTGGCTAAGATAGAAAAAACGATGATTTTGCTTTTAATACTTTTCAATGCAAATATCCTTATAACGAAGGAATTTTACAGTGTAGCCAAGTTGAGAATATAGTCGAATAAGGATACTTTATTGTCTCTATTTAATCTTCCGAATCCAATGGCATCGTTTAGACGGTTGGGTGAAAAGCGAGAATTCTGGATAGAACTAGGCGGTATGAAGCGCTACCAATTGTCGATCCGGATAATTGTTCATTTGATATCCTTGCCATAATCTCGTGGCAATGAATGACGCCACTGCATCAGCGTGTTGTTGCAGATCAGGATTTCCGAGTTCTTCCGTTGTTTGTTTGAAAAGCTGCAACCAACGCTCGAACAATTCTGCCGTGAGTTCGGGCAATGCAATGTGTTTGGGCATGGGAGCGCCACGGAATCGACTGGTTCCCCGCAATTGAGCAGACCAGAAGTTGGTCATCTGCACGAAATGGGCATCCCAGTCAATCACATGAGCTTCAAAAATGGGTCCTAAAGAAGGATCTTTTCTGGCTTTGGCGTAAAAAGTATGCACCAGTTGAGAAATTTCTTCTTCAGTATATCGATCAGGATTAGGTGTAGGAAATGGTGAGTGATTCATAATTTGTTTATGGTTCAAGAGTCTTACAATGAATAAATATTACAACACACGAAATTTATTTTTTTGTGTAGACAGGGGAGTTTATCTTTCGTTCTTCAAATTGTCCAATTGTAATAAAGTGTGCGCTATAGTGACGTTGAAAATGACCAGAATTTTTGCCATGAAAAAATTGAATTCACACGCCTATGAAAAATTTAACGGGTAAGGCATTGCTGGTTGATCCAGCGCTGACCAAATCGACGGCATTCACGCGCGAAGAACGCGAGAACTATGGTTTGCGCGGTTTACTGCCTTATGATGTGGCAAGCATCCATAAGCAAATCGAACGTGTGCTGGGAAGTATGCGTAGCAAGAGCACTGCGATAGAAAAATATATTTTCCTGAATGCATTATTGGAGCGTAACCAGCGCTTGTTCTATCGCACCATGATCGATCACATGGAAGAAATCATGCCTTTGGTCTACACCCCTACGGTCGGGGAAGCGTGCAAGGAATTTGCCCATATCTTTAGAAAACCGCAGGGATTTTATATTACGCCTGAGGATCGCGGAGATATCGCCAGAATTTTAAAAAATTGGCCTGACGAAGATATCCGCGTGATCGTAGTCACGGACGGGGAGAGGATACTTGGTCTGGGAGATCTGGGTGCCAATGGAATGGGAATTTCGATTGGAAAAATTGCATTGTATGTGGCCTGCGCTGGCATTCATCCGGCGCATTGCATGCCCGTCATGCTAGATGTCGGCACCAATAACTTGGTCTTGCGAACCGATCCGCTTTATTTGGGCTATCCCCATCCCCGAATCAGCGGAGAGTCCTATCGATCACTGGTCGATGAATTCATCCAGGCTGTTCAGCATTGTTTCCCCAAGGCACTTATTCAATTCGAAGATTTTCTGACGCCGAACGCATTTGAATTTCTGGATCGCTACAGCCCGAAAGTGCGGTGTTTCAATGATGATATCCAAGGCACCGCTGCGGTTACATTGGCCGGCATTTATTCTTCATGCCGGATCACTGGCAAACGATTTGCCGATTTAAATATCATGTTTCTGGGTACCGGCTCGGCGGCAAGCGGTACGGCGGAATTGCTGGTGGATGCCTTGTGCGTCGCTGGATTGACCGAGTCTGAAGCGCACAGGCGGCTCTGGTTCATGGGCAGGAACGGATTGGTGACCCTGAACAGCGGCAACATCAAACCGCGCATCAAACCTTTCATGCATGACCATCCATCCTATGGATTTGTCGAGGCGATCGGGAAAATCAAGCCAGATGTGCTGATTGGTGCTACCGGCGTTGCAGGAACCTTTACAGAAGCAGTCATAGGTGAAATGGCCAGAGTCAATGAACGCCCGGTGATCATTGCGTTATCGAATCCGACTTCGCATACCGAATGCACAGCGGAGCAGGCATACCACTGGAGTGATGGGCGGGCTATTTTCGCCAGCGGCAGTCCGTTCGATCCAGTGTGGTACAGAAATCAATTGCTTAAACCGGCTCAGGGTAATAATGCCTATATTTTTCCTGGTATTGGATTAGGTATTCATGCCAGCTCGGCCCGGCTGGTAACGCAAAAAATGTTTCTAGCCGCAGCTCAGGTATTGGCCAGCAGCGTGACAGACGCTGAGCTCAAAGATGGATCGATTTATCCTAAGCTGACGCGGGTTCGACAGGTATCCCAAGCCATAGCTGTTGCAGTGTGCCGCATTGCACTGCAAGAAGGGCTGGCAGAGACTGATCTGCCGGGTGATATGGATGATTTCGTTCGATCACTCATGTACGACCCTAATTATTGAGAAGAAATTAGGACAGTGCTGAAATGGGGCTGCACGTGGTCGAGGCACTGAAATCCGACTCAAGCTGCATGGGAATACTCATGGCCAGCATTTCTTCCTACCGTTACCTTGTTTGACCGTTGTTTGCGACCTGTTTGCGGATTTTCTAGCCGAACAAATTGACCACGCCATCGAGACCGACGTAGTTGAGGGAATAAGTAGCATGCTCCCTGACAATCGGCTTGGCATGATAGGCAATGCTGACGCCGGCTGCAGTCATCATATCGAGATCATTGGCGCCATCGCCCATGGCGATGATCTGCTCCGGCTTGATTCCCAATTCGTCACGAACGCGGTTCAGCACATCCGCTTTTCCTTCTCGACCGATGATCTTTCCGAGAACTTTGCCGGTCAATCGATTCTCTTCGATTTGCAATACATTGGCGGCAGCATAATCCAATCCCAAGCGGGTTTTGATCCGTTCGGTAAAGAACGTGAAGCCACCGGAAATCACCATGGTCTTGATGCCCGCCCGCTGAGCTTGCTGCAGCATTTTTTCAGCACCGGGGCTCAATCGAACTCGCTCGTCATAGACCTTTTGCAGCGCATCTTGATGCAATCCTTGCAATAGTTGCGTGCGTCGGGTCAGGCTTTCTTCGAAACTGATTTCTCCGCGCATGGTTTGCTGGGTAATCGCAGCCACCTGCGGTTTGATATCGTGCATGTCGGCAATTTCATCAATGGATTCGATCGCCAATAGCGTGGAATCCATATCCATCGCAATTAATCTGAAATCGGAAAATTTGAGCTGGGGATTTACAAAAGCATAATCCAACTCGATGTCAGCGCAATGACTGGCGACTTCGTCCGAATATTCGGCATCGGTCAACCGGAATGCCTGACCGGTGATGCGCTCGATGCCACTGGCATGAGATAGCTTGGCCAGTGTGCGCAGATCGCTGTTATTGATTTCTAATCCTTGGATGATGAGATTCATGGGAAAGATTCTATTGATTAAATGGCGAAAGGTTGAAGTTTTATTGTGGTTGCCATTCGATGATCTGATTGCGCCCGGCGTGTTTGGCGGCATATAGCGCGGAATCCGCTGCCTTGATCATGTCCAGCGGCTCATTGAAGTGAGCCACACCCTGTTCATTGGAAGCGACTCCAATCGACGCCGTGATACGGATGGAATAATGGCCGTCCACTTTGTAATTGATGGCGGCAATCGCGTCTTTGAGACGGGAAATAAGATTGCGGGAAGCGGCAAGGGTAGTGCCGGGCAGAATCAGCGCAAATTCTTCTCCGCCATAACGGCTTAACGTGTCGTCCTGGCGGATTTGCTCGTAGATGGTGCTGACCACGGTGACCAGCAGCGAATCGCCGGCCAGATGACCATGGGTGTCATTGACTTGCTTGAAGTGATCGAGATCGATGATCGCGATCGTCAGCGGCAATTTATACTGCGCGGACAGATGAAATTCGCGGCGCAGTGTTTCATCGAAATAAATGCGGTTGTGAGCGCCGGTCAAACCATCGCGCTGGGATTTTTCTTCCAATTCCTTGGCTCTCGACAAGCTGTATATCATCAGAAGCTCCTTGGCTTCTGCCATGATTGCAGTGGCTTCAGAGGAATGGTGAATTTTGATATCGAACAAGTCTTCAATGGGTTTTAAACCCGCTTCCATCAACTGAATGACATCGATCAGAGCGGTGCCGTCCAGATCGAGCCAATTTCGGGCAGCTTCGGTCATCGCAGACATTTTCTGTGGATCTTGAGGATCGAGGAAATAATCGGCCAGGTAGCGGGATACCGCGACACAGGCTTGCAAGGTAGGATCCAGGCTTTTCGGTTCCGGTTGGCTGTGGCTGGCGATACACGCCAGTGCGATGTAATCCGGTATGTGCCATTTTTGCAACAAAACACAGCCTAATTCATCATGTCCGGCGCCAAATGTTTGCCGTTCGATCTGCAATAATTGATCGTGATCGGTTGTTGATGAATAGATGTGGTCATACTCTTCCGGCATCATCGTTAAAAAGGCCAGAATTCCAATTTCCTGCACGAGCCCCGCCAGAAACAAATCATCTAGGAAGCCCAAGTTGAGTTTTTCACCGAGCGCCCGGCTCGCCAGCGCCGAGGCTACCGAACGGCGCCAGAAAATATCATGGTCAAATGCTGGCAAGTTGCTCGTGGGCGATTTTTTCATCACCGAATTGGCCAGCGTGAACGATAACGCAATAACGATCACTGAGTGAGTGCCAAGAATACTGACGGCCTGGCGGATATTGGTGGCCACACGCCGGGATTTATACAGCGGCGCATTGGCGGTTTTGAGTAGTTTGGCGGAAAGAACCGGATCTAACGAAATGTACTGACAGGCTTCCCCGATATCCGCATCCGGATTGTTGGCAAGCTCAATGATTTTAATGGCAACTGCGGGTAAGCTTGGTAGAGTCGTACAGTAATTGAGTCGTGATTTCAGTTTATCATCAAGCACATTATTACCTTTTTGGAATACGAATACTATTCATAGCATATTGAATCATTGAATAATTATTGCCTATTATAGTATAAAGACCGCATTGTACTTGTCTTTGCGAGAATTAATGTAGGAATTATGCACTTTTTTGTTGTTTTACATCATTATGTGCAGAGCCGCAAAGTGATCTGACCAACTGGAAGCGTGGCTATGCTTTTATTTTTTCATGAAATTATTTTGATTATTTTAAATAAAGCAGTTATAAGGATAAGCGATGAGGTAGATCAAGGCAGCGGGCAGTTTTGCAAAAATTTTGATAAAGGAGTCGAATGTGGAATTTGGAATAAAAATAGGTACCCCAGAAAAGCAACGTGGGGCCTGTGTCGTGGTGGGTATTTTCGAATCGAAAAAACTGTCCGAATCTGCGAAGATTCTCGATAAGGTTACTCAAGGATATATCAAAAAAATATTGACCTCGGGTGATATGAATGGAAAGGTCAATACCTCATTACTCCTTCATCATGTTCCAGATACCTTGTTCAAACGAGTGCTGCTGATCGGGTTGGGTAACGAGCAGGAATTCAAGGAAAAAACGCTGCAGTCGGCAGTGGGCACAGTCCTGTCGGCTCTGCAGAAAACGGCTGTAACGGATGTGACGTTATTTTTGGCGGATTTTCCCGTCAAAGCGCGAACCGCCGCGTGGAAGGTATCTCAGATTGTGATTCAGGCGTGCAATGGCAGTTATCGGTTTGATCAACTAAAAAGCAAGCCGGAAAATGAGCAAAGCGCTTTACGTAAAATCACCTTGTGCATCAATGATCGATCTGAGCTGGCAGCGTGTGAAACTGCGTTGCAACAGGGGCTGGCGATTGCGCATGGCATGGATTTTACAAAAAATCTGGGTAACCTGGCGGCGAACATGTGCACGCCGACCTATTTGGCCAAGCAAGCCAAGGACCTTGCAAAAGCGCATAAGCTCAAGGCAACGGTATTGGAAGAAAAGGACATGGAAAAATTGGGAATGGGGTCGTTGTTGGCGGTCGCGCGGGGGACTGACGAGCCTGCGAAATTGATCGTACTTGAATATTCCGGTTCAGCGAAAAAAGACAATCCCATCGTTTTGGTGGGCAAGGGCGTCACATTCGATACCGGCGGTATTTCGCTCAAACCTGCAGCAGAAATGGACGAAATGAAATTCGACATGAGCGGCGCGGCCAGTGTACTCGGCACCTTGCTCGCGATCGCTGAAATGAAATTGCCCATTCATGTCGTCGGCGTCATTCCGGCGACCGAAAACATGCCCAGCGGGCGCGCGATCAAACCGGGCGACGTGGTCACCAGCATGTCCGGCCAGACCATCGAAATTCTGAATACCGATGCGGAAGGACGTTTGATATTATGCGATGCACTGACATACGCTGAACGCTATAACCCGAAAGCGGTCATCGATATCGCCACTTTGACGGGCGCGTGTGTCATTGCGCTCGGAAATTCAACGACCGGCTTGATGACGAATGATGATGGACTGGCCAAAGAGTTACTGTCTGCCGGCGAAGAGGTTGGCGATCGTGCCTGGCAATTACCGCTTTGGGATGAGTATCAGGATTTATTGAAGAGCAATTTTGCAGATATCGCCAATATTGGCGGTCGGGCTGCGGGAACGATTACCGCCGCGTGCTTTTTATCGCGGTTTACGAAAAAATACCGCTGGGCTCATCTGGACATTGCCGGCACAGCCTGGAAATCCGGTAAGGATAAAGGCTCAACCGGACGCCCTGTGCCATTGTTGACCCAGTTCTTGATCACGCAAGCGAACGCAAATTCCTGACTTTCCAGAGCGCTGCCCGTCAGTGGCGAGGTATGAAATGGATGGTCGAATGAGGCCAGGGGTTGCTGGACTGAAACCAGGAGGATTACTGAAATGGCATCAGCCTCGTGGATTGATGGCGGATCGAAGACTGTGTTGAGGAGATCACCATGACTCAAGTCTTTTTTTATTCGGGATCGGAGAATAAATTGCAGACGGCCTGCCGGCTTTGCGCGAAAGCGCTGCAGCAGGACATGGACGTGATCATTTACTCGCCGGATGAAGCATTGATCGAGCAAATGGACGGATTGCTGTGGACGTTTTCTGCGGGCAGTTTCATTCCCCACGCCCGTACCAGCGATGATGAGCATATCATGGCAATGACGCCCATCATTTTGAGCAATCGGATTCATACCGACGATCATTACAAGGTGCTGCTCAACTTAGATCATCGACCACCGCCGCGGCTCGATCAGTTCGAGAGGGTCATTGAAATTGCGGGTGATTCTGAGGACGATAAGCTGTCGGCGCGGGAACGTTACCGTTTTTATAAGGATGCCGGTTTTGAAATTCAGCACTTCAAGCTTTAAGGAATTTCCTTGACCTGGGAATCCCAATAAAACGCGAGTGAATACTCATATTTATCAGAAATCATGCAAGACAATAATTCCACAGACGATGTTGACGATGCGAAGATCCTCGCTAAATTCAATAGCCTGCTGAACAAATATCAGAACCTGAGCAGAATGAGCGGGGCGGGAACTACGTTGACTTCCGGCGTTGCAACGGCTGGGAACACCAAAGACGCATCTTCGGCCATCGATTCAGATTCCATTCCCGTCCTGACGGAGATCGTATCCCTGCCGACATCGAATATTCAAGCTCAGCCCATTCCTGCGGCGACGATAGAGCATATTCTGAATGCTGCGTTGAGCGATGCCCATATCAATTTGGATAGTGCAGAAAAAAAGATTCTGGCGAATGCACTGGATGCGCGCTTGAGTGATCAGGCCAAATAACGCTCGTTGAGGTTGGCGCCCACGGCGCAGACGATTTTCTTCGGATACGCTCCCTGAACACATCCGTTATAATGGCGGACTTGTTTTTCATCAGCCAGACATTCTTTACATTCCATGGAACTCGAAAAAAGTTTTGACCCTAAGCGCATTGAAAATCAGTGGTATGCCTTCTGGGAATCGCGTGGTTATTTCAACGCGGAAACCGCAGCCGGTAAACCGGCATACTGCATCATGCTGCCACCTCCGAATGTCACCGGCACACTGCATATGGGGCATGCCTTCCAGCACACGTTGATGGATGCGTTGACGCGCTATCATCGCATGCTCGGGGATAACACGTTGTGGCAGCCGGGTACGGATCACGCCGGCATCGCCACTCAGATCGTGGTGGAGCGCCAATTGGATCAGCAGGATTTGGATCGCCGCGACATGGGGCGCGACGCATTTTTGCAGCGCGTCTGGCAGTGGAAGGAAGAATCCGGTTCCACCATCACGCGACAGATGCGCCGGTTGGGAACCTCGTGCGACTGGACGCGGGAGCGTTTCACGATGGATGCAGCGTTATCGCAGGCGGTCACGGAAGTGTTTGTGCGTCTTTATCGGGATGGCTTGATATATCGCGGCAAGCGCTTGGTCAATTGGGACCCGGTCTTACAAACGGCGGTTTCAGATCTCGAAGTCGTGTCGACTGAAGAAAGTGGCTTCATGTGGCATATCCGCTACCCCATCGAGTCAATGGACGGCGCCCGGGTCGGTGCTGCCGAAGCGCTGATCGTGGCTACCACGCGCCCTGAAACCATGCTGGGCGATGTCGCGGTGGCCGTACATCCGGACGATCTCCGTTATCAGCACCTCATCGGCCGGCATGTCCGGTTGCCGTTGTGTGAACGCACCATACCGATCATTGCAGACACCTATGTCGACCGGGAATTCGGCACCGGCTGTGTGAAAATCACGCCGGCTCACGATTTCAACGATTACCAGGTCGGACAGCGCCATCACTTGGTGCCGATCAATATTTTCACGCTGGATGGCAAAATCAACGACCTAGCGCCGACGGACTATCAAGGCATGGATCGTTTCGACGCCAGAAAGAAGATCATTGCCGACCTTGAAAACCAAGGATTTTTAGTAGAAACCAAGCCGCATACATTGATGGCGCCAAGAGGTGATCGAACCAATACGATCATCGAACCGATGCTGACCGATCAATGGTATGTCGCGATGGAAGGATTGGCGAAACGCGGGCTGGAAGTGGTCGCGCAAGGTAACGTTCGATTCACGCCGGAAAACTGGACCCATGTCTATAACCAATGGTTGGAGAATATTCAAGATTGGTGTATATCCCGTCAACTCTGGTGGGGGCATCGCATTCCCGCCTGGTATGATGAGGACGGCAACGTCACGGTCGCGCATGATCTGGAGGAAGCGCAACGGTTGTCCGGCAAAACGAATTTGCAACAGGATGACGATGTGCTGGATACCTGGTTTTCATCCGCGTTGTGGCCGTTTTCGACGCTGGGGTGGCCGGATGAGACGCCGGAATTGAGAACTTTTCTGCCGACCTCGGTGCTGATCACCGGTTTCGACATCATTTTCTTCTGGGTTGCGCGCATGGTGATGATGTCCTTGCATTTCACCGGCAAAGTACCTTTCAGGGAAGTTTATATCACCGGCCTGATCCGCGATGCGGAAGGCCAGAAAATGAGTAAATCGAAGGGGAATGTGCTCGATCCGCTTGATCTGATCGACGGCATCACCTTGCCGGATCTGATCGCCAAGCGCACCACCAGCTTGATGAATCCGAAACAGGCTGAATCGATCGAAAAAAATACTCGCAAGCATTTTCCCGACGGCATTCCGGCGTTTGGAACGGATGCGCTGCGCTTCACATTCGCGAGCCTCGCTTCGCATGGCCGGGATATCAAGTTCGATATGCAGCGCTGCGAAGGGTACCGGAATTTTTGCAACAAGCTGTGGAATGCCACGCGTTATGTATTGATGAATTGCGAAGGCAAGGATACCGGCGTGGATGAGACCTTGCCCTTGAGTCATAGCGCCGCGGACAAATGGATCATCAGCCGGTTGCAGCAAGCGGAGCAGGCGGTGGAACAGGCATTCGCGAATTATCGCTTCGATCTGGCTGCGCGCGAGATTTACGAGCTGGTGTGGGATGAATATTGCGACTGGTACGTCGAATTTGCCAAAGTGCAATTGAGTCAGGATCAGGAAGCGACTCAGAGGGCAACTCGGCGAACGCTGGTCAGAGTGTTGGAAGCGATGCTGCGGCTTGCACATCCGATCATCCCGTTCATCACTGAGGAACTGTGGCAGAAAGTGGCGCCGCTGGCGGGTAAGAGCGGCGACAGCATCATGCGCCAGCCCTATCCCCAAGCCGATCCTGCAAAGCTGGATGACAATGCGGCGCAATCCATTCATCTGCTCAAGGATCTGGTCAATGCCTGCCGTACCTTGCGCAGCGACATGAATTTATCGCCGGCACAGCGGGTACCGCTGCTGGCCACTGGTAATTCGGCGGTGCTGGCGGAATGTTCACCTTATCTGCTGGCATTGGCCAAATTGTCGGAAGTCGATGCCAGTCAGCCGGAACTGCCCGATGTGGATGCACCGGTTTCGATCGTCGGGGGATTCAGGCTGATGCTGAAAGTGGAGATCGATATCACAGTAGAGCGCGAGCGCTTGGCTAAAGAAATCACCCGCATTGAAACGGAAGTAGCCAAGGCCACTGCCAAGCTGGCCAATCCGAGCTTTGTCGAGCGCGCGCCGCAGCATGTGGTAGCACAGGAACAGGAGCGGTTAAGCGCCTTTACTACAACGTTGGATAAATTAAAAGAACAGTACAATAAGCTGGGATAGATCATGAGATAATTGTTCCACTATCGTAGTCGTATGTGATTGAATTAATTTGCGGCTCTGGACACATCAAGAGCCAGGAAACGCAGTTCTTTTTGTTACGATTGCCCGCTATGATCAAAAAGATACAAGCAGAACAGGTTCGGTTGGGAATGTATATTCATGAGATACGCGGAAATTGGCTGGAACATCCGTTCTGGAGGACTTCGTTCATGTTGGATGACGAGAAGGATCTGGACAAGCTGCTGAATTGCCGTTTCGATGAAATCTGGATCGATACCAGCAAAGGTCTGGATATCCCAGAGGACGAACAAACTAGCGCTCCCCCAGCAAATCCTCCCGTTAAACGTATCGTCAAAGAAGCTGCTCGGCCACTCAAAAAAAAACCTGCACCGGTTTCTCTTGCAGAAGAATTGGATTCAGCCAAAAAAATTCACACTTCCGCCAAGAAAATCGTCAAGACGATGTTCAACGACGTTCGCATGGGCAATGCGTTCGAAATCGAAGACGCAGCCGCGCTGGTGGAAGAAGTCAATCAATCGATAGAGCGTAATCCAAACGCGCTGTTGAGCCTGGTGCGATTGAAAAACGCCGACGAATACACCTATCTGCATTCGGTGGCCGTGTGCATGCTGATGGTGGCTCTGGCCAAACAACTCAGCTTGAATGAAGAACAGATCCGCCAGGCGGGCATTGCCGGTTTGCTGCACGACGTCGGAAAAATGGCGGTTCCTAACGATGTATTGAACAAAGTCGGCAAACTGACGGATGACGAATTCAATGTCATCAAGCAGCATCCGCAACGCGGTTGGGAAATCCTCAAATCCTGCTACCAGGTCAGCGACATCGCCCTGGATGTTTGCCTGCATCACCACGAGCGCATCGATGGCCGGGGCTATCCCGAGAAAATATCGGGCGATGCGGTGACGTTATTTGCGCGGATGGGCGCAGTATGCGATGTCTACGATGCCATCAGTTCCGACCGTTGCTATAAAAAAGCTTGGGGGCCTGCCGAATCGATACATAAAATGGCCTCCTGGCAGCCTGGTCATTTCGATGAGACTATTTTTCACGCCTTTGTCAAAACCATCGGGATTTATCCGAACGGCAGCCTTTTGAAGCTGAAATCCGGCCGGCTCGGCGTCGTGATCGAGCAGTCCAGGAAAAGCCTGATTACGCCGATCATCAGGGTTTTTTTCTCGACCCGCGCCAATGCGTATATACCGGTCGAAATCGTCGATTTATCGAAAAGCACGGATAGGATTGAAAATATTGAAGATCCGCTCAAATGGCAATTGGATCTGAGCAAGTTTCAGGATATATGAGCAGGTTCAACTTGATGTCAAACAGGCCCGAAACATTTGGCTTGGGTCAAGCGCAGTCATGTTCAGAGTTTTCTTCATCGATGCACTTTCAGCATGAATAGGTCGATAGCCGCGCGGGAACCGTCGCGCGCCAGCGTAATTGCTGCTCGATGGCTGTGACGAACGCCGCGGCATTATTAGGTTCGCCATGCACCACAAAGATGTTCTCGGGCATTGCGTGAAAATGCTTCAGCCAATGGATCAAATCGGCCTGATCGGCGTGAGCGGAAAGTCCGCCGATGGTATGGATGGCAGCCCTGACGCGAATTTCCTCGCCGTAGATCCGTACCTGTCTGGCGCCATCGACCAACCGGCGCCCCAGGGTACCCTGAGCCTGAAATCCAGTGATCACGATGCTGCATTCCGGTCGATTGAGATTATATTTCAAGTGTTGCTTGATGCGCCCGGCGTCGCACATGCCACTTGCCGAGATGATGATGATGCCATTGCGGTGATTGAGCTGCTTTGATTCTTCAATATCCTGTACGAAATGGATGCGCGGTTTCTGGGCGGTGTCATTCATCCATCGCAATGCGTCCGATGATTCCGGGTCGAGCACTGCGATGTGCTTGAGCGTAATTTCCGTGGCCGCCCGCGCCATTGGGGAATCGACATAGATATCCATCGATGGCAATCTGCCCTGGCGGTACAGATCGATCAGCAAGAACAGCAGATCCTGGGTGCGCCCCACGGTAAAAGCCGGAATGATGACGTTGCCGCGCTGATAGACCAGCGTTTCAGTGATGACATGCACCAGCTCTTCGACGGTCTCCTGCAGGTTGCGGTGCAGGCGGTTGCCGTAGGTCGATTCAATCAACAGAATATCCGCCCGTTCAATGAAACAGGGGTCGCGCACCACCGGATGGCCCGGCTGTCCGAGGTCGCCGGAAAAAACAATTTTTTTATCGTCTGAGCCGGTATTGACCCATAGCTCGATGATCGCGGAACCGAGAATATGGCCGGCATCGCGGAAGCGGCAGCGGACCGTTCGATGCGGCTTGACGTCCTGGTCATAGTCAACGCGGTGCAGTTGTCTCAACAGCATTTCGGCTTGAGTGACGGTATACAGCGGCGCCAGATCCTGCGTCGAGCGGCTACGATGGCGCGATTTGTTGCGCCACTCGGTTTCCTTTTCCTGAATATAGGCGCTATCCTTGAGCATGACCTGGAGTAAATCCGCAGTCGCGGCGGTGCAATAGACCGGGCCGCGAAAACCCCAGGCGCTGAGCCGCGGCAATAATCCCGAATGATCGATATGGGCATGCGTCAGCAATACGAAATCAATATCCTTAGGATCGAACGTAAACGCGGTGCGGTTCTTTTTGTCGGCTTCGCGCCCGCCTTGAAACATGCCGCAATCGACCAGGAACCGTACCGTTTCGGTCTCGATCAGATAGCATGAGCCGGTGACTTCGCCGGCTGCCCCAAGAAAAGTCAATCGCATGAATTATCGTCCTGTCAGTCCGTCATGGTGTTCAATACTGCCAACGTGGCATCGATCAACAGGCGAATCTCCTCGTCGCTGATCACATACGGCGGCATGAAATAAATCGTCCTGCCCAGCGGCCGCAGCACGACCTGATGCTGCAATCCCAATCGGAAGCATTTTGCAGCAAATTCATGGTCGCCGGTTTTGACGTCGAATGCCCAAATCATGCCGCAATGGCGGAAATTTTCAACTTTCGGATGATCGCGCAGCGGCGTGGCAATGCTGTTGAGATACGCTGCTTTGCTCGCATTGGTTTCGAGTACGCGGTCGCGTTCAAAAATATCCAGTGTCGCCAGTGCTGCGCGGCAGGCCAACGCATTGCCGGTATGCGAATGCGAATGCAGGAAGGCGCGCGCCGTCTTGTCATGATAGAACGCTTGAAATATCGAGTCGGTCGTCATGACGACGGAGAGAGGCAGATACCCTCCGCTCAATCCTTTGGCCAGGCACAGAAAATCCGGTGCGATGCTGGCTTGATCGCAGGCGAACATCGTTCCGGTTCGGCCGAATCCCACCGCGATTTCATCGGCGATCAAATGAACGTGATACCGGCTGCAAATTTCACGCGCACGCTGTAAATACACGGGATGATACATTCCCATGCCGGTGGCGCCCTGAACCAGCGGTTCCAGGATCAATGCGGCAACCTGAGTATGATGTTTAGCCAGGTAGGCTTCCAGCATTTCGGCAGTGTGCAGCGCATGCGCTTCCGGTGTGTCTCCCGGTTGCGCATAGCGCCAATCCGGCGTCGGAACGTGGGTGCACGGGCGCAGCAGCGGCGCATAGGTTTCGCGGAAAATCGCAATGTCGGTCACCGACAACGCCCCGAGCGTTTCGCCGTGATAGTCATTTTGCAAACTGATGAACTGATTCTTCTGAACATGACCGCATAATTGCCAGTAATGGAAGCTCATTTTCAAAGCAATTTCGACTGCCGAAGCGCCATCGCTGGCATAGAAACAATGTCCCAGCGATCCCGGTGCCATTTTCGTGAGCCGCTCGGATAAGGACACCACCGGCTCATGCGTGAAGCCCGCCAGCATGACATGCTCGATGTTATCAAGCTGGTCGCGAATGGCGGCATTGATCTCCGGGTGAGCATGACCGAAAAGATTGACCCACCAAGAACTGATGGCGTCCAAGTAGCGTTTGCCCTCGGTGTCATGTAGCCAGACGCCTTTGCCGCTGCGGATCGGAACCAGCGGATAGGTTTCGTGCTGCTTCATCTGCGTACACGGATGCCAGACCGTTTGCAGACTTCTCTGTTGCAGAGCCGGGAAGGAGGCATGATTCAACATAGCGTTATTCTTGATAGAAAATTCTGAAGAGGATGGCATTGTACCGATTTATACCGATATGATGAGATATGATCTTTGTGGCCGATACCCATCAAAGAATTTTCCACGATTCACGAGTAGCGCCATTGCCGAGAATAGCGTACATTTTGCTTCACTAAGCGGTAACCGCGGGGTTTGCCGATCAACATCAGTATCGTTTTCTGAGGGTTCCTATATTCATGCCAAGAAAGCACAAGAAGAAAATATTTGTCCTGGATACATCGGTCATCTTATACAACCATAATGCCATTTACAGCTTTGAAGACAATGACGTGGCGATTCCGATCACGGTATTGGAAGAGTTGGATCATTTCAAGAAAGGCAATGACATCAAGAACTTCGAGGCGAGAGAATTCATCCGCATCATGGATGCCTTGTCGGCTAATCATTCACTGCAGAAATGGATTCCGATCGACCGCCCGAACCACGGCCATTTCAAGGTATGCATGCAGGAGAGAACCAGCGGCTTGGACGCGACCGTCGTATTCGGGGAAAACACTGCGGATCACCGGATACTGAACGCAGTCATTTCATTGGGTGAAGAGTACCCGGACAGTAAAATCATTCTGGTTTCGAAAGATATCAATCTGCGGCTCAAGGCGAAATCCCTCAACATTCCGGCGGAAGATTTCGAAACCGGAAAGATCAAGGATCTGGATTCGTTGTACACCGGTAAAACGGTCATCGAAGGACTGCCGAAAGATGTCATCGAGAGCATCTACAACCATAATTCTTGCTTGCCGGCCGATGTTGGCATACACGAGCCGATACCGAACCATTACTTCATTCTGAAGAATGCCCGTGCTTCGGTATTGGTTTTCTACAACCCGGTAACGCAGCGAATCGAGCGCATCCAGAAAGAATCCGCGTTCCGGGTGACCCCCCGGAATGCCGAACAGGTATTTGCATTGCATGCGATTACCCATCCCCATATCAAGCTCGTGACCATCCAGGGCGTGGCGGGTACCGGCAAAACGCTGCTGGCTCTGGCCGGTGCACTCGATCAGAAAAGGCATTTCAAGCAGATCTACATGGCGCGTCCGGTGGTGCCTTTGAGCAATAAGGACATCGGTTTTCTGCCCGGTGACGTGATCTCAAAGCTGAATCCCTACATGGAGCCGCTCTGGGACAATCTCAAATTCATCAAAAGCTTGTTCACCGAGAAAGACAAGGAATACAAGCAGATCACCGATGCGGTCGATCAGGAAAAGCTGAAGATCACGCCATTGGCGTATATCCGCGGGCGCAGCATTTCGAATGTGTTTTTCATCGTCGATGAAGCCCAGAATCTGACGCCGCATGAAGTGAAAACGATCATCACGCGGGCCGGAGAAAATACCAAAATCATCTTCACCGGCGATATCTATCAGATCGACACCCCTTATCTCGATTCCCAGAGCAATGGCCTGTCATACTTGATCGACAAGATCAAGCACCATGAAATTTATGCCCATGTGCGCTTGGAAAAGGGGGAACGATCCCACCTCGCCAATCTGGCGAATCAATTGCTCTAAGATCGCATCTGCCATTGCATTGTTATCGTTGTCGATGAATGCACAACGGCGGTTTCTTTCTTTTTAGGTTACATTGGTCGAGGTAGCGCTGATCGCGCTAATTTGCCTCGCCGTCAAGGATGGATTCTTCTATTCTGGCGCTCATCCACTCACCGTATTTTTAGCTTCTTCCTCAGCGGGTTTTCAGGGATAGCAAAAATCTAACAAATCATAGGGATATTTCATGTAGCTTCCAATTCTTGGTTGGCTGGGCTAGAATCGAATCAGATCTACAAGAAGTTAGGTATCTATTTGATAATAATAATTAAAATCTGAGTTGATAATAGGGTCATTGTGTAAATTCTAATTGCCTGTAAATAAGGGGGAAGTATATGGCAGAGTATCTTACGAAATCGGCCGCCCGCAATATTTTTTATGGCGGATCCATTTTTTTCCTGATCACGTTTACGGTTCTGACAGTTCATAGCCATTTCTATATGAAAAATGTGGCGACCGATGAATCGACCCTCACTGAATCCGTTGCACGCGGTAAACATGTCTGGGAGAAGCATTCCTGCATCAATTGCCATTCTCTGCTGGGTGAAGGCGCTTATTTCGCGCCTGAACTGGGCAATGTGTGGATTCGCTATGGCGGCAAACAAAGCCCCGAAGGCGCACGTTCCGGCCTGAAAGCCTGGATGCGAGCCCAGCCCACGCGTGTCGAAGGGCGTCGGCAAATGCCCCAATTCAATCTGACTGAACAGGAATTGGATGATCTGATCGATTTCCTTGAATGGACCAGTCGCATCAATACCTTGGGGTGGCCGCCCAATGTTGCCGGATGACGGTTATGGTGGCGATCGTTGTATACCTGTTGCTCAATACGAAATTTTGATGGAGATTTGTCAATGAAATATCACACCCAGCAGCTTGCCTATCCTTATTTTGTCGCTGCGCTTGCGCTGTTTCTGGTTCAGATCGTGGCCGGCGTGCTCGCCGGAACGGTCTATGTGTTTCCTAATTTCCTGGCCGAATCCGCGCCTTTTCATATTCTGCGCATGATCCACACGAATGCGCTGCTGGTGTGGTTGCTATTGGGTTATTTCGGCGCCAGTTATTTTTTGATTCCGGAAGAAAGCGAACAGGAAATTCATAGTCCCAAGCTGGCATGGCTACAACTGGGCTTGTTTGTATTTGCCGCGTTAGCGGCGGTTGCAGGCTATCTTGGCGGTATACACGAAGGCCGGGAATTCCTGGAACAACCGTTCTGGATCAAGATACTGATGGTCATCGCGTTTTTGATCTTCATCTACAATGTCACGATGACGGTGCTCAAAGGCCGCAAGACGGTGGTTTCCATTGTTCTGCTGCTGGGGTTGTGGGGCGCCGCCATTTTCTTCATGTTCGCCTTTTACAATCCCGACAATCTGGCGGTGGACAAGCTCTACTGGTGGTGGGTGGTGCATGTGTGGGTGGAAGGCGTCTGGGAATTGATCATGTCCGCGATGTTGGCCTTTTTGCTGATCAAATTGACCGGCGTCGACCGCGAAATCATCGAGAAATGGCTCTATGTCATCGTCGGCTGTTCGTTGTTCAGCGGATTGCTGGGAACCGGCCACCACTATTATTGGATCGGGGCGCCGGAATACTGGCACTGGATCGGCGTCGTGTTCTCGTTTCTGGAGATCGTGCCTTTTTTTGCGATGATGCTGTGGGCATTCTATTTAGTGAAGAAGAGCGGCCGCGATCATCCCAACAAGGCCGCTATACTCTGGAGCCTGGGTTGCCCGGTGATGGCTTTCATCGGTGCGGGCCTGCTCGGCATGATGCATAGCTTCCCATCGATCAATTTCTATACGCATGGCACCCAGTTGACCGCGGCGCATGGGCATCTGGCGTTTTACGGTGCGTATGTGATGTTGAACCTGGCATTCTTCACGTATGCGCTGCCGGCGTTGCGGCAAGTCCAGCCGTTCAATCAAGTGCTGAACATGTGGAGTTTCTGGCTCATGAATGCCGCGATGCTGGGAATTACCTTTGCGTTGGTGTTCGCCGGCATTCTGCAGACCCATTTGCAGCGCGTGATGGCACTCGGTTTCATGAATGTGCAGTCGCAGATTGAATTGTTTTATGGGTTGCGCCTCGGTGCCGGCATTTTCTTCATCGTCGGCGCGCTGATGTTCATTTATGCGGCGTTGGGGCCGGTCACCGAGCGTACCGCGGCTGCGCGGGCATGATGGATGGCCTGAGCATGCCGGATGTGCCGTTGTGCAGTCGGCCCAGTTCGGAAATTCCGTCTGCGGTTGCAGGCATTCCTTTCTACCAGCCGGTTGGGAATGAATGCGCGCTGTTTGAAATGGCTTACCGGCAGCGGCTGCCGTTGCTGATCAAGGGGCCGACCGGTTGCGGCAAAACGCGCTTCATCGCGCACATGGCCGCCCGTCTGGAACGGCCCTTGCATACAGTTTCATGCCATGATGACCTGACCGCCGCCGATCTGACCGGCCGTTATCTGCTTAAGGGCGGGGACACGGTATGGGTGGATGGTCCGTTGACGCGCGCTGTGCGCAACGGCGGGATTTGTTATCTGGATGAAATCGTTGAAGCGCGCAAGGATGTGACGGTGGTATTGCATCCGTTGACCGATGACCGGCGCTTCCTACCATTGGAGCGCACCGGCGAAGCGCTGGCCGCACCGGACGAATTCATGCTGGTCGTCTCATATAATCCGGGCTATCAAAATATTCTGAAAGCGCTCAAGCCCAGCACGCGCCAGCGTTTTATATCGATCAGCTTTGATTTTCCGCCGCCGGACGCCGAGATGGCCATTGTCGCCATCGAAAGCGGCTTGCCGGAACGGGATTGCGTGCCTCTGATCAATCTGGCGCAACGATTGCGCGCCTTGAAGGATGTCGATCTGGATGAAGTCGTGTCGACCCGTTTGCTGATCTATTGCGCCGTACTGATGAAAAGCGGCCTCGATCCTTATCAGGCTGCGCAAGCTGCGCTGGTTGAGCCGCTCTGCGATGATCCTGATGTCAAGCAAGGTTTGCTCGATCTGATTCGCGCGACGTACGGCTGAGCATGGATTGGCTGGCGTTTCTCGAACTGGAGGAACAGATCGGACGTTGCTGGCACCGGCTTGCCGGCAGCACCAGCAGTTATCGTTTCCATGCTGACGCAGCAATATCGCTGACGGAAGTTCGCGCAGCGCTGGGCGTATTTTTCCGCGGATTGGGTGGGTCGCCGGGCATCACGTTGACTGCCGGAACGCCGCAATCTTCGCGGCATCGCTTGAAATGGCGCCAGCGCCTGGGCTTGATGGATGAGGTTCTGCCGCCGATCGACTGCAATCATGAACGAATGCTGTTGCCGGAACGGCTGGGGTATTTTCCGGACAGGATATTGAACCGGCAGCATTATGTCTGGCTGGCGGCGTTTTTCGCTACTGCGAATGACTTGATGGATGATCCTGTCAGCGGCGTGAAGTACGTTCATGCCGATCCGTTGCAAGCGGATCTGGTCTACCTTCATCAGGTGCATCGGATCAGCACCGGCGTGTGCAACCGCTATCCCGGCCTGGCCCAGCGCTATCGGAACCTCTGTCTGGCGATCGCTGCGCAGCGGCCACGGCGTCTGCTGAGCCAGCAGGAACAGGCGATCGAAACAGTGATTCTGATGTTACTGGGCACTCAACCCGGCACCGATATGCTGGCGGATTCATTCCTGCAGGCCATTCGCAACCCAGCGCCCGATCTCACCTTATGGACAGCGGATAAGCGCTACCGGACATTTTTGCCGGTTCCGCTATGGGGCAATGCGTGGGCTCAGCAGAACTGCAGCTCTGCCGCGGCGCAGAATACAGAGCAGGATGGCGTCGAGAGTAGCGAGCATCCTCAGGATCAGCGCAAGAAAAACAGCCGTCGCCGGGAACAGGATCAAAGTCGGCGCGATGATCCGTTGCTGTTGAATCGGTTCGAAAAAATGCTGAGCTGGTCGGAAATGGTCAATGTCAATCGCGCCGTTCAGGATGATGATGAAGAGTCGGCCAGAAACGCCGCGCAAGCGCTCGAGGAAATCACCGTGAGTTCGTATGACCGGAGCGCTGCGGTGACGCTCAAGTTCGATCTCGATCTTTCGCCGGAAGATGTCGATCCCGCCCGGCTGATCTCCGAATTCGATTATCCCGAATGGGACTACCGGCGCAAGCTGTATCATCACGGGCAATGCCGGATAGTGTTCCAGCAGGCTCCGGAACATGACCAGGACTGGGCGCCGGATCTGGAGGCACGCAAGCGTTTCCGCAGAATTCGCCGCCAGTTTGAAGCGCTATTGCCGAAACGGGAAATTCTGCGTCATCAACCGGATGGCGCTGAACTGGATATGGATGCGGTCGTGCGCGCCGAATGCGATGTTCGTGCCACCGGCCATGGGTCAGACCGGTTGTACTGCGCGTCACGACAACAATCGCGCGATTTGGCCGTGGCGATTCTGGTCGATGTGTCGCTATCCACCGACAGTTGGATCAATGGCCGCCGTATCATCGATATCGGTAAAGAAGCGTTGATCACGCTGGCGACAGGGCTGGCAACCTGCCGGGATGCGTTTGCTATCTATACTTTTACGTCGCGAAAGAGAGCTTATGTTCGAATAACCGAGGTGAAGAATTTTTCTGAGCCGTTCAATACCCGTATGTTGCGCCGCATTGCGGCGTTGCGGCCCGGCTATTACACGCGTATGGGCGCCGCGCTGCGTCATGTTCAGCAGATATTGAGCCTGCGTCCGGAGCGGCACCGGCTGATTCTATTACTCACGGATGGCAAGCCCAACGATCTCGATCATTATGAAGGCCGATACGGCGTAGAAGATACGCGACAAGCGATTGTTGAGGCCAGACGGGCAGGCTTGTCGGTGTTCGGCATTACCATTGATCAAGCGGCGCAAGATTATTTTCCATATCTGTTTGGAAAAGGAGGATACGCCATAGTGGCGCGTCCAGACCGTTTGCCGCAGGTAATGCCGAATATTTATCAACAGTTGATTCGGTAATGTATTTTCTGCTGAATGTTAAGAAGTAATGGAAATGCCAAAGGATATGAAAATCATCGGAGGATTCATGGCTAAAATCTGGGCTAATTTGCCAATGGGAATGCAACGTCTTGTGGTGGCGGCAGGACTTTTAATGGCTGTTGTCGTCATCGGCTTACAGTTCCACGTCAGCTCGCAAGGCGATATGTCGGCGACATATCCCAAGGGCTTTCGTGGTGGCACTTGCACGATAGAGTCTGAATCTCTGCTGATCGGCTATTCGGGATATTTCATCCCTGACGATTACGAAATTCCGGCGGACGCGATGAAGGCGATGCCTGTTCCGACGTTATGCAGCAAAATGGCCAGTCCTGGCATGCTGGACATCACGATCGATCTTCTTTATCCGGAAGCGGCACGTCAATGGCCGCTCGCACTGACGCTCACCAAGATGGAAGGCAACGAGCCGGTTAAGACATTATTGACCATACCTGAGAGAACTTACGACTCCGGTATCATTACCCAAATATTGAGCATCGGCGAAATCGGAGAATATAGAGTTTCTCTTTCAGGAAAGAATGATCAGCAAGTTGATTTCACGCTGGAAATTCCAATTGCTGTCGGTATGCGATGGTATGAAGGGATGATTCAATTCTGGCCGATGGTTGCGATGCTGGGCGCGGTAATTTTCTTTGCCAATTTGAAAAGAATATTGAAATAAAATATGGCTTGATGGATAACTATTGGGCGTGCGGGAGCATGGCTTTAATGAATTTGTCAGTTGCCGGCACCTTTAACTGAATTCCGATCCTTGCTACATTCTGATTCTTGATCAATCACTGCTCCGTTGACACGCATGTTTTCAAATATTCATCTCGATTCGACTGATTTATTACCGGATGACGATCCTCAACGTGTGCTGTTGCACAACGAAGTGCATGCCCGGCCGAGTCCGCGCATCCACCTGCCCGCATTGATCATGTATGTGGTGGTCATCAATGAGGGCATCAGCCGTGAAGAAGAATACGCGCATTTACGCCGGCTTCCCGGCCAGCAAGCATTGATGCTCGAGCAATTGCAGAATAATTTCCTGCGCTTGCGGCTACCGAGCTATACGCTGAGATGGGAGCGCCATACCGAGTTCACGCGCTATGCACTGGTGCAGCATTTGCCGGAAATTGCCCAGTTAGGCGCAACCGATCCTGAGTTGCTGTCTTGTCTGACCTTGCCGAAGCACTGGCTGGCGGACATCCCGGGGCGCACGTTTGCGGCCATCAAGCTAGCGATGGTTTCAGGGGACGTGCAGCAGCCGGAGCAGTTGCTCATACAGGCGCGCAAGTGGTTTGGCGGAAATCCGGTGGTGGCGTCATTGATTGGCCGGGATGCCTATTCACTGGCGGTGACCGATTTCATGCTGCGGCACAGCGGTTTTGAACGCATGCTGGTGATCATGCCCGACGATACCTCGGAGACGCGGGCAGGGCGCGTATCGCAACGGCTACTTGAAATCGAGACTTACCGGTTGATGGCATTGCGCGGTTTACCGGTCGCCAAACGACTGATTCCGGAATTGACCAGCGCCGAACAACAGTTGGCGGACATTACCGCGCAGCTCGAAAACAAGGTCGCCTCTGACCAGGAATTGCTGGATACGCTCACCGCCTTGGCGGCCCGGGTTGAACGGGCTACGGTGGAACACGCCTACCGATTTGCAGCGACACAGGCGTATAGCAAGCTGGTTACGCAACGCATTGCCGAGCTCAGGGAACAGGCGCTTCCAGGAACGCAAACGATCGGCGAATTCATGCAACGGCGGCTGACGCCGGCGATTGCCACGGTGGAGGCGACCGCGCAGCGAATGGGCTACCTTTCCGCCCGGGTGGCGCGTGCCAGCGCATTACTGCGCACGCGCGTCGATATTCAAACCGAAACACAAAATCAGCAATTGCTCGAAAAGCTTACGCACGGCCAAGAACTGCAACTGCGCTTGCAAAGTACCGTGGAAGGGCTGTCGATTGCGGCCATTTCCTACTACGTCATCAGCTTGCTGCTATATGTGACCAAGGCCGGCAAGGCCGCAGGCCTGCCGATTCATCCGGAAA
>NZ_QRCB01000044.1 GCF_009833095.1 Nitrosomonas sp. JL21
GTTAATTTTTGGGGGGATTACCATATCGACTCACGGATTGTTGACGTTGTTCGCTTTCTTGCTCGGCGCTCAGCTGAGCAGAATTACGAGCGCCATCTCAGATGCACAACGTCTTTGACACAAAAGCCTGATTTGGAGTCTTGATATGAAAAAAGTTGTCATTTATGCCAGATATAGCAGTGATCTTCAAAGCGATGCCTCGATTGAAGATCAAATCCAGATTTGCAATGAACGGGCCAAGCATGAAAACTGGAAGGTAGTTAATACCTATACCGATCACGGTATCAGCGGTGCAAGCCTGATGCGCCCTGGAATCCAGATGCTTATGCAAGATGCCATGGCTGGCAAGTTTGATATTGTTCTGGCGGAAGGGTTGGATCGCTTAAGCAGAGACCAGCAGGACATTGCAGGCATATACAAGCGTTTTCAGTTTGTCGGCATTGCTATTCATACCTTATCCGATGGGCGGCGAGGTAAGCGACATCCATATCGGACTGAAGGGAACGATGAATGCCTTGTTTTTAAAAGACTTGGCAGCCAAAACCCATCGCGGTCTAAGTGGCCGGATAGAAAAAGGAAAATCTGATGGAGGCTTGTGCTATGGCTACAATGTCGTGAAACAGTTTGATTCCTATGGTGAAGCGATCAGAGGAGATCGTGAGATCAATAAGGAAGAAGCAGAAATTGTTAAGCAAATATTCCGCGATTACGCCGCTGACGTTTCACCCAAAAAAAATTGCGCTGAATCTCAATAAAAAAGGCGTTCCATGCCCCTCTGGCAAAGCTTGGGGCGCAACGACAATTTACGGGAATAGACGGCGCGGCACCGGCATTATCAATAATGAGCTCTACATAGGTCGGCTGATCTGGAACCGTCAGAAATTTTTAAAAGACCCGGATACAGGTAAACGTGTCGCCCGGCCAAACTCAGAAGAAGACTGGATCATTACCGAAGTCCCTCACTTACGCATTATCGATGAGGAGCTCTGGGAGCAGGCCAAAATACGCCAGAAAGCGTTGGATGAGAAACCTCAATTCTGGGCCAAGCAACGCCCAAAAAACTTGTTTTCTTACCTTCTCACATGCGGTTGCTGCGGCAGCGGTATGAGCAAAATGTCGGCTGATCGCTACGGTTGCTCTGCTGCAAGAAATAAAGGTACTTGCAGCAACCGACTCACCATTAAGCAAGAAAGCCTGGAGCAAACCATTCTGGAAGCACTGCAACATCACCTGATGAACCAGGAATTAGTGAGGGTATTTTGCGAGGAATACACAAAACATATCAATGAGCTGGGACAAACCTGGAATGCGGCGATAAACCGCTACAAAAAAGAGCTGCAAAAACTGGCTGCTGATAAGGAAAAGATTATTGAAGCCATCAAAAACGGAATACCTGCATCGGAAGTGAAGGACGCGCTCAATAAGATCATTGAACGACGGGAAGAGCTGGAAAGCTATCTCGAAGGCAAAGAGGAAGCACCAGTGCTTCTGCATCCGAACATGTCTCAGCGTTACCAAAAAGAAGTGGAAGCGCTACGAGTTTCTCTCAACACGGAAGAAACTAGAGCTGAAGCAGCAGACCTGCTCAGAGGCCTCATTGATAAGATTGTACTAACGCCCAAAGCGTCAGGAACAGAATACGCCATCGACCTGCATGGCGACCTTGCCGGAATTTTGACAGTTGCGGCAGGGAAGCAGCAAAAGATTAGCGATTACGATCCTTTGTTGCAGCAAGTCAAAATGATGACCGAATCAGGTGATCAAAAACATGGTTGGCAGGAAGATTCTAATGCTGACGAAATTTCCTCGAAAGAGGATTTGTCAGACAAGAACGAGAAGGTTAACCTAAATGCATGTTCATCCCGTAAATCTGAACTTGCTGAAAAGCCGCATGAAACGGCGATTCTCAGCAAGGATAAGATGGTTGCGGGGGTAGGATTTGAACCTACGACCTTCGGGTTATGAGCCCGACGAGCTGCCAGACTGCTCCACCCCGCGTCAAGATGAAGAGTATAGCATAAGCCAGACCATGCAGGTCAATCAAAGCTTTTAAATTCGCGGGAGTTAGCATTGCGACAATTGATTAAGATGACGTGTTTGTTTGTGACGCTGCCAAGCCATTTCTTTTCTAATTACCGTATCAATGACTTGTAGCACATCGGAAACATTCACCGGCTTGATCGGGTCAATTGACTGCTGTTTGGCATTTCCAGTCAATATGGCGTGCGGGAGTTTTCCGCGCTGATAGTAAGACCAGATTTCTGAAGCATAATCAGATTGAGCCAATTCCGGCGCGAATCGACTGAAATAGGTGGTCAGGTTATCGACATCCCGCTTAATAATATTACGCGCATGATGATTGTTCCCTGCATTCACCGCCTGGGGTAGATCAATAATGACAGGACCTTGGTTATCCACCAGCACGTTATATTGTGATAAATCCCCATGGACTATGCCCACATTCAGCATATTCACAATTTGCTTAATCAGAATCCGATGATATTCCCGCGCTTGCTTCAAATTCAGATTCAGATCACTTAATCGAGGAGCCACATTTCCTTCCGAATCAGTAATGAGCTCCATGAGCAGCACACCGGAAAAAAAATTATAAAACTTGGGCACGCGCACACCGGCGAACCCCAAACGGCACAGCATATCGACTTCAGTGCTTTGCCATGTTTCTTCTCGTGCTTTCAAACCGTAATGACTACCTTTCTCCATGGCCCTGGCGCGTCGGCTATTTTTTACTTTGCGTCCCTCGGTATAGAATGAGCATTGATGAAAATTACGTTTATTGTTTTCTTTGTAGACCTTGGCGCAACGCATATCTTCTCCGCAGCGCACCATATATATGATGGCTTCCTTGCCAGTCATCAATTGGCAGATGACGTCATCAATCAGTCCTTCTTCGAATAATGGTTCGAGTCGTTTAGGTATTTTCATAAGCATGTATGCGAGCGCAGAATTCAACTTTGATGCGCTCCTCATCCTCCTATAATCATCATGAAATAGATGGCCAATCAAATCTCCGATATTCATTCAGATCTGGATTTAATCAATCACGGTGAATGCATTGTAAGAAGGATAATTTCTGTTGGGAATGTGACAAATTGTCGCGCGTCAATTTGTCACATATCATTTTACAATCACGCTGATAGAAATTTATTGTAGGGTTTCAGGCGGTATTGAATTAAACTAGTTTCCATTCATTTGAGCGATAAATCTCTTAAAAAATGTAATCACATCCATTGATAGGAACTTATGGAACAGGAAGAAGATTTTTTCACGCACCAGGACACATTGGCTAACCTGCATGAGAATTTACCGCTCACAGAAAAATTGTGCTTCATCCATCAAGTGATCCGTCAGGATTTTCCATTTATTGATCGCTTGGCCATCGCATTGTATGACGAAAAAACTGAGATGCTTAAGACATACACACATAGTACCGAAGGTAGCGATAATCCAGTAACGACCTACGAAGCTCTGCTTAGCAGCGCTCCATCGCTGCAAGCCATTATTGAACATCGGCATCCGCGATTGGTTCAGGATCTCAACATTTTTTCCCATGGCACGCATGAGCATACCAAGCGTATATCCGCTAAAGGCTATAAGTCCAGCTACACGATGCCACTTTATCAAAGCGGATCTTTCATTGGTTTTTTGTTTTTTAATTCATTCCAGAAGCATCCGTTCGTACCTAAGACGCTGCGCCAAATCGACATATATGGTCATTTAATTGCGCTGATGGTCATCAATGAATTGACCGCCATACGCACCTTGCTGGCGGCGGTTCGCGCTGCACGCAACATGACGCATTATCGCGATCTTGAAACCGGCTCTCATATCGACCGCACCGCTCACTACGCACGGCTGATTGCGCGGGAATTATCGCCGAGTTATAACATTACCGATGAACAAATCGAGCACATCTTTTTGTTTTCCCCCATGCACGATGTCGGTAAAATCGGCATTCCGGATAACATTTTGCGTAAACCCAGCAAGCTCAATGCCGCAGAATTTGCCGTGATGAAAACCCATCCTGCAAAAGGACGGGAAATTATTGACTCCGTTCTTGACGACTTCAGTTTAGGGACATTCGGTCATGCCAATATCTTGCGCAATATCGCAGAGTATCATCATGAAGCAGTGGATGGCAGTGGTTATCCTAATGGCCTGAAGGGTAATGAAATTCCCATTGAGGCCCGCATAAGCGCCGTGGCTGATGTGTTCGATGCCTTGACCTCCCGCCGATCCTATAAAGCACCGTGGAGCAATGACGATGCATTCACGATGCTGCGGCAAATGTCGAACTCAAAATTGGATCGCGATTGTGTGGAAGCATTAATCAACAATGCAGAGAAAGTACTGGAGATTCAGCAACGTTTCCGTGACAACGATTTGATTTGATCATTACGAACAAGAATTGACTGAGTTCAGCGGTTGTCATTCACCCATTTTTGCACCACCAGGCTTCCCACCAAATCCCCTTCCACATTCACCGTGGTACGAAAAGTGTCTAGTATTCGATCAATTGGCAATAAAATTGCGATTGCCTCAGCCGGTAATCCTACTGACTGCAAGACCATTACCATTGTCACCATACCAGCACTGGGAATACCCGGCGCACCTACCGCAGCAAGCATGGCGGTAACAAAAACAATCAATTGTAAAGAAAGATCGAGCTCGACCCCCACCAGATTGGCAATGAATAAAGCTGCAATTGCCTCATACAACGCCGTACCATCCATATTCATCGTGGTACCGATGGGGATGACGAAACCCGCGATTTCACGTTTGACATGCAAATGCTGTTCGGCACAGCGCAATGTGATCGGCATCGTTGCAGCGCTGGAACTGGTAGCAAATGCAGTAATCAACGCTTCCCGGGCACCTCGCCAGAATTTCAGCGGCGACATGCCTGTGGTTAAATAGAGAATCAGCGGCAATACGATCACACCATGTAGCAATGTAGTGCCGAGCACAACCGACACAAATTTAAATAATGTTGAAAGCAGACTGGTATCTTGGGTAGCCACCAATTGCAGTAGTAACGCCATGATTCCTAAAGGCGCCAGCTTCATGATCCAGCCTACCAGCATCAATATCAGCTCCAGAAATTCCTGCATCAAGAGCAAAATATTGCGATATCGCTCACCGCCGATCACCAGAGCAATGCCCAGCAGAAGCGCAAAAATCACGACAGCCAGCACATTACCCTGGGCCAGGGCTGTCACAGGATTTTGAAATAACGAATGCAAAAAATGAGCAAAAAATTCTGGTATCGACAGTTGTGTTGCTTGAAAATTCTGCATTGCATCTTGAAACATTGCAATGTGCAGTCCACTGCCGGGTTGAAACACATTCGCAGCTGTCAAACCCAGCAAAACAGCCACTGCCATGGTTGAAACAAAAAAAACCAACGTTCCTTGCCATACCCGATTGATTTGTCGATGCATCCGTAAATTGGCCACCCCTACGACTATCGATGTAAAGACCAAAGGGATCATTACCATGCGCAGCAAATCTATGAACAACGTACCCACCAGTTTTGCAATATATAGGCTGTTTTGTGCGACATTTGACTCTTGCCCTAACATCGCGAACCAGAAACCCAGCAAAATTCCACCACTTGCGCCGAGTAAAATTTGCGTATTGAGCGATAGCTTGTTCACAGATTCGAATCCAATTGTATTTCACTACGCTTCACTTCAAACCCAGTCCTTGCCAATCAGAAAATCCGAATACAATTTATCTTCCACGCTGCCGGCTTGCGGTTTCCAATCGTATCGCCATTTGACGATGGGCGGTAATGACATCAGTATCGATTCGGTACGCCCGCCTGTTTGAAGGCCAAATAAGGTACCGCGGTCCCACACCAGGTTAAATTCAACATAGCGCCCGCGCCGGTATGCCTGAAAATCTCGTTCCCGTTCACCATACGATGTGTTCTTGCGTTTTTCTAGAATGGGTTGGTAAGCCAGCAGGAAATGTTCTCCCACCCGCTGAGTCAAATTGAAGCACGTTGCAAAATCTGGCTGATTCAGATCATCAAAGAAAATTCCGCCTATGCCACGCGGTTCTTTACGATGCTTTAAATAAAAATATTCATCGCACCATTTTTTCAGACGCGGATAACAATCATTTCCAAAGGGCTGCAATGCAGTTTTACAGGTCTGATGGAAATGAATCGCATCTTCTGCAAACCCATAATACGGTGTCAAATCCATGCCGCCGCCGAACCACCACACCGATTCGGCGCCTTCTTTGCGTGCCTCGAAGAACCGCACATTCATATGCACGGTAGGTGCATAAGGATTACGAGGATGCAAAACCAGAGATACGCCCATTGCTTCAAAGGAGCGGCCAGCGAGTTCAGGTCGTGCGGCTGTGGCTGATGCAGGCAATCCCGCGCCATTAACATGGGAGAAATTAACGCCACCACGCTCGAGTACATTGCCTTCTTCAATCACGCTACTCATTCCTCCGCCACCCTCAGGACGATCCCAATGGTCACGTTTAAAGGATTTGCCATCGATTCGTTCAAGTCCTCGAACGATATCGTTCTGCAAATTAATCAGAAATTCCTTGACTTGCGGTGTATTCATGCATGCTCCGAGTGATGATTTAATAGGTTTGCAGGGTCTAACAGTCAAATTGATAGAAATTCGTACATTGTGGCGAATGTTCGTATAATTCAGAATCATGGAGGACGCTCCCCGCCTAATGTTCTGCATTTTACCTGCTGGTATAGCATGAAGAAAGAAAATCCTTATTGATTTTGCTCAACCAGAAAGATGCTGTTTCGGACGCAAAGCCAAGCAAGAAAGCGTACTCCACATTGAAACGAGACAAGAATACGTATGGTAGACTCGCACAATTTTTAGAAGAGAAAGATAGAATGCCCGGCAATACATTTGGTAAGCTTTTTAGTGTCACTTCATTCGGTGAATCTCATGGCCCAGCAATTGGTTGCATTATCGATGGATGCCCTCCCGGACTGGAAATATCAACTGAAGAAATCCAACATGAACTGGACCGACGCAAACCAGGGACATCTCGCCATGTCACCCAGCGGCGCGAATCGGACACCGTAGAAATTCTTTCGGGAATATTTGAAGGAAAAACGACCGGCACTCCGATTGCATTACTCATTCGCAACGAAGATCAACGCAGTAAAGATTACAGCAAGATTATGGATGTGTTTCGCCCCGGCCATGCAGACTATACCTACTGGCAAAAATATGGCATCCGGGATTACCGCGGCGGCGGTCGTGCATCAGCGCGTGAAACCGCTGTTAGAGTAGCGGCAGGCGCCATCGCGAAGAAATGGCTACATGAAAAATTTGGAATTTTCATTCGCGGTTACATGTCGCAACTGGGTCCAATCCACATTCCATTTAAACACTGGAATGATGTCAATACGAATCCGTTCTTTGCGGCGGACAACAGCTATGTCGATCAATTGGAAACTTTCATGGATTCGCTACGCAAATCAGGCGATTCAGTCGGCGCAAAAATTAGTGTTATTGCGGAAGAAGTGCCGGTTGGTTGGGGAGAGCCGGTTTATGATCGGCTGGATGCAGAAATTGCCTATGCGATGATGAGCATCAATGCGGTAAAAGGTGTGGAAATCGGTGCTGGTTTTGCCAGTGTGGCACAACGAGGCACCGAACATTCTGATGAAATGACTCCAGACGGTTTTTTGAGTAATAATGCGGGAGGTATTTTAGGTGGTATCTCAACAGGTCAGGACATTACGGTAAATGTCGCCATCAAACCCACCTCCAGCATTCGCTTAGAACGCCGTTCGATCGATAAAGATGGAAATGCGGTGATTGTCGAAACCCATGGAAGACATGATCCATGTGTCGGGATTCGTGCCACACCCATTGTTGAATCAATGCTGGCATTGATACTGATGGATCATGCCTTACGCCATCGCGCTCAAAATGCTGATGTCCGCTGCAAAACCCCCAAGATTTCCGGCAAAGCGAATACTGACGCAGGCACATCAAAAAAAATTCCAGCAGAAATACCTTACAAAGAAAATCCCGAACCGGAAGAAGATTATTAACCCTCCAGAATTAGCACAAATGCGGTTTAAATCTTGACAAGCTTGATCAAATACACCATTATCGCCCCCGCAAAAGGAAATTATGATTATTTGCGAAGAAACAATCGGCTCGTCGATTTAAGTTTGAAGTAAGATGTAAATGCATAAGTTCGGATCCTGGCGTTACTTCAATCTGATATAATCTCTCGGCTGGTTAAGTAGTAAACCAGAAGTTAGTTGATTGTACGTTGCGCCCGTAGCTCAGTTGGATAGAGTACTTGGCTACGAACCAAGGGGTCGTGGGTTCGAATCCTGCCGGGCGCGCCATTCTGAATAACTTCACTACTTGTGATAATCGGATAAGCTGACTAGCCTGCTTATTTATCAATAATTTCTCAGATGGCCAAGTAGCTCAGTCGGTAGAGCAGAGGACTGAAAATCCTTGTGTCGGTGGTTCGATTCCGCCCTTGGCCACCAAATAAATCAAATAGTTATAATGTTTTATACCTCCCCTTCTGTTCCGCAATTATAAAATTGAACCAGTATAGAATCACGATATCAGCCTGAGCGAGTTTCCTGTTTTCATTCCAGGCTGACCTCCGAAAGCCCGAAGCATCCCTCCAACTCACCCAGCCAGTAACTTGCATGTCGAGCAAGTCATTTCCGATTTCAAGGAACAAATCATCCCAAAACTTGCGACTGGCACACAAATGCAGCTTATATAAATTCCTGTTTTCATCCAACGCCCATAGATAGTCAAACCGATACCCGTGATCGTGGCTCAAGCCACCTGCACGCGCCAATGAACGAGATGGTCTACATCCCGCCAAAAATCGTGCGCGTTGATCGTGATTGCATGTTTACCTGAGGAATGAAAATGGAAAATAAATTAACAGCCAGCAACACGCTGGCAATCATAAGAGAGCTTACTGCAATAGAAGCCGAGGATGATCGCAAACAGTACATCATTGATGATCTGAAATCGAATAACGAAAGCCAGAAAACCCAAATCCCGATCATGCGGCATCGAAATGAAGCGAATGAATTGTCATAGACCACACTATTTTGTTGATGATCATGTTGATGACAATCAACTTTTTAACCATCGGCTGGATTGTTTTTTCAGCGTTCTAAGAGATGACTATGAATACATCCAAACTCATCGGCCTAACCGGAGAAGCCGGTTGTGGAAAGGACACCGCCGCAAATTTCATGCGCGATGTCATGGCATTCCGTCAGATATCTCTGGCTGAACCAATCCGGAGAGGCATTGTGGCCATGTTCACCATTCCTTACGGAACCTGGTTGATCGTAATCTAAAGGAACAGCCGCTCAAACAATTATGCGGCAAGACTCCACGCCAAGCCATGCAAACACTCGGCACCGAATGAGGGCGTAATCACCTGTGCCTGGATATCTGGCTGAAAGTTGCGCAGCGAGACGTTAATTTTCAAAAATGCCTAGCTGAAACCGGGAATATGCGCATCAGCGGCGTAGTGATCAGCGACATCCGTTTGTAGTGGTCTAATAATCTCGGACACGAATTAAGGATGTAGTATGAGAAATCTTTCGGAGGTG
>NZ_QRCB01000045.1 GCF_009833095.1 Nitrosomonas sp. JL21
TTCAATCAATATAAAAATTAGCATTAGCGTCATTTTGCTATTTAACCTCTTGATTGAAAACTTATTTTATTCAGACTAAGTAGCTTCTGTCTGCTATTAATTCTCCTCACTTTCTATACCTAAAATAGTATTAGTTAAGTGATGATTGCGAAGATTTCTGATTTATATGAGATATTTTATATCACGATACTTTTTAAGCATTGTGCTTCTTGTTGTATTAAATTCCATATCTGACGTTATTGCTGAGAATAAATTATCAAATACAGGTCATTTAAAGCAACAAGATCTCTCCATTTCATTTTCACAAGAAAGTAATGACATAACTTTACGGGATGCCGTACGGCTTGCGTTAAAGCACAATCCAGAATTGGCAGCTTTTGCTAAAGAAATGGAAGCACAAGAGGGAGTTACGCTTCAAGCTGGTTTAATTCCTAATCCCGATCTTTCAGTGAATGTAGAAAACGTTGGAAATATTGGTTCTCTTCGGGGTGATATAAATTCAGAAAAAAGCGTTGCTAAAGAGATCGTGCAACAACTTTCGACAATACGAATAAGCCAAATAATTGAGCTTGGAGGAAAACGTGCTGATCGTATTTATGCAGCATCATTAGGTGAGCAAGTCGCTCTTCAAGATTACGAAATAAGAAAATTAGACCTTATTGCCCAGGTGGCAAATGCTTTTACAGAGGTTCTTGCTACTCAAGAACAATTTCGGCTCGCAGAAGAAACTCAGCATTTGGCACAAACAGTAGTTAATACAGTAGCAAAACGCGTTCAAGCTGGCCAAGCGCCTCCTATTGAAGAAACTAAAGTTGAGGTTGTACTTTCAGCTACTCAAGTCGCTTTTAGTCAAGCTCAACGTGATCTATCGGTAGCACGTAGTAGGCTTGGACAATTATGGGGTAATTCTTCTCCTCAATTTGTCAAGTCTGTAGGGAATCTTGAGTCATTGATTTCAGTGCCGAGCTTAGAAGCATTAACAGTGCGGGCTTTAAAAAACCCTATGGCATTACGCGCTTTAAAAAATCTAGAGCAGCGTAAATCACTACTGGAAGTCGAAAAATCACGGCGTATTCCAAATCTCACTGTAAGCGCAGGTGCTGTTCATCATGCTGCTATAGGAGGCACTACCGCAGTTGTTAGCGTGGCTGTGCCACTACCTTTGTTCAATAGAAATCAAGGAAATATAAAGGAAGCACAGCAACGCATTTATAAGGCAGCTGATGAACAAGCAGTTACTGAGTTACGAATTAAGACTGACCTAGCGCAGGCTTACGAAACACTGACGGCAGCACAAACTGAAGTAAACATGCTGAGCAGCAAAATACTACCAGGAGCCGCTCGGGCATTTGGAGTCACTAAGAAAGGCTACGAAATGGGTAAGTTTGGCTTTTTGGAATTGCTGGATGCGCAACGCACATTATTCCAAAACCAAATTTTGTACATCCGTGCTCTGGCGAATTACCAGCGTCTGGTTAATGAAATTGAACGCTTGATTGCTGGTTCGATTGAGGCCACAGCCGAACACAACATAATATATATCTCCGATTAATAATGAATCATACAAATAATCATCTAAGGAGCGGTTTGTGATTAAACATCAATTGATTTGGGTTATTGCAATAATCGCAATTACTGTTGTATTGAGTTTGGTAATCCTTAGTCCGGGAGCACAACATACGGATGCACACGAAAACAAAGGATCTGTGCTTAGCAATACTCAAGAAAACCAAGGTCCTAGCGCTGAATCTAATCATGACCATAAGAAGCCTCCATCAAAGGATAACTCGAAAGTTATATTGGAAAGCCTGGCTTTAAGCGAGCCAAGTAAAGGTTCCAAAGGTGGAAAGCTATTTTCAAAGAATGATTTTGGAGTTGAAGTAACGATATTCGAAAAAGGAGCTCCACCACAGTTTCGGCTTTATCTTTACGAAAATGACGAACAAATATCTCCATCATTAGCGAAAGTTAATATCACGCTATCACGACTTGGAACACCAGCTCAGGTTTTTAATTTCCAACCAGGAAAGGACTATCTTTTTAGCGATCAAATCGTGGAGGAGCCACATTCATTTGATATGGTCATTGAAGCTGACTTCAAAGGTAGATCTTATCGTTGGGCTTATAGCCAGATTGAAGCACGAGTAAAAATTCCTGATGAAATACTCAAGAGTATAGGGATCGAAATACGCAAAGCTGGACCGGCAAAAATTAAGCCCATGTTGAGGCTACCAGGTGAAATCGGATTCAATGAATACAATATTGTGCAGGTTGTGCCGCGCGCACCAGGACAAGTTTTTGCTGTTAACCGCCAGCGAGGAGAGCATGTTCGGAAAGGTGATGTACTAGCTGTTATTGAGAGTCCATTGTTGGTTGATTTGCGCAGTCAATTTCTCGCAGCCAAAAAGCGTTTAGCTTTTGCACGAATCACATTTGAACGCGAGAAAGAACTATGGGAAGAAAGAATTTCTGCAAAACAAGATTATCTTGCTGCTCAGCAAGCCTTAAATGATGCGGAAATCAATAAGGATCTTGCCTCTGCAAAACTCTTAGCGCTAGGAATTAGACCTGAGAAAGTTACCCAAGGCGAAAATCTAGCGCGTTACGAAATCCATGCGCCGGTTACCGGACTTATTACGGCAAGAACAATTGCAACGGGCCAAACAGTTAAAGAAGATTCAGAAATTTTTGTCATAGCTGACACCTCGACTGTTTGGGCACAAATCATTGTGTATGAGAAGGATTTGGATGTACTCAAGATTGGAGAAGAAACATTAGTCAAAGCAACTGCAATTGATATTAAAGGCAAAGGTAGTGTTACTTTCATTACTCCTCTTATTGGGGTGGCTACCAGAACTGCTACTGCACGGGTAGAACTTGATAATCCAGAAGGCAGGTGGTTGCCAGGCATGTTTGTAACTGCAGAATTAGTCAGAGCTAACGTACAGGTTCCGGTAGCCGTTTCAGCTGATGCCATTCAGACTCTTGGAGAATGGACTGTGGTGTTCGGTAGGTACGACCAATACTTTGAAGCTCGTCCTTTGAAGTTGGGATTAAGTGACGGGTCGATGGTAGAAGTAATTACAGGGCTTACTGCAGGAGAGCCATATGCAGCGGGTAATAGCTTCATCATAAAGTCCGAGTTGGGTAAATCAGAAGCAAGCCATGAACACTAAGAATCCTTTTCCAGGAAGAGCTTCTAGTCACTATTCCAGTAATTTATAGAATTGAAATTATGATTGAATTTATTTTGCGAGCATCTATTCAACAACGAGGAATTGTACTTATTGCAGTTGTTGGAATGGCAGTCCTTGGGATTTTTAGCTTTCAGAAATTATCGATCGATGCAGTACCAGATATAACTAACATACAGGTACAGATTAACACTGTGGCTCCAGGTTATTCACCATTAGAGGCTGAGCAGAGAATCACATTTCCTATAGAAACGTTAATGGCTGGACTTCCAAATCTTCATTATACACGTTCTATTTCACGTTATGGTCTGTCACAGGTAACAGTAATATTTGAAGATGGAACAGATATTCATTTTGCGAGGCAACTGGTAAGTCAGCGGATCCAGCAAGCGAAAGAAAAGCTTCCTATAGGTATCGTTCCGGCAATGGGTCCTATCTCTACCGGTTTAGGTGAAATATTTATGTGGACTGTTGAAGCCAAGCCAGGTGCTAAAAAAATCGATGGAACTGAATATACTTTAATAGATTTGCGTGAAATTGAGGATTGGATCATAAAACCTCAAATGCGCCTAGTAAAAGGTATTACAGAAGTCAATGCAATAGGTGGATACGTAAAGCAATTTCATGTTACACCGTATCCTGATAAATTAATTTCCTACAGAATTACGCTTCAAGACATAGTACTCGCATTAGAACGCAATAATCTTATTGTTGGTGCAGGCTACATAGAGAAAAGCGGCGAACAGAAACTGATACGTGTTCCAGGTCAAGTAGCAGATTTGGAAGAAATTTCCAATATTATTTTGGATAACCGTCAAGGAGTACCAGTACTTGTTAAAGATGTAGCAGACGTCATTATTGGTAACGAATTGCGAGCAGGCGCAGCTACTCAAAACGGTAAAGAAGTTGTGGTAGGAACTGCGCTTATGCTCATTGGCGAAAACAGTCGTACTGTTTCTCATGCGGCCGCTAAAAAATTAACTGAAATTAATCTGACCTTACCGACGGGTATCACCGCTACCCCTGTCTATAATCGAACTACTCTTGTAGATAAAACCATTTATACAGTCGCGTCGAATTTGTTTGAAGGCGCTACCTTGGTCATTGTTGTGCTATTCGTTTTTTTAGGGAATATTAGGGCAGCATTGATTACTGCCCTTGTTATTCCCCTGTCAATGTTATTTACTTTTAGCGGTATGGTCCTCAATCAGGTAAGCGCTAACTTGATGAGCTTAGGCGCATTAGATTTTGGGCTGATTGTGGATGGCGCTATTGTTATTGTCGAGAACAGTATTAGACGTTTGGCTCACGAACAGGCTCGCTTGGGAAGAGTACTTACTTCAGAAGAACGTTTTAAAATCGTTTTCGATGCATCAAGAGAAGCTCGGCGAGTATTAATCTATGGCGAGCTGATCATCTTGGTAGTGTACTTGCCTATTTTTGCACTATCAGGTGTTGAAGGAAAAATGTTCCATCCGATGGCTTTCACAGTCGTAATCGCGTTATTTGGAGCAATGGTTCTTTCTGTAACATTTATTCCAGCTGCTATCGCGTTATTTCTCTCAAGCAAAGTAGTAGAAAAAGAAAATGCGGTTGTGAAATTGGCAAAAAAATTATATTTGCCTCTACTTAAAGCTGCCATGAGCAACAAGGGCATCACGGTCACATTCGCAGTAGCTATTGTAATACTTTCCAGCTTGCTCACTACACGTATGGGTAGTGAGTTCATCCCCAGTCTCAACGAAGGCGACATTGCATTGCACGCAATCCGTATTCCAGGAACAAGTCTTACCACAGCCATTGAAATGCAGAATGAAATTGAGAAAATTATCGATTCATTTCCTGAAGTTGAAAGGGTTTTTGCAAAGATTGGAACCGCCGAGATTGCGACCGATCCTATGCCCCCCAATGTAGCTGACCTTTTTGTGATTTTAAAACCATCATTTGAGTGGCCAGACCCGGCGCTACCCAAAGTTGAATTGATCACAGCTATGGAACGATCAGTCAAAAAAATTCCTGGGAATAATTATGAGTTTACCCAGCCGATACAGATGCGTTTTAATGAGCTATTGTCAGGTGTTCGGGCCGACGTGGCAGTAAAAGTATTTGGCGATGACCTCGATACTTTGCTGTCTACAAGCGAACAAATTGAAGATACGTTAAATCAGATCCCTGGTGCTTCCGATGTGAGAATTGAACAATTGAGCGGCTTACCTGTACTTTCCATTCAGATTGATAGAGCAAAAATGGCGCGTTATGGTTTGAATGCAATTGATATTCAAGATTCTATTGCTATAGCGATTGGGGGAAGAACTGCGGGTCTTATATATGAAGGTGATCGCCGTTTTGAACTACAAGTTCGCTTACCTGAGGAATTACGAACCGATACTGAGCTATTGAAGCGATTACCTATTAAGCTTCCAGCATCCTATAACAATAGCGGCATCCTTAGCTCAAACTTGGCTAACATGCCTGGCTACATTACGTTAGGTGATGTTGTCAATTTCGAACATATTCAGGGCCCGAACCAGATAAGTCGTGAAAATGGAAAACGTAGGGCTGTTGTTACAGCAAACGTACGAGGCCGGGATCTTGGTTCTTTTGTTGAGGAAGCGCAGTCTGTTATTGCTGAAAAAATTCAATTCCCTGCCGGATACTGGATTACCTGGGGTGGTCAATTTGAGCAGCTGATCTCAGCAGCAAATCGCTTACAAATCGTAATTCCCGTAGCGCTTAGCTTGATCTTTATTTTGCTTTATACCATGTTTGGAAATTACAAGGATGGGCTACTAATGTTCACAGGTGTGCCATTTGCCCTCAGCGGAGGTGTATTTGCATTGTGGTTGCGTGATATTCCTCTGTCTATTTCTGCTGGAGTGGGGTTTATTGCTTTATCCGGTGTGGCTGTGCTAAATGGCCTAGTTATGTTGGCATACATTAAAGATCTGCGAAAACAAGGTATGACTTTAGGTGAAGCTATTGAAACTGGAGCACTTACTAGGCTGCGACCTGTATTGATGACAGCTCTTGTGGCAGCTCTGGGATTTGTACCTATGGCTCTTGCAACCGGAACCGGCGCAGAAGTGCAGCGTCCGTTAGCTACAGTGGTAATTGGCGGAATACTTTCATCTACGATACTCACTCTGCTGGTATTGCCAGTTCTGTATCGTCTTGTACATGAGCAGGACTTGCAAACAAAAAAATATCAATAAATTAAGAGAAAAAGAAGAAGTAATTGTGACTTAAATAAAGAGAACAAATTTAATATTCATTAATTTGAATTATAAGTTATGGTTTTATTAAGGAATTTGAACAACTCAACTAAGAATCATTGAAGAAGTAACTTTAAGAAGTTTAATGAAACTCAAATAGAGTTTAGGTTAAGAAAAAAAGGTTTTTGTCTATGCATATTGGAAAAAGTCTTGGTTTAAAGAAAGTCCTTATTTGGTCTAAAAGAGACATATTAATTTTTATAATAGTCGCAGCAGTACCAACTGCGACTTACGAATTTTTCCACTTTCAATGGCTGGCACTTCCTTGGCTGCCTATGGCACTTATCGGAACAGCTGTTGCCATTATAATCGGCTTTCAAGATAACGCTACATATGATCGTTTTTGGGAAGCACGAAAAATATATGGTTCTATAGTAAATTCAAGCCGTACTTGGGGAATGCTGGTACAAACATACATTTCAAACAATCAAGCTCAACATACCATTTCTGACAACGAAATGGAGTTAATTCATCGTAGGCTTATTTATCGCCATATTGCATGGCTTACAGCTTTGCGCCATCAATTACGCCAAACAAGAGGATGGGAAGCAAAAAATAAAAAATATAATATTGAAAATTCGAAACATTTCATTGTTCCAGAACATCATATTTCCTTAGAAGATGATATTGATCCTTTTCTATCTATTGAAGATAAGGAATATATTCTAAGTAAGACGAATCGAGCAGCACATATCATTAAAGTTCAGTCAGAAGATTTAAAAAATTTGCTCAGCAAAGGATTTATTGAAAACTTTCGATATATTGAATTGCAAAGGATATTATCTGATTTTTATGAGTATCAAGGGAAATGTGAACGAATAAAAAATTTTCCATATCCTCGGCAATTTGCCAGTTTGAATCTTTATTTTGTTTGGATATTCATATTCTTGCTACCCTTTGGAATGTTACCTGAGTTTGAAAAACTGGGCCATCATATTACCTGGCTCACCATTCCTTTCTGCGTAATTGTTTCTTGGGTTTTTCGAACTATGGATAAGATTGGTGAATCTACAGAGAATCCTTTTCAAGCTGGGTCGAATGACATTCCTATTTCATCAATAAGCCGTAATATTGAAATAGATCTTCTTGAAATGTTGAATGAAACAAATATTCCGAAGCCAATAGAATCGGCAAATAATATTCTGATGTAATTTTTTACTGAACTTAAACAGAGCATTTGATTTATTAAATCAATTATATATATTAGAATAATGTTTAGATCTTCAAAAAAAGAACATACTTCAAAACATAATCATGAACATAAAAATTTAGTAAATCATGGTCGAGTTTTTATTTTTACTATAGTTCTTAATTCTGTTTATGTAGTTGCAGAGTTTACGTATGGTTTTATTGCTAACTCAGCCGCATTAATCGCAGATGCAGGTCACAATCTTTCAGATGTCTCGGCTTTAATATTAGCTTGGATAGCAACAGTGCTTGCCGGTAAGGCACCCAGCGAACGTTTTACCTATGGATTGCGAAGTTCTACCATTTTGGCAGCATTAGCAAATGCTATGCTTCTTTTAATTGTCTGCGGTGGGATAGCCTGGGAATCGTTTCAACGCTTGATGCATCCACCAGCAATTGCGGAAATGACAGTCGTACTTGTTTCAATAATCGGGATCTTAATTAATGGCTTATCCGCTTTTTTATTTATGAAGGATAGCAAAAACGACATAAATATTCGAGGAGCTTATTTACATATGGCTGCGGATGCAGGTATTTCATTTAGCGTAATGCTGTCTGGGATAGGTATGATGTTCACCGGATGGTATTGGCTTGATCCTGTAGTTAGTCAAATAATTGTACTTATTATTATTATAAGCACCTGGGGATTATTGCAAGAATCACTTAAACTCGCACTTAATGCTGTACCCACAGACATCGATCTTTCCTCAGTTGACGCTTACTTGCGAAGTTGCCGTGGCGTAAAAGATATCCATGATCTTCATATCTGGGGAATGAGTACTACTGAAAACGCCTTGACCGTTCATCTTGTAATACCTGATGGTTATCCCGGAGATAATTACATGGATGAGATAATGAAAACTCTGAGTGAGCGTTTTAATATTAATCATAGTACCTTGCAGATGGAGCTAGGTTCTAGCAATCATATATGTAATCTGCAATCTATAGAGAAGGATACAATTGTTAACGGCTCTCATCATATAAATCACTGAAATGGATTTTTCATCAGTATGATTTTAAGTGCGACAATATGTCGCATTGTCAAAAATCTCTTTAATTTAGATAATACTACGAGATTCTTGGATTACATCTGAATCTCGTCTTTAATATTGCAAAAAAGATTAGGCTTTAATTCTCAAAATTAAATAGGTTAATAAATGAAAAATTCTTATAAATTATTATTTCCATTCGCAGCAGGTATAATCATCTTTGGGACAAGCGCATTTGCTCACACACGTCTCGATACTCCTACTATGGTTGAGAATACTCGTATTATCAATTACCTTGTTGCTCATGCATGCGGTGAAAACGATATGCTTGGAACATCAGTTGTTTTTCCTGATGGAGTTGATTCCACTGTATTGGTTGATGGCCAGCCTCACACAGGTCCTGTAACTGATTTTCTAACTAATTATGCTAATAATGCCCAACTTATGTTTAATCGAGGTGCTTTTGATGTAATGGAAGAAAAAGCAGATTCTTTAGGTAATGTAAATGGATTTTGGGCAGGAGGTGGTCCGGGTGTACCTCATACATTGAATGTTGCGACACAATTTAGATTAACTGCCCCTGCCATTGAACCAACATCTTGTGCGGACAATGTGACAATTTATATTTCAATTGCTAATGTTTGTAAAATTACTGGGGTTGATCAATTTGCAACTGAAGGGGTTGTTGATTTGTGGACGCATAATAATTTGGGAACACCATATGATCGTGTAAGTACTACCGATGATGGCCCAGCACCGTGGACAATCACTAGAGATCTTATTGCTAATCCCTTACCAGCTTCTTGTAATGGTGCGGGCTTAAAGGTAGAGATTAAGCCTTCCGCAGCACAGATTAATCGTGATATGCCGGTAATATATAATGGCCAGCAATTATGGCCTCAGTGATATCGGCTACTTTGAATCAATAGCTTATTTAAAATAGCTATTGTTCTGACTTGATTTCAGATCTACTAACAAACAATTTTAGACAATAAAAATATTTCTAAGATTGTTTGTTTTTCTTAGACATTTCTATTCGCATTGAGCTATATCTATGAGTAGTTCTTGCGTATTTCAGATTTTGTGATCTTGATATTGAATACCGCCGCACATTTTAAAAATGTCAGGAAACTTGAAGGTTAATTTTTGAGCATCCGAGATAATCATGATCAATGCTCAATTTAAAGCACTTATCCACATCTTCATCCACTATTTTTGTGGATAACCATCATCAGGACCTGCTATAGCCCCAAGCCCCTTTCTTTAGCTCTGATTATTGCATCATTTTCGGTCATAAAACTTCTCGGTTTCCGGTAGCAACTGCTGATCTCCCTGGATTATCTCGCCAATGCGCGTTTTTGTGCAGTTTCCTGCCTTAACTTAGTCGGAGTCTGAAGATTTTCCGCACGTGTATTTCGCAGTACTCGCTCCACAGCGGATCCAACTTGTCGCTTGACAGCTTCAAGCCCAAGCACACTTTGATTAACCAGATCATTAAAATCACTGAGACTGGACTTCATTTGCTCCCCTGGCGCAAAAACCGGAAATACCGCAACACCATTCACCAGCTGTGCCGCTTCCAATGCTTTCTCTCTGCCTGGATTTTTGCCATGGGTTGACTCCAGATGAAGATCATCGTCCCCGGCGATAATGATAGGTTTGGAAGGAAATTTTGCATGTAAATCTTGCGCTACTTTGGGCAGATTGCCGGAATCAAACGCTGCAATGACTGGTTGATTCAACGCTTGGGATACGGTATCCGCTGTGGCATAGCCTTCGGCAATCACAATGGTAGGAACTGAGTTAATGGCTTCATCCAATGCCAAACCATTATTACCTACAATATGAAAGGTATGCTCCTTTTTGCTACCGGCCGCAAAAAGCTTAGTACCATTGGCCTGTATCGTTTGCACGCTCCAGATAGAACCATCAACATCCTGAGCAGACAGCAATAAATCGCCGGGAGTCAACACCAGACATTCAGGGTGATCTTCGCGCAATTGTTTGGCTTCCTGCCAATTGCTGGCAATTTTAATGATGGAATCGGCTGGTAAAAGATCTCCATTTTGAGGTACGACCTTTAAATCCCCTGCCCGGGCATTTTTATCAACGAGATAGGAATGGCTGACATCGGCATTGGGAGCGATAGTGAGCAATTCCTGAATGGCTTGCGCAATTTTGATGTGCTGGGCATGGTGTTCGGCTTCTCTGATTTGCAGCTTGATCGCGGCCTGGGCAAACAACTCAGCTTTCTGCTCATCCGTTAAAGAATATCCCTTGGCCTTCCACCGTGTTTCAATGCCGGTTCGATTGTTTTTGAAATACCCTGCTGGGCGGCCATCCAGATGGGCTACGTAAAATCCGGATTTCTCACTTCGTTTGTCACCGGCAACTTTAATCCTGTGAGTCTGACCATCCATCACGGGATGATTACCATCCACTTGGCACCCTTGAGTGCGTAACAACTCGGCAAACTCAACTATTGGATCTATAGCCGGTTCTGGCCGCAGAGCTACGTTCTCGGGCAACCAGGGTTGCAGCGCTTCTATGTCGGCATCGGGCCCCACATACCAGGCTTTAGCCTTTTTATCCCAGCGCGCCCCGGCAAACTTGGCAAGTTCTTTGTCTTTGTATGGCACAACCAAATATTGCCGAGTACCCCCCTGCTCTTCCCCGGCCGACTGCTGTTGCTTATGTGCGCCATGATCATGATTATCGGTATAGGTGATTGGATCCATTTTGGTTGCCTCCGTTACATCAATTTCTTGTTGATGTGATAATGCGAGTACAAATTCCCGAATTTTTTCTGCATCTGCCGCAGCACGAAATATCTCGAGGGGATCATCCTGCAGGGCTTTGATCCATGCCCCTACATAGGTCACATGCTGCCCGGGATCGTGACCGATGCCCAGTTCACCACCCAGCAACATACTTGCAATCTCGGCGCGTAATTCTTCCCTTGCATACCCTTCACTACCGAATGGATGGAAGAGATCACGATTCAAGCGTGATTCGTGGCCACTCCAATGGCCTAGTTCATGCAGAGCTGTTTGGTAATAACCAGCCGCTGTGGGAAATTGGTGTTTATGCGGCAGATGAATACTGTCGGTCGATGGTCGATAAAACGCGTCATCGATCTCACCGTGATGGATAATGGCTTGAGAGTGCTGCAATAAATCTTCTGCACGCTCCAGTGGATCCCAGTCTGGGGCCTTAATAACCAATTCTGGCAGGTTATCGATTTGCTCAGCGTTAAATACAGCGGCATAAAACACCTTGGAGCGTTCAAGTTTGATGTGCTCTTTGATGGGCTGGCCTTCACTGTCCAATATCGGCACGCCCTGCTCATCCGTTTTTATCCGTTCTTCAGCAAATAGCCAGTATTGCACGGGTGTGCTTTTTTGACCTTTGCGCACCTGTGCCCCCGCTGCTTCTGCCTGTTTATACGTCAGCCAGCGTGGATCAGTGTATCCCCGGCTGATCAGGTTCAAATTATTAATGCCCCGGTAGCGCTTAGCAGTTGTTGGGTTAAAAGGTAAGGCAGCCGACAGATCACCCGGTTTCCAGGGTTTTTGCCAGGGTGCAACACCTTTTTTGAGCTGCTCGATCAGATTCTCGGCGACTTGTTCATGGAAAGCTTTGTTAGTTTTTTTCATTGTCCGCCCCCAGGATGTCTATAGCGCTCTCCAGCGCATCTTTCTCATTCAAGGCATCCTCGGTAAAGGCTCCGAGCATTTCTGCTTCCAGAGGCTCAAATTGAGCCTTGAAACCCGGTATCTGGGCATCGAGTAGCTTTTCCTCTATGACTTCTTGTATTTCAGGATTATCGGTTTCAATATTGGTCGGTGGTCTATGCATGGCTTTGACTCCTATTAATTTTGATTAATGACGCCAGGTAAAAATCGGACGAACAACTTGCTTAATTTGATCACGCGCAATGAACCCAAAATAACGCGCATCAAAGGATTGTGGATTTAAATCGGATAGCAAAAGATACTCGGCATCATCTAATACCGCATCAAAGCGGTATTGCGGCAGTGGCTGATTGTTAGCATCTGCTTTTAACTGAACGCTATTGGGCAAATGCTCTCCATTTACAACAATGCCAGCTTGATCGATCAATACCGTATCTCCTGCCATCGCCAAGACACGTTTGAGCAACAGGCTATAGCCGCCTGGGCAATTACCGCGCCCGATATACCCTCTCGCGAGAGCTTGATCAAAAACCTCGTTCTGAGGTGGGCAGAAAGCAACATAGGCGCCGCTGACAATAGGTTCATGAACGATTCTGTAAAAACCCATTGGCAAGCTTGGCGTGGTATTGATATAAATCCCGCTTATTTTTGCACCAATACTCAGCACAAATAGGCTAACGCTCACTACCAGAACAGTAACGGTCAGGATTTTGATTGGTTTTTTCATGGAATTGATTCTCATGTGTGCCAGGTCTTTCACAATCCGGTTAATTTATCGCTGGATTTTGGTGGACTCACCTGCGCTCGTGCGGTAAAAGCCTCATCCTCAAAATACAAAGTTTGTGTGCCATAGATCGCTGGGAAACCTGCAACATAAATGATCATGTCCCCTGGTTTGGTAATATTGCCGTTCGCATCTTTCTGAGGCCCAGGCAGCCGCATGCATTCATCCGGCGTCAATAATGCGCGTTGGGTTTCCTGCAGGGTGCGAGTGACATGACCGTGCA
>NZ_QRCB01000046.1 GCF_009833095.1 Nitrosomonas sp. JL21
GACCTGACAGGAGAACTCTACTGTCAGGACAATGGACGAGCTTCCATCGATCCGGTATTGTTTTTTCGGATGCAATTGATCAGTTATCTGTTTGGGATTGAGTCTGACCGTCAGCTTTGCCGTGATATTCACTTGAATTTGGCATACCGCTGGTTTTGTCGACTCTCCCTTGACTTGCCTGTACCGCATCACTCCTCATTAACCCGTATACGGGACAGGATGGGAGAATCCAGATACCGACAAATATTTAAACTGATATTGCTGCAATGGCAAAAACAAGGTCGATTCACCGGCAAGCAAATTGTTGCTGATGCGACGCTCGTGAAAGCTAACGCCTCCATGGATTCCTTGGTGAAGCGCGAGGATGCTGATCCTGATGCCAGAGTTTTAAAGCAATATGAGAAGCGGTATCATGACTTTCAGCATGGAAAACGCAAACGCCGGGTAGCCAATCAGACCCATGTTAGTGCCTCAGACCCGGATGCCACAATGGTTTATCGTAAAGGTACTGAGGGTGGCCTTAAGTACAAAGTTTACTATAGCGCTGATTAACAGCTCCGCCACGGTTTCTTTGAGTAATCGGGTCTCACTACACAAGTTCCTGACTTCATCGGACGTCGCTTCGCGAGCAGTATCCCCGACCAAGCGCTTCTTCCCGGCTTCCAAAAATTCCTTGGACCAGCGGTAATAAATATTGGTATGAATGCCTTCCCGGCGGCATAGCTCTGCAATACTGTCTTCACCACGAAGACCTTCCAGCACGATCCGAATCTTTTCCTCTACTAAGTATTGGCGCCGCGTTGCTCTGCGTATATCGCCTACGATTTTCTCGACACTACGGTTTTGTTGATTTTTCTCTGTCATCATCGTTCCTTTTTTAGAGTTACGATGAACCAAAACACACTCTTACGCAATCACTTCATTTTGTCCAACTGGCGCTGACGGGATACATGATGATACAGCAGGTGTTAGCCCAACCGCATTGGCAAGGCAAAATGACATTACGCGACTACGCTGCGCTGACTCCACTGATGTGGGAGCATATTAATCCGTATGGGCGATTTGATCTTGATATGCATACTCGTCTCGACTTGCCGTAGTCAAAATGGCGGCTGGTGGCACAACTGCTTGTTTTACCCCTACATCTTCTGTTCAAATCTTGCTTTGGCAGAACTGAGCCAAAGTCGATTATGGCTGATAACAAGCACCGCTGGGATCATGATAAATCTGAATCAAATCACCACCAGCTCCGCCCCAGGCATTACCATCCGCAAAAATGAGACATCCTTCATCCTTGAACAGCGCTTGTAATCTCCGAGCGTCGTTACCAAAATAGAATGGAATCCATCTCTTACCGGACTCATAAGTATGCGAACGATCGGGTGCACGATTCATGATGTCCTGAACTTCTTTCATTTGCATACCAATCTTAAGCCCGGAAAATTTACTTCCAGCTCGAGCCTCGCCAATGACTTCTCCATCAAAAGAGCCATCTTGCGATTTAACTATTTTGGGGCTATTGACTGTGCCGGTTTGATCAGATGTACGTTGTTGCGGCATCTGAGAAGAGGTGTTTGCACAAGCTGAAAGAAAGAAAACCACGATTAATAAAAGGGGGTAGAGTTTGGTAATATGCAAGGGAGTCTCCTGGTTTGCGAGCAAAAGAAGTTTGATATGATATTGTGTTAGTTTAGTAAATATTTCATTAAGTTACTCGGTTCAGTTTAATATAGCAAGCCCTATAAAATCAAGGATAATTCGTGGGTAGAGTGCTATATCGATGGAATTTGAAGGGGACAAAACGGCTGAAAAAGCATTGGACTAAGTAATGCCTATCAGCTGCTTGGCTTATAGGGGTAAAACAAGCAGTTGTGTCACCAACCGCCACCTAGATTATGACAAGTCGATACGAGCATCCATATCGAGATCAAACCGTCCATAAGTCGAGGCTTTCTCGACTTGTGAAAGCGGGTTAAAATTTATCGCGATTTGATCATTCTCTTTCAGTTTCCTTTCAAAATTGTTCGGTGATAAGTATCCTAGCCCAGAATGCCTGCGAGTGGGGTTGTACCAGGACTCGATCCAGGTGAATACGGCCAGCCTTGCTTCAGTCTTGTTTTTCCAGGAACGCCTGTCGATCAGCTCACATTCCAGGGAAGCAAAAAAACTCTCAGCCATTGCATTGTCATAGGCATCGCCCACACTGCCCATCGAAGGACGCACGCCCATTTCCGTGCCGCTTGCCGAACTCGACACTGGTGTATTGACTACCCCTGATGCCCCTTCTAAATGTCAAGCGGCAATTTGGGTACTATTGCTAAGATTGTTGCGTTTTTTCAGAATGTAATAAACTTCTCGCGCAATATAGCGTTTAAGGCACTGCGATGCTTTCAGATATGAAAGCAATGGCAGAGGAAAACAAGCGGTTAAAGCGGATGTATGCGGAAAGCCAGATGCAAAATGAGCTGTTGAAGGAAGCACTCGGAAAAAAGTGGTAAAGGCCTCACAGCGCAAGGTGATGGCACAGTGGGCAGTACAGGATAAGTCCGTTAGTATCGTTTTGGCGTGTGCAACATTTCACATTTCTGAGAGCTGCTATCGTTATCGACCAATGAGCAACGATGAGAACGAGGAAATTGCCAATTGGTACTCCGTTTGACGGCTTGCCA
>NZ_QRCB01000047.1 GCF_009833095.1 Nitrosomonas sp. JL21
AGGAAATTTCCAGACAGGTCAAGTGGCTTATGGAGAATTCTCAACAGGTTTAATCAGAATTGAAGAATTAACGAGCGATGATGTAGAGATGTCTCCATCCCAGGCTGCTGAATTTACGAAAATTTGGAGAGTCTCAGCCCAATACATCGATCCACTCACTGGAGTTTCGGCCACTGTTTTTGAATCCTCCGACGGAACCAAGTGTCTCGCAATTCGCGGCACTGAGCTTGAAGACAAAGATTTATTAGCTGACGGAATTCTAGCCTCTGCTCTGCCTGCAGTGCTTAATCCTCAATACGCTATGCTGCAGTTTAAATTAAATGCTTGGCTGAATGATCCCAATATTCTTCAAGGTCAAACATTTACTGTTACCGGTCACAGCCTGGGTGGTTATCTGGCTGCTGCAATCAAACAAAACTTTCCGCAAGTTACGGAAGCTTATCTTTTTAATGCCCCTGGCGTTGGTGGGTTGATGGGCAATCTGGCGGACGTCATCAGCGACGTCTTTGGTCTGAACACGATCGATGAAAGTAATATCTGGAATCTACGCGGTTCCGAAGGCTTTCCAATCATTGCAAGTTTAGGGTATCAACTTGGCTCGCCGGTCAACATTCAAACTGAAGCTTCTAACAACAATCACAGCATCGTATTGCTGACCGACGCGCTTGCTGTTTACTCGACCTATTCTCAGCTTCTGCCCGATCAAGAAATTCAACAGATGAGCACGCTGATCGATGCGTTTGGCTCAACCAAGGATATTGGCGGATCGAATGCCAAAACCCTTGAATCGGCTGTGGATGCGTTGCGCACCATTTTAATCAATCCCGAAAATGGAAAAATTGTGCTGGGTGAAAATCACAAAACTTCCATTGACAACCGCGATCAGTTTTACGCCCAATTAAATAATGAAACATTCAAGAATAAGCTAGCGGAGCTGGCTGACAATGTCGAATTGACGCCCTTCTTCGATCTTTCCACCAACGACATTCTCTCCAAATTGGAAAGCAACGATCAGCAAGGTCTCGCCACGCGCTTTGCGTTAGTGGCACTTAATCCCTTCATTCTGGAAGGAGAAACTATCGATTATGAGGCTTTCAACACGTACGGTGCCCTGGAACTCTTCGATTTGGAAGCAGGCGCCGGTACCTTGACCTCGTCCTACATCATTGATCGCTTGACGATGCTGATACGCAAAAACTGGTTCAACATTGAAGACAAGAATCCGCTGGATTCTACCATCGAGCCGAGTTCGAGCAATCATCGGTTTCAGAATATCAACGATTACTCTGAAGACGTCACTTCAGGATACAAAATCTCTCAAGGTGAGTTAACGAATAAAACGCCGCGCTATTTTTTTGGTGGCGATAGCTGGGATAGTCCTGCCGCTTCCGCCGTCGAGGACCATTTTTATGGCGGCGAAGGCGATGACATGCTGAAGGGACTCAAGGGAAATGATTATCTGGAAGGCGGCTCCGGATTGGATACTTACATGCTGAATCCCGGCGATGGCACCGATACCATACTGGACACAGATGGAATGGGTGTTGTTGAATTCGGCGGCACTGTCGCGCGTGGTAAAAGCGGTGTAACCGATCGGAAAGATTGGATAAAAATGGGTGACAGTTGGATAGATCAAAAAAATGATCTGATTTATTTACGTGCTGTCCAGGACAACGGCAATTCTGACTTGTTCATCAGCTATGTCGGTGCCAACGACAGCGCGAGGGTGCGGATCAAGAACTGGAGCAATGGTCAGTTCGGCATCACGCTTGGCGAAAATGCTCAACCCGAATCTTTGATGTTCGATCGCATTATCCTGGGTGATCTCGAGCCTGAAAAGCCGACTCAATACGATGAATTCGATAACCTGATCGTCACTGAAGAAGAAGATCCCGATCGCGAAGATATGTTGTTCGGCAGCGCCGAGAACGATCATATTCGCAGTCTGGGCGGAAATGATGAGGTTGATGGCAAAGATGGCAAAGATCGTATTGAAGGTGGCGCAGGAGAAGATGTTCTCGCGGGCGGAAAAAATGATGATCTCATGCTGGGCGGTACTGACAGCGACATCATTTCTGGTCAACAAGGCAATGACCGGCTTTACGCAGAAACCGAATTTACCTTGGATGACGCTTACATTCTCGGCAAAACTCAAACAGGTACTGGCAAGCGAGGTGACCTTCTTGATGGCGGTCTTGGTAAGGACATACTCATGGGTAATGCCGGGAATGACATATTGATGGGCGGCCTAGGTGAAGATGTTTTGGTCGGCCTGGGTGGTGACGATATGATAGAAGGCGACGTCAGTTTTGGATTAGTCGAGCGCAATTGGAATATAACTCAATCGGTCAACACCGTCGGTAACACAACCCATTATTCACGTTTCTACAATTTTAATACTGTCGAAATAGGAGGAAATGTAGGTGATGATGACGTCATTTATAGCAGTACCGGAAAAGACTGGATATTTGCGCAGGGTGGTAATGATTTCATCGATGCCGGTGCAGATGATGATGTTGCATTTGGTGAAGCCGGTAATGACACACTGCTGGGACAAGCAGGAAATGATAAGTTATTCGGAGATAACTCACCCAACCGTCTGAATGCATCGCTCCATGGCGATGATTATCTCGATGGTGGAAATGGGAAAGATGAATTATTGGGAAACGGCGGTTCGGATTATCTGCTAGGAGGTGCAGATAACGATCTATTGATTGGTGACGCAATCGATATTCCTCTGGTTTATCAAGGTGATGATGTATTCGATGGCGGAGCTGGCGATGATGTACTTTCTGGCGGTGGTGGTAATGATACGCTCGATGGCGGAGAAGGCAATGATGTGCTGCTAGGCGGTGTAGGTGATGATACCTATCTCAATGTCGAAGAAGGTGATGTCATCAATGATCTGAATGGCCACTCCATAATTGTACTGGCCGATACCAGCCTCGCTTTGGATAACCCAGAATCAGAAGAACCTTCTCAAATGACATGGCTGGAAGATTCCAGCACTTTGCGCATTACTCAGGCTAATGGTGGCATTCTTGATTTGAAGTACGCCATGTATGGTATGAATGCCCAGATTCAATTCAATGGCAGCAATTCCGTCGACATGGAAGCGTGGATCAGTGAGAATTTACATGAACCTGTCATACTGAATTTATCATCTCTCGGAGTAATTTCCGATGAACCCATCAACCAAGCTTATGGTGGTGCCGACGATGATCTGCTTCAAGGTAGTACTCATGACGACTCGCTGAGAGGACATGGCGGTAATGATTATTTGTTGAGTGGCAACGGCAATGATCTAATCGACGGCGGAGTTGGTGATGATGCACTATTTGGCGAGGCTGGCAATGATACGCTGCAAGGCGGGTCGGGCGAGGATCGATACACCGGTGGCAGTGGCGCCGATAGCTATATCTTCAACCGTGGCGATGGTGGAGACACTATAACTGCAACGAATAGCGACGATGCATCCGGTGACGAGGTTCATTTTGGTGCAGGGATCACTACAGCTGATCTTCGCTTTTTCCAGTTAGCCAATGGTGATCTGCTGCTACGTATTGCTGACACTCAAGATAGCCTGCTTTTCAAAGAATGGTTTACCCAGGGGCCGAATATTACGGCACTGCGGTTCAGCGACGGGACAATGATGAGTGTGGACGAAATAAATATGTTGGCCACAGGCATTCTCGGAGGAACAATACATGATGATACGCTCGTCGGAACAGTCGCCGACGATCATATTGAAGGGTATGCCGGCAACGATATTTTGGATGGTCGGTCTGGCAATGATCTACTGGTGGGCGGAGAAGGCGAGGATACCTATCTTTTTGGTTGGAATTCACAAGGTAACGATATCATTACAGAACTTGCCGGCAGCAATACAATCGCATTGGAAAAAGGGACTGTGATCGCTGACTTGCGGCATGCGCAATACGGAGATGACCTGATTATATCTTTGCGTGGCAGCACCGCCACACTCACCTTGAAGGATTACTACTTATTCTCGCAACAATGGAGCATTCGGGTAGAAAACAATGTCATGCTCGATATGGCCGAGTGGTTGGCTTTGCCCGAACCTGCGATTGATCTTGAACAACTGGAAGCAGACTTCCTGGAGACGGCACGTACGCAGTGGGCAAATTCTTTATTGAATAATGAATACTACAATAATTTAGGATCCTTAGAAGCAATCAATCCTACAACGTATCATGCAGAATCCGTCAGTACCTATGAAACAAAAATTGACACTCATCATTTTACAATAGTGAACACTACAGCCGATACTTCCTTCATACAACGGCAATCGAATAGCGAAAGTTCCTCCAGCACGCGTATAGATCTTCTGAATCCCAATCCTGCTGATACTGCGGATCGGGGACAGGAGCCTCCATCTGAAAAACTGCTATTCGTTCCGGTCCACGAATGGGCGCAACTGTATAAAGAACCTGTTTCAGATATCGAGATCTTCAACGGCATGACGCCTGTCTACGACACGTATAATTTACTAGTCGGCTTCATACTCGATTTTTCATTCTTTACCACACCTAAGGTGGTACAAAACCATTGGCAAACTCATACAACGACCAATGCCCAGGTCGAGCACATCCAAGGCGGCGACAGTGATAATGTCATCATAGGCTACAAACACGGCGATGATTATCAGTACAGCAATGGAAACGAACCCAGCGATTCCAATTCCTGGAACGAAGTTTCAATTATCGATGGAGGAAACGGTAACGATACGCTCTATGCTTCCGGAAAAATTCACCTTAACAGTGAAGTCTATTATTACACCGATACCTCCCCGAAAGTTGGCGGCTTTCTGTATGGTAATAACGGTAACGACAACTTATATGGCAATCATGCCCGAGATACATTGATAGGCGGCGATGGCGATGATGTTCTCGACGGCGGCTTCAGTCAAGACAGCTATTTCATGTTCGCTGGCGAAGTGGGAATCGATGTTATTTGGGATACCGGAGCGCAAATACGACAAAGCGGGAGTTTTTTTAAAGATGAGGTAAATATTGGTTTAAATTATACCCTGGAACCTAAACCCATCGCTCAGGACACGCTCCGCCTCGTCGGGATTAACCCTGGGGATATCAGTTTTACATGGGGCGAGCGTATGGTCGGAGGCATACGCGAAATCAGAGAAGAAGATGAAGACCTCCGATTTGTTGAAGCACTACATACTCAAACTACTCACGCCACTCTCACCCTATCCTGGACAGGCGGCGGTGTCGAAATCGTTCTACCCAATTCGACCGATTTGCCCGGTTTTGGGTTAGAGCGAATTCAGTTGGACAACGGTAATGAATTCACAATGGCCGAATTAATTGATTTTGCCCACCCAACTTCAACGTTGAATCCTCAAAACCAAGATAATGTCTTGGCTGGGCAAGACTCGAACGATGTGCTGTATGGCGAAGGAGGCAATGACACACTCATGGGTGGACAAGGCGATGACATTCTTGCCGGTGGATCAGGCAATGACACTTTGACGGGTGGTCCCGGCAACGACAGCTATTTATTTGACCAAGGCTTTGGTAAGGATACAGTGAATAATCACGACACGACTACCGAAGAATTTGATTACATTGAGTTCGGTCATGGCATTAGTGCCGATAAGGTGCGCGCTAGCCGCAGCGGCGATCACTTGGTGCTGACCGTTCTTGATGCTGGTGATGAACTCACGGTGCTTGATTACTTCGCAGATAACGGAGTTTCACCCTCTTCTGTTGAAGAAATTAATTTCTCTGATGAGGATGTCACTTGGGATCTGGCCGCAATCATGGCGCGACTGGAAACGAATCACGCTCCCGAATTATCGATTGCCTTACCCGATCAGAAAACGATCCTAGGAAGCACTTTCAACTATGCCATTGATTCACATACATTCACTGATCCTGATGCCGTGGATAATCTCAGCTACAGTGCACTACTGAGCAACGGTGGAGCATTACCCGCATGGCTTCATTTTGATGCCTCAACTCAGACTTTTATCGGTACACCCGATACCCCAGGAATACTCAATGTGACGGTCACTGCTAAGGACAACAACGACTTGACGGTATCAGACACTTTTACGCTCACCATCCAATCCGAAACTGGAATTCTTCGTGGCACATCCGGTTCCGATATCTTGAAGGGAGAATCAGTCAATGACATATTGTATGGTTTTGCGGGTGATGACACATTATCGGGCAATGCAGGAGATGATCGGCTGAATGGTGGTTCTGGAAACGATACGCTAATCGGTGGAAGCGGTAACGATAAACTCAGTGGTGGCAAGGGCAGAGACCTCATGCTTGGTGGAGTCGGCAATGACGTGTATCGAGTTGACAATGCCAATGATTTGACAGTGGAATACCGCAATGAAGGAATTGACCGAATCTTCAGCACGGTCACGTTCACCTTGGGCAAACACTTTGAGCATTTAACCTTAACCGGTACCTCATCCATCGATGCCACCGGCAATGATCTTCCCAATATCATCGTCGGAAACAATTCCGCCAATCGGCTCTTTGGCGGCACCAGTAACGACACGTTGGATGGCAAAGGGGGCAAAGATGAATTAATTGGTGGTTCTGGTAAGGATATTTTCAAATTCACTCAAATCGACTCTATCGACACGATTACCGACTTCTCAGTCAGGAACGATACCCTCAAACTGGACAATGCAGTATTTACCGCACTCAGTCACGATGGATCTTTGCCAAGTAGCAGTTTCAAAATAGGTAATTTTGCAACAGATGCCGATGATTATATTCTCTATAACGCTGCAACCGGGGCATTACGCTACGATGCTGATGGTAATGGTGCCACAGCTGCGATACATTTTGCCACGCTCAGCGCAGGCTTGGCGCTGACGCATACCGATATTGTCATCATCTGAGTAGCTTAAAAAAGCAGCTATGAAGGTCAGGCAATCAAAAGCAGAATAACGTACCCCGCTGCAAGCAGCGGGGTATTAACTTGCTCTTCAATCTGTTGGTTTTCAACCAGCTTTCGCCCCAAGAGGCGATGAATTAAACCCGAAGCGATTAAATCACTACAATATCCGCATGCGTCAGGGCTAATCCGGTGCCGATCGTAGCGATCTGTGTGATGCCGCCGGAACCATTACCGTTAGCATCGTAAATCAACGCGCCAGTCGCACTGTTGTAAATGATATGATCATTGGCATCCAGCGCTTTGGCACCGACCCGGAATTGACCAGCCGCCAATACGCCTGGATCAGTCAACGCGTTGAACACGCTGTTTTCCAGCTGGATCGTGTCATTCGCGACGTGATAATCCGTAATCACATCCACGGGTCCTTTGCTGGTAAATTTGAAAATGTCATTACCGGCACCCCCCGTTAATCGATTGATGCCATATCCCCCATCCAATATGTCGTTTCCTGCGCCGCCATTAAGTTGATTGGCAGCCGCGTTGCCGGTAATCACATTCGCTAATCCATTACCTGTGCCATTGATGGCGTTAGTGCCGGTCAGGATCAGTTTTTCGACATTGACAGGCAGAATGTACGTAATGCTGCTGCTGACCGTATCAATCCCTTCATTTGGTTTCTCCATCACGATATCGCGCGTATTCTCGACAAACAACGTGTCATTGCCGGGTCCGCCGATCAGCGTATCCGCTCCCGACCATCCGCGCAGAATGTCATTGCCTGCTTGCCCATCCAAGATGTTGTAGGTCGAATTACCCGTGAGCGTATCTCCAAATTTACTACCGATCAGGTTTTCCACACCCGTCAATGTATCCCGCCCAGCACCACTAGTATTTTGCGGAGTCGTGATATTGAGTGAAACCGTTACTGGCCCGCTGGCTGATGCATACGTAACCGTATCATTGCTTGAAGTTGTGCCTTTCAGAATGGTATTACCGGGTGTGCTCGTCAGCATGACGGTAAAATCTTTAGATCCTGTGAGCGCGGATGCAACGTTATCGGTAATGCTGGCGTTGATCGAAAATGCACCGGAAAAATTGGGAGCCGGTTTAAATACTACGCCCGCTAATAGCGCGTTCACATTCGCAATAGCGCCGCTGGCTTCCCATTCACCTGTTGCTGCATCGTAGCTGGAAGTCACTCCACCCGACGTAGCCGTGCTCAACTTACCGGCGGCGGCATTCGACAGGGTCAACGTGGCAGTCACCGTCGCATTGTCGGCATCACTGATGATGATGTCCTTCAGGTTCAACGGCGTATTTTTGGTGTAATTCTCCGAAGCAGTAAGATTGGCTACATTCGGGGCTGTGTTGTTGATGAACAGAGATTCCCAGGGAGTGATACTGCCATATTGATAAGTGCCTGTGATATAAGCATCCATATCCCCATCGCCATCCATATCGGCAAAAGTCAATGTATCGATGGATGCACGATAAGAGCCGTCCAGCAATCCAAAGGTACTGAAAACGTCCTCGGAAAAAACAGGATTCTTGGCTGTTCCGGTATTCCGAAAAAAATGAGTGGCGTCGGTGAAAGCATCAAGGTCACCGTCTTCATCGATATCAATGAATGTCGGGTTTGAACCGCTCAGCCCAAATGAATCGACCATGGGTTGCGCAAATGCTGGTTTGCTCATCGTGCCCACATTCTTGAAAAACAGATTGGCCACGAACAAATCCAGGTCACGATCATTATCAATATCCACAAACGTCGGTTCGGCATAACTCCCTATATCCTTCAAACCAAACGGATTAGTCACGGGAGCGGCAAATCGAGACGCATGATCAGTACCGGTATTCCGGAAAAACATCAGATTACCAGCATCATTCCCAATGAAGGCATCGAAATCCCCATCGTTATCGATATCCACAAGCACTGGACTGGCAAAATCACCCACATCCTTCAACCCGAATGCATTTACGATCGGTGAAGCAAAAAGCGGTTGCTTCGCGGTGCCGGTGTTTTTAAAAAAGAGCGTATTGCCGCTGGTATTGCCGCCATAGGTATATCCCATGCCTACAAACGCGTCTAAATCTCCATCACCATCGATATCTACAAAAGTGGGATCAGAAAAATAACTGGTTTCATTGAAATTAAATGAGTCCCCGGAAGAAAAATAAGGCAGGGTTCCTGGACCGCTATTCTGAAAAAATGCAGTGTTGCCACTGACATCTCCGATCACCGCATCGCTATCGCCATCACCATCGATATCCGCAAAAGTGGGATTAATGATATAGCCACCGGCTTCATTCAAGCCGAACGGATTTTTGCTATCGAGATGAAATAATGGCTTCTCGGATGTACCTATGTTTCTGAAAAACTGTAACCCGCCGCCGCTGCTATAATGCTGCATACCGACAAACGCATCCAAATCGCCGTCGCCATCGACATCAACAAAGGTTGGGAAGGAATATCCATTCACTTCGTCCAATCCAAAAGGATTCAGTTGAGGAGAAGCCGAAAATATTGGGTTGCTGGCTGTGCCGGCATTCTTAAAAAATAATGTGTCACCATTGTAATTTCCCGCAAAGGCATCCAAATCGCCATCACCGTCGATATCCACGAATGTGGCATTTCCCAGCGTCTCTTTCGTGCTCAAGCCAAACGAGTTAGCAACAGGCGCAGCAAATACCGGATTAACGGCCGTTCCAGTGTTCCGATAGAAAACAGTTGTGCCGTCTGCTTTCCCTGCAAATGCATCCAGATCACCATCATTATCAATATCCACGAACTTCGGATTGATTGCGCCCGTTTTCAGGCCAAAGGGATTGGTAAGAGGTGCCGCAAAGACTGGTTTCTTAGTTGTGCCAACATTTCTGTAAAACAATGTATTGCTATCGCCATTACTGACAAAACCATCTAAGTCGCCATCGCCATCGATATCAGCAAAAAATGGACCTGATAAACTGCCCACGTCACCCAGACCCAGTTGGTTCAGGCCCATAAAGCTAAATACAGGATCAGACATAATATAATTCCCCATAGTAGATAGAATGTTAAATGTATTACCGTGCTCAGCTGATTACAATTTTTTCAAAAACCGCTACGTAGGATCAATGAGTGACCCCCCATTTTTCGGGTTTAGATCATGCGATGCATGACTAATTCATGGATTTTTCCCATTACTTGAATCTGAGTATTCCCATTAGATACGAATGATTGATCCAATGAAGTGTTTTATTGCACATGAGCAAACTGACTACATTGCAATAACATCACCAAAAACAACGAATCATAGTGAAATCTGTTGCGTGCATCAGAAGCGAGCAAGGAAAGACCGGCAGAAAACTTACGGTGGATTGTTCCAGAGCAATTTTGCATATTAGTTTTCATTGTCTTAAATGTCAGCTATTACGATTCATTCTGAGTGAATCACGCAAACCTACTATGAAACTGTATGAGAAGGATATCTTTGAAGGATCTTAGATTTACCAAATTGATAAGTAAATAAGATAATACTTATTTCTCCCTAAGCATTATCTTAGAAAAAACTCGGCAAACTCTACTCTGCTCCAACTTTATCGGAGTATGTTGAAATCACAGGTTCGGCGCGCTCCTTAAGTTTCTTAAGCTGCGCATTTTAGCCGATGCGGCTAATCTGATCGTCACTCGTTATTTGCGAGATTTTTAAAGGAAGGGTAACGTTCAGCGGAATGGAGAAGCACACGACAACGAAGTCTTGATGAGTGCTAAAAACAGCTACTGATCAAAGCGATATAGCACGTCATCTTTTACAGATCAGTAGACTGAAGAGGAAAAAACCTCATAATGAAACGTGAACAAGGGAGCTGCTAAAATCGGATGTAGCTTAAACATACTAAAATAATTACCTCATTTTTTAGCTTAAGTGCTCTATACTAAAGTAAATGCAAATATGAGGCTGCTATGAAGCGCTTCAACATACTTCTCAAAACTATCATGAATACTGTGTCTTTTTCTATAGATAAGGTATTCATAGCATTTTATACAAAATAGATATGCTAATTGTTCGTTTAAGAATCAACTGCTTAATAGAGACTTAGACTGAATATGAAAATTAATAATGAACATTGCAGCGATAATACTGGGAATTAAGAGAAAAATATGCCTATTATGGTCGAGCTGAATAGCACCAGTGGAAGTTATACAGAAAATCAAGGCGATATGATTCTTTTCGCTGCAGCTAACTTTCTTTCTAGCGATGATAGTCTTGTAGATATCGTACAAATTACATTGGGTAGTGCACTTCCGTCTGAGCTTCTTTTAGCTCCTTCTTTGCCAACACATTACATATCTTCCTATGATTCAATTACTGGTGTACTTACCATCAGTAGTGATACTGGCGATATTTCAGACGTCAACTGGCAATCAGTGCTGCGCTCAGTGCTTTATAGCAATTCTTCGGATGATCCGCTTGGAACTCATGAAATCTCGGTTGTCGCATTGGATACGATTGGGCCGGAAACATCAGCTAGTATTCCAATAACCTATACTCTTACAGTAGTAGCATCCAATGATGCTCCTGTAATTACTGGTGATCTTACTGCAACAATTAGCGAGGCAAGTGATTATGTGTTTACAGTGGTTGACCTTGACGAGGTCGATCCAGATGATGCTGCTGGGGAATTAATTTATACATTGATATCACAAACGAATGGCGTTGTTAAGCTTGATGGTTATACGACCTCATCGTTTAGCGCTCAAGATGTAATCGATGGCAAAGTTAGTTTTTCGCATAATGGCTCTGAAACGCTCAGTGCCGGTTTTGAATTTTCATTATCTGATGGCAGTGAAAATGGTATTCCACCAGCTACAGGTATATTCAATTTTATCGTGACACCCACCAACGACCCACTCACAGGCGCCGTGACGATAGAAGGAACCGCGCAGGAAAACGCCACGCTCACCGCTATTACCGGCACCATCGCGGACACCGATGGATTGGGCGCATTCAGCTACCAATGGCTACGCGATAATGTCGCGATAAGCGGTGCGACAAACGGCAGCTATACGCTGAGTACCGCCGATATTGGCGCACAAATCAGCGTCTCGGTCAGTTACACCGACGGACAGAGCACACTTGAGAGCCTAACCAGCGATCCGACTGTGGCTGTGACGGGCGCGAATCAAGCTCCAGAGCTTGCAATGCCATTGGTTGATCAAGCAGTGCAATATGACACGACTAACTGGAGTTACGATGCCGGTGCGTCTTTTAGCGATGAAGATTCTTTGTTTTTTAGCGCTACGCTCGTGGGTGGGGGAGCTTTGCCCGCCTGGATTCAAATCAATGAAACGACCGGAATACTAACGGGAACACCTAATTTTAGTAATTATGGAACTTACGCGCTGGAAATAATTGCCACTGATACTCGCGGACTTTTTGTTGAGGATACTCTAACGCTGACAGTTACTGCGTTTGATACAGGTCAGTTGCTAGTTAATACCAGTGCAAATGACGTTTTTGCCGGTACAGGAGCAAACGATACCGTTACCTATGCGTATGCGACAGCCCCTGTCACGATCTCTTTAGCGCTGACAGGTTCACAAAATACGGGTGGTGCTGGACTAGATATATTAAATAATATCGATAACTTGATCGGTAGTAGTTTCGACGATAATTTGGTAGGAAATTCACAAAATAATATTCTCGACGGTGGTATTGGCACCGATACTTTAGCAGGTGGATTAGGTAACGATAATTATATCGTCAACCTCGCGAGTGATATCGTTATTGAAAAATTCAATGCGGGCATTGATACAATCAAGAATAGCGTCACCTACACTTTACCCAGTCAAGTTGAAAATCTTACTCTAATAGGCACAGCAAATATTAATGGCACAGGCAATACTTTAGCTAATTTGATCACTGGAAATTCAGCAAACAATACATTGAATGGCGGTGCCGGCGCAGATATTATTATCGGTGGGCTAGGTAATGATATTTACTTTGTTGATAACGCAAACGATATCATTTCTGAAAGCTTGAATGAGGGAATTGATAAAATTAACAGTGGCATTACTTATACCTTGCCTAATGAAGTTGAGGACCTGACGTTAACGGGTACCGCACTCATTAATGGTACTGGCAATGGTCTCGCTAACATTTTGTTAGGAAATTCGGCAGCTAATGTGCTTGATGGATTGAGTGGTGCAGATACGCTAAAAGGCGGAGCTGGTGACGATACTTATATTATTGATAGTGTAGGAGATATCGTTACTGAAAATCTAAATGCCGGTATCGATACGGTTAACAGCAATATAACTTTTACCTTGAAAAGCAATATTGAACATTTATTACTAACCGGTACTGCAGCCATTAATGGTACCGGTAATGTTTTGGCCAACACAATCACTGGAAATGCAGCAGCGAATTCGCTCAATGGCGCTACGGGAGCAGATACCCTTATCGGTGGATTGGGTGACGATATTTATACGATTGATAATGCGGGCGACATTATTGTTGAAAATCTCAATGAGGGCATTGATAGAGTCAATAGTAGCGCGAGTTATGTGTTATCAGATAATGTGGAAAATATTACCTTGATTGCGAGCTCAGCAATTAATGCTACCGGCAACGGAATAGCTAATACTATAGTTGGAAATTCTGCGTCAAATCAGTTAATTGGAGGAGGAGGAAATGATATTCTCAATGGCGCAGCAGGTAATAATACGTTAACAGGCGGTACGGGTAAGGATTATTTTCAATTTAAAACGGCGGATCATATTACAGGTGGCCGGATTGATACAATTACCGACTATAACGTGTTCGATGACACCATCAAGCTTGAGAATAGTATATTTACGGTGTTTTCCAACATGATTACGCCCGATAAAATACCTGCCGATCAATTTGTAATCGGTACGCAGGCGCTGGATGGCAATGATTTCATTATCTACAATAGCGCTACAGGTGCAGTGCTATATGATGCCGATGGTAATAGTGCTGGAGCCGCGGTGCAATTTGCGACACTGAGTACCGGATTGGCATTGACTAACTGGGATTTTCACGCGATTTAAGTTCAGGCGCTTTAAGAATAGCTATTACGCAATTTTTGTATTTTCTGCGATCGAGCGACCATCATTAATTTTTAGACTTGCTGTAAAGTTGAAACATACTCCAAAACCTCTTGCACGTGCCCTGGAACCTTGACACCCCGCCATTCTTTCCTCAGGGTACCCTGAGTATCGATCACAAAAGTACTGCGCTCAATGCCCCGCACTTGCTTACCATACATATTCTTCATTTTCATGACATCAAATTGATTGCATACGGTTTCATTAACATCACTCAACAATTCAAACGGAAATTGCATTTTCTGCTTGAAGTCAAGGTGCGATTGAACGCTATCTCGGGAAATTCCAACGATGATGCAATTCTTTTCGGTGAAGTTATTCCATTGATCGCGAAAATCTTGACCTTCCGTGGTGCAGCCTGGCGTATCGTCCTTGGGATAAAAATAGATGACTATGTGCTTGCCCAAATGCTGTGCTAACAAAAACTCCTCAGCACCGGTCGAGGGTAAACTAAAATTCTCAACAGGATGATCGATCTTTACCATGATTCGTCCTCGTTAGGGAATTTGCTTATCAATGACAATCGAGATGTCATTGTGACCAAGTTTGACAGGTTCACTGAACCCTTGGAGATCGCCGCTCGCAGGCACAGCCTGGCCTGATTTGGATATCCTTGCTTCTATCACAACTTCCGGGAAACTCGACATTTTCATTGTCGGTGTCATTGCCATATCATCTGTCAATGTAAATGATGCAGGCAAATCGCTAACCTTCAGTCGTAAAATGGCCAATGGCATTTTGGGCCCCGATTTAGCGCGCGCGTAAATGAATAAAGTATCACTTGAGGCAGCTTTGGAGGACAGTTCGGGTTTGATGGCAACCCGCCCCGAAACCGATGTAGAGTTCCCCGTAGGGGTGTCAGTATCATTTTTGACGGGTTGGATATTCGTCTCCACCGGTTCAGGCGCCGCAACGGGTTGCTCAGACGTTTTCCCTGTTCCATTGGAAGCAAGCAGCTTAGCTTCAGCAATGCTGTCTTTGATGGATTTAACCAATGGCGTATCCGGTGGAATGCTCGCCAATAATTTCTCCCAATGTGCTGAAGCTTGAGTGTAGTGTCCTTGTTCAAATTCCGCATGACCCGCAAGCGCTAAGGCAGGGGGAAATTGTGGATCAATCGTTAAGGCTTGATATAACAATTCCGTGGGTTTACCCGCCAACGTGCCATTATTTTTCATGGCCAAGACACGTGCGTATTCACTCAGAATCTGTGGATTATCGGGTACCAATTCAACTATTTTTGCGTACGTATTAGTAGCTTCGGTATATCGTTCCATGCTGCTATAAGTACGCCCAAGCATGACCCAACCTTCAATATCGCCAGGATTAGCGCTGAGTCTTGAAATGAGGCCTTCCAGGGCGGCAGAAAGATTCTCGTGCCCTTGGGGATTTTCACCACTGTTACTTTGCTTCATCTGTGTTGCACTGGCAAGTTGCGCTTGCGGTAACAGTCCTCTGGTTTCTCCCACCATAAGATATAGGGAAACTGCTGCCAGCGGCAATATCAAGGCGATAAGAACCGATATCGCAATATTATGAATTCTTTTGGTTTTACCAATCGAAAACGTTTCTCCATCAGGAATATCCTGCAACATGCGTTGCTGGAGTTCTTGCTTACTTTTGTCATACTGCTCCTGAGTCAGGATATCATTGCGCAAGTCATTTTCAAGTTCAGCCAATTGATCACGGTACACCGTGATATTGACCGCATCATGTTCCAGATTTGCTTGTTGTATATCCCTGCTTCGCATCAAGGTCGGGATGATGAACAGCAGCGCTGTGACTATAAAAATACCAGAAATAACCCAAAATGACGTCATACCTTCTTACCTTTTTTTTCATCCAATAGTGCTTCAGCTTTCTTAAGCTGATCTTCCGATAAGGGAACGTCCTCAATCTGCTGACGCCGGCGCTTCAGATACACGATCAGCGCACCAAACCCTATCAAGAACAATGCAACGGGACCAAACCACAAAAGAACAGTAGTGGGTTTGATGGGGGGATTATAGAGAACGAAATCGCCGTAGCGGTCGACTAGGAATTGAACGATCTCGGGATCACTCTTGTTTGCTTTGATCTGCTCACGAATTTCACGCCGTATATCGTTTGAAAAATCAGCCCGTGAATCAGCAATGGATTCATTCTGGCATACCAGGCAGCGCAGATCCATCGTCAATGCAAGCATTCGTTTTTCAACTTCCGGATCCTCAGCTACAGGAATGGCTTCTTTCGACAACGCTAATGAGGGGATGATGACCAACAAGAACAACATACAGCAAATGATTCTATTTAACTTCAAAGTCATCAAGTAATTAGAAAGCGCATAATTTTTAATCATATGAAATCCATGCCTCAAGCCTGTTTTTGTAGTTCGAGAATGAGCGGAAGGATTGTTTTCTGCAGCGAATCAACCGTTACCGGACCGATCTGTTTGTGTCTAATAATTCCCTTTTTATCGATCACGTAGGTCTCAGGGACACCATAAACGCCGTAGTCAATGCCTACTTTGCCATCCGAATCAACGATGCTGATCGCATAAGGATCACCATACCGCTTCAACCATTGGATGGCAGTGGTGCGCTCATCCTTATAATTCAGACCGTAGATGGGCACCACCCCGGAATTGGCTAACTGAACCAGCAACGGATGCTCATCACGGCAAGCCACACACCAGGAAGCCCACACATTCAATAACCAGACCTTGCCCAAATTATCACCGGAAGCCATCATCTTGGCGGGGTCGTGCAACTGAGTCAACTCAAATACCGGCGCCGGTTTATCAATAAGCGGCGATGGCACTTGTCGAGGATTCAACGTCAGCCCTACTAACAAAAACGCCGCCAGTATCATAAAACCAATGAGGGGAAGCAAATATCGCATCATACTTTTCTAGTCTCCGGCGACAGAACAGAATGACTGATGGATGAAGTTACTGTGCCAGCCACTGGAATTTCGTCATTGGAGCTCTTCGTTTCGGCGAGCTTGGTCACAGTTACGTTCGTTTTGCTCACTTTGAGTCGATAACGACGATCTGTCACAGAAAGTATCCCGCCAATCGCCATCAATAAGCATCCTAACCAAATCCAATCAACGAAAGGTTTATGATACGCACGAACAACCCAAGCGTTATTGGCCAATGGCTCACCCAGCGCGATATAGAGATCACGGAATAGACCGGTATCAATGGCTGCTTCAGTCATCGCCATACCGGATGCATTATAGGTGCGTTTCTCTGGATGCAGCGTGCGGACGATCTTATCGTCATGAATGACGGTGATATCGCCACGAACTGCTTTATAGTTGGGACCGACGACATCGCTTGTTCCATCAAATTGAAATGTATAGCCACCCACGGTCACTTTGCTGCCGATATCCATGCGCACATCTTTTTCAGTTTCATAGCCATTCACCAGAGTTACACCGATGATGAACACCGCCACCCCGATATGCGCGCAATGCATGCCGTAATAACTACGAGACTGCCTCGCCAATTTCGTGAAAATATTTCCTTCTCCACTATTACTGAGGCGATGCTTCAAATTAACCACCGCGCACAGCACGACCCAGAATGCCAACAACAAACCAAAACTCACCAGTGGCTTCCATTCCCCCATGAAATAAGGAGTAACCAAAGCAGAAATGACGCTGACGGCAAATGCCCAACGCAAACGCACCGCCAATGCTGGCAAGCTCATCTGTTTCCACCGTGCAATCGGACCAATGCCAATCAAGAAAATGGCCGGCGTCATCATCGGCACAAATACGGCTTCAAAATAGGGAGGGCCTACCGATAGTTTGCCTAGACCGAGCGCATCAATGATTAGAGGATATAACGTGCCAAGCAGTACGCTGCCTGCCGCCACCAATAATAAGATGTTGTTTGCAAGTAACAGAGACTCCCGCGAAAGAAGATCAAATTTCCCCCCCAGTCCAACTTTAGGAGCACGCCAAGCAAACAAAATTAAAGAAGCGCTAATGACAACCACGAGAAAAACAAGAATAAATACGCCACGGGCCGGATCTGTTGCAAACGCATGCACAGAGGTTAATACACCCGATCGCACCAAGAAGGTTCCCAACAAGCTCAACGCAAAGGTGCAAATCGCCAGCAAAACTGTCCAGCTCTTGAAACTGCCGCGTTTCTCGGTCACTGCCAGAGAATGCACCAAGGCAGTTCCCACTAACCACGGCATAAATGACGCATTTTCCACTGGATCCCAAAACCACCAGCCTCCCCAGCCCAGCTCATAATAGGCCCACCAGCTTCCCAGCATGATTCCACACGTCAGAAATACCCAAGCTACGATGGTCCAGGGGCGCGACCAGCGAGCCCATGTGGCGTCTAGCCTTCCACTCAACAGGGCGGCAATCGCAAACGCAAAGGCTACCGAGAAACCCACATAACCCATATACAGCATGGGCGGATGTATCACCATGCCTGCGTCTTGCAATAATGGATTTAAATCACTGCCTTCCATCGCTGCGGGTAATAAGCGATCGAACGGATTCGACGTGAAGAGCATGAACAGAAGAAAACCTACGCTCACTAGGCCCAGAATGCCGAGTACCCTCGCGACGATGTCATCGGGTAATTGCTTACTGAACACGCTGACAGCAACTGACCAGCTCGCCAACATCAACACCCATAGCAATAAAGAGCCTTCATGCGAACCCCAGGTGGCCGCTAATCTATAATGAAACGGTAATTCAGTATTAGAATTCCTTGCGACATTCTCTACCGAAAAATCACTGCTGACGAATGAATACCCTAGACACAAAAAGGCAATCAACACAAACACAAATTGTCCTTGAACCACAGGTCTGGCCAATGCGATCCAGGAAGGAATGCCGCGCGTAGCGCCTATAATCGGAAGCGTCCCTTGCGTAATCGCCAGCAGCAAAGCAAGGATGAGAGAAAAGTTACCAATTTCTGGAATCATGATTTATACACTATAAGTTAATGATTTTATGATAGACAACAAACCTGACGAATCAAAGGAGTATGTTCTAAGAATATGAATGCATTATTGAATAAGTGAAGCTTTTTGTGCTTTGGCTGCTTGTTCCAAAGCCTCTGCTGCTTCTGGAGGCATATAGTTTTCATCGTGCTTGGCAAGGACTTCGTCGGCCTGGAATATGCCATTGGCTGATATTTTTCCTTGAGCGACGATGCCTTTACCTTCTCTGAATAAATCGGGAAGGATACCGGTATACATGACCGGAATGGTTTCGACTGTATCAGTCACTGAAAAGCGAACGGTGGTGCTGCCTTCTTCACGTTGTACACTGCCTTCTGTAACCAAGCCGCCGATTCGAAAGCTTTTTCCAATGGGTGCTTCTTTAGCAACAACTTGGGATGGACTGAAGAAAAAAACCAGATTACTTTGAAACGCGTTTAATACCAAAACCGAAGCTACACCCAATGCCGTAACTGCTGAAGCAATGATTACAAGTTTCTTATGACGTGGTTTCATGTGTTGTCTCTTTTTTATTGATATCGTGAGTCAGACCATACTGTTTTTCTAAAGTTCGGTGACGATTTTTAATCAAAAGTATCTCTCCGACGATACAAATCAATGTCACACCATACGAACCCCAAACATAAAGGCCATATCCCCCCATTGAAAAAAATTCAGATATATTTGACCAATTCATGATACGGTTCCCTTTTTTTGCAGTCCTGCCACCCACGCAGTATGGCTCTCGCGTTCCAAGATAATGATGCGCGTCCGCTTCAATATGACGGCGATCGAGTACATCCAGCTCGCAAAGACCATGATCAGCATGCCTGCCAACATCGTCGTAGCCATCGAAGGCGCTTGATTAACGCTCACAGATGCGCCCTGATGCAAGGTATTCCACCATTGCACCGAAAAATAAATGATCGGAATATTTACCACCCCGACTAATGCAATGATTGCCCCGGCTTTATCCGCTCTGCGGGGATCGTCGATGGCTGCCTGTAAGGACATAAATCCAATATAGAGAAACAGCAGAATCAATTCGGATGTCAGTCGGGCATCCCATACCCACCATGTACCCCACATCGGTTTTCCCCACAATGATCCGGTCCATAATGCAATAAAAGTAAACATAGCACCGGTTGGAGCAATGGCTGAAGCAAACATTGCCGACAATCGGGTATTAAAGGCCAGACCGATACCTGCCCAAAAAGCCATCACGACATATAAAAACATGGACATCCACGCAGCAGGAACATGAATGAAAATAATTCGATAAGCTTCGCCTTGCTGAAAATCGGTAGGGGCGACAAAAAAACCGACATAAAGCCCTGCAGCCAGCAAAATGATCGCAATCACAGTAAAAAAAGGAATCATTTTGCCTGCCAGCGAATAAAAGCTTGCAGGAGATGAATATTTGAACCAATTAATTGCCATATTTAAATTTTAAATTCTTTATAGTTATCAGAGTCCTGAATTCTACTCTACAGTGTTCGATGCGTTTTTTAGTCGCCAATTTTATACCAAAAACACTAAATCACGAATGGCTTTCTCTTCACAATTCAGACCGTGAAAAACGGAGGAGCAAAAGCTTATGAAGCAAAAATATTCCATAATCGCAGTCAATAAAGCTGCAGAGCCTATTCCAATGACACCTTCAAAGAAGAAGCCGCCGCCCACGGCGCAAATACCAGCGACACCAGAAGGAAAGCTCCAATCAGCGATAAGTGCGCATCAAACCCAACTCCTGCCATGCTGGCTTCCACCGCACCTGCCCCAAAAATCAAGATGGGAATATATAAAGGCAAAACCAGCAATGAAACCAATACCCCGCCACCTCGCAATCCCAACGTCAATGCTGCACCAATGGCACCAATCAGACTGAGTACAGGCGTACCCAGTAATAAAGAAATTGTCAGAATAGCTAGTGCATCTCCGGGCAAATCATATTGAATTCCCAATACCGGCGCCATCAGAACCAGCGGGATTCCGGTGACTAACCAATGCGCAAGAGCCTTACCGAGCACCAGCAACGATAACGATTGAGGAGACAGCAACATTTGTTCCAATGTACCGTCTATATAATCGTTGGAAAACATTCTTCCTAGCGACAACATTGAAGCAAGCAAGGCTGCAACCCAAACTATGCCTGGCGCCATTGTGCGCAACAAATTCATTTCCGGCCCCACACTCAAGGGGAACAGGCTCACTACAATAATGAAGAAAAACAATGTCGTTAACACATCGGATTGACGACGTACCGCCAGCAACAAATCGCGTTTAATGATCCATATAAGCATATTAGGCCAATTGTAATTCCATGATTGATGCGGCAGAAATGTCGATTTCCTGGTGTGTCGTCATGACTACCATGCCTCCTTGTTGCAAGTGTTCTTCCAGTACTCCCCGAACTAGCTTGACAGCCATCACATCCAGCGCGACGAGAGGCTCATCCAAAATCCATAGGGAAGTTTTACATACCAGCAGACGAGCCAGAGCAACGCGACGCCTTTGACCCTGAGACAACACTTTGACAGGCAGCGCTTCCCTTCCTTTCAACCCAATATAGTGCAGCGCATCGTTAGCTTGTTCGGTACTGATTTCCATACCGGCGAGCGCGCTTGAGATTTGCAGATTTTCCAGTACCGTCAAATCGTCCTTGGTGCCGCTCAAATGACCGATGTAGGTAACTGCTGCAAAAAAATCGCTATCTAAAGCACGAATATTCTGGTCTTCCCAGAGGATGTCACCTGCTGCCGGATGCGATAATCCACATAACATGCGTAGTAAGCTTGTTTTACCGCTGCCATTCGGCCCACGCACCTGCATCAACCCACCGGATTCAAGCAAGAAATTGATATCTTTGAATAATTCGCGATCTCCGCGAACACATGCGAGATTAATTCCTTGCAACATATCGGAGTTTATCGGTGAGATGGAATAAAAGCGGATAATTATAGCGTGTTGACAGTGTTCATAACAGCACACTTCCAACTATTTGCCAATTATAGCTATTACTTGAAATAAAGAGGCAGATTCAACAAATTCGGTTGGAATGCTGACACAGTGGGTATGGGACGGACTGTCGAGTGACAAAATCAAACTATCTTTTTTAGGCGCACATTAAATCTACTAGTACTCCCAACCAAATGATCAATAATGTTTAAAATCAAAATTTCGAGTATACTGCCCCGCGGCTAGATTGATTCAGTGAACAGCATTTTGCTGCATCAATCTGTTGATTAAAATATCAAATAATATATTTATAAATAATTAATTGGCATCCGCTAAGGAGAACTTATGCACAAATTTTTAGCAAACGCTTTATTATTCTTAGTATTTTCTCTATCTCATACCGCGTTTTCTCATGAAGGAGAAGATCATGACCACGATCATTCTGATTCACAGTTAGAAAGCGGCCATGGTTGGCGTGTTGTTCGTGCTATCGAGATGGGTACCTCTGGAAAATTAGTTCATATGATACTGGTCGATCATGATGTTCACACCGACAAAACTGTCTATAGCGCTGCGATTAACAGACTCTGCCGCACTGACGATGAATTTTGCAGAATCCGATTCTGGAGTCAGGAGCGATACATTCCAGAAAAAGTATCGTTGACTACGGAACAAAACAAGCAACTGAAGGCTGAATATGTCGTCAATAAAACTGCCGGTATTCATCAATTGCGCTGGTCATGCAGTGTCAATCCTGTCAAAGGTCAATGTTTCTAAAAGCAAAGCGTTAGCCGCGATGCCAACACGTATCACCGAATCTATAAAAACCGCATCTTCTCCCTCGCAATAAGGAAATTCTGAAAAAGGTAGCGAGCGGACTTCAGGCAAAACACAATCAGGTTCAACACGCGCAGTGTATAAAATAAAAAGTGAGCTTTTGAACCTGATCCTTAACTCAAACGCTCGGTAAAACCGAGCGCAGTAGATTGTTAGCTTCTTTACGATTAGATATGGAGAGCACGCTTATCGACATCCAATGCGGCTTCGTGGAACACTTCCGATAGCGAAGGGTGGGCATGGACAATGCACGCAATATCCTGGCTGCTGGCGGAAAATTTCATCGCCATGACCGCCTCAGAAATAAGCTCGGAAACATGGGGACCTATCATATGCACGCCCAGCACACGATCCGTTTGTTCGTCCGCTAATACCTTGATAAATCCGCTGGTTTCCCCCATCGCTCGGGCTCGACCGTTGGCAATGAAGGGAAATTGACCAACTTTATAGGCAACTCCGGCAGCTTTCAATTCCTGTTCATTCTTTCCCGCCCAGGCAATTTCCGGAGCTGTATAAATTACCCAAGGTATGGTATTTAAATCAATGGCTTCAGTGTCGCCTGTTAGACCTTTTTCAATATGTTCGATCATTTCCGCCACGGCAACACCTTCTTCGGAAGCCTTGTGGGCTAACATCGGGCCTCGAACCACATCGCCAACAGCATACACATGATCAAGATTCGTACGGCAGAATTGGTCAACCACGATGAATCCTCGATCATCCAATAATAGTCCATTCTCTTCGGTGCCCAGTCCCAATGTATTGGGAATGCGACCAATCGCCACGATTAATTTATCGACTTCCAACGTTTGCTGCTCATTGTTGGAATTGCTGTAATCTACGATCACAACCTGATCGGAGATCTTGACCGATTGGATCGTAACACCGGTATTGATGTGCAAACCGGTTTCCTTGGTAAATATATTTTTGGCTTCTTTGGCAACTTGCTCATCCGCAGCCATCAAAAATCCTGGCATCGCCTCCAAAACGGTTACCTCTGCACCCAATCTGCGCCATACACTGCCCATTTCAAGACCAATCACGCCGGCTCCGATCACGCCCAGCCGTTTAGGAACCTCAGTCAACGCTAAAGCACCGGCATTATCAAGAATCCTATCATTGTCAATCGGTGCAAACGGCAAAGGCCGTGGCGTCGACCCCGTTGCCACGATCACATGTTTAGCCTCAATGATTTCAGACTGACCGTCATCAGTGACTTTTATCTGCCATGTCGTTGTCGCTCCTTCACGCTTCAACAACGTTCCTCTGCCGTGCATGGACTTAACCTTATTTTTTTTGAAGAGTGATGCGATCCCCATCGTGAAGGTGGTAACGATCTTATCCTTGCGCGCTATCATGACCGGGATATCCATCGATACACCCTCGGTAGCGATGCCGTGAACAGAGGCTTTATGCCGAATGTGATGAAAATTCTCCGATGATTCCAATAAAGCCTTGGATGGGATACACCCTACATTCAAGCAAGTTCCTCCAAGACTGGGCTTGCTCTTGGCATTTTTCCATTCATCAACGCATACAGTATTCAAGCCCAATTGCGCGCAACGAATTGCCGCCACATAGCCCCCTGGTCCTGCCCCTATCACAGCTACATCAAATATTTCAGCCATAATTAAACCTTCAAACTTATAAAAAACTTCCAAAAAATTCTAGACTAAAAGACAAGTCCTGCGAATGCACCGATGAACGAACAATTTATGTCCAAGGTAATTCTTCGCTTTCACAACCAATGACACCAATTTCTTTGATCGCTTGAACATATTCTCCATTTTCGCGTAGTTTGGTCATTGAACCAAACATATTCCGCGCATGCATATGAGCAAGGCGCGCCATGCTCAACGCGGACATTTCCCACTTCAGTGACGCCAGGACTTCGTCGGCACCCGCAGAATCATTGCATACCAAGACCATATCGCAGCCCGCATTCAGCGCCGACTGCGCCCGTAAGCACATCGATGGCAAATACTTTCCAGCCCCGCGCATACTCAGATCATCGCTGAAGATACAGCCTTCAAATTGCAATTCAGTACGTAGAATTCGCTGCAACCAAACTGTGGAAAAACCGGCCGGCTTCGGATCTACTCTTTCGTAGATGACATGCGCTGGCATGATTCCCGCCAATCCATGCTCTATCATGCTCTGGAATGGAATTAAATCCTTAATGGCAATATCTGCATATTCGCGCGTATCGACCGCTATTTCCAAATGAGAATCGGCCTCAATATAGCCGTGTCCAGGAAAGTGCTTGCCAACCGCCACCATACCTCCCTTCTTGAGGCCGATCATCAAATTTAGCGCAAGCGATGACACAACATGAGGATCAGGATGAAAAGCGCGATCGCCAATCACGCTGCTTTGTCCATAATCGAGATCTAGTACCGGCGTGAAGCTAAAATCAACGCCACAGGCATTCAATTCCGCTGCGAGCACAAAACCGGCTTGCTGCACGAGATGACGGGCGCGGGTCGGTTGTCTGTCCCAGATTTTTCCAAACTCGCGCATCGCAGGTATGCGCGTGAAATCGTCTCGAAAACGCTGTACGCGCCCTCCTTCATGATCAACCGCAATCAACAAACGTGGATTCCGTAGGCCATGGATTTGCTGGGTCAGTTCTGCCAGCTGATACTGATCGGAATAATTGCGCGAAAACAGGATGACTCCTCCAGTCAGAGGATGTTGCAACCGCCGGATATCGTCCTCCGTCAGTTGCGTACCGGCAATATCCAACATAACGGGACCGAGTGACATCGTTATTTTTCCAGCACGACGAAAGCACATACCATATTAATCTCATCGCTGATCGAAAGATGATGCTGCGTGATGCCTTTATCACTCATCAATCGATTCAGATCTGGATGAAATTCAAAGTAAGGCTTTCCTAGATCATCGTGGATGATCGATATATAACTTAAATTGACTGGATGGCGCAAACCCGTTCCCATCGCTTTCGACAACGCTTCCTTAGCCGCAAAACGGCTGGCAAGAAATAATACCGGTTTACTGCTGACATGATATTCGAGCCACTCGTCGTCGGTCAAAATGCGCCGCGCAAAGCGTTCGCCGAATCGATCCAGGGATTGCGCTATCCGCGCCGACTCAACGATATCGGCGCCAATCCCAAAAATCATGCGCGTGCCTCAATCATCAACTGCTTCATTTCCGCCACGGCTTGCTTAAAGCCGACAAAAATTGCCCGTGCGACAATAGCATGCCCAATATTCAGTTCAGATATTTCGCAAAGGGCGGCAATGGCCTGAACATTCTCATAATGCAAGCCATGACCCGCATTCACTTTTAGACCACAGTCCATGCCTATTTGAACAGCTTTCTGCACCGCACGGAATTGCTCCTTTTGCGTATCAGGCGTCACAGCATCCGCGTAATTACCGGTATGAATCTCTATGGCCGGTGCGCCTGCCCGGGCAGCTGCTTCAATTTGCAATGGATCAGCGTTGATGAACAGCGATACCCGGATGCCTGCTTCTGCCAATCTCTGGCATACTCGCTTGATCTGATCAAAATGCTTGACCACATCTAGCCCGCCTTCAGTCGTTAATTCCTCGCGCCTTTCCGGCACCAAACACATATCCTCAGGCTTGATTTTCAATGCGATCGCGATCATCTCATCGGTTACCGCGCTTTCTAAATTCATCCGGGTAGTTAAACGCTCACGCAGGATTTCGACATCCCTATCCTGAATATGACGCCGATCCTCCCGCAAATGCAAGGTAATCGCATCTGCACCCGCTGATTCGGCAATCAACGCAGCCGCTATGGGGTCAGGATAGGTCGTGCCGCGAGCTTGACGAAGCGTTGCCACGTGATCAATATTGACGCCCAATTCAATCATGATCAGTGCCTCCAAAAAAATCCTGATTATTTTGTATATTATTCATAACCCAAGTTTCTCAATGCTGCTTCATCATCAGCCCAGCCACTCTTAACCTTGACCCAGACCTCCAGGTAAACTTTTTCTCCAAATAAACGCTCCATATCCTTGCGGGCTTCACTGGCGATCTGTTTTAATTTTTCACCTTTTTTCCCAATGATAATCGCTTTTTGATTGGGTTTTTCAACCAATATGGTGGCATGTATTTTATGCAAACTGCCTTCCAGTTTGAACTGATCCACGACAACCGTTGCTGAATAGGGAATTTCATCGCCAATTAAACGGAATAGTTTCTCGCGAATGAATTCTCCAGCAATGAACCGCTCACTACGATCGGTTATTTCATCCTTGTCAAAGAAAGGTTGATTGAGGGGCAAATACGCTCGGATAGTTTCCAGCAATTGAGTCAGTTGAATTTTTTTCTCAGCACTTACCGGTATGAGGGCCGCGAATCTAGCAGTATCAATTTTGCTTAAGAATGGCAATAACTGACTTTTGTCGGATAGGTGATCGATTTTGTTGATGACTAAAATAATCGGAATATGTGCAGGAAGAATTTTCAACACATCCGCATCGCGCTGATTAAACTGCATCGCTTCTATGACGAATAAAATAGCGTCCACGTCAAGCAGGCTCTGTGACACTACGCGGTTCATCGCTGTATTGAGCCGATTGGTATATTGTTTTTGAAAGCCCGGGGTATCGACGAAAATATATTGGGTTCGGTGGTCGGTCAGAATGCCGTTGATCCTGAAGCGCGTGGTCTGTTCTTTTCGTGAAGTGATACTGACTTTATGTTGCAGTAGATTATTTAATAATGTGGATTTACCTACATTCGGACGTCCGATGATTGCAATGTACCCAGTGCGGAAATCGGCATCGGTCGTCATTCTGGTTGAGCGTAATTGAAGCGCATCTGATCTGTAGTCAAGCAGATTCAAATCAAGGATTAATGATAAAAGCAAACTTCTTGGTAGGCCAATTTTGCTGCTTCCTGCTCTGCACCCCGGCGGCTTGTTCCTTCACCGATAGTTCGAATATTGAACATCGGTATGAGACATTCAACTGTGAACCATTGTTTATGCGCTTTACCGGCCGTGGTCACGACAGTATATTCTGGTAATGCCAATTTCTGGCTTTGCAAAAATTCCTGCAATAGAGTTTTTGGATCTTTACCGTGTCCATTAAGATCCACTTTCTCGATTAGAGGTAAATATAGCCTCTTCACGACGATTTCTGCGTGCGTGTAATCACTGTCCAAATAAATGGCCCCCAGAATTGCTTCGAAAGCATCAGCCAAAATGGATGAACGATGACTGCCACCACTTTTCAATTCGCCCTCACCAAGACGAATAATTTTATCCATTTGCAAACTGAGCGCCAGTTCCGACAGCGCTCGCTGATTGACGAAACTAGCACGAAGTCGAGATAGATGCCCTTCGGGTACATCTGGAAAAGAACGAAAAACTAATCCAGCGATTGCGCAATTCAATATCGCATCTCCCAGAAACTCAAGACGTTCATTATTGACGCCGGTGTGACTCCGATGAGTTAAAGCTTCTTGCAATAATTCAGATCGTTTGAAGATATATCCTAATCGTTCACAAAACGTGTCAAGTAAAAATTTTCGGTTACTGTGCATCGTTGCATCAGACAGGATTCTGCTCAAGGATTGCTGATGGCGTCAAAGTCAATCAGCAGCGATATGTTAGCGATCAGAGGAATTTTAGACGTATATTTTGCGCTCAAATTCACTCTGCCACCATCGCGGTCAATAATAATATCTTGACCATTGATGGATTTGATATTATCGATTTGCGCATATTTACTGAATGACATCCTGATTTGATTGATATCCAGATTTCCGGCATTGGCGTCTTTGGCGATCGAGGTCAGATTTTTCTCAATGACGGAATGTTCAAGATAGACCGGCACTAGTTTCATACTAAAAATCGCGCTTACGGTAAGGATGATTGCCCATACTAATAAGCTCGATAGACTCAAACCCTGCTGTTTTCGAACGTTCATCATAAATGCCCCCGAGAAAACGTGATCAGTTATTTGATGGCTAGTCCGATGCGACTGAAATCTCCAAAATTCCACCAAATCATGAATGCCTTACCCACTATATTCTGCTCCGGAACAAATCCCCAATAACGGCTATCGCTGCTGCTGTCACGGTTATCTCCCAACGTGAAGTAACTTCCTGGGGGCACTTCGCAAGTGAATCCCGTACGTCGATATTTACAGTTTTCCCGAAACTCAAATTGTCTGACATTCGAAAATTGAATTCCTTTGACATCCTGATTGACCAGTATTGAATGACTTTCTTCCGCCAAGTATTCAGAAAAACGATCAGCATATATATATCCGAAACCGGCTTCCACATATTTATAATCCCCTTCGTAGTCTGTCTGGATAGTCTCTCCATTAATAATTAATCGCTTATTATGATAAGTGATGGTATCGCCCGGTAATCCGACGACCCGTTTAATGTAATCGACGGATGGATCCTCGGGATAACGAAATACCAATACATCGCCACGCTTGGGCTCATTAATATCGATTATTTTTTTATTGATCACCGGCAACCTGATTCCGTAGGTATATTTGTTCACAAGAATGAAATCGCCTATCAATAATGTAGGTATCATAGAGCCGGATGGAATCTTGAAAGGCTCCATGACAAATGAACGTAGCGTAAATACGATCAATATGATGGGGAAAAAACTCTTGGGATATTCAATCCACCAAGGTTCATTTTCAGCGGCGCTTCGCTTTTTCTTCCACAGCAGTGAATCCAAGAGCCAGATACACCCCGTGATAACCAATAAAATAAATAAAATCAGAGGAAAATTCATAGATTTCCTTTCGAAAATCCCACATACATATCACTATAGGAATTACCGCACCAACAAATCTGGTTATCCGTTATAAGAATTCTATTTTTACCGATCATTATTTATCATCAACTTGCAAAATTGCTAGAAAGGCTTCTTGAGGAATTTCAACATTACCCACTCGTTTCATCCTCTTTTTACCTGCTTTTTGTTTTTCCAGCAACTTTCGTTTACGGGTAATGTCGCCACCGTAACATTTTGCCAACACATTCTTACGTAACGCCTTTACAGTTTCACGCGCGATGATGTGTGCCCCAATGGCAGCTTGCACCGCGATATCAAACATTTGACGTGGAATCAGTTGGCGCATTTTTTGCACGAGTTCTCGACCACGATACTGGCTACTGCTTCTATGAACAATCAACGATAGTGCATCAACCTTATCGCCATTGATCAAGATGTCCAGTTTAACCAAATCCGATGCCCGAAATTCCTTGAATTCATAGTCCAACGAGGCATAGCCACGGCTGGTCGATTTCAGTCGATCAAAAAAATCCATCACGACTTCGTTTAAAGGCATCTCATAAGTCAACATGACCTGCCTGCCCATGTATTGCATATTGACCTGATTACCACGCTTGCTGACACATAGGGTAATCACTGCACCCACATATTCTTCCGGCACCAGAATGGTCGACGTGATGATAGGTTCACGAATTTCGGCTATTTTGGAAAGATCAGGTATTTTTGAAGGATTTTCAATTTCCATCACGCTGCCATCGCGCATCAGAATCTGATAAACCACTGTCGGCGCAGTGGTGATCAAATCCATGTCGTATTCTCTTTCTAACCGTTCCTGCACAATATCCATGTGCAACAAACCAAGAAAGCCACAACGAAAACCAAAACCAAGTGCTTGCGATACTTCCGGTTCAAAATGCAAGGATGAATCGTTTAATTTCAATTTTTCCAATGCTGAGCGCAATGCATCATATTGATTCGATTCAACCGGGTACAAACCTGCAAATACCTGCGGTTTTATTTCCTTGAAACCTTGGAGCGGCTGGTCGGCCGGGTGGTTTGCAGAAGTTACCGTATCACCGACTTTTGCGGCATCCAGTTCTTTGATACCGGAGATAATAAAACCAACCTCGCCGGCACTCAGTGAGTCATGAAATACCGATTTTGGCACAAAAACGCCAACCTGCTCACATAACTGCACTGCCCTGCTAGCCATCAATAAAATCTTGTCACCGGGCTTAAGGATGCCATCCATCACCCTGACCAATATCACGACGCCGACATAATTATCGAACCATGAATCGATAATCAGCGCTTTGAGCGGTTTGGTGGGATCGCCTTGAGGTGCGGGAATTTTGGCAATCAGTGCTTCCAGCACATCAGCCACACCTTCGCCAGTTTTCGCACTCACTCGAACAGCATCCTGCGCATCGATGCCAATCACTTCTTCGATATTGCTGATGACGCGCTCAGGATCGGCGGCCGGCAGGTCAATCTTGTTCAGCACAGGGATTACTTCTACGCCCTGCTCGATCGCAGTGTAGCAGTTAGCCACGGTCTGGGCTTCAACCCCTTGCGAAGCATCTACTACCAGCAACGCTCCCTCGCAAGCAGCCAATGAGCGGGAAACTTCATACGAAAAATCGACATGACCGGGCGTGTCGATCAAATTCAACAGATAGGTTTCACCATTTTTCGCTTTATACTGCAAAGCCGCAGTTTGTGCTTTGATGGTGATTCCCCGTTCGCGCTCCAAATCCATGGAGTCGAGCACTTGCTCTTCCATTTCGCGATCGGACAATCCTCCGCATAAATGAATGATGCGATCGGCTAGCGTTGATTTGCCATGGTCGATATGAGCAATGATGGAAAAGTTTCGAATATGCTGCATCAAAATATACTCAGCAAATTGCCTTACCTATAAAGAAAACAATTGCAAAAATCAATCGTCGAATCGGAAACTCAATAGCGAAAGGGCGATTTAGGGAGGCAGCATTCTAACGAAATTTGGCTAGATAATCATCTAAAGCTGTCATATTCAAAAAATAATGACAAATTTCTTGATGATCATCAGCAGATATTAACACCGGAATTTTTTCTCCATATTGGGCAATCAATTCTGTATCTGAATCAATATCAACGATTTGCAGATCGAATGATACTTGCTGTTGCAAAGTATGCAACGCAAGTATCATATCCTGGCAAAGATGGCATTCTTCTCGCCCATAAACGATGAATCGAGGTTTCATAGAGGAAATGGTTTGATTATTTCTTATCGTCATCAGTTAACTTCATCGTGATGAAGGTGGTGATCTCCCCTCTTTTGATCAACAACGCAATGTTCTTACCACTCTTAGCCTGACTCAGCAATTCATTGAATTGGGATATACTTTCCACATCCTTGCTGTTGAATCCGAGAATGATATCGCCCAGGCGTATTCCTGAGCGGCTCGCAATCCCTGGCTGTATGTCTTCCACCAACAATCCATTGGTAATTTCCAGTTGTTTTTTCTGTTCCGCAGTAATTTCGCTTAATACCAACCCCAACCGATTGGAAGTATCAGATTTTTTATTTTGTTTTAATCGGCGAGAATCTGCACCCTCATCGGTGGAAGTCTCGCCTACTTTTATTTCAAGGGTTTTAAAAGAACCATCGCGCCATACATACACGGGTACGGTTGATCCGGGCTTTGTATTCCCTACGATACGAGGCAAATCAGCTGAGATAGCGACATCTTTTTCATCAAATTTCAAAATGATGTCCCGCGCTTTGATGCCGGCTTTATCGGCAGGACCACCTTTTTCAACGGTAACCACTAATGCGCCATTATTTTCAGATAAACCAAAAGATTCAGCCAATTCCTTAGTAACCTCCTGAATCATCACGCCTATCCTTCCACGATTTACTTTGCCATTAACCTTTAATTGATCAGCAATTTCGGTAGCAACATTGATCGGAATAGCGAATGACAGCCCCATGAATCCACCAGTTCGGCTGTAGATCTGCGAGTTAATTCCCACCACCTCCCCTTTCATATTGAATAACGGCCCCCCCGAGTTCCCAGGGTTGATCGCCACATCGGTTTGAATGAAGGGAACGTAATTTTCCTGAGCAAGAGAACGGCCTTTGGCGCTCACAATGCCGGCTGTTACGCTGTGCTCAAAACCAAAAGGTGAGCCGATCGCCACTACCCACTCACCAACTTTGAGGTTCTCAGGATTTCCTTGCGCAACAATGGGCAGATCCGTAGCATTGATTTTGATTAAGGCAATATCGGTCTTTCGATCGGTACCAATCACTTCAGCTGCAAACTCACGTTTATCATTGAGTTTTACCGTAATCTCATCGGCAGTTTCCACCACATGCGCATTCGTCAAAATATAACCATCGGAACTAATGATAAAACCAGAGCCTAATGAGCGAGGTTCGGATCTCCTCGGGGCAGGAAAAGGCTGCATATGCTTCTTGAAAAACTCATAAAAGGGAGAATTTTCCGGAATACCCGGTAACTCCGGAAGCATCTGGCCATTTACCGCATTCGAAGTCTGTACTGCACTGATATTGACGACAGCAGCGCTGTATTTATCGACAAGCCCGGTAAAATCCGGAAGTTCCTTAACTTGCGCAAAGACTACAGCCGACGAGAGGAATAAGAAAAATATCGCCAACTGCAGCATGTTTTTTATTTTTGCCATACCAGTAACTACAATGAATACGTTGTTCATAGTCAATCAAATAAGAATAAATTAATTTTAATATATGCGAAGCTTATTACTGAAATGAGAGTCCCGCTCGATAAAATCGAAAATATCGATTCAGACCTAGGAATATCCTAAATAAGTTTTTATGTGTGTTTGGGGTGATATATGTTTTTCATTCTTGCTTGATTACGGAATCACCAATTAATTTAATGGTTTCCACGGGAACTTCCCCCACTGTTGTAATCTTATGATCATCCTGGGTTCGTACATAAATATTGATGGCTCCTCGACTCGTAAAGAACCCGGGAGCAGGGGGAGGCGCATCTTTTTTAAGGGCTTCGATGAAAATTGAAACGGTTGCCAACCCATCTGATAATGCAACATGATCAACCAATGGTGATTTATCGGTTAAATTCCGCCGCATTTCAACTAATTTCTTGAAACCTGTGGGCAGCTTTTTGATCTGCCACTTCAATTCGCCTTCTTTAAGAAAAGAAGTTACCAAATCAGTAACATGCCACTCCCCTTTCAAAATGGACTGATCCAGCTTAAGTGATTCCGGCGGGATTTCTTTATCAATTTCAAGCTGTACAAATGCAAATTGCTCAACGATATCGTTTCCATCCAGCACAGCCACTTTCAGCAGTAGACCAGTCTCAGTATCAATCCAGAATTGATGACCATATCGCAAAGAATCTCTTGGAGTTAGCAGCAGAACTTGGCATTCGCGATCAGTTATACGTTCACGCTTAACTTCTGTGACGTGATAGTTGTCATCGATACCTTCAAAAGATTGTGGAAGTAGATTGGGAAAAAATTTGCGGAACCAGCGTTTTTCGGTATATACCTTCTTACTCTCAGGAAGATAACACTTCATTTCATCGTTATTGCGAAATACGATGCGGGGCGAACCATCCAGAACTTCTATCTTTTCACGCTCCCCTGCTTGATCGGCTTTATGGGTGATCCGGGTAGTTTCCATGTGATCATCGGCATAGTATACAAATGTTCCCGCATAATTATGCTGACGTGGCGCATCGGCCATTCTTTTTAACCACTCAAGCGCACCACTGGATGAAGAGGGCAAGTCTCGTGCATGAGCGACCTGAAAACAAAGTGCAAGTAAAAAAAAAGTCCGATTATTTTATGACTATTCATCTACCATATCTTTCATTATGTTGAGTCACGCTGTTCACATTAGTTACTTGTCCACGCATATGTCCGCCCGGAGAGAATTCTCGATGGACAAACAGATAGTCATTTATTTCAGCAGGTGGATAAGTATTCATCATCGGAGGAGTGGTAACTAATGTAGGTACGGCTGTTAAATTATTGTTCTGTTTCTGATTATCTGCGATGAGTGAAGGTTGAGGAGAATACGAAGAGTTATAAATGAGTGCCCATGCTGAAATCATCGCAATGACAGAAGCTGCAACGGAAAAGGCAAGGACTTTGAGTTTTTCGTGGTTGGGATTGTTGAATGTATTGGGAAGAAAAATGACCGGCTCGGTTTTTAATACCTGATTGACACTTGGTGAAACGTCTGTCGATAATCGGGATGAGTGCCTCAATGCGTCGCCAATTAAATGATAAGTTTTCCATTCCTCTCGTAAATCACCATCTTCTTTCAATCCTTTAATAACAGTTGACGCATCCTGCTTCAGAAGTTCGCCATCCATAAATGCTGATATTTTGCTTTTCACCTTACCACCTCTTGTCTTTACTAGTACCCAATAAAGGACGCAGCTGTTCAGAGATTGCTTCACGGGCGCGAAATATTCGCGACCGTACAGTGCCTATTGGGCAATTCATGATATTCGCAATTTCTTCATAACTTAATCCATCAATTTCTCTTAAAACGATCGCTGTTCGTAATTCTTCAGGTAAAGAATCGAGAGTCTGATTAACTGTTTGAGCAATCTGCTTGCTCATCAGTTCACTCTCTGGAGTATTCAATTCCTTTAACAAGCTATCTTCAAAGCTCTCGGCGTCTTCGTTATCGAATTCTTGCAAGGTCGGGACTTTGCGCCCTTGCGACACCAGGAAGTTTTTGGCGGTATTGATACCAATTCGATATAACCAAGTATAAAAAGCGCTGTCTCCTCTAAATAAAGGTAATGCTCGATAAGCTTTAACAAAGGCTTCCTGAGTTACATCCTCAACTTCCGCTGCATCACGAATAAAATGTGATAGCAGACGCGCTAGCTTACGCTGATATTTAATGACTAGTAGATCAAATGCATGCTTGTCTCCGCTTTGAACTCGTTCTACTAATTGTTGATCGACCTCCCGATCACCCATACCACCTGTTCCCTGAGCATTTTGTTTTTGAATGAATGTGCAGTTTTATTCTTGATCTTCTACATGCAGCATAATGACATAAGCCAACAAGTATATCCATTCAATCAAATCTGGGGAACTAGGTAATTAACTATAGCGTTTCCTAAAGACAATCCGCTTACAGAGTTAGTTCACAATTTAATCATAAAAACAAACACCTCAGAGCCTAGTGAATAAAAACATAAAACAGACTGAGTCTGCTATCATCCAATGCTTATTTCTCAACACTTTTTTAAACGACTACCAATCCGATTCCAATGTTCGACAATCATTATGATGTACTTATTATCGGCAGTGGATTGGCCGGATTCACACTGGCGCTTCATTTGGCCGATCAAAAAAAAATCTGCATTGTTACTAAGCAAACAGTTGATTCCGGGGCGAGTTCATGGGCACAGGGAGGCATCGCTGCAGCGTTATCCTCCGAAGATTCTCCTACGAAACATTTCCAGGACACTCTAATTGCTGGGGCCGGGTTATGTGATCAGGAAATGACCCGCTATATTGTTGAGAATGCTTCGGAATCGATTCACTGGCTCATCAATCAAGGCGTGCACTTTACTTCTGATCAAACCAGTGAAACCGGCTACCACTTGACCAAAGAAGGCGGCCATAGTGTACGGCGCATTATTCATAGCGGCGATGCCACGGGCCAAGCCATTCAACACACCTTGGTCGAGAAAATTCGTAATCACCCCAATATTTGCGTATTGGAACATCATATTGCCATCGACCTGATCACGAGCGATAGATTGTCTAACGATCAAATTCCACAGCAAAATCGACGCTGTGTAGGTGCTTATGTGCTCGATAAGAAAAAAGGCACGGTTCATACGTTTAGTGCACAAGACACCATTCTCGCCACGGGTGGAGCCAGTAAAGTTTATCTCTACACGACCAATCCGGATACAGCCACTGGCGATGGCATCTCGATGGGGTGGCGCGCAGGTTGTCGGATTGCCAATATGGAATTCATTCAATTTCACCCTACCTGTCTGTATCACCCTCATGCCAAATCATTCCTGATCAGTGAAGCTGTACGTGGTGAAGGTGGTCTCTTGAAATTGCCGAATGGTGATCGCTTTATGCTCCGGCATGACTCACGTGCCGAGCTTGCTCCGCGCGATGTTGTTGCCCGCGCCATTGACTTTGAAATGAAAAAAAGAGGGTTGGATTGCGTTTATCTGGATATCTCGCATAAACCGGCGGACTTTTTAAAACAACATTTTCCGACTATTTTCACGCGATGTCTGGAATTGGGAATCAATATCACCAAAGAACCCATTCCGGTCGTTCCTGCCGCCCACTACACATGTGGAGGAGTAGTCACAGATAAGAATGGAAAGACCGATTTGAACAATTTGTATGCCATAGGAGAAACGGCTCACACCGGATTACATGGTGCGAATCGGCTTGCCAGTAATTCCCTACTTGAGTGCCTGGTGTTGGCTCAGTCCGCGGCAATCGATATTCTAAATCACTCTCCTCAGCTATTGCCTGGGTTGCCAGCCTGGGATGAAAGTCGCGTGACCGACGCCGACGAAGAAATTGTGATCGCTCATAACTGGGACGAATTACGGCGTTTTATGTGGAACTATGTCGGAATCGTACGAACCACCAAACGCCTCCAGCGAGCTCAGCGGAGAATCGAATTATTACGTGAAGAAATTAACGAATATTATACGAATTTCAGAGTCACAAGCGATCTACTGGAATTGCGAAATCTGGTCGATAGTGCCGATCTCATCGTAAAAAGCGCGATGTTGCGCCACGAAAGCAGGGGATTGCACTATAGCAAGGATTTTCCCAATACCTCACACGTTGCTCAGAATACGATATTGCAGAAAGAACGCGCAAAATGACCTGGAAAACCTGTCGATCTAAAAATATCTGATCGAAATCTACCCAAGATTTGTCAAATCTATGCCCCAAATGTCCACATCCCCTGTAAAGCGCATATTGACAGTTTCATTTAAAAATTAAAGGCCAGTTGATCTGGCCTTTAAAAAGACGAGCAACAGTTAGATGCCGCGGAATCAGGCGAACAATGAATTTACGAGGAGTAAATGAGCATCCTGAGTCTGATTTAACACTGCATGACTAACTCAACAGTTCGTCTGAGCTTCCGCTTAAGCGAATACTGCAGTTAATTTGGCAAGTATTCCATTGGCTATTGGCTGAAATACGCCAAGAAAATTATTCAACTGCATCATTCCCACAATCAGAATCAATAAGCCGCCTGTAACGATGCCATATTTAATGCCCTGCACGAAATTTGCCGAAGCCGGAGCGCGAGTATAGGTTTGATTGGAAAACGACAAGAATATCTTTAAGATCCCCAGTAAAATACCTGCTGCGACACATCCTAGAAACAAATGAATCGCACAATGCACCCTTTCTGGTAAGCTTTCTTGCGCTAGCTCGAGGCTAGCAAACCGAAGGCATACAATAATTACGAACAATAAAATGAGAGAATTCCAGAATCCCCCAAACCGCATTCTGAACTCACTTTCCATACTCATATTTTTTCTCCCTTTAAATGAATGATGACAACAGACAAATCAAGAAATCATTACTCTATGTATCAATTACATCTGCTTGCCAATAAATTTGTTATTTGAATGTGTGTATTGAAGAAACGTTGATTACTTCAGCAAATGAAATGAATCGATAGGCGCACGAAATGCAACAGCCGAGACATATCAACGAGATAAGCAAGGGAGTAAGTATCGCGCAACGAAACGATTCGCTCGTGCAATCAATTAATCAGAGTTTCCTTAATGTCCAACTTCGTGCTCATGTTTGTATTGAAATAGCCTGAAGCCTGATCATTATAGCCAAATAAAAATGGGTTGTAGTCAAGGGAAAATAAATTGGCTCGAATTCATAATAAGAAAAATCATTCGTGAGATTTACAACAATCATATCCTTATCATCTTCCCCCTATCATTTTTAGATGGCCTGAATTATGGCAAATATCAAGTTGACGGTTTATTTATACATTCGCAGATAAAACATATCATCTGGCTCAACCGAGTAACGAAACTACAGAAGTGGCGCGAACTCTTTCATAGCCATATTCCCTTCCAATCAATCTAGAGGCATTCTTTAAAAAACATCGTATATCATCTGAATTTAACGACAAAATTTATCTGAATGTCTTGTATTCATCATTCGTACTAAGGTATAGTTCGCACTTTGCCATACAGGTCCAGGCAGGAGAGCGCGCTGCTGATTCAGCGCCGCCGAAGGCGTAACCCCCCGGAATCGCTCAGGCATGGTCAAGTCCAACTTGTTCCAAATGAACCGCTTATGACAGGCAATCTGGAGAGTGCTGAATTTTTCGGCCACCGAAGGGGCACACAGACTCTGATCTGTAAATCTCTCAGGTAAAAAGGACAGAGGGGTGATAAGTCATTGTGAAAATGACTTTTTTATTTCCGGGAGAATATTCATGCTGAAAATGACACCCCTTAATCACGTCCACCGTGACATGAATGCCAAAATGGTCGACTTTGGTGGTTGGGATATGCCGTTACATTACGGCTCGCAATTAGATGAGCATCACAAAATCCGCCAGGATTCCGGCATGTTTGATGTATCACACATGCTGCCAGTGGATATCAGAGGCCCTCAGGTACGTGATTTTTTACGTCACTTGGTTGCCAACAATGTCGATAAACTTACACTTCCGGGAAAAGCGTTATATTCCTGCATGCTGACGCCCCAAGGCGGCATTATCGATGATCTGATCATTTATTTTTTATCCGAAACTTGGTTCCGCATCGTCGTGAATGCAGGAACTGCGGACAAAGACGTCGCTTGGATGCTCAAACAACGTGACCAGTCCGCACCTCAATTAGAGATTTCTCCACGACGGGATTTAGCCATGATTGCCGTGCAAGGTCCCAATGCGCGCGCCAAAGTCTGGCAGGTGATCCCGGGTTCTCAATCCCTCACCGAAGAATTAAAACAATTTCAATCGGCTGCCGTCGGTCAATATTTCATTGCACGGACTGGCTACACAGGGGAAGATGGTTTCGAAATTATTCTTCCCGCTGCTGATGCACCTTCATTATGGAAAGCACTGCATGCTGCCGGAGTTGCCCCGGCAGGATTAGGAGCCCGTGACACGTTACGTTTAGAAGCAGGTATGAATTTGTATGGCCAAGATATGGATGAAACCAAGCATCCTATGGAGTCGGGTCTGACTTGGACTGTTGATCTGAAGAGCGAGCGTGATTTCATCGGCAAAAATGCCTTATTGAATACCTCGACCACACACCACCTCGTTGGTTTGGTATTAATCGACCGTGGCGTATTACGGAGTCATCAACATGTCGTTGGACACAAAGATGGTAGCGAGTATCAGGGAGAAATTACCAGTGGTGGTTTTTCACCGACCATGAACCAATCCATTGCGCTTGCGCGCATGCCCATGCAAATAACAATCGGCGATGAGGTCAATGTGATTGTTCGTGACAAACAGCTACGCGCCAACGTAGTGAAATACCCGTTTGTGCGAAATGGTAAGATTATGATTTAATTTAGAATTGTAACAATGAATTTCTTTTATCTGAGGTGAAAAAATGAGCATCCCAACACAATTAAAATATAGTAAGTCCCACGAGTGGGTAAAATCTGAAGCTGATGGAACAGTTACCATAGGTATTACCCATCACGCCCAGGAACTGCTGGGCGACATGGTGTTCATCGAATTACCAGAAGTCGGGCGCGTTCTTAAACAAAAAGAAGAATGTGCGGTCGCGGAATCCGTGAAGGCAGCCGCCGATGTGTATTCACCTCTTTCGGGCGAAGTCACGGCTGTAAATTCCCCATTAGTGGACGAGCCAGGAAAAATCAACGAAGATGCCTATTCTGCCTGGCTGTTCAAAATGAAACCGAGCAATGCCGCTGAATTGGATGGATTGCTTGATGCCGCTGCATACACGGAATTGGTCGATAGCGAAGATCATTAAAAAATCGACTTCTGCTGAATTGAATGCGCTTCCTTATTTTTACACCATTACTTCACGTTTTATTTAATTAATCATGCCGTTTATTCCACATACCGAAGAAGATATCGCCGACATGCTGGCCAGCATTGGCGCCAAAACAATTGAAGAACTTTTCGATGAAATTCCAAAGGAATTGATCAGTGGTCAATTGACAGGCGTTCCCGCCGGTCTCAGCGAAATGGAAATTACACGCCTGATGATGGAGCGAGCCGGCAAGGATGGGATTTACCAGAATTTCATTGGAGCAGGCGCTTATGAACATCATATCCCTGCTGCAGTTTGGCAGATTACGACGCGGGGTGAATTCTATTCGTCATATACGCCATATCAAGCTGAAGCCAGTCAAGGTACTCTGCAATTATTGTATGAATATCAGACGATGATGGCTTCATTGACCGGTATGGACGTATCCAACGCCAGTATGTATGACGGAGCAACCGCGCTGGCAGAAGCCGCTCTGATGGCGGTGAGATCCCATAAGACCTCACGGCGTATCCTGATACCGCAAACAGTACACCCTGTATATCGGCAAGTCGTTCGCGCAATCGTCAGCAATCAGAAAATCGAAGTGGTTGAGTTGCCATTCTGCCCCGAATCCGGCCAAGTTCTACCGGAATCATTGGCCCAATCCAATCATGGGGATTTTGCAGCACTGGTCATACCTCAACCTAATTTCTTCGGTGTATTGGAACAAGTCGATGCCTTAACCGATTGGGCACACAGCAAAAATGCCTTCGCCATCGGAGTAGTCAATCCGACCGCTCTAGCGTTACTGACTCCACCGGGTGAATGGGGCAGCAAAGGTGCTGATATTGCCGTAGGTGAAGGTCAGCCATTAGGTATCCCATTATCCAGCGGCGGCCCTTATTTTGGCTTCATGGCGTGCAAGAATGATCTGGTTCGTCAAATGCCTGGGCGTATCATCGGCCGTACCACAGATCTGGATAATAAATCGGGCTTCGTACTGACGTTACAGGCCCGTGAGCAGCATATTCGCCGCTCGAAAGCCACTTCCAATATTTGCACCAATCAAGGTCTCATGGTCACTGCTGCAACAATTTATATGTCTTTGGTGGGACCGGAAGGATTGCGCCGAGTCGCCGCGCAATCACATGCAAATACTTTAGATTTGGTAGACCAATTAGAAGCCATCAAGGGTGTGAAAAGAATCTTCACCGGCACCATCTTCCATGAAGCGGCACTCAGTCTACCAGCTCCAGCTGCTGGTGTACTGGCAAAATTGAAACAGAAAGGCATCGTTGGTGGCTTGGATCTGCACGGATATTATCCTGACTTAGGCAATGCAGTACTCGTCTGCGCCACTGAAACCAAAACCGCGACTGACATTCGTGCTTATACCGATGCCTTGAAACATGCGCTCAGCTCGTAACGATCTTTTCAATTCTTCATACAGGAAACACCATGGTCACTCTCAAAGGTAAACCCATCAAAATTGAAGGCACATTCCCTCAGGTTGGACAAAAAGCACCTGCATTCTCACTAGTCAATAGAGATTTGATCGATACCACTTTAGCGAATTTCGCCGGCAAAAAGAAAGTGCTCAACATCGTCCCAAGCTTAGATACACCGGTGTGTGCGATTTCCACTCGCAAATTCAATCAGCAAGCCAGCGATATGAAAAATACGGTCGTTTTGATCATTGCGGCTGATTTGCCGTTCGCGATGAGCCGCTTCATTGATGCCGAAGGATTAGATAAGGTGATCACGCTATCGACAATGCGCGGCGCCAATTTCATGAAAGATTATGGCGTATTCATAGCTGACAGCCCATTTGCTGGCATTACAGCCCGGGCAGTGATTGTACTGGATGAATCCGACACTGTAATTCATGCCGAATTAGTTCCTGAAATCGCCGATGAACCCAATTATGAAGCCGCATTAGCCGCCTTAAAATAAATTAACGATCGCAATTACACATCATGCTGATATTTGAACACTCACGTCCAGGCCGTCGAAATTACTCACAGTCACCGATCAAACCGGCGAGTAAATCCGCTATCCCGCAAAATCTGTTGCGTAAATCCCCTGTACTTCTGCCCGAAGTATCGGAAATGGATACGGTTCGTCACTACACGCGTTTGTCGCAAAAGAATTTTTCGATAGACACTGAGTTTTATCCTTTGGGTTCTTGCACGATGAAGTACAATCCTCGCGCCTGTAATTCATTGGCCATGTTGCCGCAATTCTTATCTCGGCATCCGCTGGCTCCCGAAGACACCGGTCAAGGTTTTCTCGCCTGTATGTATGAGTTGCAGGAAATCCTGAAATCAGTCACCGGTATGGCTGGCGTCAGCTTAACCCCGATGGCTGGTGCCCAAGGCGAATTGATTGGTGTCATGATGATACGTGCCTACCATGAATCTCGTGGTGATTTTGCACGTACTGAAATCATTGTGCCGGACGCAGCTCATGGCACCAATCCCGCGACGGCAGTGATGTGTGGCTTCAAAGTAGTAGAAATTGCAACCGACAAGGATGGCAATGTCGATCTGGAAGCATTGAAAGCAGCCGTGGGTCCTCAAACAGCCGGATTGATGCTGACCAACCCATCCACCCTCGGTGTCTTTGAAAAAAATGTGGCGGAAATGAGTCGTGTCGTACATCAAGCCGGCGGGCTACTGTATTACGATGGCGCAAATCTGAATGCAGTGCTCGGAAAGGTAAAACCGGGCGATATGGGTTTCGACGTCATTCATATTAATTTGCATAAAACATTTTCTACACCTCATGGCGGCGGCGGCCCAGGCTCCGCACCGGTGGGTGTAGCCGAACGATTATTACCCTTCATGCCAATCCCGATCGTTGCCAAGGAAGGCGAAACCTATCGCTGGATCACCGAGAAGGACAAACCCCAGTCAATAGGTCGATTGTCAGCACACATGGGCAATGCGGGCGTTCTGCTGCGCGCTTATATTTACGTTCGACTGTTGGGCGTTGACGGCATGCACCGCATTTCTGAATTTGCTACCCTGAATGCCAATTATCTGATGGCAGAATTACGAAAAGCAGGCTTTCAAATCGCCTATGATAACCGTCGCGCAAGTCATGAATTCATTGTGACGCTGAAAGACATCAAGGATAACACCGGCGTGACTGCGATGAATCTTGCCAAGCGATTATTGGATAAAGGTTACCATGCGCCTACGACGTACTTTCCCTTATTGGTTCCAGAATGCTTGTTAATTGAACCAGCAGAGACAGAATCGAAAGAAACGCTGGATGCTTTCGTTTTATCAATGAAAGAGATCCTGCGTGAAATCGAATTACAACCCGATTTGGTCAAAGGGGCACCTCATTCTATGCCGGTACGGAAATTGGATGATGTCAAGGCAGCTAGGGAGCTGGATCTATCCTGGAAACCAAGCGCTTGAAGATACAATATTAAGACAATATGCGTACATTGATTTGCGGCTCCATCGCCTACGACAATATCATGGTCTTTCCGGATCATTTTAAAAATCATATTCTGCCGGAAAAAATTCACATGCTGAATGTCGCATTTCTGGTTCCGGAAATGCGCCGTGAATTTGGCGGTTGCGCAGGCAATATTGCTTATAATTTAAAAATGCTGGGTGGAGAACCGGTCATGATGGCGACTGTCGGCGATGATTTCTCACCCTATTCCACACGATTTGAACAGTTGAGCATTACTCAGGAATACGTGCAGCATGTTCCTGATACTTTTACAGCTCAAGCTTTCATCACCACTGATTTGGCAGATAACCAGATCACTGCATTTCATCCGGGCGCGATGAACTTTTCCCATCTCAATTCCGTAGAAAATGCGCACGATATCAGTCTCGGCATCATAGCGCCCGACGGGCGCGATGGCATGCTGCAACATGCTCGAGAATTTCATGAAGCCGGGATTCCCTTTATTTTTGATCCGGGCCAGGGTTTGCCTATGTACAATGGTACCGAACTTCTCGATTTCATCGATATGGCAGATTACATCGCAGTTAACGATTATGAAGGTCAGATGCTGCAAGATCGCACCGGATGCCATCTTGAATCGTTGGCAAGCAAAGCCAAGGCATTGATTATTACCTTGGGTGCCCAAGGCTCGGTCATTTACGCCAATGGAGAGAAATTTGAGATTCCCTGCGTCACGCCGACGGAAATCATCGATCCTACCGGCTGTGGCGACGCCTATCGTGCTGGTTTACTGTACGGTATTGTGAATCATATGGATTGGAACATGGCAGGTCAACTTGCCTCATTGATGGGTTCATTGAAAATCGCTCGGCGCGGCGGACAAAACCATCAGTTCTCACGCGACGAAATTGACCAGTATTACTTTGAAAATTTTGGTCACCGTATTTTTTAATCCAATTTCAACTCCTATATCCGTTGTATCTATTCAAACTCAACCCATATGGGTTGATGATCTGAGGCTTGTGTCATCATATCGATGCCATAAGTCCTGAGCCGGGGAATCAATCCATCGGTTACAAAAATATAATCAAAACATTCGGGGCGATCGACAAAGTCGCCTGAATGAATGCCCACGGTAGGTGAGTGCTGAGTATCAGGGTGCAAGGTTGACCATGCATCAAAGAAATTGGGTACAGCATCTTCAAAGGGAGCAAGAATTTGTTCACGTTCCAGCGCCCAAGCCGGAAAATTTAAATCTCCGCATAGCAGAGCTTGCTCTGGGCGAGAAAAAACTTCGAATGGCCCTCCCTCTTCTTCTTTCAAAGATTCGCGACGTGACATGGCGCAAGCATTTCGATGTAAATCCCGGATTGCATTAATCTGGGTTTCGCGTTGATGTTGTGAATAATATTCAAGATGAGTCGTCATGACTCTTACAGCGCCTAGATTCGTATAAATAACTGCTTCTATCAGAACACGCTGCATGCTGGGAGTCATCAATTCAGCTTGCCAAGGTAGCAAATGGCGCCAAATTTGACCTACCGGGAAACGGCTAAAGATTGCATTACCGAATAAATTTCTGCCTCCGCATTTATCTGGTATGTCGGTGGCTACCCCCCAAATACCGTTAAAGCCAGTTAACGCACTTGATAACCTATCAAATTGATTTTCTCCCCGACTTCCTGGTAAATCAACGAAGTTAACCGCTACCTCTTGCAGGCAAATAATATCAAAATCGCCTTGTCGTTGGATGGTCTGAACAATTCTCGGCAAATCAACACATCCATCCAAGCCCTTTCCCCACTGAATATTCCAGCTCAATAATTTCATCATTTTTCTCACAATCGTTCTCCATAGAACCTCGGTCGACTCTGTAATGAGGGATTAAATATGCATATTTCGCTTTTTTCGAAATCCATCCCTTCAATGACTCATTTCATGCATTCCTGATTTCAGTTAATCAACGGAGAGAAATATTTTTACACTTGATGCTCAACTGTCTCCGATATCTTCAATCAATTTTTCTTCACCACTAGATACAAAACAATGCCATGAATTTCTTATAGATAAATTGTATTTAAAAACAATAAATTAAATACATTCTCGAAAAATTAACTCAAAATATCTGACACACTTATTGACATGGGATTATTTCCCACGTATAGTCGCAATTGTTCGTGGGAAATATTCACACAGAACTCCACAGCCTGAACAGTGGAAGAAGCGATCTGATTAATCAATATATCAATGGAGAAAGAAAATGAAATTATCAATGATCAAAACTTCAACGGCTTTAGCCGCAGTATTAACGGTATTCGCAACCTCACTTCCTGTCGCTGACGCAAATGCAGCAGGCATTCGTGTAGAGTGCGAAAAAAGAGCCAATCGTTCAAAAGTATCTGTCGATGGCACTAATCTTGTGGCAGGTAATTACACTGCAAAAATTATATCTGGCAGCAATACAAAGAAATCTGCGCCTAAATCAACCACTGGCGATGAAGTAGAATTTGATTTTGATAGCGATCCAGGTGATGTGGCTGCAGGTGCGACTCGTATCAGCCGCAATTTCATTCACGGAACAGTCACGGGACAACTCATCAATGAGAATGGATTCACGGTTGCCCAATCCACCAGAACTTGCCGTTCACGATAAGAGGTCAGCAGCACTCGGTCAGTAATACCCCTCTTACTGATCGTAAAATACAGCCTGGAACATCTTCCCCTTCTGTGATGTCTCCAGGCTGTTTCTTTTTTAATGTGCTAATTACTCAAATGGCTTAGGCACTTATTTCAGAGACTGATAATAATTGTTAATTCTGCTGCAAACGATTAAGACGGAGCGTTTGAGACAAGTCGAATAGGCTGTGAATGAGGGTGATGCGAGGGAATAAAATGAGCGTTTTTGGCATGATTCTGCGCCACAAAATTGGCGAGTTCATCAGCGGGCAATGGCCGACAATAAAAATAACCTTGAATCAGCTCACAATCATATTTTTTCAGAAATTCTAACTGAGCTTGATTTTCAACACCCTCAGCAACGATTCTTTTATCAAGAGTGTGTGCCATGGCGGCAATGGTAGCTGCTATTGTACCGCCTTCACCATTCTCGTTGATTTTACGCACAAATGAGATGTCAATTTTAAGCGTATCAAATGGCAACTGCTCCAGATATGACATGGAAGAATAGCCAGTGCCAAAATCATCGATTGAAAGTTGAATGCCCAAGTGTTTAAGTTTTTCCAACATTCTCAACACTTCTTGCATATCTTCCATAAAAACACTTTCGGTAATCTCAAGTTCCAAACAGTGTGGATCCAGCTCATTTCTTTTCAGAACACTCTCAACCATTTGGAAAAAATCAGGCTGGCGAAACTGCTTGACCGACACATTAACAGCAACGTAGTCCAGGCAAATGCCTTGATTAATCCATTCACGGTACTGCCTGCAAGCTCCATCGAGTACGATACGCCCGATGTCGATAATCAATCCCGTATCTTCTGCAATCGGAATAAACACGCCGGGAGGCACAAAACCAAGTTCCGGATGGTTCCAGCGCACTAATGTCTCAACACCGCGAACACGGTTTGTTTTGGGATCTACTTGCGGTTGATAATGCAACACAAATTGTTGTTCAGAAACGGCCTTTCGCATTTCTCGTTCGATCATCAAACGCTTACTGATCTCGGTATTCATGCTTTCTTCAAAGAAAACAAATTGATTACCCCCATTCGCTTTAGCACGATACAAAGCGATGTCGGAGTTTCTCATCAAATCGGCAGTATTTGCTCCATCCTGGGGATAGACAGCAATTCCGATACTCACTGTAAGTATATTTTGCTCGCCACGAAAGAAATAGGGTTCAGCCAGACCGAGAATAATCTTCTGGGCTATCGATTGAATGGCCTGACTCGAGTCCAAGTCACAGACAATGACCGCAAATTCGTCACCTCCCAGACGAGCCGCAGTATCTCCTGCATCAATGCATTGAAGAAAACGTTCGCCGGCTTCACACAGTAATTCATCGCCAATCGCATGCCCATAACTGTCATTAACCATTTTGAATCGATCAAAATCAACATATAGCACAGCCAATTTACGCTCGCCCCGTTGGCTCTGTGCAATTTCCTTCTGCAATTGTTCCATAAACAAAAAGCGATTGGGCAAACCCGTCAATGCATCGATACGTACTTGACGCAGCAATAATTCTTCACGATTTTTGGTGAATAGCGCCACTGCAACTCGATCAGCATAATCATTGATGTATTGGATGTTTTCCTGGCTCCTGCTAAGCGCGTGAACAAAACCTAACAAAACATATCCGACCAACTGGTGATTCCAATTTAAAGGCAGCAGAAATGAGCATGCCAAATTCTTTCCCTGCCCTTCGCGCGATAATTCTTCCAGAGGTAATTGCTGCAAGGCAGTGCAATCTATCCACATTCCTTTGGAATGGTTTTGAAGCAATTGTTGAATGGAATCTAAAACTTTGCAATCAGCAGTCATCACAGAGTGATCTTTAATAGCTAGTTCATATACATAACCTTTTCCGGCATCATCCGGATCGAGTACAGTAATGCTGACCACATCTGCTTTAACAATCTTATTCATGTGAATCAATGTCAAGTAGACAATCTTATCGATATTCAGGCCCGATAATATTTCCTGATCTATACGCGACAACGCAGTCAGCATTTCGAATTGCTCACCTACTTGCGTGGTCATGGTATTGAAGGATGTTGCCAGTTCGCCGAATTCATCCGAACTGATGACATCGATATGAGAAGAAAAATCATGATTTCCCAGCCGTCGGGTTCCTTCAATCAATTTTTCCAGTGGCACGAGAATACGTCGAATTTGTATCATGCTGAACAACATGATGAGCAATATCGATAAACCCACGCTGCCCCAAAAAATCGTATTAAGGTTAGACGTATTGCCAATCGCATCCGCTTTGGATTGCATCGATACGACCAACCAGCGTGGTGTCATGAAATGCGCATCGAGAAAAACCTCATGGTAGTTGGCAATATAATGTTCATGATTACTATACCAATCAAACTCTCCTTTAATTTCTTGAGTAATAGGCTCGATAAATTCTTTTTTTAATGAGATATCACTTTGGTGAGCGCAAAAAAGCGTTACGTACTGGTTGCTTAAAACACATTGCTCCAAATTGTAAGCAAATGCGCTGGGGTCGCCCCACACATAATCCGAAACAATTTCTGCAATGACTATACCTTTCTCAGGAGCATCCACGTGCAGTGCTTTGAGAAACAGTAACTTGGTCTCTGTCCCAGCCTTTTGCATTTTAATGATCGAGCGTTCAAGCGATAAATGCCGTAATTCACTAGCCGTCAAACTAATTTTTTCCGTGAGATACAGTGTGCCATACAGATTCATTACTTGATCATCGGAAAGAACAATTGCCAAATTGCGAAACCGTTGTTTGAACTGACTCCCTATCTCCGGAAGATGAGATTCATCAGAAAACTGCGTACTATCCATGAATAATTGCTCAATCATCAATAAGCGCTCGTAAATGGCTTTATTGTATGTATCACCCGCTGCATTAAGTTGATGATGTGCTTTTTTAAGTAGCATGTCATTCGATTCCGAATATGACAGAAGTGCCAAAGCGAAAATGGGAATGAACGTTGACAGCATAAAAAATATCAACATCCTACGGCCAACTTGACTGCGCAATAGAGTATCTTTTATTTTCATTGGACTATTTAGCTCGAATATTTTGATGCCAAATCAATAAAACGGCCATTATTAGCGCGAACGATGTCATCACGGCTTGCTTTTGCTGTCAGCGGCGACTGGCTGCTGCCGTCCTTTCCCATGCTGTACAAGTCATAATCTGAACTGATGGGATGCAAGTTATGGTCTTTGCGTATTTTCCCGTTGATTCCCTTGATATTGGGATTAGAATGATTCAAATATTGATAAGGATTGCCCCATGGATCAATAAGGCCATCCATACCAACTTCAGCCAGGGAATTTGGATAAAGATTCGGTCCTGTCGGAATATAGCTTTCGATACGCATTTCAATTTTGCTGATATCGAAGATCGCTTGTTCAACTTTGATTCGTTCTGAATAATCTGTGTAAGCCGGAACGGCAACCGTCGACACAACCGCCAATATCGCGATCGTCACCAGCAGTTCGACTAGTGTAAATGCTTGTTGGGCATGGTAATGAATGGATTTATTGCTCATAACCAATACTAAGGTTCATTGTTAATGTCGTTATTTCATACTCATTACTCTATGAATAGTAATAATTAACGGTTAGTGAGAAAAAAACTAAAATAAAATTTTATCTGAATAACTCATTGTTATTTAATGTATTTATTATCTACGATGCTACATAGAGAAAATATCTTGGGAGTAAAAAATTTTAAGCTTTAGACTAGGGTCTGTTGACGTTTTGAGATAAGTATTTCAAGGAAAGAAGCAAACTCGTAATATTGAGTCCTATACCACCATTAAGACGAGTTTGCGATGCCCCGATTGATGCTCAGTGATGAGTTCTGGTCGAAGCTGGAAAAGATTTTGCTTCAAGAAGCGATTTATAACAAGCGCAATTTGCGCCTGACGGTAGAAGGAATGCTGTATCGAATGCGAGTTGGCTGTCCATGGCGAGACTTACCCAAAACATTCGGATGCTGGAATTCCATCTACAAAAGATTTAATGCGTGGTCGTTAAACAGTAAATGATTAAGGATTTTCAAGACGTTGGTTATTGATCCGGATTGTGAATGGAAATTTATTGATGGCAGCTATGTTAAAGCGCACCAGCATAGTGCAGGGGCAGCAAACAAGGAACCCCAAGCGATTGGAAAAAGCCGCGCAGGTAATACCACCAAGATTCACCTGGTAGTTGATAGTTATGGCTTGCCAGTTGAGTTTAAAATCACCGGCGGAAAAGTCAATGATTGTTCTGCAGCACCTGATTTGATTGCCAGATTACCTGACGCGAAAGCGATTGTTGCGGACATCCAATTAGTCTAGGCAGTCGAGAAGCACAGCATCCAAGGACAAAAAAGCCAGATGGCTCGCAGAATCTCCGTAGATTGGCGCCCGGCACCGCATAGAACGGCATTGGGGCATCGCCGAGATGCCCTTGAGCCAGTTTCGCCGCAGTTGACCTTCGCTTTTCATGTGACTGGTCGCAAGCTCAATAGCGCTTCGTCAGCGAATAGCTTTCCTGATCAATTGTATGACGCCGCGTTTCTGACCACTGCGCCAGATCGCCACCCCCTTAACGCTGACACGCGATAACCCTTGTCGACAAACACGGCCTCGGGTTTCTGGTCAGTCAGGATGGTGATCTGCTCAATGGCTTCGGGGAGCGTGGACCGTCGCATGGATTGCCGGGCAAACTACGCATGCCGACCACCAGGCCTTCCTTGTGGGGTGTAGCCACCGACCTTCTCGGTTTATCAGCTTGTGTTATTCTGAGCAAAAATACTTTGCCGCTTACGGCGGGGTTATTTAATTGTCTTGGTCGATGCGGTCGCTTTGATAATCTATGCCAATATCCATTCCATGCCGATTCAATATGACATTTATTGTCATTAAGCAGCAAAATAGGAATGCTTATCTGCTGATAAGCATAAATAGCGGTGTAAAAATAATGGAGTGGACGTCCGCTACCCTAAACGGCATCAAAGTGCCAAAGTAGTGGTGCAATAAAGCCCCCGGAGCCATTGGCTGTGCCAGAACGGCCCAATGACACATGGTCGATGGGTAATCCTCCCATTTTTAAC
>NZ_QRCB01000048.1 GCF_009833095.1 Nitrosomonas sp. JL21
CCCACATTCGCTAAATCCAGATGCAGATCCTTGCCGTCCAGGTGCAGGATATCGGTACCCACTCCGCCATCGATGGATGCAAAATTGAGGTCAGGCACCTTGATCTGGTCAACCCCGGCGCCACCACGGAACACGTCCGCGCCGCCACGACCGATCAGAATGTCATTACCGTCCCCGGCTTCAAAGAGTTCTGCAGCTGAGGTGCCACGAAGGAGGTCATCATCGGGTGTGCCCGCAATCACATTACTGCCGCCAGAATTGCTTCTACCAAATACTATGTAACTGGAACCCGAGAAATTGTTATTCGAGGTGAGTCCCTTAGCACCGATAAGCAAATCATCAAAGCCATCACCATTAACATCCCCAGCACTGCTGACCGACGAACCGAATTTGTCACCGGGCGTCCCATCCAGACGAAAACCGTTCTTGCCGTCCAGAGTGGATAAATCCAAAGTAGCGTCAAAGTCGGAAACCTTACCATATACAACATAACTCGCTCCAAAATAGCGCCCACCTCCATAAGGCCCGCCTTCGTAATTGCCGATAATCAAATCATCAAAACCGTCACCGTTGAAATCCCCTGCATTGCTAACTGATAGGTCACGACGTTCAGTATTTTCTGATAGCTTACTATTTAGACGAAAACCATTAGTTCCATCAATGCTGGACAAATTCATCACGGCGTCGAAACCGGAAGCCTTTCCAAAAACTACGTAACTAGAACTCATGTTCAGGCTAGCATACCGGACTCCCACAATCACATCATCAAAACCATCGCCATTTATATCTCCTGCATTACTGACCGAATGACTCTCAAAGATAAATTGCGGTTCTCCATCCAGACGAAAACCATTGCTCCCGTTGAGTCGGGATAAGTCCAGGGTGGCAGCAAAACCAGCAGCTTTCCCAAATATGACATAACTAGAGCCAGAGCCGCCATAGTTAACCGGGGAAGCACCGACAATCAGATCATCGAAACCGTCGCCATTGAAGTCACCGGCACTGCTAACACTTTCGCCCGTGCTATTACCTGAAGTGATCCCACTGAGACGAAAACCATTGCTGCCGTCTAGACTAGACAGACTCATGCCACCATCTAAGCCTGAGGCTTTGCCAAACACCACATACCCACCATCAGAGCCAGGGGCAGCAATAATCACATCTGCCAAACCATCTCCATTGACATCCCCGGCGCTGCTTACCGAATCACCCGAATCATCAAATGGCGATCCATCTAGACGAAAACCGTTATTTCCGTTAAGGTTGGATAAATTCACCTCAGCGCTAAATCCAGATGCTGTACCAAACAGTACGTAAGTAGAGCCGGAACGCCCGCCGTTCGGAGCCCAAGGAGCGCCAATAATCACATCATCAAAGCCATCCCCATTGAGATCCCCAGCGCTACTGACCGCTTTGCCAAATATATCAAACTCCGCTTCTCCATCCAAACGAAAGCCGTTATTGCCGTCGAGGCTGGATAAATGCATCTCAGCATCAAAACCCGACGCCTTTCCAAACACCACATAGCCGGAGCCGGCTAACCAATCTCCGTTCGGATCAGCATAGGGAGCGCCAATAATCACATCATCGAAGCCGTCACCGTTGACATCGCCTGCATTACTGACTGAGAAACCCAAAAAGTCCCCTCGCGATTCTCCATCCATACGAAAACCGTTGCTGCCGTTGAGACTGGATACACTCATGACTCCCGCAGGTGAATTAACATACACCCCAGCATCTACTCGAACCACCGTCCCACGATTGGTGAAAACACGATAATCCCCGTCGATACCTGCTTCCGCCCAACCATTACCAATTCCAATTACCCGATCACCCGCATTGCCATCGATCGTAAAAGTACTAGTTTCCGACAAACTGAACAGATCAGGCAAGGTAAACGTCACTGTGTTGTCACCGCTGCCCGTCAGATCAATTGTTTCGATATTATTGATCGTGTCGTGAAAGTCCGCCAGATTGAGGTGGATTCCTGCGCCATTCAGCTTAAGGGTATCGGTACCGATACCGCCATCGAGCGTTTGAAAGCCAAGGTCAAGTACTTCGATTACATCATCCCCGTCTTCTCCTTTAAATACATCCTTCCCGCCACGTCCAATTAGCGTATCGTTACCATCATTTCCTTCAAAAAGTTCATCTACGGGAGTGCCCGAGAAAACATCATTCTCGGGTGTTCCCACATAAGTAAGGGTTCCATCTAAATGATTAGTCCCAAACACTACGTAACTGAAGGCAATACGGGTGTAATCTACTATGGTGCTACCCAAAATCAAATCATTAAAACCATCATTATTGACATCCCCGGCACTGCTGACTGCCACCCCCTCACCATCAAGACGCAAGCCGCTATCACTATCGAGACTGGACAGATCAAGCGTGGCACCAAATCCGGAAGCTTTACCAAATATCAGATAACTGGAATCGATAATCACATCATCAAATCCATCAGCATTGAAGTCTCCGGTTCCACCGACTGAAGAACCCGAAAAATCAAATGGGGATATTCCATCCAGGCGAAAACCGTTGCTGCCGTCAAGACTCGATAAATTCATCGTGGCTTCAAAACCGGTAGCTTTGCCAAAAATTACATAACTAGAGCCCGAACGCTGACCGTTCGGATCAGCGCCAGGAGCACCAATAATCACATCATCAAAGCCATCACCATTCACATCCCCAACACTGCTGACTGACTCTCCCAATACATCAGCCGCAGCAACTCCATCCACCCGGAAACCGTTCTCACCGTCGAGAGCTGACAGATCCAGCGCAGCACCAAAGCCAGGAGCTTTGCCAAAAATGATGTAACTGGAGCCAGAACCGTTTGAATTAGCTCCTGGAGCACCAATAATCACATCCTCGAAACCATCCCCATTAATATCCCCGGCATTACTTACCGAATTACCCGAACCATTAAAACGAAAACCATTACTGCCGTCGAGATTGGATAAATTCATAGCTGCGTCAAAGCCTGACGCCTTACCAAATATCACGTAACTGGTGCCAGCCCCCGGCGCCCCAATTATCACATCATCAAAACCATCGCCATTGATATCCCCTGCGCGACTTACCGAATAACCGGAATAATCATCCAGCGCCACTCCATCCAAGCGAAAACCATTATTACCGTCGAGACTGGAAAGATTTAACGTAGCACCGAACCCTGAAGCCTTGCCAAATACCACATAACTTGAACTAGAGAAAGGGCCATATCCACCTCGTCCCGGGGCTCCGACAATCACATCCTCAAATCCGTCACCATTGAAGTCTCCTGCACCACTGACTGACCAACCGGCAACATCATATGATTCCTCTCCTTTGAGGGAAAAACCATTGTTGCCGTCGAGACTGGATACTTTGAATACAGCATCAAACCCGTCAGCCTTGCCAAACACCACATACGTGACGCCGGCGATCGAATTCGCAGAACCAGCCCCCACTATCACATCAGAAAAACCATCGGCATTGACATCTCCGGCACTGACGCTGGTAACCCCCCCGAAATATCCTCTTTCCACCACATTCAGACGAAAACCATTCTTGCCATCAAGACTGGATAAATTCATTGTTGTTATGGCCATGATTAAGAACTCCTATAGAAGCTTTATCTAATCGACGATAGGCAATACTGCGCTAAAGTGATTTCCTTTTTTCCTTTACACAAACTCGATCATCAAATTTGCACCCACCAGCAACACCGCATCGTCATTTGTATAAATGTGATAAAACCCTTTCACGCCGCCATCGACCCAGCCATCATCCTGAACCGTCACAAGATCCCCGGCATTGCCGTGGAGTTTCAGGGTATTGGATGTATCCGACAGATTGAGCACGCTGTCGGCAG
>NZ_QRCB01000049.1 GCF_009833095.1 Nitrosomonas sp. JL21
GCTTTATTCCTTTAGTGACCAGATATTGGTACTAAAGTTGGAGACCGACTGGTCATAGCCCGTGAGAATCACAATCGCATTGCAGGAGCTGCACGCTGTGGCTGTGGCGGTAAACAAAGGAGGGCCGGAAATGGCTTCAACCCAGGTATTGCCATTGAAGTATTCGCCCGAAGTGCCAGCGCTGGCGCCAAACAGTGCGTGATGCTTGCCTTTATAAAAAGCGCCAGCCGCACCCGCGCGACTGCGTTTCAGATTGGCGATCGGTGTCCAGGTATCCGTTGCGGTATCGTATATCTCGGCGACATTTTGCTCACAGCCATAGAAATCGCACGAGAAACCGCCCGTCACTGTCACTCTCGTATCGCTAGCGGATACGGTAGCCGTTGCATACGATGCTGGAGTGGGCTTGGCAGTACCTGTTGACCAGCTATCGTCTACCGGATCGTAGATATAAGTGGTATTGAGGATGCTGGATAGGTTGGAGCCGCCGAATACATATAGTTTGCCATTGACAGACACTATCGCTGCTTGCAGCAACGGTTGAGGTAGTGGTGCGCCGGTGCTCCAGGTTTTGGTTACGGTATCGAATATTTGCACGCTATCCGACAACGTTCCGGTATAAGGCTGGTAGCCGCCAACGACATAAATCTTCGAACCCACCGCAGCAGATGCGGTATTGCTGAGAGGAATCGGCATTGTCCATTGTGAACTCATCGTCGAAACAAAATTGGAGAGCGCAACCGACTCGACCGTACCCGTGATGCCCCAAGGCGCTTCACCGCCTATCACCCAGTATTTTCCTCCTACTCTGGCGCTGCTGGCCCAGGCGCGGGGTATCAGCGTTTGCCCCACGACGCTGGGTTTGAAGGAGGCCTCGAAACAGGCTCCGACATCGCCGATATTATTGTTGGCGGAAATGACTTTCAAAGTACCTGCACCTAAGTTACTGGTTGCCAATTTGGCTCGAATGACGGTATTCGACCAGCTTAGCACGGTCAGTGCTTTGCCATTGAAGTCGACTTTACCGCTGGCGGTGCCGAAATTATGACCCGTAATGGTAATGGTATCGCCCGGAATAGCGGATGAGGGTGAGATTTTCCATATGGTTGGCTCGGTCATTGCGCCTGGCTGTAGTGCCTTGCGCAAATTTGCGCGGCCTTGACTTACGCTAAGCCGGCTCATCGAGGCAGGTTGATTGACACTATTCATTACTGCGCTTTTGATCGATCTCCAGTTTTTTTCGGGTGAATTTGCCCACACCATTGCAGCGATGCCGCTGATATGCGGCGTAGCCATGGATGTGCCGGAAAGAGTGTCATATTCATCGTTCGGCATGGTACTGAGAATACCGTTTCCGGGCGCAAAAACATCCACGCTGTTGCAGCCGTAGTTCGAGAACCAAGCTTGATCGTCACTCGCGTCACTGGCGCCGACGGAAATAATGTTGTCAACGTTGTAGCCGGCAGGATAAGAGATTGAATTGTCGGTATTCAGGAAATCATTTCCGGCAGCAGCTACAAATAAAACACCTAATCCTTTAGCGATTGAAATGGTATCGAACAGCGCCTGAGAATAACCTCCGCCGCCCCAGCTATTGCTCAGAATCATGCGTGTGTAATTATTGGTGCTTTTTGCCACCAGCGCATAATTGATCGCGTCAATGGCATCGGATGTAAAGCCGAAGCCATCGTCACAGAGAAATTTGAGCGCCATGATCTTGGCTTTCCACGCTACCCCTGTCACGCCGATGCCATTATTACCTTTGGCGCCTATCGTGCCGCTGACATGCGTGCCATGAAAATGGTCATCCGCAGGATCAGCATCGTCATTACAGGTATCAATGCCATAGACATCATCGATCCAGCCATTGCCATCGTCATCGACGCCATTGCCGGGAATTTCCTTTGGATTTTTCCACATGTTGGCGCTCAGATCCTGGTGAGTATAGTCGACGCCGGTGTCAATCACGGCAACAATGACTTGACTCGCATCCGTTCGAGTAGCCCAGGCTTCTGGTGCGTCGATATCGGCATCGGGGGTACCGCCAAACACCTGGCCGGTATTATGTAATCCCCACAATTCAGAAAAAAGCGGATCATTGGGTTGGGTAGCGATCGCGCGCACTTTGTAGTCAGGTTCGGCGTACTGAACGGCACCGCTGCGATACAGCATCTCAATTGCTTTGCCGGCAGCCAGAGGTGTTTGCACGACCTGTGCGCCAATATTTGCAAAGTTTTTAACTACCTTGCCTTGAATGGCGCTGAGTGCTGATATCGCAGTTGAACCGAGGTTTTCAGCCGCATTTTCCGCTGACTGAAGTCCATTAGAACTTGCTGCAGACTGATTCTTGAATTTAACAATGATCCGGTGAGGGGAGAATTCTATCTTTGGTTTGGTGGGGGAACCGGTTGATTGAGGTACAGTTTGAGCGGTGAAATTGGGAGTTTTACCCTTCGGAATGGGTATGGTCTGAGCATGAGCCGCTGTGCTGAGGCTATATGCCAGCAGGGTAAGGCCAAATATTTTTATTTTTGCGCAATTCATACATCTCTCCTGTGAAGAACAACGATAGTTCAAATAAGTGATCTTTTGAAAATGCTCACGGAAAATACCAAAACACATACAAGCAAGTGATCATGAAGCGTTCATTTTTTTCTCCTTTGTCGTGGTGGAGTGAATAGCGATGTTCTTTGTCGTATGTAAAATAATTTCTTGAATGTGTGGGTAAAATCCTACTGTCCTAAAAAACCTGATGTTAATGCGTATGCTCGGTAATTATCCACTATGAGTGTTATCTGAGTATGTTTTTCAGGGAGTGGCTGTGACTTATTTCACTAAAATGCCGTGATGCAGCATATTATGAGGATTATCTCTTGGAGAAGAGGGAGGTGGGCTAGATGATTTACGATTGATTGCGAGTCGAATGATGTACTCGAGTCATGAGATTGAGAGAAGAATCGGTGCATCCATTGTAGAGATCTAGGTTGTCGCTGTTGTTCCGGAATGACTGTACTTCCATCATCGTACTTCAATTTCAACTACAGAACTTGATTGCAATTGACAAAGGCGAGATCGTGCTTAGCTAGGATCTTGAATGCTCAGAAACGCGTTCTAAGGAAACGTTGAAAACTACTTGCCCGACCAGATTGAGTGCCAAGCTGCGCTAGAATCAAGCTCAAATGAGCCATCTGTCATTTGTGAGCTATGACTTTCAATACTTCCTCCTTGCCTATTCGTCGTTTCTTGCTAATTTTTCAACGTTTTTTAGCGTGATGCATGCTTGAGCAAATTTTCCACAAGCTGATGAAAGACTACTTTCGGATCAGGTTCTGCAGAAGTTGTTGATGAATCATTGGCATTGCTGGCTGATGAAGGCTGCCCGGCAGCGCATTGCTCATCGGAAATGGTGCGGCAGAAATCGCGGAATTTATTCCAATCGGTGTTATAGCTGAGCAGTTGATCCTGGGGAATGAAGACACGCAGGACTTCAAAATTTTGCTGCATCTCGGGCAATCGTGAACAAAGATAGGTATTGATATTGGGGGGCCAGCCTTTATGCTCCGGATACAACCACGCTAATTCTGTTTCAATGGTATATCGAAAATTGTCAATTGCGCTGGCGCGGCGTTTGCGGTTGAGAATTTCCACAAAAACCGCCACCAATCCCAATAATCCAAATAAAACGAACGGCCATAAAGGCACTGTTTCAAAGTAGCTTGAAATTTGATTGATATTTTCGTTCAAGGTCGTCTCGATGTAAGTAAATTGCAAGAAGAATTACGCGACGGCGTTCTGGGAATACTCAGAAAAACGCTGCCCTCGTTAGTTTAATCAGAGTTTACGTCATCTGAAACGAATGAACACGTCATCAAGGTTTGAAGAAGAGCATTCTTCATCGCATTAACGATATGTTAAAATTCAACTCATGAATTTTAGGGTCAAGGACAACCGTCGACCGTATAGTCAGTGGACCGTATCTTGCCATAGTGGAGCAAAGGTATCAATAATGATATTTTGTTTGCACCCATGCGGATAAACACCCGTCAAATAGAGATTGTCGATATTCGAATCAATGAGCGCTCATCATTTAACCTTCAAGAAATACCCAGCATGAACTGACCAACCTTCTCTTCGACGGTTTTGAAGGGCAATGACTGTTTGGACTTAAATTTGAATTGACCGAATGCCATTAGTTGCGTTATTTTTGTCCGTTTAATAATAGAAGCACTTCATTTCTATTCATTTTGAGTGTGTGCTTAATGTATGGTCAAGAATTCAAAAAATACTGCTTTGTCTCAACCCAAGACTTATGAAGCCCCTGAAAGTTATGAAGCGGCTTCCGCTGAGTTGGAAAAAATTGTAGCTGCCATGGAGGCAGGTCAGATGTCTCTGGAAGCGTCTCTGGCAGCTTATCAGCGAGGTGCCGAATTATTGCACTATTGCCAGAACAAATTGCAGGCTGCACAGCAACAAGTGAAGATACTCGAAGCTGATATGTTGAAAAATTTCTCACGGCCTGATGCTGATGATCGCTGATTTCCAGAATTGGACCAATCATAGTCAGGCACGTATCGAAACCTTCCTGGAATCCCGCTTACCTGGGGCGGATTGTGTTCCCGTACGCCTTCATAAAGCCATGCGTTATGCAGTACTGGGAGGAGGAAAACGGGTGCGACCGCTGTTATCATTCGCAGCCGGCGAACTCGCCAGTGCAGATATCGAGCGTGTAACTGTAGTAGCGGCAGCAGTCGAGCTTATCCATGCCTATTCACTGGTACATGATGATTTGCCTTGTATGGATGATGACGTTTTGCGGCGCGGCAAATCGACCTGCCACATAGAATTCGATGAAGCTACAGCGTTATTGACGGGCGATAGTTTGCAAACCCTCGCGTTCGAGATATTGGCGGAGAAATGCCTATCGGATGATCCGCGGACTCAATTGGACATGGTTGCTCAGTTGGCGCTTGCTTCGGGGTCGCGAGGCATGGCAGGGGGGCAAGCATTCGATCTGGACAGCGTAGGGAAGACGCTGAGTTTGCCTGAACTTGAATTCATGCATATTCACAAAACCGGCGCATTGATCCGGGCTGCCGTGATGCTGGGCGCGCGTTGCGGCAGTCAATTGAATGAAGAACAATTGACCAGGCTCGATCATTTTGCCAAATGTGTCGGGCTGGCGTTCCAGGTGGTGGATGATTTGCTTGATGCCGAAGCGACAACCGCCACTTTAGGTAAAACCGCCGGTAAGGATGCCGAGAATAATAAACCTACCTATGTCAGTATTCTCGGCATTATTCAAGCACGTGAACTGGCTGAGAAACTACAGCATGATGCCTATGAAGCCCTTGATGGTTTTGGTGAAGCCGCGATGCGCTTGCGCCAAGTAACCGATTTTATTATTAAACGAAAATTCTGAGTTCTCTCTATCATTAATTTTTTTCAGGTCTTGAATGTATCCATTGTTAGATACCATTAACTCGCCTTCTCAGTTACGCGAGCTGGAACAAAAAAAGTTACCGCAATTTGCCAAGGAATTACGCAACTTTCTGGTTGACTCGGTAGCAAAAACCGGAGGGCACTTATCTTCCAATCTGGGAACGGTCGAACTGACGATCGCGCTGCATTATGTGTTCAATACCCCGCATGACCAATTGGTGTGGGATGTTGGGCATCAGACTTATGCGCATAAGATACTGACAGGCAGGCGAGAAGGTATGGGAAAGCTGCGCATGCATGGAGGCATTGCCGGATTCCCGCGGCGTGACGAGAGTAATTTCGATGCTTTCGGCACGGCTCATTCAAGCACGTCGATCAGCGCTGCGTTGGGAATGGCAGTCGCGGCGCAATTGAATAAAACCGATCGGCGCGCGATTGCAATCATCGGCGATGGCGCCATGAGCGCAGGCATGGCCTTTGAAGCATTGAACAATGCAGGGGTGATGGATGCCAATTTACTGGTTATCCTGAACGATAACGATATGTCGATTTCCCGTCCGGTCGGTGCGTTGAACAATTATTTGGCGAAGTTGATGTCGGGTAGATTTTACGCGACGGCGCGGCGCGCGGGTGAGAAGGTGCTTGGCGTTGTGCCACCGGTGCTGGAGTTGGCCAAGCGAGCTGAAGAACATGTCAAAGGCATGGTGACGCCCGGCACATTATTCGAAGAATTCGGATTCAATTATATTGGGCCTATTGATGGTCACGACCTGGATGTTCTGATTACTACGCTGAAGAATATCAAGCATCTGGACGGCCCGCAGTTTCTGCATGTGGTTACCCGCAAAGGCGCAGGCTATCCAGTTGCTGAAGAAGATCCAATTTTATATCATGGTGTTGGCAAGTTTGATCCGAAGAAAGGCATTGTCAGCAAGCCTAATGGAAAACCTGCCTATACGCAGGTTTTCGGAGATTGGTTATGTGACATGGCGGCGCGCGATACGCGATTGATTGGCATTACTCCGGCCATGCGTGAAGGGTCTGGACTGGTGCGTTTTTCTCAGGAATACCCCGAGCGCTATTTTGATGTCGGGATAGCAGAACAGCATGCGGTGACCTTTGCCGCAGGCATGGCTTGTGATGGTCTGAAGCCGGTGGTTGCCATTTATTCTACTTTTTTGCAACGGGGATACGACCAATTGATTCATGATGTCGCGATCCAGAATCTGCCAGTTGTATTTGCTATCGATCGGGCGGGCTTGGTCGGAGCCGATGGACCTACGCATGCCGGCAGCTTTGACCTGTCGTATCTGCGGTGTATTCCGAATATGGTTGTGATGGCGCCTTCCGATGAAAATGAATGCCGGCAGATGCTGTACACAGCGTTTCAACTGGATGCTCCGACTGCAGTGCGTTACCCTCGAGGAACTGGGCCGGGCATAAACGTTCAAAAGAAAATGCAAGCACTACCCATCGGCAAGGGAGAAATTCGGCGTCAAGGCGAAAAAATTGCGCTGCTGGCGTTTGGCAGTATGGTAACGCCCTGTCTTGAAGCTGCGGAAGAACTCAATGCAACGATTGCGAACATGAGATTCGTCAAACCCTTGGATGATGAGTTGGTGGCATCTTTGGCAGCGAGTCATGAATTATTGGTGACTGTGGAAGAAAATACCGTGATGGGTGGCGCCGGCAGCGCCGTCACCGAGTCACTCAACAACCAGCACATCGTCGTCAAAGTCTTACAACTCGGACTGCCGGATGTTTTCATCGATCAGGGTGATCACGCGCAAATGCTGGCAGATTGCGGACTCGATAAAAAAGGTATCATTACATCAGTGCAAGCAGTTTTTTCAGGCGAATCCTCATAAATTCTTTATCATAAGTACAGCGCCGAAAATTTCTTCGTTGCACGGGAGATCACTATGAATAAACAAATAGATTTACCTATTGCAGACGTGCAGAGTTCACCGGATACCCGGCGTATTGCAATCGACAGAGTGGGTATCAAGGCCATCCGTCATCCGGTCATTGTGGCCGATAAAGATGGCGGGGTGCAGCATACGATTGCAGTGTTTAACATGTACGTCAACTTGCCGCATAATTTCAAAGGCACGCATATGTCTCGCTTCGTCGAGATTCTCAACAGCCATGAGCGGGAAATTTCGGTCGAATCCTTTCAGGTCATTTTGCGGGAAATGATCGAAAAACTGGAAACCGATTCCGGTCACATTGAGATGACGTTTCCTTATTTCATCAATAAATCAGCGCCGGTTTCTCAGGTAAAAAGCTTACTGGATTATGAAATAACTTTCATTGGAGAGATTAAGAACGGTGAATATTTCTTCACCATGAAAGTGGTCGTTCCGGTGACGAGTCTGTGTCCATGTTCCAAGAAAATATCCAATTATGGCGCACATAATCAACGATCGCATGTCACCCTATCGGTGCGTACCAACAGTTTCGTGTGGATCGAAGACATCATCCGGATTGCCGAGACGAATGCTTCTTGCGAACTCTATGGTTTGCTGAAGCGGCCGGACGAAAAGTATGTCACTGAAAAGGCGTATGACAATCCAAAATTTGTCGAGGATATCGTCAGAGATATCGCCGAAGTTCTGAATCACGACACCCGTATCGATGCTTATATCGTTGAGTCGGAAAATTTTGAATCGATTCATAATCATTCAGCCTATGCGCTGATTGAGAAAGACAAAAAGAAACACTGATTTTCTCATCATTGCTGATCATTGATTGCAACGCGCAAGCTTGAGCGGATTCTTGGAATTTGAGTTTGCAATGGAGCATGGTTTCTCATGATTGAATCAACTGTTGTGCAGGATCGTGCAGCTGGTGCCATCATGGGTGCATGGATTGGCGATGCGCTGGCGCTCGGCCCGCATTGGTATTACGATCTCGCCGAGCTTCGGCGCGATTATGGAGAATGGATCACCACCTATACCGACCCCAAGCCCGGCCGCTATCACAGTGGACGAAAAGCAGGCCAGCTTTCCCAGGCTGGGATTATTCTAAAGCTGATGATGCACTCCCTGGTTGAGCAGGGCGAATATAACGAAGCGGATTTCTGCCGCCGTATGGATGAAGATCTGTTTCCATTCATCGACGGTACGCCCATGAATGGGCCTGGCGGTTATACCAGTCAATCGATCCGGGAAGCATGGCGGCGGCGCGTGGAGCAGCAATTGCCGTGGGGACGAACGGCCGGTCATGCGGATGACACCGAGGCGATCGAGCGCACGCTGGCGATCGCTGTCCGCTATGCATTTCAGACTGCTGAGCTGGCTATGGCCGTTGCTAATAATTGCCGCCTTACTCAGATCGATGATACCGTGATTTCAATGACGGTTGCCTATGCAGCGGTGCTGGGTATGCTGGTGCAAGGACATGCCTTGGATAGCTCGCTATCGGGCAAGCTAATGGAACTCGTGAAGTCGGGTCAATTGCCGTTTCATGCCGTTACCTTTGCTGATTTGCAACCGCCGCGTCCAGGTGATCCGGATCCTCCGCGCGCCGGACGATTTGCTTCTCCTGACGCGCTGCTCACCCCATCCTATATGGCGAGAGCCGCAGCGGATCCCAATATCGTGATTGAACCTGCGTGGAAAGTGTCGATTGTGTATGGCATGCCATGTGCAATTTATCATCAACTTCCCGCGGCTTATTATCTAGCTGCTCGTTTCCGGAGCGACTTTGAGTCTGCTGTTCTGCATGCGGTAAACGGTGGTGGACAGAATCAGGCGCGTGCCATTCTTACGGGGGCACTCGTCGGTGCTCAGGTGGGACTATCGCGAATTCCGCAACGATTTCTCGAAGGGCTAGAGGACGCGGAGATGCTGCAGCGTCTTGCGTTGGAATTGGCTTCTCAGATGAGAGATTGACGGAAATTACGATGCCGGTCACGATGTTGTAATAACGAATGCTTTTTGAATGGCGATGACCACAAAACCGATTTCTGACAGCATCGTCGATTTTGATAAATGGAGTTTTTTATAACGAAGAGTTAATCCGAGGTAGCCTACGGATCCCAATCAGCTTGGAGGATTGTAATACGCTGTATTATCTCATTATTGTGGTGTAATTTTAATAACGCGGTAGGCTTCAATTCCACCCTGAAGTCGCCGCCCCATCAGGTATGTCGCGTCTTGGTACTGCCATTCTACGAGCAAACCATTTTCATCACGCCCTGCTTGCTTTACCGATATTGCCTTGCCACGCCTTTCCAGCACGGTGTCGGCAAGTGTGCCAATAGTCACTGACTGTCCGGCTTTAGATATACTTTTGCTTGGCTGGGGGGAAGAAGTGACTGTCTTTTCCTGCTTTCCGGCGACCTTTTCGATTTGTCTTACTATGTAAGCACCAATACCGTCTTTAGGGGGACCGTAAGTAATAATATAAGTAGTATCGGCATCTTTATAATATCCTTTGCTAGTGTCTCCATAACTGTAACCTGATGAAACGAATTGGTCGGCTTTGATCCTGCTCTGAACGATATCGGCTCCTTCTCCAACCTTGATGGCCTTACCTTGAATTATGGCTTGTTCAACCTTTAGGGTTCCCCCAGCATGACTGATAGAGGAAATGCAGAATATTAGAAATAGTACAATCGTTATTTTCACTTCGAAAATCCTCCATCGCTTAATGCCAAAAAAATTATATGTTTCTGCTTATTTATCATGAATTTCAGAAAGGAGTAAGGAGTGATATTTAATTTTATAAGAGGAGAGTTTAAGTATGTCACATCAAAAGATAATCGGTCAGTCAACGGGGCGAGAATCTTATATGGCCTGCTGCTGGGTAAAATCTCTCAGCCGAAAGCCAAGCAGCCATAGTGCGGCGAAATAACTGGAGGCACCCGCCAGAATGATCAGACTGAGCCGCCCGGCGCGCGTCATGGCGGAATCAGCCAGCCATGAAGCACTGCTTCCGGTTGTAAACCACAGCACAATACCCATGACTGTCACAGCGGCGATGATCTTCAAGAAAAAAATCAGCCAGCCCGGCTGCGGCTGATAAATCTCATGGCTGCGTAACTGGTAATACAACAATCCGGCATTAATGCAGGCTCCAAAGCCAATCGCCAGCGCCAGTCCGGCATGCTGAAATGGAATGATGAAGGCCAGATTCATCAATTGCGTGGCAATCAATGTGACGATGGCAATTTTCACCGGCGTTTTGATATTTTGGCGGGCATAGAATCCCGGTGCCAGTACCTTGACCAGAATGATTCCCGGTAAACCGATACTGTAGGCGATGAGGGCTTCGCGCGTCATCAAGGCATCGTGGTCAGTAAAAGCGCCATGATGAAAGAGCGTCGTGACAAGAGGTATCGCCAGAAAAGCCAATGCGAGCGCAGCCGGCAATGTGAGCACGATCGTCATTCGCAATCCCCAATCCAACAAACGCGAGTACTCTTCAGTGCTGTTGCTGTTGTAATGTTTGGCTAACGAGGGCAGCAGAATCGTGCCCAATGCCACGCCCAGCAGCCCGGCGGGAAATTCCATCAGGCGATCCGCATAGTAAAGCCAGGAAACGCTCCCTGTCACCAGTAATGAAGCAAAAATGGTATTGATGAGCATACTTACCTGGCTGACCGACACACCAAAAATTGCCGGCCCCATCAACTTGATCACCCGCCAGGCGCCGGTATCAGGATTTTTGAAACGGACGCGGGGTAATAATTTCAGATGTAACAGAAAAGGCACTTGGAAAACGAGTTGTAAAGCGCCGCCGATAAAAACAGCCCACGCCAACGCCAGGATGGGGGGCTCGAAAAATGGCGTGAGCCACAGTGAGCACGCGATGAATGAAATATTCAATAGCGCCGGTGTGATGGCCGGGACATTGAATTTTCCATAGGTATTGAGGATGCTTCCCGCCAGTGCTACCAATGAAATGAACAGAATGTACGGAAAAGTGATACGCAGCAGCGCCACCGTCAAGTCGAATTTTTCAGCATCAGCTGAAAATCCAGGCGCGCTGGCATAAATAATCAAGGGTGCCGACACAATACCGATGATTGTGACGATGATCAGCGTGATGCCCATCAGCATTGTGATGTGATCGATGAGCGCTCGGGTGTCTTCAGGTGTGCGGGTATTCTTGTATTCGGCGAGTATTGGTACAAACGCCTGAGAAAAGGCTCCTTCCGCAAATAACCGGCGCAGCAGATTGGGAATCCGGAAAGCTACGAAAAAAGCATCGGTTGCTATTCCCGCACCGAAAATTCGAGCAATCAAGATATCACGCACAAAACCAAGAATGCGTGAGATAAATGTCATGCTGCTGACGGCAGCGAGGGCTTTGAGTAAATTCAATGCGATTTAAATCGTGGTGCGAGCTGAGAAAAATGAATGAAAGATGCTGACATAGGGTTGATTCTAGCCTGGATTAATCGAAATGATGTCCACTGAATCTGGGCTAGAAGCGGACTGGCTGATTCAAATCTTGAAAAGATGCCCCAGTTTCTTGATTAGGCCTTCTTCAGACCACTGCCACTGCAGACAGTACTCCGCGCCTACGATCGGGTTCTTGATATCGGCTTCGATTTTAGTTTCTCCGGTAACCACAGGAGGTAACAGGGATTCTTCAGTTCCCTTGTATTTACAGAATAACCGTGCGGAAGAAACGGGTCGTCCTTTGGGTAATTCAACAGCCAAGTGCAGCCTACGGGTATCGTTGTCGACAGTGTGGGACAGGAAACCTTCGGTCTGCGTGAATGCATCTTCATACTCATACGATAACGCTAAGTCTAAGCCTCTGATCATATTGATTTCAGGAGGAATCTTCATGCAGACGTGATAGCTGCCGTTTTCTTTGATGGGTTCGTCAAGATGACCGTTATTGATCTGGAAATTGCTGACGCTGCCGATCGCTCGAATATGTCTGAACCAGTATTCTGAGTTGCCACTATGACAGGATGTCGTTTTTTGCGTTTGCGTCAACGTTGCTTTGCTGCCGCCAGTGTCATGAACCTTGAGTATTTTTTTTAAGTCATCAATGGTAAAGGCAAATTTGTTTTGTCTGAATTGGTCAACAATTAATAACGCTCCACATACCGCAATGATTATTCCAATAACAACAAAATTCGTTAATAAGGCAATCAGCACTCCAATTATCGTCAGTGCTGAATTAATATAAAAAATAAGCTGGTTAGATTTATCAAACATCAGAACTCCTCATACGCTAACATTTTTTATTCTATTTTTCGAAGCGGAGAGTTTATCAGAGAGAAGGGCGCAAAAGAAGCAACCAAGCCGCAAGATCGTCGTTAATTTGTACAAAAATTGTGCTGTGTTACGAATTCAATCTAATATTGAGCTACATTGATCATGAAAGGAAGAATTAACTCATTCAAGGAAGTTTCTCATTAAGACTGACAATTCGATGCTGTGCTTCAGAACGAACATAAAGTTTCTTCAGAGCAGGGAATATCCTAAAGTTTGATTCGTTAGCGTCGTTAAATCAAAACAATAGCATCACCCAAAGATGATACCCAAAACTTAATAGATAAACTTGCCTGGAAATAAATGATGAAAATTCTTGTTAATTTCAAATCTGGATTTAAGCAAATATTTATTGTACCCAAATCAATGTTGGCCGTTGAGTTTAGAAACATGGCCAGAGAAATTGGCGGCAATATTGATAGTATTGAATTTTCGTTACCATCTCGTCGCTCATCCAATTCTTCTCAATCGGAGCCAGCAAACGGCGTGCTTCGGTTACCGGAAAAATGCTGATATCGTTTTGCTTCAGCAATTAGGTGCATTAGTTAAAAGGGTATATCGTCATCCATATCGTCAAACCCATTGCTGCCCTTAGATGAAGAAGATCGATTGGATATGGAGTGATCTTCTTCTTGATCAGGTGATTCAAAGCTGCCGCTTCCTGATCGACTTCCCAGCATTTTCATGTCATTCGCAATGATATCTGTGGTGTAACGTTCTGCTCCATTTTTATCAGTCCATTTTCGAGTCTCCAACCGGCCTTCGATATACACAGAACGGCCTTTCTTCAGATATTCCCCTGCAATTTCAGCCAACTTTCGATAAAAGGTGACGCGATGCCATTCGGTTTTTTCTTGTTTCTCGCCATTCTTATCCTTCCAGGTATCGGTAGTTGCCAAGGTAATGTTAGTGACCGCTTCGCCATTCGACATATAGCGGGTCTCAGGATCTTTTCCTAAGTTACCAATGAGTATAACTTTGTTGACTGATGCCATTTATGTTTCCTCCTTCAGTAATTTGATTACTTGTTCCTCATCAAAGCCTTGCATGTCAACTTTTAGATAAGCCACTCTTTCATTCACCAATACCAAGACTTCATTGACACCCGGTATCGCTGCGAGCTGACGGGATAGTTCTTCAGATTGATCTGCTCCCATTTCGTGCACAGAATACATTCTTGACCGCACTGCAGCAGGTGCTTTCATTGTGATGGCACAGACGATCCATAGTATCAGTAACGACCCGCAAAACGTATACAGGGCGCTGCTTCCATATGCGCCAAATAAATGGCCTCCGAGAGAGGCACCGGCAAAAGCGCCGAGAAATTGAGTGCTGCTATAAATACCAATGGCCGTTCCTTTCGCGCCAACTGGAGCGATTTTAGAAATCAGGGATGGCAAGCTGGCTTCGAGTAGATTGAATGCTGTGAAAAAAACCAGCAATGCAATAGCTGTGCCCCAGATAGAGTCGGATGTGGCAGCCAATGAAATCTGTCCAATCAACAACAACGTGATCGAAGCAATAAAGACAGGCTTTAATTTAGCTTTTTTTTCGGAATAAATGATGACCGGAATAATGAACACGATCGATAATATTAAAACGGGTAAATAAATTTGCCAATGATCGTTCGCCGCCATTCCTGCTTGACGTAACGTCAGGGGCACCACTAGCCATAACGCCATCAGCGTCGCATGCAAGGCAAAAATACCATAATTCAGGCGTAATAATTGCGTATTCCTCAATACGCCTGCGAAACTGGATGGTGAAGCTTCGGTATCAGAATGAAAGCGGCTGATTTGAGGGTCAGGAATGACTTTTTTGACGACAACCATTGCCATGAGTGCCAAGATACCCGTCATCGCGAAGATGCCTGGCACGCCTATCCATTGATTCAGAATGGGGGCGGCAATCAATGACAGCGCAAATACGGTGCCGATGGTCATGCCGATCGTTGCCATTGCTTTGGTGCGATGCTCTTCGCGGGTTAAATCCGCAGCCAAGGCCATTACTGCGGCCGAAATTGCCCCAGCACCTTGAATGATACGTCCTAATATTACCCAGTAAATATCGATTGCCATGGATGCGATGAAACTGCCCATTACAAATAAAATAAGTCCTAAATAAATGACCGGCTTACGGCCAATTTGATCGGACAGCCAGCCAAAAGGAATTTGCAGAACAGCTTGTGTCAAGCCATATGCACCCAGCGCAATACCGACCAAGGTGTAGTTGTCTCCGCCGGGCAAGTCTTCAGCGTAAAACGCGAATACCGGTAAGATGATGAATAGGCCAAGCATGCGCAGCCCATACACGCCAGCCAGGCCGACTGTGGCACGTACTTCTGCCGGAGACATTTTTTCAGAAGAAATTGAAGCAGACATGAATCAGGTTGTGATATTTCTAAAAAGTTGGGTATATTAACAGGTTGATTCATACATAGATAGCTAATGGAATCCATAAAAATCCGGGGTGCTCGCACCCACAATCTGAAGAATATCAATCTCGACCTGCCACGCAATAAGCTTGTAGTCATTACCGGATTGTCCGGTTCGGGTAAGTCCTCCTTGGCGTTTGATACGCTGTATGCGGAAGGTCAACGCCGCTATGTGGAGTCCCTGTCAGCCTACGCACGGCAGTTTCTGCAGCTCATGGAAAAGCCCGATGTCGATTTGATCGAAGGACTGTCACCAGCAATTGCAATCGAACAGAAGGCAACCTCGCATAATCCTCGTTCGACGGTGGGCACGGTGACCGAAATTCATGATTATCTGCGCTTGCTTTTTGCGCGCGTGGGCGATCCGCTTTGTCCGGATCACAATATCATGCTGACGGCGCAGAGTGTCTCGCAAATGGTCGACCATGTGCTGCAGCTTCCGTTGGATACGCGTTTGATGATTCTGTCGCCGCTGATCGTGGAGCGCAAAGGTGAGCAGGCCGAGTTATTCGACGAGTTGCGTGCTCAAGGGTTTGTCCGTTTGCGGATCGATGGCGAAGTGTATGAAATCGATGCGCTGCCTAAATTACAGAAGACCAAGAAACATACCATCGAAGTGGTCATCGACCGATTGAAAGTATCACCGGAAGCAAAGCAGCGGCTCGCGGAATCATTCGAAGTGGCGTTACGCCATTCCGACGGGCGAGCGATAGCCGTTGAAATGGATAGCGGTCGGGAAAATCTTTTTTCCGCTAAATTTAGCTGCCCGGTATGCAGCTATTCATTGGCTGAACTGGAGCCTCGCTTATTTTCTTTCAATAATCCGCTCGGTGCCTGTAGCAAATGCGATGGCCTAGGACAGATCACTTTTTTTGATCCAGCACGGGTGGTCGCTTTCCCGCATCTTTCGCTGGCAGCCGGTGCAGTAAAAAACTGGGATCGGCGCAATCAATTCTATTTTCAATTGTTGACGAGCCTGGCGGAACATTATCATTTCGATCTGGAGACACCGTTTGAGCATCTGGAGGAATCGATACGGAATATTATTCTGTATGGTTCAGGCAAGGAAAAAGTACATTTTTCTTATTTGGCTGAAAATGGCCGCAAGCATCAGGAAACACATCCATTCGAAGGCATCATTCCTAATCTGACGCGACGTTATAAAGAAACAGAATCGCAAACCGTGCGCGAAGAATTGGCAAAGTACCTCAATGCGCAAACCTGTCCCGAATGCCAAGGCACCCGATTGTGCCGTGCTGCGCGGCATGTGCATGTTGCCGGGCAAGCGATTTACCACATTAGTGCTTTTTCATTGAAAAAAGCACAGCAATTTTTTGATCATGTTGAGCTATCGGGTCACAAGCAATCCATTGCGGAACGGATCATCAAGGAAATTTCGAGCCGCTTGCAATTCCTCAATAATGTCGGCTTGGACTATTTATCCCTGGATCGGTCGGCGGATACCTTATCGGGTGGTGAATCCCAGAGAATTCGCCTGGCCAGTCAGATCGGTTCAGGACTCACCGGCGTCATGTATGTCCTGGATGAACCTTCGATTGGTCTTCATCAGCGCGATAATGGCCGTTTGCTGGATACCCTGAAAAATCTGCGCGATCTGGGCAATAGCGTCATTGTCGTCGAGCACGATCAAGATGCCATACAAATTGCGGATTATGTGGTTGATATGGGGCCTGGAGCAGGTGAGCACGGTGGTTCGGTGGTTGCGCAAGGTAATCCGCAAGCCATTCAACAAGATGAGGCATCGTTGACAGGCAAGTATCTTGCGGGAAAATTGTCGATTAGTCTGCCTGAAAAACGGTATGCTCCAAATACCGAACGGATATTGCGAATCGAGGGTGCGTCTGGAAATAACTTGAAAAATGTCACGCTCAATTTGCCCGTGGGGCTGTTCGTCTGCGTGACCGGGGTGTCTGGATCGGGTAAATCAACGCTGATCAATGAGACATTGCACCGCGCTGTGGCGCGCCATCTCTACGCCAGCAACGCCGAACCCGCAGCTTGCCAAGTGATCGAGGGTCTGGCGTTTTTCGATAAAGTCATCAATATGGATCAAAGCCCGATCGGCCGCACGCCGCGTTCTAATCCTGCTACCTATACCGGTTTGTTTACGCCGATTCGGGAATTATTTGCCGGCGTGCCCCAGGCGCGCGAACGGGGCTATGCGCCCGGGCGTTTTTCGTTCAATGTGAAAGGGGGGCGCTGCGAAGCGTGTCAGGGCGATGGCGTGATCAAAGTCGAGATGCATTTTCTGCCTGATATCTACGTCACATGCGATGTTTGTCATGGCCGGCGATATAATCGGGAAACGCTGGAGATTCAGTATAAGGGCAAGAATATCAACGAAGTTCTGGAAATGACCGTAGAAAATGCTTTCGAGTTTTTCTCGGCAGTGCCGGTCGTTGCGCGTAAGTTACAAACGTTACTGGAAGTGGGGTTGGGCTATATCACGCTCGGTCAATCGGCTACCACGCTGTCCGGTGGGGAAGCCCAACGCGTCAAATTATCATTGGAGCTTTCCAAACGAGATACTGGCCGGACGTTGTATATTCTGGATGAACCGACCACAGGCCTGCATTTTCAGGATATCGATCTGTTGTTAAAGGTATTGCACAGACTGAGAGATCATGGCAATACGGTGGTTGTCATCGAACATAATCTCGATGTCATTAAAACTGCTGATTGGATCATCGATCTGGGTCCCGAGGGCGGCGATGGCGGAGGGCGCATCATTGCCGAGGGAACCCCGGAAGAGATCGCTGCCGATAAAAACAGCTTTACCGGCTATTATCTGCAACCCATGTTGAACGATGACACCGCGTGACCATTTAGTGGAGAGCTTCCTGAGAGCGGTAAAAGCGGCTGATCCACGGCATATCATACCAACCCATCTTCCCCATCCGCCGAAAGGCCGAACCGTCGTGGTGGGCGCCGGCAAAGCGGCTGCCGCAATGGCGCAAGCGGTCGAAAATGCGTGGCCGGCTGATGCGCCGCTTGAAGGCTTGGTTGTGACGCGATATGGTCATGCGCTGCCCACTCAGAGAATACATGTCGTTGAGGCGGGCCATCCCATTCCTGACGAGCAGGGCGAGCGGGGGTCGCGAACGATCTTAGCGTTGGTAGAAAAACTGAGATCGGATGATTTGTTGCTGTGCTTGTTGAGCGGAGGAGGTTCCAGCTTGCTGGCCTTGCCTATCGATGGCGTTTCCTTGGGCGATCTCAAGGATGTGACCCATCAATTATTGCGATCTGGCGCGAATATTCAACACATTAATATCGTGCGCAAACATTTATCGGCTATCCAGGGCGGGCGGCTTGCCGCGGCGTGCAAAGCGCCGATTCTGGCGCTTATCGTTTCCGATGTGACGGGCGATGATGTCACGCATATCGCTTCCGGGCCTTGCTCGCCTGATCCATCAACGTTTGCCGATGCCTTTGAAATATTGCGTCGTTACGAAATAAACATTCCGCCAGCAGTCAGGGAAGTTTTATCTGCAGGGGTCAAAGGGAATATCGATGAGACGTTAAAACCGGGTGCCTCTCTGTTTGATCGCGTTGACCATCGAATCATTGCGAATGCACGCCAGTCTTTGGCTGCAGCCGCGGATTACTTTCGAAATCTCCAGATTATGCCTTTGATTTTGGGTGATACGGTGACCGGCGAAGCTCGGGAGATTGCTAAAAGCTATGCTGCATTGAGCAAAGAGATTCATACCTATCCGCAAGCTTTGAAAGCACCGATCGCGTTATTATCAGGGGGGGAAACGACAGTTACCGTCAAAGGTAAGGGGCGCGGAGGACGTAATTCGGAATTCTTATTGTCCCTGCTGCTGGCGCTCGATGGACAGGAAGGAACCTATGCACTAGCCTGCGATACGGATGGATTGGACGGGAGTGAAGATAACGCCGGTGCACTCATTACTCCCGATTCAGCGCTACGCGCGCGCAAGCTTGGCCTGCAGGCGACAGCATTCTTGAACAATAATGACTCCTATGCCTTTTTTCAACGCTTGAATGACTTAGTCATTACCGGTCCTACGTACACCAATGTGAATGATTATCGGGTTATTCTTGTTCTCTAATCAATCGGTTGTCGACCATTGTATCTGGCTGGCGATTCCGCTCGATTTGAACGGACGATAGGATCAATCCTTGCTGAAACCAGCGATTGATGACATATTCATAGAATTGTTGATTTCTGGTAATCGTGTACGTCAATGCCAAAGCCTTACCTTGCTCGGTTAACAGCACATGACCCAGATCCAGCGCGTTATTCTGATTCTCTGGGAAACCTATTTTTGTGGGTCTTCCACAATAAAAAATTCTCGTGTGCCTTCCGAAGCCTTTTTTAATGAATCCTTGTGGTTCAATCATAATTAAACCTGCCGACTCTAATCGTTTTAATGTGGATGGAGTAATTCCTTGGTCGGAATAGATGGGATGATCGAGGTCGAAAATCAGCGGCAGTGGTTCACCTTGTATCCATATGAATTGGCATAGTATTTCGAAAAGTTGATCGTCTGTGGCAGAATTGCCGCCACAGTTTCTATCTGAACTTTTCTGAGAGCGAGTAATTTTGTGGGTAATAAAATGATGCAATAATGACAATACATTGCGCATTTACATTGGCCTATGAATCTCTTGGTTTTTCTCCGGCAGTTGCTGCATGAGTCTCTGTTGATTGGGTTTCAGTTGGGATTGTAGGTTCCGATGAATTTTCTTCGATTGGAGTTGAAGGAGAGGTTGCTTGACTCTTTTGCTTAGCGTCATCCTTTATTTTTCGAGCTTTGATTTCCCTGTTGATTTCGGCAAGAAACGCAATATTGTCCTTGCGCTGCTTTTCACTTTTGTACCAACTGGCGCAAGTAATGGTACCCATAATGATCAGCACGACATTCATGACGTCTACGCCGTCAAAGAACATGAAGGCGAAACCTGTCGAAATGGCAAAAGCCCCTAAAAAGGCGGTGAGCAGCCATAATTTTGAACCGGATCCTGAGCTATTTATTTTCTTACTCCAAGCTTCCAGGTTATCGCGTGTTGAGATCAATTCGTCATCGGTCCATTTTTTCATGCTCATAATTACAGAATCTCCATTGGTAGTCTCGAGGTTTTATCGAAGTATAAATTCCCCACCTCAAAAAGACTAATAAGATTTTTCATCGCAATAAAAAAAGGCACCCTTGGGTGCCTTTTTTGTGAGGTCAGCTTCGATTAGAAGTTGTGACGCATACCGACTGAATAGGTGTTGGCATCTCTTAGCGGATTTGCGATATTTTTATCATCTATCATCGCGCGTTGGTAACCGCCGAACAAGCTGGAGCGCTTGCTGAGGTTGTGGATTAAACCCACCGTAAATTGGCTGACTTCACGTTTTGAAAAAGCGCCTAAAGAATTAGTGGTTGAATTTGCTTGGGACATACCGCCTTGAGCAACGATGCTGGTATTACCCCAGTCATATTGTCCGCTTGCAAACCACAGATGACCATCGCCGCCAAGGTGCATGGCTGATGCGCATTGCCCTCTGGAATCAGTTGGTTGTCCATTTCCGGTCACTGGATTTCCTAACGCAGCTGCAGTAGTACAGGTCGCTGCGCCGACTGCATTGCTGACTCGTTCGTATTGTCCACTCAGTTTGAAGTTTTGGAAGCTCCACATTGCACCGCCACGCCAAACATGCTCATTGTTATTTAAGCCCAAATTGGTTCTTTGGCGGGTGCTGATGTTATCGCGAGAATAACCACCGAATACGCCGAGATTGTGACCGCTGACATGAGCTTCGTATTTACCGGCGACTTGGAAGTCCCATTCGCCATCTTCACCACCAGAATTGGCAACACTTCCACTATTAGTGCCAGTTGAGCTATAAAAATTTGCTGGATCCAAACGATTGGAGTCACCTGGCATAACGATACCTGCAAAGCTGAAGCCCTCTACTTTAGGTGAATCATAACGTGCAGCGCTGTTAACGAAACTATTTGCACCTGATCCTAGGCCATTAGCAGAAGCAGTCATCGTGCCACCGCTGCCAGCTGCCTGCAGAGTCGTGTAGGCGAACGGATCAATGGTCATACCACCGGCAAAATCTTTAAATGGAGATTGAACCCGGCCGAATTTAATTTCACCCCAGCTATCATTTGCCAAAGCGACCCAGCGTTCCCGTGCGGTTCCGAGATTACCGCTACCGGTATTGAAACCCATTTCAAAATGAGCTTTCGCTTTTAATCCGCCACCGAGATTTTCAGTAACATGCAGACCCCATCTGGAACGACCGGTATCATCACCAATCAGAGCTTGGCTACTTTGCTTGTCACGATTGACTGTGGCATACTCAGCTTGAACACTACCAAAAATAGTTACATTTGTACCTTGTGCAGACGCAACCATTGGGGCTGCAAGTGCGCCGGCTACTGCTAACGAAATCAGTTTCTTCTTCATGCTGAAGTTCTCCTTTAATGTTAAAAACGACTGGGGCCGTCTACTTTGCCTTGCTACATTCTCGTGAATGTACCCCGTTACTCGGACCTTCCAGGCGGAAGGTTTGATTGGATTGTGCCTAACCGTGTACTAGACTGCAACAAAAACAAGCATTTTTTGTAATTTAGATAACTCATTTGTTGTAAATAGACAACAACAATGTTGCTTTTATAACACTATTCTATATTTTATATTTATAATTAATATGTTATTTGTATTGTAAGAATAAAAGAAGTTATGAATATTATCTGGATAGTTTTATGATAAGAATTCTTCGAATGGCTTTTGGCTCAAACTGTATTTTCTAGGTTGACTAGGTTGAGTATAGGATTTCAGTTATCATTCGATTTTGATCATGTCACTATTGCTATTCGTAACATTATTATTAAGAAATGTTTATGTATAGATTTACTCTGGTTCTATGGTTTTTGGTGTTTTCGAATTTTGCGGTTTCTTTTGTGCGAGCAGAAACATGGGTACTTCCTCCGCCGGATATTGACATCTTTGGTCAAATTCGCACAACTCACGCAAGTCGTGAAGAAACGCTATTAGACATAGCTCGCCAATACGATATCGGTCAAATTGAAATTTTATTGGCGAATCCGACTGTTGATCGATGGTTGCCTCAGGATGGTGCAAAAGTCATTTTGCCAAATCGCTATATTATTCCTCATGTTGAGCGAAAAGGATTGGTGCTTAATTTGCCAGAAATGAGGATTTACTACTTTCCAGAATCGGGTAAGGGAGAAAAGCCAGTGGTGATAACTCATCCAGTGGGTATAGGGAGAATGGACTGGGTAACTCCATTAGGTATTTCAAAGATAGTTGAGAAGAAAAAAGATCCGACGTGGATACCACCAAAATCACTACAGATGGATCGAATAGCAAATGGTGAGCAGCCTTATCCCAGCATAGTTCCCCCGGGTCCCACCAATCCTCTCGGGCGGCATGCCATGCGTCTTAGTATTGGAGGTGGAAGTTATTTGATACACGGAACAATTAAACCCTTTGGAGTAGGGATGAGGGTTTCGGCTGGCTGTGTGCGTATGTATCCAGAAGATATTGAAGCATTATTTGATAAAATACCTATTGGAACGCAAGTGCATGTAATTAATCAACCCGTTAAGCTAGGTTGGCTTCTAAATTCGTTATTCATTGAATTGCATCCTCCATTGGAAGAGGATGAGGCGAAATATGCCGACTATAAGCAAATGACTATTAACGCTATCAATGATTTTTTAGCATTAAAGAGTAGCAAGAAAAATATGCCTGAAGGTTTCGAAGTTGATCAAGAAGCTTTGAGAAAAGCAATTATAGAGAAAAGTGGTATACCTGTTTTAATTTCACGTATGCGCGACCAAATTCAATTACATACGCAAAACGAGAATTTTATTGGAGAGTAAAAAAACAAAACCCCTTTAAAAGGGGTTTTGTTTTGGTGGGATAGCAGCTAAGTTCCACCTATTATTTATGCATTGCTTTCTTAAACATCCGATCAATTTTTGATTCAGTTTCAATTGAGCGTCTGTTCGCTTCATCAGCAAGGCGTAATGCATCATTTGCTTTAGCGCTAGCAGCGGCTGCTTCTGCTTTAGCGGCAGCAGCATCAGAGGCAACAGCATTAACTTTTGTTTGCAATTCTTCTAGCTGACCAGTGGTTGCACAGCCTGTTAACCCAATAAAAGCACCTGCCATTGCTGCTAGTGTTAACATGCGAACTGGATGCTTGATTTTTTCTTTCATTCCGATCTCCTCAGTATTTTATTCTATTCAATGCGCATAAACATCAGCCACTTAACTAGCCGCTGAAACATCAATATTCAGCAACTTGCAAGAATATTATCTGATTTCTTACGCAAAATAAATGATTCTATGACAAATTTATAGAGAAAATTAATGTGAAGGTATTAAATCATATTTTAACTCTATGATAGATAGATCATTTTCTATGATGGGTTAATTCAATCATTTAACAACAGCATACCCTAAGTTAATGATCAATTGATGATTCTTAGCGAATATTGACTAGAATACCCGGCTTGATCCATTTACCTAACTGATCAATCTGTTCATTGGTTAAGGCAATACAACCGTTTGTCCAATTGTATTGATGATGGATTTCTTGGTCACCCCTACCTATTCCATGAATACCAATATGGCCACCTAATGGAGTGTCTTGAGGAGGTGTCTTTCCCATATTTTTTGCTTCTAAAATAGAAAGCCACGTTTCTTCATCTATTCTATTGTCATCCAAGGCGCGTTTGGCAGTATCAAGATTGGGATAATTGAGCCCATAAAATCGATAATAGCGACTCTTCTCATTAACCCAGCCCACTCTGAATTTACCGAGTGGAGTTTTATCGTCTCTCGTCATTTTTGTCCATGTCGTACCGTAGCGTCCTATCGCAACATTCTTGAAGATAACGCGAACAGCTTCTCCTTGCATGACCAGCAAGGTATGTTCACTCGTATCAACATCAATCCAGATGGAATCATCAGTTTGAGCGACACTATTAACACTGGAAAGGCCACACAATCCAATCAATAAAAATTTCCAGTAATGAAAGGTAAGAATTTGCTTGATCACGGTATCAATTAAAATTGAACATAATTAAATTATGTCATAATTTTGATCTTTAAAAACTTGCAATAAATACCTATGTGTTTGGCGATTCCTGCTCGAATTGAACAATTGGTTGGGGAAAGTCGAGCAATTGTCAATGTCGGTGGCATACGCAAGGAAGTCTCGCTGGTATTGATCGAGAATGTTGTGCCTGGAGACTATGTCATTGTTCATGTCGGTTTCGCGTTACAAAAATTGGATCAGCAAGAAGCAGAACTGACATTGGCATTGTTTGCAGAAATTTCCGAGTTGAATGATCCGTAATCGGCAATAATTTTTTATGAAATACATCGACGAATTCCGAGAAGGAAAACTGGCCCGGCAAATTGCCGCCAACATTGCAATCGAGGCCGATTCTGAGCGCCGCTATCAGTTCATGGAGTTTTGCGGCGGACATACCCACGCCATTTCACGTTTCGGCATTGTCGACTTGCTTCCTGATAATGTGCAAATGATTCATGGACCAGGTTGTCCGGTTTGTATTTTGCCGATTGGACGTGTGGCGAATGCGATTCATCTGGCGCAAACATCGAATGTGATACTCTGCAGCTACGGAGATTTATTGCGCATACCCGTTAATAATGGGATGAATTTGTTGAAAGCAAAAGCACAGGGAGCGGATGTGCGCATGGTATATTCCAGCACTGATGCTCTAAAAATTGCCCAAGACAATCCGCAGCATCAAGTCGTTTTTTTTGCCATTGGGTTTGAGACAACGACGCCACCCACGGCGGTTGCGATTCAACAAGCACAGGCGCTGGGTTTGAAAAATTTTTCGGTTTTTTGCAATCATGTGCTAACGCCCTCGGCTATATCGCATATCCTGCAGTCGCCTGAAGTTCGTGAACTCGGCGTGATTGCACTCGATGGCTTTATCGGTCCGGCTCATGTTTCTGTTGTGATTGGCAGTCGGCCTTATGAGTACTTTGCTGAAGAGTTTCAGAAACCCGTGGTAATAGCCGGTTTTGAACCGTTGGATGTCATGCAGGCTATCTTGATGTTGGTACGTCAGGTTAACTCAAGTCGTGCCGAAGTTGAAAATGAGTTCACTCGCGCGGTTATGCCTGACGGTAATATGAAAGCGCAATCACTCGTGGCTGAGGTGTTTGAACTACGTCGTAGCTTTGAATGGCGCGGACTTGGGAAGGTGCCTTATAGCGCTTTGAAGATCAAATCGGCATATGCCGATTTCGACGCCGAGCGTCGTTTTCAGATTTCGGAATTTTCCATCGCCGATAATAAAGCCTGCGAATGTGGCGCAATCCTGAGAGGCGTCAAACAACCGCGGGATTGCAAAATTTTTGGGACGGTGTGCACTCCCGAAAATCCCATTGGGTCATGCATGGTGTCATCTGAAGGCGCTTGCGCTGCTTACTATCGCTATGGTCGTTTCCGCGATAAAAATCAGGTGATGGCGGAGAATTCATGTCAGCAATCAGTATAGTCAAGCCAGGATACAGTCGAAAACTTGATTTAAAGCATGGTTGTATCGAAATGACGCATGGCAGTGGCGGCCGTGCGATGGCGCAATTGATACAGCAGATGTTCATAGTGGCGTTTGATAATGAATATCTGCGACCGATGAATGATCAGGCTTGCTTCCCAAGTGCGATCGGCCGCATGGTCATGTCAACCGACAGTCATGTGGTAACGCCGTTATTCTTTCCGGGAGGAGACATCGGCTGTTTGTCGGTGCATGGCACAATCAATGATATTGCGATGGCTGGCGCCAAGCCCTGTTATTTGGCGGTCAGTTTTATTCTCGAAGAAGGACTTCCCTTATCCGATCTCAAACGCATTGTGGAGTCGATGGCCAAGGCGGCGCAGAATGTTGGCGTCCCGATCGTGACCGGAGATACCAAAGTGGTTGAAAAAGGCAGTGGCGATGGCGTGTTCATCACCACCACCGGCCTTGGTATCGTGCCGGAAGGAATCAATATTTCTGGCGCAAATGCTCAGCCTGGCGACAAAATAGTGGTATCGGGAACATTGGGAGATCATGGTATTGCTGTGATGGCGTTTCGTGAGAACTTATCTTTTCAAACCAGTATCGAATCGGATACTGCGGCTCTGCATGAACTGGTAGCCAATATGGTCGTTGCTGTACCGAAAATTCACGTGTTGCGCGATCCGACGCGTGGTGGAATTGCCACCACATTGAATGAAATTGCACAACAATCCTCCATTGGCATGATGATCCATGAAGATCGATTGCCCATTCGTCAAGAAGTGAATGCCGCCTGTGAATTTCTCGGTCTGGATCCATTGTACATTGCGAATGAAGGCAAGCTTGTTGCGATTTGTGCAGCAGGAGATGCGGAAAATTTGCTGAATGTAATGCGCGCGCATCCGTTGGGCAGGAATGCCGCCATCATCGGTGAAGTCATCGAAGATGCTCATTGCTTTGTGCAAATGCAGACTTCATTTGGAGGCAATCGCGTGGTCGACTGGCTAAGCGGAGAACAGCTTCCGCGTATTTGTTAATCTCCGACGTTGAGAATTCTATTTCTCACGCATAGCTTCAATTGCTTGGCGCAACGTTTGTTTGTAGAACTGACGGGATGTGGTCATGATATTTCGATCGAGTTCGACATCAATGATGCGATTACCTGTGAAGCAGTAAATTTATTCCGTCCAGACCTGATCATTGCACCCTTTCTTAAACGCGCGATACCGGAATCGATCTGGCGTAATCATACGTGTTTCGTTGTTCACCCGGGAATTATCGGTGACCGCGGTCCTTCTGCATTGGATTGGGCAATCCTGAAGGGTTTGACGGAATGGGGTGTGACAGTATTGCAGGCCAATGCAGAAATGGATGCCGGTGATATCTGGGCGGCGGAGGTGTTTGCTATGCGGTTTGCCAGTAAAAGCAGTTTATATCGCCATGAAGTCGTTGAGGCGGCCACCCGTGCTGTCCTGACGGCTGTGAAGCGCTTCCAGTCAGGTATTTTTCATCCGGTTCCGCTGGATTATTCCCATTCCGATGTGCATGGCCGCTTGCATAAGCCGATCCGGCAAAGCGACCGCGCCATCAATTGGCAACACGACAGTACCGAGACTGTTTTGAGGAAAATTTACGCGGCGGATGGTTTTCCAGGCGTACTGGATACGCTTTTCGGACAACCCTATTATTTATTTGATGCTTGCAATGAACAAAATCTCAGTGGTGAACCGGGAACCATCATTGCCAAGCGTAATCATGCCGTCTGCCGTGCTACTGCCGATGGCGCTATTTGGATCGGCTATGTAAGGGGAAAAAAAGATACAGAACCCACTGCCAAGTTAGCTGCAACCATTGTTTTGCAGGATTATTTGGCGGCCGTTCCGGAAATCCCGGCGGATTCGGACGCTGTTCAGTCGAGCATGACCTACCGGGATATCTGGTTTGAGCAAAACAATAACATAGGTTATCTGCACTTCGAGTTTTACAATGGCGCGATGGATACCGCGCAGTGCGAGCGCTTATTGAAAGCATATTTGCAAGCTGCCAAAAGCGATGTTCGAGTAATTGTATTGATGGGTGGGTGCGAGTTCTGGTCGAACGGCATTCATCTGAATCACATCGAAGCCGCTATCAGCCCGGCAGATGAATCATGGCGCAATATCAACGCGATGAACGATCTGGTTCAGGCCATCATTACCACTACCGATCGAATCACGATCGCAGCGCTGCAAGCCAATGCCGGCGCAGGCGGTGTTTTCCTGTCGCTGGCTGCAGATTATATTTACGCGCGTGAGTCGGTCATTTTAAACCCGCATTATAAAAACATGGGTAATCTATACGGATCTGAATACTGGACCTATCTACTGCCCCGACGTGTGGGTCAGCAAATCGATTCATTCATGCAAAGGCGTTTGCCTATTGGCGCTTTGGAAGCGCGTCGAATGAGATTGATTGACGATTGTTTTACTGGGGATCTGGACGAATTCAAGAAAAAAATTGCTCATATTGCTGAAACCGTTGCCCATGACCCAGAATTTTCGAAGTTGATAAACCGGAAATTCTTTCAGCGGCAACGAGATGAACAGCAAAAATCATTGCAGAGTTACCGTGATGAAGAACTTCAGAAAATGAAGCTCAATTTCTATGGCTTTGATCCAAGCTATCATGTGGCGCGCTACAATTTCGTGTACAAAATACCTCATGCCTGGACACCGCGCTATCTTGCGTGTCACCGAAGTCTGAGCGTGTAGGTCTCGAACGAGAAGAACCCATCATAATAGGGAGAAAATGCTATATCTGATCATTAAGAGAACCTGTAGAGGCAGAGCGATGATCAGGCCGGGTGTGATCAATGAGCATATTGAGCACTGATTTCAGTGCTGCATGCCCGAATGCAGTAATTGTGCAGTTTTCCTAATGCATTGTTCAGTATTAGTTGTGAGTGTTGACGGAACGAGATTCTTCTACTAAATTGGGATCAAATTCCGGGGGGTTATCTGCCGGAATTGCGCCAGGGCATTTTTTTGCAACCGCCCATTGCTGCAGTGCGTCATATTCACTTTTTAGCTGAATATATTCCGCTTCCTGTTCTTTTGTACCTCCTAGTGCGAACAATGCGGCCCAGGAAAGAGATAAATCGGTGCCGAGTGTCCATTTATCTTTGGTCGGATGATTGTCCTTGGATTTGCCGGTCAATTGAATGACACGGTTCTGGATTCGGTCGATTTCGGCCGATAACTCATCGCAGCTATACGTCTGGAACTGAGACGGTAACACATAAGGCGCATGAGTGTTCTCGGATGAAGTGGCGCATCCTGATAACGTGGTTGCGGATAGCAGAAATACCATAGAGATTGATTTTTTCATGACACTCATTTCCTGTTGAGTTTCTCGTCTATTGCGATGCTTGGAATATTGCCATTAAACTAATGAATGAATTGTACACTGTTATTTACGAATTCAGTTTTACAGCATGCAATGAGGTTATCCAGCGAGTTCTTCAGTAGAACGGTACCAGTGAGTTTCGATGAATGAAAAAAGAAAAAAATTTCAAAGCCATCACTTTCATTAAAAAACTCTGGAAAGTCACAAGCAATGGGCTGAGAAGTCTGAATTGCCAAGAGCAGCGGTTTTTTACTTTTCTGTTGAAATTTTATGGTATTGCAGTGGTAACTACGCTCAAACTATGCAAATTTACGGCGCCGGGCAACCCATCTTGCCCAGCCTAAGCCAGCCAGTAGCAGCGCATAAGTTGTCGGTTCTGGGACAGGCAACGCTTGCAGCGCGACAGAATATCGCCCAGCATCAGCTGTGCTTCGCAAATGACCGCTGATGTCGAGATGATAAAGGCCGGCAGGCAGATGACCGAGGAGATTCCGAGCAGTGTTTCCCAGGAAAGTGCCGTATAACGTACTTTTTCCTGGGTCAGTATCACGCCATACTTCGACGATGAAGCCGGTGATTTCTGATATTTGAATGCCCAAGAAATTCAATGCATAGCTATGAGCTGAACCGGAAGCGCTTGGAAATGCCGGAATGGTAAAGCTGACATGGCTTTCAAAGGAACTGCTTGGAATTCCAGTCATCGTTATCGTAAGAATGCTGGGGAGGGTTCCGATGATACCCATATCAAAGATATTCTTCCTGGAATCGCTGTCAAAGTGATTCACAACGCTGGCGTGTATGATGCGGTTAGTCATTTGATTGAAGCGTTGAATGTGTTGAGTTTCATACACTTTTCCATTTCGATATCTCCAACATGAGCTTACACATGAAGAATGAAAGGCAGCGATAACTGAGGGTCATGCGCACTTGCAAAAAAGCTGATACCTTTCGTGGGGCGGTGGGTATTGTATGTGCCATGACGGGATGATTCCATGAGAAAGTACGCCTGTTTTGCCAGTCCATCTATCCATTTCTAAATAGTACAGATGTCCTGGGTGGCGATAGCACGGCACTTTAGGAATGCGCGCAGTCTACCGTTGACAGGAGAAAGCAACGGAGATGAGTCCCGGCAGGAAATTGAATTTTGTTTTGATCACGGGCGTGATAATCTTTGCGCTGCCGAAAAAAGCCTGCAGCGATTTCCCGCTTATTTCTTATCATTTTTAAAACACATGAATAAATTAGATCAGTCTGATATGGGTTTGCCGAAGAAAGGCGAGACGCTTACAGAGCCACTTAAAACAATCACGGTTGATGGCTGCATGATGACATTGCTGGGTACTGCGCATGTTTCCAAGGCCAGTGCCGACAAAGTGCAGGAATTAATCGCAACTGGGCAATATGACGCGGTTGCTATTGAGCTGTGCCCGAGCCGTCATAAAGTGATTGTCAATCCGGATGCAATGGCCCGAATGGATTTGTTCCAGGTAATTAAAAAAGGCCAGGCCAGCATGGTGGCGGCCAGTTTGGCGCTGGGTGCTTTTCAGCAACGCATGGCGGAGCAACTGGGCATTGAGCCGGGGGCGGAAATGCGCGTTGCCATCAAGGATGCTCAGGCGGCGAAATTGCCAGTCTTGCTGATAGATCGCGAAATAGGTACGACCATGAAACGGATTTATCGGAACGTGTCGTGGTGGAAACGCATTGTAGTATTTGCTGGATTGATCGAAAGCGTCATCAGCAAAGAGAAGTTCAGCGCCGAGGAAATTGAGAAATTAAAGGAAGGTGACGTGCTGGAGAGTTCCTTTTCAAAATTTGCCGAAGATGAAAAGGATTTATTCCGACCATTGATCAGTGAGCGTGATGAATACATGTCGGCGCGCCTCATCAAAGAATGTACCGAGAATAACTATCAGCATGTCTTGGTGGTGATCGGCGCTGGACATCTGAAAGGCATGGCGCACTTGCTGACATCGCACGGCATTTCCGATCCGGATGACCGTATTGCCCGGTTGGATGAGATTCCGCCGTCTTCGCGGTGGGTCAAGCTGATACCTTCGCTGATTGTTGTGTTCATTTTGGCAGGTTTTGTCATCGGCTTCATGCGCGGCCCGGAAATCGGCCTCAACATGGTTGTAGACTGGATATTGATTACCGGTGGATTGTCGGCGTTGGGCACCGCGATGGCCCTGGCGCATCCATTGTCGATCTTGAGCGCCTTTGTGGCTGCTCCATTGACGACTCTGCATCCTGCGGTGGGGGCCGGCATGGTGGTGGCTGCTGTCGAAGCTTATCTGCGAAAACCCAAGGTCAGCGACTTTAACCGTCTCAGGAATGACACGACCACGCTGAAAGGCTGGTGGGATAATCAGGTTACGCGGGTTTTGCTGGTTTTTATTTTCTCCACGCTGGGCGCTGCTATCGGTACTTACGTGGCCGGATTCCGAATTTTTGAACAGTTGAGCAGCAGCTAGGTAGTTACGAAAAGGTAACGCGTGAAGGTCAGGTAAGGCGAAATCGGATGAACATGCGCCACCAGCTCTGGTCAATGAGCAAGTGGAACCCGATCTGAATGCAGCCATACCGACATCGAGCGCGATAGTTTTACAGAACTCCGCCAAAGGGATCTGCACGGCTAACGTCGATAAGGCTATGATTTCTTCGTATTCCCATTGAGCGATTGAATCGCCAGAGGTAGCTTAATTATGTTCGGTTTTTTCGAACGTCTCATCGATCCCTATCCGCCGGAGCATCCCACTGAACCGCCCAAAGGGTTGTTCCAGTTTTGCCGCCATTACGTTCGTGGCATTGAGATACATTTGGTCATCTTGGCGGTTCTCACAACCTGCCTGGCCATCAGCGAGGCCATGCTCTACGGTGTGCTGGGCCAATTGGTCGATTGGCTGGCGGAAAGAGAAACCGCGCATTTTCTGGAAACGGAATGGCCAACGTTATTGCTGATGTCACTTTTCATTTTGATCGGGATTCCATTATTGGTGCTGTTGCATTCCTCGGTCATTCATCAAACGCTGATGGGCAATTTTCCAATGCGGGTGCGTTGGCTGTCGCACCGCTATTTGCTCGATCAAAGCTATACCTTTTTTCAGCACGAATTCAGCGGGCGTATTGCTACGAAAGTCCTGCAAACCGCGTTGGCCGTCCGCGAAACGGTGATGAAGTTGCTCGATGTGATTCTGTTCGTATCAGTGTACCTGGCGACTACACTGACACTGGTGATCAATGCCGATCCGCGTTTGTGCCTGCCCTTGCTGGCTTGGTTGGTGCTATATCTTGGCGTGTTGTCGTATTTCGTGCCGAAATTGAAACGCATTTCCACATTGCAGGCGGATGCGCGTTCGCTGATGACCGGCCGGATCGTCGATAGTTATACGAATATACTGACCCTGAAATTATTTTCCCGGAGTCAGCGGGAATCGGCGTATGCCAAAGCCGGCATGGAAGAATTCATGGCGACGGTACATCCGCAAATGCGACTGTCGACACTGCTCAATGCCAGCGTCTGGATGATCAACATGCAGTTGGTATTCGTGACCGGTGCGCTGGGAATTTACCTGTGGTTGCAAGGCGCCATCGGGCCCGGAGCCATTGCCGTGGTCATGAGTCTGGCCATCCGAATCACCGGCATGTCGCACTGGGTCATGTGGGAAGTCAATGCGCTGTTTGAAAATATCGGCACAGTCCAGGATGGCATCAATACCTTATCTCGACCGCAACAAGTGGTTGATGATGCCAATGCCCAGGAATTGAAAATCGAACGTGGCGAAATCGATTTCTATCGTGTCGGTTTTACGTATCATGCTGGCGAAAGGAATTTCTCACCCATCTTCGACAATTTCAATCTGCACATCGCCGCCGGTGAAAAAGTCGGCATCGTGGGTCGATCGGGTGCGGGCAAGTCGACCTTCGTCAATCTACTGTTGCGATTTTACGACGTGCAGCAAGGCACGATTACCATTGATGGGCAAGATATCCGCAGCGTGACTCAGGATAGTCTGCGCGCCCATATTGCGATGGTGACGCAGGATACTTCACTGTTGCATCGATCCGTTCGGGACAATATTTTATTTGGCAGACCAACCGCCACGGATGATGAAATGATGGCGGCCGCCAAACAAGCTCATGCGCATGAATTCATTCTGAAGCTCAGAGATAACAAGGGCCGGACGGGTTATGACGCCCATGTGGGTGAACGTGGCGTCACGCTTTCCGGCGGCCAACGACAGCGTATCGCGATTGCGCGGGTACTATTGAAAAACGCCCCCATCCTGGTGCTCGATGAAGCCACATCGGCGCTCGATTCTGAGGTCGAGGCCGGCATTCAACAAAGTCTGTACCAATTGATGGAAGGCAAGACGGTAATCGCCATCGCTCACCGACTATCCACTATCGCGGCAATGGATCGCCTGATCGTGTTCGACAAAGGGCAAATCGTGGAACAGGGCAGTCACGCCAAGCTCATCGCCAATAATCAGTTGTATGCGCAATTATGGAATCATCAATCGGGAGGATTCCTGGGGTTGCTTGAAAACCAACACCTCTGATCTTTGATGATCGTGACGTGTTGTGCAATGGGAGAGCCTGTGTCAACACGGCTTAATTCCGACAAGATCCTTGTCACACTGGGTTTTCGATGATGCGCGCATCGTTCTGTCGTTGTGCCCATTTTTGATATAAAGCCGCTAAAAACCTGATTCTTCATTTGTTTGGCCGGCAATTCGGTATGGTTAAATCGAGCAATTTACCATTCAAGCATGCCGATCGTGTTGATTTCACAAACCCATTCCTTCTTTCTCCGCCGCCTGATGCTGAAAGCACTATTGTTCGGCGTGCTCTATGGATATCTTCCTCCGCTACTTGCCTCCGCCAACTTGGAGCAATTGAGTCTGGAAGAACTGATGAACATCAGCGTCGTCGGGGCGTCAAAATACGAGCAAAAGCAACAACAGGTCGCCGCCGCGGTAAGCGTCATTACCCGCAAGGATATCCGAACCTACGGCTGGCGCACGCTGAATGAAGCGCTGGCCAGTCTGCCAGGTATTCATCCCACGTATGACTATCAATACGACTACCTGGGCACGCGCGGTTTTGGATTGCCGGGGGATTTCAATACGCGTGTGCTGGTTACAATTAACGGCAATCGCATTAATGACGCCACGTACGATCAAGGTCCGACAGGGCGGGATTTCCCGCTTGATATTGACCTGATCGAACGAATCGAATTCATTCCCGGTCCGGGCAGTGCCGTCTACGGTCAGAATGCGATGCTCGGCGTAGTGAATATCGTTACTCGTAAAGGCAGCGACATCAAAGGCGCTGAGTTGTCAGCCTCGTACCAAACCGTAGAAGTCATGCCACAAGAGCGTGTCACGTTGGGTAAACAATTCGATAATGGTACCGATGCACTCATCTCTTTCTCCGGTTTGCAATCGCGCGGCGCGAATCGTTTCTTTGAATTCGGTGATTCCGGCATTTCCGGTATTGCGCATCGCCTGGATGGTGAGGATGTTAAGCAAATGTTCGCACGCGCCTCGCATGGCCCGTTTTCGTTCGATTTTATATATGGAAACCGGCACAAGGGTGATCCAGTCGCTGTGTTCTTTACTGATCCTTTAACCAAAGGTGCTTCAATCATCGATCGCCGCCTCAACACACAAATTCAGTATAACGATAATTTTCTCAATGACACACTCAATGTGCTGGGTCGTGCATTTCTCGGCCGATACAGTTTTGAACAACCAGGGTTTTACAGCGGGGAAAAAACCACGAGTACTGGCCCGAGCGATTGGCACGGTGTGGAGTTGCGCTTGCTCTCCACTGCTTTTGCCGACCATAAGCTAATGGCGGGATTCGAATACCAGAACAATACCAGTATTACGCAAGCATTCCAGAACTTCGATAATCCAGAAGAGAATCTCCGTATTAAAAGCTCTGTGATGCGGTTGGGTTTTTACGTACAGGACGAATGGCGCATTACCGATACCCTGTCTGCAACCGCCGGCTTGCGTTACGATTACAACCAATGGATCGGTAATCGTTTGAGTCCGCGCGGAGCGCTGATCTGGCAGGCTACCCCCAAGGCTACTTTCAAGGCGCTTTATGGGCGTGCGCACCGCTCACCGAATTCATACGAACGTGACTATGGTGACGGTGTTTCACAAGTAGCCAATCCAGGATTGCATAGCGAAGCGGTGGATACGGCGGAGTTGGTAGCTGATTATCTGCCTTATCCCACACTCAATCTGCGCGCCACGATGTATGCTTGGGATATGTACAACCTGATCACGTTAGCAACCGACCCCATCAGCGGCCTGTCACAATATCAGCAGCATTCCGGCAAAGTACGGGCTAGGGGAGGGGAATTGTCGCTGGACAAAACCTGGGATTGGGGTGCGCGATTTCGAGGCAGTTTCGGTGTACAGAATATCGAACAAAGAAGTTCTCAGCTTCTGAATGCGCCTTATTATCTGGGTAAGCTGAATTTTTCAGTTCCGATACCGTTGATTTCAGGTTTGCGAGCGGGCTTTGAATTGCAATATTACGGCAAGCGAAAAACGCTGGACGGCAGCTATACCGATAGTTATGTGCTTTCCAATTTGAATATGGTTACCGATGTCCGGTGGATCAAAGGATTGGAAGCATCCTTGAGTTTTTATAATCTCTTCAACGAGCATTATCAGCATCCGGCGGCTGATACGAACTGGCAGAACGCCCTGACACAACCCGGCCGCACAGTTCGCTTTCGATTGGATTACCGTTTTTAGCCCAATACATTCATGACGTTGCGACAAAGTAAGTGCTGCCCATTCGGTCAACCCGCGATTCATCACGGGGGGGAGCAGGGCGTTTTGTCGACAAGGCTGGCCGTGGTGCTGTGCTTTTTGTATGGATGGGGTAGGCGGAGTGCCATCGGGTTCGGCTTCCTGTTGATGTTGCTGCATGGTCTTTCGTTGCTGGGCTATTCTTCTTTGACTCATGCCGAGCAATTACCGGAATATCGCCTGAAAGTGGCGTTTCTCTACAATTTTGCGACTTATACCGAATGGCCTGAGTTACCGGATCAAGTGCTGACGATATGTATTTATGGCGATGATCCATTTGGCGAGTACTTGCAACATTTGCGGCAGAAAAAAGCGAATGAACGCGAACTATCGGTTCGGCACATCACGCATCTCGAAGAGCTTTCGGTTTGTCAGATCGTTTTCATTAGTCGCTCAGCGACAGAACAACTCGGCAAGATCATCGATGTGCTGAATGCCAAGCCGGTATTGACGATTACCGATATTCCCGGGAGCACTCAGCAAGGCGTGATGCTCACGATGACCTTGAAAGACGGCAAAGTCACTTTTGAAGCCAATCTTGCCAGCGCCAAGAAGAGCGGTTTGCGGTTGAGTTCGCAATTACTTCGTTTCGCCACGGAGGTTTATCAATGATTCAGACGGTCTCACCGAAAATCATCACACTCAGTGCCAAGCTTCAAAGAATCAGCTTAGTTACGCAGGCGGTAACCATGGGCTTGGTGGCGATCTTAGTGATCGTGAGCAGTTTCCTGCTGAATTTTTACGCATCCTTGGAATCAGGTCGGGCAACGGCCAGAATCCTGGCCGAGAATGCCAGTGCAGCGCTGATGTTCAAGGATGAGCATGCTGCGCAAACGTTGTTGAAATCGCTGAATAATTTACGCGAAGTTCAGGCTGCTGCCATTTACGACGAAGCAAGCGTGCGATTCGCGTATTATGCAACCGCCGATCGGTTTGTGGCGGAGACATTGCCTGTTTTGGAACAAAAAGTGGCGGCGATCAGCTTCGTTACTGTCATTCATCCGATCCATTCCAATGAGCATTTGCTCGGTTCAGTCTATTTGGAAATTTCATTGATTCCGCTGTACTGGCACATGGTCTGTCAAAGCAGTGTCACGCTCATCGCCGTGGTGCTGGCATTGATTATCGCGTTTTTGCTGCTGCGGCGCCTCAACAGGGCCGTATTGATTCCGTTGCACAGGCTGTCCAGTGCCATGGATTATGTCTCAATCAAAGGGGATTACACGGCGCGCGCGAAATTGACCGAAATTGCCGAATTGAATACCCTTTCCAAGGGATTCAACGCCATGTTGGAAATGATTCAGGAACGGGATGTGCAGCTCGAGCATCACCTGGGTCAGCTCGAAACAGAGGTTGCGCGGCGAACTGAGGAATTGGTGCACGCCAAGGAAGCCGCTGAAGCTGCCAGTAAAGCCAAAAGCGAATTTTTGGCAACCATGAGTCATGAAATCCGCACACCGATGAATGGAATCCTAGGAATGACAGAGTTACTGTTGTCCGGTCAACTGGCAAAAGATCAGCGGCGTTTTGCCGAAACGGTGCAGCGCTCAGGTCAGCATTTGCTGAGTATTATCAACGATATCCTTGATTTTTCTAAAATTGAATCGAATCATATGAGTTTGGAGAACATCGATTTCGATCTCATCAAAGCCATCGAAGACACACTCATGATGTTTGCGCAACCTGCCAACGAAAAAGGCCTCGAATTGACCGCGCAATTCACACCGCCGACGATGCGGTACAGGGTCTTCGGGGATTCGTTCCGCTTAAGCCAAGTCATAGCCAATTTGCTGAGTAATGCCATTAAGTTTACGGCCCATGGTGAAATCATCATCCGCACGGAAGTGCACGAGCGCACAGATAATAGGGCACGCATCAGCATTTGTGTGGAAGATACCGGAATTGGCATTCCTGCCGAATACCATGCCAAGATTTTCGATCATTTTTCTCAAGCGGATGGTTCCACGACCCGCCAGTACGGCGGTACCGGCCTGGGTCTGACGATCTGTAAAAAGATATTGGCGCTGATGCAGGGAAGTATTCATGTCGAAAGCTCACCCGGGAAAGGATCCATCTTTTGGATCGAATTGCTGCTGGAAAAATCTCCGGTCATTTCCGAAACTAATTCTCAATATGCCGATTTGAAAAAAACCAGAATTCTAGTGGTGGATGACAATCGCTCGAGCCGTGACATGCTTACCGCGTGGCTGCAACATTGGCAGGTCGACGTCGTGTGCGCAAGGCAGGCACAACAAGCGCTGAAATTGATGAACCAGGCGATTGATGAACATAAGCCGTTTGATCTGGCGCTTCTCGATCGGCATATGCCCAACATGGATGGCTTGCAACTGGCTCGTATCATCCATGCTGATCCGCGTTTTAACAGCACACGCATGATTTTGTTGTTGTCCGCTCCGACTGATACGATTCAATTGCAACAATGCCCTGGCTGGATTTCCCAGTGCGTCAATAAGCCTTTCCGCCATATCGAATTGCTGGATGCCATTTGTGATGTGCTTGCACGCGAGGTCAACGTTCCAGCTTGTGTTCCCGATAAGGCGGCGGAACAGGTGGCAATGTTGGCACCATCGCTTCAGGGCAGCATATTACTGGTGGAGGATAACCCGGTTAATCAGGATGTCGCCATAGCCATGTTGACAAAGCTTGGTTTGAAAGCTGAAATCGCCGATAATGGCAAACAGGCTTTAGAACTTCTGTCCAGAAAACACTATGATATGATCTTGATGGATTGCCAGATGCCCGTTATGGATGGTTTTGAAGCCACCGCGATGATTCGCCGCCGCGGCGGCGCGATCCAGCTGCCTATCATTGCGATGACTGCAAATGCGACTGAGACTGACCGTTCCCGCTGCCTGAGGGTCGGCATGAATGATTTCCTTCCCAAGCCCTACACAGTCGATCAATTACACCAGATAGTCATGCGTTGGCTGCCGAAGGGAATAGAGTGTTTTTCCGATGTCGTCGAACCTCAAGCTGCCGAGCCTCAGGCTGTTGAACTCCAATCTCAGGTCAATGAACGACCTGCACTTAATCCCTGCAGACTTGATTTGATTCGTAGCATTGATCAGTCGAAAGAGCACAGACTCGTGCACAAAATTCTGCAAACGTACGCCGAATCCGCGGATGGTTATTTGCGTCAGCTTCAACACGCTATTCTGAATAATGATGCTGATAGCCTTTATCGATGTGCTCATACATTGCAATCGAGTTCGGCGAATATTGGCGCTGAGAGCTTATCTGATTTGTTGAAACAGCTTGAAGCGTATGGCAAAGCCAAGAATTTGGTTGATGCGCGATCGTTATTTGTAAATTTACAACATTGTTATCAACAAGTTATGATAGAGATACACAAAATTCTTGAACAATCATAGGAATAGTGCCGTTAAGGAGGTTCTGAATAAAGAGCGAGCGTTGGTTAAGCAAATAAAATGAAGTGGAAGGTGCGGTTACGAATAATAAATGATCATATAGGCTCTAATTTCAACCCCGTCTTTCCATTGCCGAACAAAGTAGCTTTAGGGCTTCCCTTACTATGCTGCAGATAAGTGATTAGTTTTAATCTCTGCGGGTATAATTCCCCGTCCCTTGGGGACGAAAGCTGGTTGAAAACCAGTAGGTTGAAGAGCGCAGTTAATACCCCGCTGCT
>NZ_QRCB01000050.1 GCF_009833095.1 Nitrosomonas sp. JL21
GCCCTTCACCGGTGCCGTTGACGATGAAGGTGTCGGCGAGTGCGCTACCGGTTAAATTATCGTCATTACCACCGCCGCTGATAGTAACGCTCGTTACGCCGGAAGCAGCCGTCAGCCCGGCCAGGTTAATGGTATCCGAGCCGAATCTGCCATTTATCACCAGCGTGTCATCGCTAAAGGGGCCGCTCGGTACCGCATTGAGATTGACGTCAAACCCAGGGGCTGGCGTGCTGTCCGTAATCGTTACTGTATCATTACTATCCGTGCCATTGATTGTTTTGGTAGTCATTTTGATATCCTTTGGTAATAGAAAAAATTATTTTTGTTCATTGACTTGCTACTACTTGTGCGATCTGGTGAATCTCATGCGTGCCGCGTGATGCTTGTTTCAGTTTATGGATTGAACCTGAGGTCGGCGGCCATCAGGAAAGGCAGAGTAGCAGAATTGATTTTGGCTTGATAGATGATATTTGACTCATAGAATGCTCGTAATTTACTCATTTTAATGGGATAAATATCCAAATTGTAGGAGGATGACTACAACGGGGAGGGAGTAACAGGAAGTGGGGCGCCGAATTGAAATCGTTTTCAGTTGGCTATGGATATGATAATGATGAGTTTATGCCGAATCAGGCACTCACGAGCTGGTTCTGTCCTTCAATCGCATCGTCAGCGCAATCCGCTTGCGTTTTTCATCGACTTCAACGACCTTGACGGTGACGACCTGGCCGACCTTGACGATCGCGTGCGGATCTTTGACGAATTGATCCGCCAGCGCCGAGATGTGCACCAGGCCATCCTGATGCACGCCGATGTCGACGAACGCACCGAACGCGGCGACGTTGGTGACCACGCCTTCCAGCACCATGCCGGGATGCAGGTCTTGCAACGTCTCAACACCTTCCTTGAAGGTTGCGGTCTTGAATGTCGCGCGCGGATCGCGGCCGGGTTTTTCGAGTTCGTGCAAAATATCCTTGATAGTGGGCAAACCGAAACGCTCATTGGTATACTGCTCCGGGCGAACGGCTTTCAGCACGGTCGTGTTGCCGATCAACGCGGCAACGTTCAATTTGACGTCCCGCAGTATGCGCTCAACCAATGAGTACGATTCCGGATGCACGGCAGAGGCGTCGAGCGGGTTGTCGCCGTCCGCAATGCGCAGGAATCCGGCCGCCTGTTCAAAGGTTTTGGCACCCAGGCTGGGCACCTTCAATAGTTCGGCACGCTGGCCAAACCGGCCCTTGCTGTCACGATAGGCCACGATGTTGTGCGCGATTTTGCTGTTCAATCCGGCGACGTAGCGCAGCAGGGCCGGTGATGCCGTGTTGACATCGACCCCGACGGCATTGACGCTGTCCTCCACCACCGCATCGAGCGACTGTGCCAACTGGTTTTGATTGACGTCATGCTGATACTGACCGACACCGATCGATTTCGGGTCGATCTTGACCAGTTCGGCGAGCGGGTCTTGCAGGCGCCGTGCGATCGACACTGCGCCGCGCAACGATACGTCGAGGTCCGGCAGTTCCTCGGAGGCCAATTCGGACGCCGAATACACCGACGCCCCGGCTTCCGACACCATGATCGATGTCAGTTTGAGTTGTGAATGACGCTTGATTAGCTCCTTGGCCAGTTGATCGGTTTCGCGCGACGCGGTGCCGTTGCCGATGGCGATCAGCGATGCCTGGTGCCGCTCTGCCAGTTGCCGCAATGTGTGCAGTGCGCCGTCCCAGTCGTTTTTCGGTGCATGCGGATAGATCGCCGTGGTGTCGAGCACTTTGCCGGTGGCATCCACGACAGCGACTTTGACGCCGGTGCGCAAACCGGGATCGAGCCCGATGGTCACGCGCGTTCCGGCTGGTGGAGCGAGTAGCAACGCTTTCAGGTTTTGCGCAAATACTTTGATGGCTTCGGTCTCGGCGCGTTCGAGCAAATTGCCCATTAATTCGGTTTCCAAATGTGCAAAAATTTTCGTGCGCCAGGCCTGACGTACGGTATCGATCAGCCAGCCATCCGCCGCACGCTTCTGGTCGCGGATGTTGAATGCTCGCGCGATCATCAGTTCGCACGGATTCAGCAAAACATCGCGGGGTTTGTTCTCCAGCTCAGTGTCGAGCAACAGCTTGAGCTTCAGCATGCCTTCGCGCTCGCCGCGCAACAGTGCCAGCGCCCGGTGCGACGGAATTTTGCTGATCGCTTCGCTGTAATCGTGATAATCGGTGTATTTGGTATCGCTGTCCTTTTTGTCTTTGACGGCCTTGGCGGTCAGCACGCCGTGCCCGCGCAGGTAATCGCGCAAGGTTTGCAGCAACGGCGCATGCTCGGCAAAACGCTCGATCAGGATATGCTGCGCGCCTTCCAGCGCAGCCGCCGCATCGGCCACGCCGGGATTGTCGCCTTCTTCGCTGGTGAACGGCGCTTTCAGGTATTTCGCCGCTTCGGCCAGTGGATCGAGTCGCGGATCATTCAACAGACTATCCGCCAGCGGCTGCAATCCAGCCTCCAGCGCGATTTGCGCCTTGGTGCGGCGCTTCTTGCGGTACGGCAGATACAAATCCTCGAGCAATGCCTTATCCGTCGCATGCGTCAACGCATCGAGCAATGGCGGCGTCATCTTGCCAAGCTTCTCAATGGCCGTAATGATCGCCGCGCGCCGCTTCTCCAGCTCGCGCAAACTATGCAACCGCTCCGCCAGCACCCGCAACTGCGCATCATCCAATCCGCCGGTCGCCTCCTTGCGGTAACGCGCAATGAACGGCACCGTCGCGCCATCATCGAGCAATTGCACGGTGGACTGGACTTGTGAGGTTTTGACGGCAAGCTCGGTGGCAAGGCGTTGTTCGATGGATGGCAGCATGGGAATGTGTTTCGGTCGTTGAAGTGTGGGAAAGAATGGTAAACCATGTGGCTAAGGGATCGCAATGGATTAGACCGGGTAAAGTTGGTCGAGCCTGTGGGATGCATGTCTATTCTGAAGTCATGCCTGATCGAGGAATAGTGAAATACACTTTGGATGAATGTTAATATCGCCGTTATCGATGCGATTCATTGGTGAGGTCGAATTGGAGCTTGAAGCGTGAATGATAATCCCGAGAAAAAAATCATCATTATCGCCGGACCCAATGGCGCAGGAAAAACAACTTTTGCGGAAGAATTTCTCCCCCGTGAAGCAGCCTGTCCTACCTTTATCAACGCCGATCTCATTGCGGCCGGATTGGCTCCTTTCGAGCCGGAACGGGCAGCTTTCCGGGCAGGTAGATTGATGCTGGAAGAAATTTTCAATCATGCCCGGCGCAGTGAAAATTTTGCCTTTGAAACAACTTTGAGTGGCCGAATATATGCCGGGTTGATTCCGGAATGGCAAGCCGATGGCTATATCGTCAAATTGTTTTTCCTTCAATTGTTGTCTCCGGAGTTGGCGGTTGCCCGAGTCCGGCAACGGGTTCGCGAAGGTGGTCACAATATTCCAGAGCCGGTGATCCGACGGCGTTTCACGGCAGGGTTGCGGAATTTCTCCAATCTTTATAAACCAATCGTTAACGAATGGGCGCTGTATGATAATTCCGGCAGTGAACCAAGACTGATCGATGAAAGAGTGAATGAATGAAAAACCAGACTGTAAATTCCAGCAAAAAACAAAAACAACGCGACCCGGATCTAGCTGCAGCCGAGATTGCCATGAAACGAGCTGCTCAAAGAGCTCGTGAACGAGCTAGGCGTATTGGGGCGGGGGTTGTGGTTTTGAAAGACGATCGTATTGTGGAGGAGAAGTAGAATATACGTGTGTGTGATTGTATCGTCGGATTGATCAATAGTATCAAAAAGGCCGAGAGTCTTACTGATCTGGAAAGTCGCTACGGTGCCCTAGGCAAGCGGGTATCCAAGGGGGAATTGGATTTATCGCGAATTTTTTTACCGGTTTAGGGAGTCGCGAGTGATACGGAAGTTGTGTACCGTGAAGCACACGAAAAATGCGAAAGGAAGCGAACATGGGCGAAATTCAGATAGAGATTAAGAACTGCAACAATATTGATTTGACAGTCATTTCGCTGGAAGAGAAGAGATTAAATATCAAATTCGCGCCTAATGGAACCGGCAAAAGCACGATTGCAAGAGCGATATTGCTCGGTCTAAAGCGAGAGGCTCACTGAGCGAACTCATGCCGTTCAAACTCAGAAAAGAAAACCCAGAGAACAAGCAGCCGGAAGTCAAGGGGGCAGAAGCGCTCAAAAGTATCATGTGCTTCAATGAGGAGTATGTCAGTCAGTTTGTTTTCAAGCCTGACGAACTCCTCAGCAACAGCTTCGATATTTTTATCAGAACCGATGCCTACAAACAGAAAGAGCAGGAAATAGAGGAACTGGTTCGCAATATCAAGCAGCTTTTTTCCAAAAATCAAGAATTAGAATTTTTGATGGATACTCTTAAGGAAATGGGAAATGCCTTCAAATTGAGCAAAACAGGTTTGGATAAAAGGTCTGCCGGCATGAAAGCATTCTCTGCCGAAAACAAAATCAAGTATGTTCCTGCAGGGTTAGAATCCTACACTCCGTTTATTCAGAGTCAAAACAGCGTGGGCTGGATCGACTGGCAAACCAAGGGATATGAATTTGTAGAACTGTCGGACAATTGTCCCTTCTGCACATCACATGCAGTCGATAAGAGGGATCAGATCAAAAAAATTGGGCAGGAATATGATAAAAACATCATCAAGAACCTAATTGCTATCATTGATGTGATCAAAAAGCTTGGCGATTTCTTTTCTGATGAAGCCAGAGACAAGCTGACAGCAATCACTGTTCTAAAGGAAGGAATTGAAAGAGAGCATGAGGCATTTCTTGCCACGGTGAAAACTCAGATCGACAATTTTACCGAAAAGCTGGAAAGGCTCAGAACGCTTTCCGCATTCCAGTTCAAAGACGGTGAAAAAGTCGCCGATAAACTGCCTGCATACAAACTCGATTTGCAGTTTTTTTCCGAACTTAAATCAAACAAAATGCAGGGTGCCATAGCTCCGATAAATGCTTCCATAGACGCAGTTATCGAACAAGCAGGGCAGCTTCAGGGCAAGATCAATCAACAACGAAGCGAAATGAAGAAAACCATTGAGCGGCATCAGAAAGACATCAATGAATTTCTTGCCTATGCCGGATACCGCTATGAGGTTGAGATTGCCGGTGAAGGCGAACAAGCTCAACTGAAATTGAGGCATGTCGATCACGGAGAGTACCTCAGTGGTGGTAATCAACATCTCAGCTTTGGCGAAAAGAATGCGTTTGCTATTGTGCTTTTCATGTATGAGTGCCTGGCCAAAAAGCCAGATCTGATCATTCTAGATGATCCAATTTCCTCATTCGATAAAAATAAAAAGTACGCTATCCTCGAAATGCTTTTCCGCCGGAAAACCGATTCATGCCTGAAGAATAAAACGGTTTTGATGCTTACTCATGATGTGGAACCTGTTATCGATACCATCAAGTCACTGGCTGAAATGTTTAATAATCAGACATCGGCGTCATTTCTAAGGTTGGCGGCTGGCCAAATTAGCGAATGCGATATATGCAAGGATGATATACAGACCTTTTTCCAAATCTGTAAGAATGCCCTTGCTTCCGAAAAAGACGATATCGTCAAATTAATCTACCTAAGGCGACATTTTGAGATTGCCGACAATAAGGGTGACGCCTATCAGGTGTTGTCAAACCTATTACACAAAGGAAACGACAAGGGGCGCGGTATTGATACCCGTGAGCCGAAAGATGAAGAAGACAATCACCCAGAAATGGAGCCTGCCAAATTCGAAAGTGGCTGCACTGAAATATCAAGCCATCTGGATGGTTTTTCATACCCACAACTTTTAAATCGAGTCGGTGATCTGAACACTCTAAGGGTACTATACAATGCATCCGCAAATGGGTATGAAAAGCTTCAGATTTTCCGCCTGATAGGGCTTGATGTTGAAAATTCGGTGATTCAGAAGTTCATAAATGAAACCTACCACATCGAGAATGAATTCATTAATCAGCTTGACCCCGCTAAATTCGACACAATCCCAGAATATGTCGTAGCAGAATGTAACAAGTTAGTGAACGGGAAGGCGGATTGATTTACTCGTTCCATACTGCCGTGGTTCTCATTTCTCATGTCTTCCGCGTGTTTCGTGACTCCTTATACCGGGAGATTTCATGAAATACCAACCGCCTTACACCATTACCCCTGCTATCGTGAATTTGGTCGCTGCAATCAGCGAAACGATCGGCCGCTACACCGTGCTGGCTGAACAGAGTCTGACGCCACGATTGCGGCGGGAGAATCGTATTCGTACTATCCATGCTTCGCTGGCCATCGAAAACAATACGCTGACGCTGGAGCAGGTGACCGCCGTAATCGAAGGTAAGCGGGTGCTGGGTCATCCACGCGAAATTCAGGAGGTGCGTAATGCTTTTGCCGCCTATGAGGCATTGGAGGATTGGCGTGCTAATTCCGAACGGGATTTGCTGTCGGCGCACGAGCTGTTGATGCGAGGTTTGATGGATGAAGCCGGATGCTATCGTTCCGGCGGGGTCGGTATTTTCCAGGGCAAACAGTTGGTACACATGGCGCCGCCCGCCAACCGGGTACCTCAACTGATGGCCGATTTGCTGGAATGGCTTGCAACGACTACCGAACATCCGCTAATCGCCGGTTGTGTCTTTCATTACGAGTTTGAATTTATTCATCCCTTTGCCGACGGCAATGGCCGGATGGGACGGCTGTGGCAAACATTGATTTTGCGCGACTGGAATGCTTTGCTGGCTTATCTGTCGGTGGAGACGATGGTTAGGGAGCATCAAGAACGTTATTATCAAGCCTTGGCGGCAGCGGATGAGCGAGCGGATGCGACACCTTTCGTCGAGTATATGCTTGGCAAGTTACTTGCTGCCATACGCGAGGCGGTCGATATTCATCAAATGACCGACCAAGTAACCGATCAAGTAACCGATCAAGTAGCAAAACTTATTCAAGTTATGGGGAGCGGAGAATTAAATGGTAATGAGCTGATGCAGGCTTTGGGACTCGTGCATCGCCCGACTTTTCGGGAGAATTATCTGAATCCGGCATTGGCAGAGAACTGGATTGAACGCACGCAGCCTGATTCGCCACGCAGTCCCACACAACGTTATCGATTAACCGCGAAGGGAAGAAAATGGTTGCAACAGCAAACCGGGTGAAGATCAGGTCAGAAGGCAGAATCCACTCAGGATTGGCAACGTTCAGCAACCTCCAACCCACCCCCGCACTTCCAGCATAACTGGAAATTCGCTGGATTTTCCTCGCCGCAGGATGGGCAGTGAATATGGGCGTTGTTGATCGGCGTGTTTTCATACGTTTCGATGACTTGCCTGGCGCGGTCGTAGTCGTCGTCGCGGATGATCCAGATTTCTGGGCGGGCGTGGTGGACGGGGATTTCTCCGGCCATGCCTTGCGCGTGCTGGTTAAAAATTTTCGCCGGAATATAGGCGTGTTCGAGCAGATCCAGTACTATCTGCGCTTCCATCAGATTGCTGGCGGAATAGATTTTTTTCATGTCATTCAGAATACAACTTCATCAACCGGTTAATGGAATTCAATCATGTGGTTTAGAAATCTGCATATCTATCGTATCACCGGTGGCAATATAACACCGATCAGTTTGGAAGAGTCATTGTCCCAGCATGCGCTGCAGCCTTGTCTGCAAATGGAGATGCAAAGCCAGGGCTGGATGACGCCACGCGACGAGCAGGACAATTTTGTGCATGTGCAGGGTCAGCAGTGGTTGATCGCGATGGGGGTGGAGAAAAAAATATTGCCGGCGTCGGTGGTCAATCAGCAGGCCAAGGAGCGGTTGCAGAAAATCGAGCAAATGCAGGGTTATAAGCCCGGCAAGAAGCAGATCCGGGATATTAAGGAAGCGGCGTTGATCGAATTGATGCCGCGCGCTTTTGCGCAACGCCATAAAACCTATGCGTGGATCGATGCCTTGGCGGGCCGGCTGATCATCGACACGGCGAGCGCCAACAAAGCGGAAGAATTCGTGCAATTGTTGCTGAAGTCGAACAGCGGCATCACGCTGGCGCCGTTCGAGACCAAAGTGTCGCCCTCGACGATGATGACGCGCTGGTTGTCGGGCGATGAATTATCGTCGGCCTTTACCATCGACCGCGATTGCGAATTGCAGGGCATGACCGATGAAAAGGAAATCATCCGCTACAGTTGTCACGTGCTCGATACCGAAGAAATTACCCGGCATATCCGCGCCGGCAAGAAAGTCATCAAACTGGCGATGACCTGGGATGGCAAAATTTCATTCGTGCTGCACGACACGTTACAACTGCGGCGAATTGCGCCGCAGGATATTCTGAAGGAATCGGCCGAAAGCGCGGAAGAACTGTTCATCAGCGATTTTGCGATCATGAGCGGTGAATTGAGCCAGATGATCAACGATATCGCCACCGAGTTGGGTGGCGAAGATCGTGACTGAGTTATTGTTGCGGGATATTTCTGTCGCTGCTTTTATAATCCGACAGAGGTGTTTTCATTCGACTGACTTCCTGGTCTACATCACGATGTGAAAAGATTCATTTGACGTTGCCGATCGCCAGTTGATCGATGTCGTTCATATAAGGCCTCAGCGCAGCGGGTATCGTGACGCTGCCATCGGCATTCTGATAATTTTCGAGCACCGCGACCAACGCGCGGCCGACCGCCAGACCTGAGCCATTGAGCGTATGCAGCAGCGTAGTTTTGCCTTGTTCGTTGCGGAAGCGGGCTTGCATGCGCCGCGCCTGGAAACCTTCGCAGTTGCTGCATGAGGAAATCTCGCGGTAAGTATTCTGCGCCGGTAGCCAGACTTCGATGTCATAAGTTTTTGCGGCTGAAAAGCCCATGTCACCGGTGCAAAGCGCCATGACGCGGTAGGGCAGTTCAAGTTTCTGCAGGATTTTTTCGGCGTGGCCGACCAATTGTTCCAACGCGTCGTAGGAATGATCCGGATGCACCAAGTGCACCAGTTCCACTTTGTCGAACTGGTGCTGGCGTATCAGGCCGCGGGTGTCGCGGCCATAGCTGCCGGCTTCGGAACGAAAGCACGGCGTATGCGACACGAACTTCAACGGCAGCGCCTCGAGCGGCACGATGGCATCGCGCACCATATTGGTGATGGGCACTTCTGCGGTTGGGATGAGATGAAATTCGGCAGTATTGCCGGTTGCAACGTTGCCTGCGCCGCCCGCGTGCACGGCAAACAGATCTTCTTCGAACTTCGGCAACTGGCCGGTGCCGCGCAGGCTGTCGCGATTGACCAGATAGGGCACGTAAGTTTCGATATAGCCGTGTTCCTGAGTATGGGTATCGAGCATGAATTGAGCCAATGCGCGGTGCAGGCGCGCCAGCCCGCCTTTCATGAGGCTGAAGCGTGCGCCGCTGAGCTTTGCCGCAGTTTCGAAATCCAATAATCCGAGGTCTTCGCCGATGCTCACATGATCTTTGATCGCAAAATCGAATGACCGTGGCTCGCCCCAGCGCCGAATTTGCACGTTGTGCGTGTCATCCTTGCCTTCAGGCACGCTGGCATGTGGCAAATTGGGCACTTCGAGCAGGATTTTCTGCAATTGTTCCTGAATCTGTTCCAACTGCGTCTCAGCATCCTTGAGCGCATCACCCAGATGGGCTACTTCGGCCATGATTGCCGAGACATCTTCACCTTTGCTTTTGGCATGGCCGATTTGCTTCGAAACCGTATTGCGTTGCGCTTGCAATTCCTGGGTTTGCGTTTGAATTTTTTTGCGGTATGCCTCAAGAGCATTGAATGCATCCGCAGGAAAAGCATATCCTCGTTTAGCCAGTTGCTGGGTGACGTTGTCCAGATCACTGCGTAATTGTTGAATGTCTAGCATGCAAACTCCAAATAGCCGGGGTCATTGAAAATCTATATTTTACGCTTTGCTTGTTGATCCAAAGCACGTAAATGCGCCAATTTCTCCTGAATTTTCTGTTCCAGCCCGTAGCCAGTCGGTTCATAAAAGTTGACCTCGGGCATGCCGTCAGGAAAATACTGTTCGCCGGCCACATATGCGTCCGGATAATCATGCGCATAGCGATAGTCTTTGCCGTAGCCGAGGTCTTTCATGACCCGGGTCGGCGCATTGCGCAAATGGATCGGAACGCGGCGTGATTGATCGCGAGCAACGAAAGCACGCGCTTTGTCGTAAGCCAGATAAGCCGCATTGCTTTTCGGCGCGCAGGCCAAATATAAACTGACTTGCGCCAGCGCCAGTTCGCCTTCCGGACTGCCGAGGCGTTCATAGGTTTCACAGGCATCCAGGGCCAAACGAAGCGCGCGCGGATCGGCCAGGCCGATATCTTCAACGGCCATGCGGATCAAGCGCCGGCCGATATACAGCGCGTCGGCCCCGCCATCGAGCATGCGGCACAGCCAATACAGCGCCGCGTCGGGAGAAGAGCCGCGAACCGATTTGTGCAATGCGGAAATCTGGTCGTAAAACGCGTCGCCGCCTTTATCAAAATTGCGCGTATTTTGGGACAATGCATTCAGGGTGGTGGTTTTATCGATATGTGTCAGCGCTGCGGCGCTGGCGGCAGTTTGGACTTGTTCGAGCAGATTCAGCAGACGCCGGGCGTCGCCATCGGCAAATTCGATGATGACCTGCCGCGCTTCATCGGAAAATTCCACATTACCCAGCGCCTGGCTGACGGCGCGTTCAAACAACTGAGACAGTTCATCCTGCGACAAAGCAGTGAGCACGTACACTTGGGTGCGTGACAGCAGCGCGTTATTCACTTCAAATGACGGATTCTCAGTGGTGGCGCCGACAAACGTGATCAATCCTTGCTCCACATACGGTAAGAATGCATCTTGCTGTGCTTTGTTGAAGCGATGGACTTCATCGACGAACAAGATGGTGTGGCGTCCGCTTTGCTGGAGAGTCAATTCAGCGCGTTCTATGGCCGCGCGGATATCTTTAACACCGGATAGAACCGCGGATAATGATATGAATTCACAATTGAATTCATGAGCCATGATGCGTGCCAGCGTGGTTTTGCCTGTGCCAGGCGGACCCCAGAGGATCATCGAATGCGGTTTGCCGGTTTCGAAGGCCAAGCGCAGCGGCTTACCCGGGCCGAGCAGATGCTGTTGTCCTATGACGTCTGAGAGCTGCTTGGGGCGTAGCTGTTCAGCCAGCGGTATATGTGGGGAAGGGGATTGCGTGGATGAAAATAAGTCAGCATCACTCACTGATGACATCCGCATTGGCCGGAGGCGTGAATGTGAACGAATCTGCCGGCAAGCGGGGATTCTTGTCCAATTCGGAGAAAGCCAGTACCGTCGTTTGCCCAAAACTGTCACGCAGCGCCATGATTTTCAGCGTGCCATCCGGTGAAAAGCCCATCTGAATGAATTCAAATACGCTTTCCTTATTTTTCGGAATGGCTTCGAGCCATTCGAGCTCATTTTGTACACCCAGTTCGGTCAGTTCGAAATTGTCCTCGATGGCGCTATTGCCTGCGAGGAGCGCTGCGGGACTGCTGCCAATGGCGATGTTGAAGGGCCGTATCGTGACCTGGTTGAGATCCTGGTCGTAAAACCATACTTGTTTGCCATCGCCGACGATGAGCTGTTCATAGGGTTTTTCGTAAGTCCAGCGGAATTTTTCGGGACGTTCGAATAGCATCGTTCCTTTCGATTCTTGCAATGTGCGTGCGCTTTTGTCATACAACGTTTGCGAAAAATTTGCCCGGACGGTGCGCGTGTCATGGATGAAGCTTTTCAGGCTGCCGATCGCAGTAGCATTTGCCTGGGGTGCTAGCAAGCTGCTGATCAATAGCATAAGAATGAAATAATAATGGCGAATCATTGGGTTTGCCTTAGAGTTGAGGGAAGAAGCGCGCATAGGGCCAAACAAAATTATTCGCCACGTGCGGGCGCGAGCACTTCGCGATTGCCGTTGCTTTGCATCGATGAAACCAATCCGGCGCGCTCCATTTCTTCGATTATTCGGGCGGCGCGATTATAACCGATGCGTAAATTGCGTTGCACCAGAGAAATTGATGCGCGACGGGTTTTGACGACAATCGCGACGGCCTCATCATACAGCGGATCGGCTTCGCCTTCCGCCGATTTCTTGCTTTCGGGAGCGTCGCTATTGTCATTGTCTTCTTCACCGGTGCTGAGAATTTCTTCGATATAGCACGGTTCGCCATGTTCTTTCAGGTATTCGACGACCTTGTGCACTTCATGATCGGCGACGAAAGCGCCATGAATTCGTTGCGGATAACCGCTGCCCGGCGGCAGGTACAGCATGTCGCCCTGGCCTAACAGCGCCTCGGCGCCCATCTGATCGAGTATGGTGCGCGAATCGATTTTGCTCGAGACTTGAAAGGCAATGCGGGTGGGAATATTGGCTTTGATCAGACCGGTGATGACGTCCACCGACGGACGTTGCGTCGCCAGCAGCAGATGGATACCGGAGGCGCGGGCTTTTTGAGCGAGCCGTGCGATCAGATGTTCGACCTTCTTGCCGGCGACCATCATCAGATCGGCTAACTCATCAATCACCACGACGATCAGCGGCAATTCGTCCAGATAATCCGGTTCTGCTTCGGCTGCGTTCAGCGGATTCAACAGCGGTTCTTCTTTTTTGAGCGCTTCCTGGATTTTTTGGTTATAACCGCTGAGATTGCGCACGCCGAGCGCTGACATCAGTTTGTAGCGCCTCTCCATCTCATTGACGCACCAGCGCAGTGCGCTGGAGGCTTCGCGCATATCGGTCACCACGGGCGTGAGGAGGTGGGGAATGCCTTCATAAACCGATAATTCGAGCATTTTGGGATCGATCAGGATGAGGCGGGTTTGCTCCGGGGGCGTTTTGTAGATCAGGCTTAAAATCACTGCATTAATCGCAACCGATTTGCCGGATCCCGTCGTTCCCGCCACCAATGCATGTGGCATTTTCGCCAGATCCGACACGATCGGGCGGCCGCTGATGTCTTTACCCAGCGCAATCGTGAGCAGAGAGGCGGAATCTGCATACGCCTGGGAACTGAGAATTTCCTGCAGCCGCACGATTTGCCGCTTGGGATTGGGAAGTTCAAGTCCCATACTGGTTTTGCCAGGGATCGTTTCGACCACGCGGATGCTGGCAACGGATAATGCGCGCGCCAGATCCTTGATCAGGCTGATGACCTGGCTACCTTTCACGCCGATTGCCGGTTCGATTTCATAGCGCGTAATCACGGGCCCTGGAAAAGCGGCGATTACCTTGACTTCGACGCCGAATTCCTTGAGTTTGCGCTCGATCAAACGGGATGTGAATTCAAGCGTTTCCTTGGATAGTATTTCAAAATCCTTGTCAGGTTCATCCAGTAAATGCAAAGGCGGTAGCGGAGAATCCGGCAAATCCGAAAACAGCGGGGTTTGCTTTTCCTTGGCGATGCGCGGCGATTTGGCGATCGTCGTGGTAGGTAATTCAATATGAAGCTGGCGATTGTCTTCGATACGTTTTTTCTCGTTCTCAACGATTTCATCGCGCATCCGCGAGGCGATCAGTCCTGCGAACTTGTCCTGGCGGGTTTGCCAGCTATTTTGAATGAATAAGCAGAAGTTTTCGATATTTTCGCCAATTTTTTCAACGAATCGCACCCATGACAAACCGGTGAATTGACTGAAGCCAATCGCGATCAGTATGAGCAACGTCAGCGTTGCGCCGGTGAAGCCGAGAATACGCGAGAGATAATAGCTGATGGTATTTCCCAGCATGCCGCCGGGCATCAAAGGAAGCGATACATTGAGAGTATGAAAACGCAATGATTCCAGTCCACTGCTGGCTGTCAGCAATAGCAGAAAACCAGCTGCAGAAAGCACTAGCGAATGCCGGTCGAAAATACCTGCCGTGTCGATGCGGCGGTAGCTCCAGGCAACGGCTGATAAAAAGAAAGCCACCCACCACCATGCTGAGGTGCCAAACAGATAGAGCAATAAATCAGCCAACCAAGCACCGACATGACCGCCGGCATTATGGATCTGGTTGAAATCCCCGCTGTGTGACCAACCTGCGTCGCCGCGATGATAGCTGAAGAATATCAAAATCAGATACAGTGCCGCTCCTGTCAGAATCAAGCAAATCGATTCCCGCAGCAGGCGTGCCACTCGAGGTGAAAATGATTGGCCTGTGGATTTCTTGGCCATCGGTCGATTGATTAAACTCATGGGTATCGCAGAAGCCGTTCGTGTTTATCGGATGGGATACTAAGAGAATGCTAATAATTTTTTTTCAGAATATCAGCTTGTGCGCTTCTTCCGAGATTTTGTGAAGCTCAATTGAAGTGTAATACTGATTATTCTGATGGGATGGACTGATGATATCAAGCCAATGGACGATCAATCAACCGTCAGATCGTGATCGCGATAAGATCGCGGCAACATGTGATTTATCTTTGCTGGCGACTTCGGGTAAAGTCGAAACCAGGTTTTTACCGTTGCTTTTTGAGATGAGCAATGCATCTTCTGCACGTTTGCATAAATCTATTTTGCTGTCATTGTGCCCCAGCATTGCGATACCGATACTGGTCGTGATTTTTCTTTCCGTGCATTCTTTCTCCATTTTGATGGAGATTTTTTTACGAATGGCTTCGCAAACTTCCTTGGCTTCTGATAACTCAGTTTCGGGAAATAAAATAGCAAATACGTCCGTATCAATGTGATAAAAGAGATCGGATGTTCTGATATTGGTTTTGATGTCTGCAGAGATTTTCTTGATCACATCGTTGGAATACTGACGATCGTGTGAATCGCTGAATAATTTGAAATGATCGATGTCAATGATCGCAACCGATAAATTGCGGTGATAGCGTTCGCATCGCAGAATCTCAGTATCCAACTCGGTTTCGAAAGCTTGCCGGTTTTTTTGTCCAGTGATGGGATCAATCAACGTTTGGGTCAGGAGCGCAGACATGTCTATATTAGTTTTTTTGATCTTGATGACCATGACCGTCGAGCAAACGATCAATAACAAAGTCAGTCCCCGATTGAATAACACAATATTCATCGGCAGAATAATGCCGGGTGAATGATAAAAACCCACGATAGTCAATATGATGGATAGAGCGGCTACGAAATAGGTAAATTGAATCCCGCTGATCCATAAGCTGGCGAATATCACTAGCACATACGGAGTGGCGGCTGCAACGCCGAGGGGTAAGTGCAGATCGAAAACAAATATAAACAGCGTGGCAATCAATAAAATCAATCCATTAATTGGAATCGAATATTCTTTCAAGCTGGAAGCTGCAGTGAGAATTGAGCTACGCATCTGTTTATATTAAGTCTTTATCAGAAAGAGTAATTTATGCTGACATTATGCGAATTTAAGAAAATCTTCTTTAAATAAAACAAATTACAGCGCAGTTATTATACCTATTTTTATTAAAAGCACAGCTAAAAATTTTTATATGTAACTTTATGTTTTTTATTATAAAAACTAAATATCGAGTTTTATGATTCGGGTGCCGGCTAATCGATCATGGAGAAATTGACCGTCATGATCAAACAATGCCCAAATGAAGCCAGAGCCGAAAATGAGTGCGCTGATCAAGACGAGTTGCAATGGAGATACAAAATTAAATGGAAGTAATTGATCAATAATAATAAAAATAAATATCCCAATTAATGTGTATAAGAAGCGGCTAATTGCTTGCTTTTTGCTGACGGTTTTCCCGTCGCGCGATACCAGGCGCATCTTCCAAGTTTGCATTGCCAACGTTTGGCCGCCATGTGTCCAGAACCAAGTGAAATAATATCCCATGATTATTACAAGATAACATTGGAACAATGGCTTGAAAAATGGAGCATTGGTATCGCTAAAGATCAGGTGAAAGATCAAGCTGGCAATGAACAGAATCGCAAAAAGAATGAATGTTTCATAGATGAGGCATATGATTCGCCGCCAGAAGCCGGGAGTTGAGTGTGTCATGTGTTTGAGTTAAGTCAATATCGAATGAAGAAATGAGAGATAAATTCCTTCGGTGATTTTATATGGGAACTCCTAAGAAATGAGAGATAAATCAATTTTGATTATTGATAACTATTATCGTTTACGTTATTATATTATAGTGTTTCAAGGATAAAAATTAAGCTACTGTTCCTACCGATGAGCATAACGCGATTAATTTTAGCTTGATAGGTTATTCGAAGATCAGAACAAACATGATCATCGTCGTATTCAGTCATTCTTCTGTAAAGTTTGTTAAGTTGGTATCAGGTAATGCAATCACTAGCTCAAAGAAATTCTGAGTATCTAAATTCACAAGAGCGTCTTATTTCAGCGCCCGGATTACTTTTTGTTCTCATAGTTCATGCCATCGTACTTTATATTCTATGGAATCAAAAGCTTCTTCCGAAGCCTGATCAATTTGTTACATTGTTCGCTGAATTTATCTCAGCTCCGCCGCCCAGTTCTGAGCCGCCAATGCCAATGGCTGAGCCTGCACCCGTTAAGCTTCAGCCGGCAAAAAAGCCTGTCGTCAAACCCAAGCAGGAGCGACTCGTAACAAAATCAACCGCACCTGCGAAACAAACTCATTTGGAACCGTTTAAGCCAGATGAACCCATTGTTGAGCAAGCTCAAGAATCTTTGCCCGTGACAAATGCCGCGCAGCCTGCTCAAATGCCAACCGGACCGGTTACGTTATCATCAGAATTATCTGTTTCATGCCCTAAATTGAATGCCCCTGCTTATCCTGCCATTTCTCGGCGGATGGGAGAAGAAGGTAAATTGGTCCTTCGGGTGGAACTGGATGAGAATGGGCATATTGATAATGCCAAAGTTATCAATAGCAGTGGTTATGAACGTCTCGATTCGGCAGCTTTGAGTGCAGTGAAGAGTTGGCAGTGCAATCCCTCAATTCGTAATGGTCAGCCGGTTCGGGCGGTTGCTTTACAGCCTTTTAATTTTGTACTGCAAGGAAATTAATGAATGGAACAAGGACTTGGTTTTTCGCATTTTCTGTCTCAAATTGATGAAGTCGGAATGTGTGTGCTGGTGTTGCTGTTATCCCTTTCAGTGGCGAGCTGGTACCTGATTGTCACTAAAAGCATTGTCAATCTAATCGCAAAACGGCGAGCAGAAGCTTTTCTCAAACATTTCTGGAGCTTTGATTCGCTCAATGCCGTTAATTTGGAATTCAAGAATGTTGCTCCCAACAATGCTTTTGCGGAGCTTGCCAAGTTGGGGATTGAGGCTGCTGCGGATTCGAAAATCCATAGTTCTCACAAGCTGGCCGCCGCTGGTGGTACGAGTGAATTTTTAACCCGAACCTTACGGAATGGAATCGACCAAGAAGCAACGCGGATCGAAAATGGACTTACTTTGATTGCCTCCGCCGGTTCTGCAGCACCTTATATCGGTTTGTTTGGAACGGTATGGGGCATTTATCACGCGTTGATCCAGATTGGATTATCGGGCCAAGGTACATTAGATAAAGTAGCCGGTCCCGTAGGTGAGGCCTTGATTATGACGGCACTAGGTCTTGCTGTGGCTATTCCCGCAGTGCTTGCGTATAACGCTTTTGTGCGCCGTAACCGTATTTGGTTGGCGCGTCTGGAGGCTTTTGCGCACGATCTCTTCGTTCTCATTACCGTTGGCGATGATCGTCATCATCAAGCTTCGATATCATCGCTGCAATCAGCTCGACCAATTGCTGATGAAGTAGTAAATAACGCCGCCATCGAAAGGAGATCATGATGGGATTCGGCAGTATGCAGAGTAACGGGCGTCAGCCTCCCATGTCAGATATTAATGTCGTTCCGTTGGTTGATGTGATGTTAGTGTTATTGATCATTTTTATCATTACTGCGCCATTGTTGACGCATTCCGTGAAGATTGATTTGCCAAAAGCAGAGAGTAATCCGAATGCGGCGCAGTCAGAGCATGTCGAGCTGGCCATTCGAGCGGATGGTAGTCTTTTTTGGAACGGAGAGTCAGTGATTCTGGAAAATTTGACCTCACGTTTTCATGATGCCGCTCTCCAATCACCTACAACCGAATTGCATATCCGGGCTGATAAATTAGCTCACTATGAGCATGTGGCAAAAATAATGAGCATTGCAGCCAAGGCAGGAATAACAAAAATTGGTTTTATCACCGATCCTTCAATATCTGCACCTTGACTTAAAAATTGTTGAGGGAGGTCCTATAAACTCAATAATGCCAACCATTGTTCAGATTTCGCAGGCCTTTGAACAAAGGGACCAGATATTTAGGCGCTGTAGTTTTCTGTTTGTGTTTTTGAGAGCTCTTCAATTCGATTAATCCCTGGATGCCGAGTATTTCATTTTCTTAACTATAAAACATCCACAAAATAGTTGCATTGTACAGAAAAAATGATAGAATTAAGAATCGTTCTCATTAGTATTGCTTTAAAACGAATTCCTGAAACATAAACTACAAGGCATATAAGAAATGTATGTATGTATCTGTAAAGGTGTGACAGAAAACACATTGCGCGCAGCGATCTATCAAGGAGCGGATAGAATGCGAGATTTGAAAGCATGCTTGGGGGTTACCGGGCAGTGTGGTCTGTGCGCGTGTCATGCTAAACAAATTCTGGATGAAACGCTGTCAGAAAGAACACCTATGCAAAAGCGGGAGCTTCACTCTGCTGAGATGTGTGAAACAGCAGCTTAGAAAATGGTGAGGTTGGGTATTAGTATTAGTTAAATAGTATCAATTGATTACAGTAATTATGGTCAGGTGAGCAACTCGTCTGTTGTAATTTTGCTCAAAATTTTAAATTTAATATTCCTCTTCGTTTCAAGAATATCATAAAATAATCAAAATCATAGTTTGGCGTAATCATACGGATAAATTTTATCTTGGTCGAACTATTCATGATGCTTCTTCACATTGCAGAGATTATTCTATTTATTTGAATGATGCGATGTTGATCTTGTAGATGTAACTCTTTGTTTCAAAGACATCTTCGATGTGCATATAAATTTTGTTTAATTCATTATGATAATTCGTGGTACCGCCGGTAGTCTTCTGTTCTGTTCACTTTTGATTATTTTGATCGTAGCATCATCGGTCACTGTTCCTCGAATAAGTTCGGCTGAATCCTTACCCAAAAACGCTTCACCAATTCAAGCATACAATATTCAAGCTGGCTATCTCTACGATGCACTGATGCAATTTTCAGAGCAAGCGGGGATAAAACTTGTGATCAATCCGGAGATGCTGCAGGGAAAAGTCACACCTGGTTTGGTGGGTAATTTTGAGATCAAAACAGGACTTGATCAATTGCTGATCGGTTCGGGCTTGCAACTCGTGCAACGCGCCGAAGGCTTTGCGATTATCGAAGCTACCACGGTTGCAAATGAGAAAGTCACGACACTGCCATCTATCCAAGTGACTGCAACCAGTACGAATCGTTATTCAGCAGTGAGTTCTACCACTGCAACCAAGACCAATACTTTGCTGCGGGATGTTCCTCAAGCTATTTCCGTGATTACGAATGAATTGATCAAGGATCAATCCATTCGTAACTTAAGTGATGCTATTCGATATGTCCCTGGAGTTGGTGTATCGCAAGGCGAAGGAAATCGCGATGCGCTAGTATTTCGAGGTAATCGCTCAACGGGTGATTTTTTTACCGATGGCATTCGCGATGATGTCGAATATTATCGTGATCTTTATAATATCGAGCGGGTGGAAGTACTTAAAGGTGCAAATGGCATGATCTTTGGCCGAGGCGGTTCAGGAGGCGTAGTGAATCGGGTCACTAAACAAGCCACTTGGGATCCGATCAGAGAATTTACTTTCCAAGGCGGCTCATTCAATCAAATGAGAATGACAGCAGATGTCGGGCATGTCGTTCATGAAAAGGTTGCCGTCCGCCTAAATGCAATTTATGAGGATGCGGGCAGCTTCCGTGATGGGGTCGACATGGAACGTCTCGGTATTTCTCCCACTGTGACATTTAAGCCGACCAATCGCACTAAAGTAGTGGTGAATATGGAGCGCTACCACGATGATCGGACGGCCGATCGCGGGATTCCATCTCTCATGGGGCGACCCGTGAATGTCCACGAATCGCAGTTTTTTGGAGACCCAAATCGCAGTAAGGCGAATATCGATGTGCTGTCGTTCAATTCCCTCATTGAGCACAAGTTTGATGCCGGTGTTACGCTGCAGAATCGGACTAATTATGCAACCTACGACAAGTTTTACCAAAACATATTTGCGAATGGTCAAGTTATTCCTGGTGTAAATTTATTGTCACTGGGTGCATATAACAATGCAACAACGCGTGAAAATGTTTTTAATCAAACTAATTTGCTCTATTCCCTTAATACAGGGCCTATTTTGCATACACTGATGGCGGGTATTGAAGTTGGGCGGCAAGAAACTCACAATCATCGACGGAATGGTTTTTTTAATAATGATCCAGCACAAGTCAATTTGCGCGTACCTTTAAGTAATCCGATCACTAATACTCCTGTCGATTATGTAACTAGAGATACAGATGCAAATAATCGTAGTGTGGTTAATGTAACATCGTTATATATTCAAGATCAGATTGAGGTATTACCGCAACTGCAATTAATTGCCGGGGTTCGCTACGATTTATTCGAAGTAGATTTTCAGCAAAAAAATGCAGATAAAGAACACCTAAAAACTAAAGATGGCTTGATTGCACCGCGCTTCGGGGTCATTTATAAACCTATTGCGCCTGTCTCATTTTATGCCAGTTACAGTCAAGCCTATGTTCCACGTGCCGGCGATCAATTGACAGGGATAACCATAACAACGGCAGTATTGAAGCCAGAAAAATTTACGACACTCGAAACTGGGGTTAAATGGGATATTCGCCCCGATTTAGCACTGACAGGCGCTGTATTTCAACTAGACCGAACCAACGTCATCACGGCGGATCCGAACGATCCATCCCGAACTTTTTTGGCTAAAGGTCAACGCACAGAAGGCGTCGAAGTCAGCTTGAATGGTCAATTAGCTTCCAATTGGAATGTTATGGGTGGGTATGCTTACCAGACCGGCGAATTTACAAGCGATTTGCCGGGAATAGCAAGTAAGGGCGCATCGGTGGGAGAACTTCCACGCCACACCTTTTCAATTTGGAATCGGTATGACCTTACTCCTTGGTTGGGTGCTGCATTTGGTGTGATTTACCGCGGCAGTATGTTTGCCTCCGCGGACAATACAATAAAAATACCCGACTTTACACGCGTCGATGCAGCGCTATTTGCCCGACTAACGAGCAAGGTCCGTGCGCAATTGAACATTGAAAATTTGTTAGATACCAACTACTTTGCGTCCGTCCATAATAACAACAATATTATGCCAGGATCACCTATAGCTGTTCGTGGCACTCTCATTGTCAATTTTTAGTGATTTCTAGAAAAATAAACGTTATTTAAATTGATTTTGTAAATTAGAATAGTAATAATTCTCAATATAATAATAATAAAAAGTTGTTTTTGAAAAGTTGTATTTATTTAACCTCGGAAGGAGTTTACAAATGTTTTTACTAAAAAAACTCATAGCTTCAATGAATAAGTCATTGGCTATGGGATTAATACTTGTCGTACTCGGTATGGGAGGTACGGGTGCGTTTGGCGCAGCGAATACCCAAGCAATTGAAGCAGCTGTTACTGCTTATCAGACGATTGGTACTCTGCGGCAAGCAACACCAATTAATGGGGACGCAATTGCCAGTGCTTATGCCGGTGCATTACAGACCCTTGCACAGGAAGTTGATACAGACAATAATTTGAAGCTGGATAGCGATATCCTGGCTGCAATTGACGAGATCAAAAGTGGAAATGAACCGGCCTTGGCGAGTCAAGTAGTCGACAAGACCCTACAGCGGGTTTTTTATCAGATTGTTTTTAACCGTATGTCAGCGATGCGCAGTCAGTTTCCGACTCTAACAACCGCAGAATTGGTTCCGATGCTGGATGAAATGGTGGCAGCCTACCAGGCGATTTCGGGAAATGTTGCAAGGGTCAACCAGGTACTCAGTGCGGATAAGTTATCTATTGTGGAAGGCAGCAATCCTGCAGCAGATGTTTCGTTCAATGAATCCGTCGCACGAATCAGAACGGCACTGAATAAAACCAATCCCCAAGAAGATGCAGGCGTTCTCGCAGTTGAGCGTTACGTTACCAGGATATCATCACTGACTCGGGCGTATTACAACGCTGTTTTGCGAGAAGTAGCGGGTGCAATGGAAAGTAGGAATACCGATGTAGAAGAAATGCGTAAAGAGCTCAAAGAAGGGGAGATTTTTTATCGCATTATCGAATCGAATATTGCTCGCGATAATCCCGTAGGTAGCTTACGCATTAAATCCCGATTGACAGGTGATGGCTCAGATCTTGTCGCAGATGAGATAGTGAGCGACTTAAATTTAGGGATGCTTGGTCGATCAAGAGGTGAAATGGCGAATATTGCAACAGCAGATAGCCGTGAAGGAAGAATGGCGGAAGCTTCAGGAACAAGGGAATTTGCTCAGATCTTCATGCCTGATCTTGAGTTACGCATGGGAGCTACTGTACGTGACAACCTGCAAACCGCACTGAATGATCTGAACAGTGCAGTTAAAGCTGACGATGCTGCTAAATCTGCACAAGTTCAAGCTGCCATAACAGCGATTTTTGACGACTATGAGCAAGCGCTTAATTTAACAGCATATACGCCTACAACCGATACAGCGCTGGTCGACAATGCCGTTGTCGGTTATCAGGCGATTGCTGATGCACTTGCAAAAGATCCTATAGATGCGAATGCCATTGTTGCTGCGTATGGAGGAGAATTGCAGCAAGTAACGCAAATTATTGGCCAAATTTACGGCTTGCCAAGCGATCAGGATATTCTGGCGGCTATTGAATCCATCAAAAATGGAACCCAGGTGGAACTGGCAGGGCAAACAGTCAATAGATTGCTGCAGCAAATCTTTGCGCTTGGCATTTATAACCGGACAACAATGGTACTTGATAACTTCGACAGTATGTCATCGGATCAATTGGCACTGGAGTGGGACAGAGCGCATTCTGCCTCTGCGGCGCTTATTGGTGTCACTAGCGGAACTACCAAGGTTCTGACAGATGATAAGCTAACGATACAGGATGGCACTAACCCAGATCTGGACGATCAGGTTACATTTGCACTCATGAAGGGTAGGGAAGCACTGGCTAAAGCAAATGTGGACGATCGGAATAATGTTGCGATAGCACGGGAAAATATCATTATGCCGTTGGTTAATGGTTTCCTGAAAAGCACGTTGGGTGAAGTTGGGGGATTGATAACCAATAGAACCACCGATGCTGATAAGGCCAAAGTGGATCAGAAAGAAGCTGAACTTCTCTACCGCACCGTCGATGTATTTATTGCTCAGGATAATCCATCAGGCAACGGCGTTATCAGAACCCAATTAACGGGTGACGTGGCTGACGTGGTTGCTAATGAAATTGTTATCGAAATAAGCAAAGGAATCATTGGTCAGGTAAGAAGAAATATTAGCCAAATTGAATCAACGTTTGCTGTTGACATGAATGAGGCCGCTCTCGCTGCAGAGAGAGTCGTTTTGAATGTGAATATCTTCCTTCCTGATTTGGAGTTACGTTTAGGGTCACAGCAACGCATAGAAATGCAAAATGCACTGCAAGATCTTAAAGAAGCGATTCGCACGAATGATGCTTCCAAAGCGTTAGTTGCTGGTTCAGCTATTAACGAAATCATTGCAGCGTACGAGGGCGAATTGAATTAGATGAGCTCAAGTAAGTTAGTAGTAACCTAGTAACACAAAAAGCTAAAAGAACTGATTGTGCCTTGCCATTAAAAACTTATGGTAAGGCACAGTTGTTTTAAGCTATCAATCTGCACTGATGAAAACGGGTTATTCTTACTTAAGCGAGAAAAAAGATTACGGCGTATCCGGAAATTGTACTTGTACTATTTGGTATGAGGATACTCCCAACAAGAGGTTGGGAGTAAATTAGAACAACAGGTTTAGATTGGTAGCCGAGGATGCTTAGAGATTAAATACAATCATGTCGGGTGTGATTGAGGCAGGGGTGACGCCAACGCCGATGACCTCAATGTATGCTGCACCGCCCAAGAATTCAGCAGTAAAGCTGCTACTGGTGCCGATGGGGCCATTATCGGTAATTTTTGTGATGTACGACAGCAATGTCGGAACATCCTGGACTCCTAGAACTGCTGAATCAAAAAACAAACGATCCTCGGTTAATGAGAAATCGGCAATCTCAAAATTTCCTAGGCCGTAAAAACCAAAGGTGTCTTTGCCAGCACCACCATTAAGCCTATCAAAATCTCCTTTACCTTTTACGAAGTCAACCGGTACGCTACCACCCGCTCGTAATATGTCATCACCCGCACCTCCAAACAGTTTTTCGGTGCCGGGTCCGCCATCCAGATCGTCATTTCCATCTCCGCCAGTCAATATGCCATTACCGAGGCCTTCTTTCAGAGTATCATTTCCGCCTCCAGCTTCTATTTCATCATTCCCATCACCAGCAATGATGACATCATCTGCATCATCACTGAGATAGAGTAAGTCAATACCTTCTCTAAAACCGGCGGATCCAATGCCATCAAATGCAACACCATCAATGAACTTGGTGGCTCCAGAACCTAGACTCGTGCGAGTTACTGTAGTAATTGTCATAATTTTTCCTCAAGATTGTAGTAGGGAATGTTTATATTAGGTATAAGTAGATATTCTGCTCATTCGAATCATTCGAATTGAAACATTGAATTTCAGAGAAAACTTCTAAATATGCACAAAATAATTTCTTATCTCATCAGCAGCAAAATCCTTAATGAGAATTATTCATATTATATGGAATAATCGTTAAAATGCAATGAGCACCAGCAGGGCTGCAGGGTATCGGAATATTGTAGGTATTTTTATAAGCGAAATATAAATTGATTGACTATAAAACATGACCGAGAAGCTGGATGAATTACTGCGGAAAGCGAGAGACTTCATTGCCACAGGTGAACTGAATAACGCAGATGAGATACTTGCACGATTAAAATTGGAACACCCATCCTCGCAGCATGTCGCTAAGTTATGGTGTTCTCTGGCAATAAGAACGGATCGTGCGGTTGAAATCCCTGCTTATGCCGAAAAATTTTATGTCCAGGCACAAGGTGATTTTCATAAAGCGCACTGGGCACACATTTTAGGAACTGCCCACTTCATGTCGCTTGATTTGGCAGCCACGCATCGCTATTTCACCAGTTCTCTCGATCATCTGTTAACACTTACAAAATCAAGAAGAGCGCCACCATATCGAGGAGATGACATCCTGCAGCAACCCGAGCAAAATATATTTGTTTCCGGGGTAGCGGAAGAACTCTTGTGGAAGACATGTGCCGAATTGGCAAAATCAGGTATTCAGGCGTTCCCTTTTGCCGGTACTTTATTAGGCTTGGTACGCAACGGAAGCTTGTTGGATTTCGACAAAGACTTGGATATAGGGGTATGGATGGAATCTTGGGAAGCCTGCTGTGCCGCATTGGAACAAGCAGGCTGGATCAGACCGTCGATGCGCATTAATTATGCCAATTATCGTGACTATCTACATCCGGAACTCGGCGTAACGTTGGATGTGTGCGGTCTGAAAACGCAAGGCTCACAAATCAGAGGCGGTTTCTGGTTACCTGATCATAGCGCTGAGTATCAACGTGTGTCGATTTTTCCATCATTTGATTTAATGCAGCGTGAGACTGACTATGGCCCAGTTTGGTATCCGCGGCAGCCCGATAAAATTCTGGCGGCTTTTTATGGGGATTGGCGCACGCCTAATCCTCACTGGGATACCGTGGTGTCCGCGCGCAATTTGGAAAACTTTACCATGTTGGTGCGTTGTTATGCCTATCACAGATTAATACAATACTGGTTGCTGGGTGATTTGACTAAAGCTTGGTGCTATGCCCATCAGATTGCACTGAAAGATCCGGATGACGTACTGGCGCTGCGCAGCCGTCAATGGCTGGAATGGGCGCTGATACGGTTGCAGCGAGAAATTCCAGCGTGGCCTAAAAATCAGCGGCAAAAACGAGTATATACCCGCATGGTGGCGGATTTGTTTCATGAAGGGCACGTGAATTTCCTGCGCGCGGCAAAGGCACTGGGGACGCATCTGACGGTATGCGTCGTATCTGATGAACGTGTGGTCGAAAACAAGGGAAAACTGCCGGTGATGAAACAGGCCGAGCGCGCAGCGGTTGTGGCAGCTTGTGGATACGTCGATGCGGTCATGACCGAGACGCCTGACGCTGTCACGCTGGAGTTCATGCAACAGCATGGTTTTGATGTGTATACCTTCGCTTGCGCATCCGGGCAGGAACGCCAGGACAAGTACGCGCTGTGCGAAGGAATGCCAGCGGGAATGATTCAGGAACTCGCCTACACGCCGGGTATCTCCACCTCCGATCTGGTAGATCGCATTCTGGCGGGCGCTGGCGTCAAGGAAGAAAACAAGCAGAGCAATTGAACCGTGGTGGATTGAAAGAGATTGAGGCCTTATCGTCAGCGTAGTGCTGAAAAGACGATGAACGCGATCATTACTCCGTTTTGCTGGGCAGCACTAACCGTCTTGACCAGCCGACGAGTAGATCAGCCAGCAGGTGCGGGCCTATCAATCCGCCGATGAGGCCGGTCAGCATGGCATTGACGATCGGTTCGGTGCCAAATGAGGGAATCGGTATCCAGCCTGACAGTTGTTGACCATAAAATGAACAAAATGTCAGCAGCAGGCCGGTCATTATTCCAGTCAGTACTCGTATCATCCAGCTTAATACCGTGAAAGGCGCGCGGCTGACGGCGAGTATCGCGCCGACGGCTGCGGCGATGGCAGAAATGAAATAGTGATTCGATAAATCCACGCGCGTTTGGGTTCGCGCTGGAGCAAACGGCGCATCCAGCACTTTGAAGTTGTACAGACCCCGCGGCAATAAATGGAAGCGTTCGATGGCCTGGCCGGCGGAGAACGTTACCCAGCGGTCTTCGATCAGAAATTCGTGATTCGTTGCCTCATCGATGCTAAAAAGACCCAACCGTGCCGACTCGATGGCATGCGCATCGAGCTGCACTTCGACCGGTGTTTCCAGCCATGGATGAACGGACTGGGCAGAAAGCTGTATCCAAGGGTGAGTCTTGAGCGTATCTTCGCGCGCGACACCGCGGGTAATGCGATAAATGGGTGCTGTCGGGATCTGATCCAGCTTGCCTTGACTGAAACTGATGCTGCGCCAGGGTTCCAATGAATCGAACGTTTCGCTCTCGAGTACCTGGAGCAAACTTTTACGCACCTCATGAATGTCCGGCAGCGATTCCTGACCGCTGAGGACGATGCGTAAAGCACTATGCAGCACCATTGCCGCTTCGTAGGCTGTCATCACAAAATCGGCGCGGTCTTTTTTAGCGCGGTCCTCGAACTCGTCGAGCAGCTTTCCCCAGTCACTTCCTAAGCCCGTTGTCGGCGCGCGTGCGGGATCCAATACCGGATCGCCGATGGTAATCGAGCCTGCCGGGGCTTCATCGAATAGCCGCTTGTTGGAGCCCACGAAAAAATAATCGATATTCGAACCCAGCGTCGACGCATTCAAGCCATTCACCAGCGATAATGATCCCGGTGTATCGCCCAGCAATACGATGCTGTCGATGCTGGATTGCTGCAATAATTGCTTGAATGCCTCGGTGAAGCATTCGCCGCTGCGCATGGCGTCAATGTCAGTGAGATATGCAGTGCCTTGATGGGAGCAATTGGACTGAAGGATTGCGCGCCATGACAGGTCAGTGATATTCGGGGTATAGAACCGGTTTTTGAGAGAATTCTTCAACCCTTCACCATAAGGATTGTCCTGATACAGAAATAAAAAATGCTGTTCTCCCTCCTTTGCTTTTTCCTGCTTGATGAATGTCGCATATTGACCCATGCGGTCGGCATCATCGAAAATCAGGCGGAAAAAATTCTTATCCCTGAGTCCGGAATCGGTAAGCTCTGGCGCGGTTGACAGCGCCGATATCACCGGCAACTCGAGTTGCTGTTCGCGGAGTATTTTCAAGGTTTCTTTTGTCGAGCCGCTGTTGACCGGCCCGAGCAACGCCACCACATGATCTTCATGAGTCAGATGCAAGGCGCCTTGGACGGCTTTTTCAGGCAAGCCGTTGTCGTTCCACGGGATCAGATCCAGTTTGATGTGCAGATTGCCGACTTGCAGCGGCGGCAGATGCGTAAATGCCAAGCGTATGCTTTCCTCATGCGATTCACCGGCTAATACCGCACTGCCATCGCCTTTGGGGGAAATGACGCCGATTTTGAGGGTGTTGTCATGCGCTTCGACAATGCCGTTGGTCAGCGTTACGCAAATAATGCCAAGGGTGAGTAAAAATGACTGCAGTGATGATTTCAAAATTTTTCTCCTGAGTACCCCCGTCATCATCACATGCGCACCGATCAGGTCAAAACAGGGTATACGGTTTCATCGGTTGGGTGTGTGGGAGGGGTTAGTCCCCGGCTTGCAAGGTCACCGGTATGTCGATCTGCTGGTTTTTTCGTTGTACGGTGATGCGGATGGTATCGCCTATTTTGTAACTATCGATGCGCGCCAGTAATTTAGAGACCGAATCGATGGGCTTGTTCTCCAGCGCAATGATGATGTCATTGGCGATGATGTTGCCGTCCGGCGTAAGGGTTGCACCCTGAAGGCCGGCCTCGTCAGCCGCCGATCCCGGGGCGATGCTCAGAATCACCACGCCATTGACCTGTAAACGCTCCACCAGGCGATTGTTGAGTTTTTCATCGACGGTGATGCCCATCGCCGGGCGGATATATTTACCGCGGCTGATGATTTGAGGAACGACGCGATTGACGGTATCCACCGGTACCGCGAAGCCGATGCCTGCACTGGTGCCGCTCGGGCTGTAAATGGCGGTATTGATGCCGATCAGCCGTCCTGCGGAGTCCAGTAACGGCCCGCCGGAATTACCGGGATTGATCGCGGCATCCGTCTGGATCAAGTTGTCGATGGTGCGCCCGTCTCCGCCGGGTAACGAGCGATCCAACGCAGAAATGATGCCGGTAGTGAGCGTCCAATCCAGCCCGAAAGGATTGCCGATTGCAAAGACTTTCTGGCCGACTCTCAAATCGTGGCTGGTGCCCAGGGGAACGGGGGCCGGGCGTTCAAAGCCGAAGCCGATTTTCAGCACCGCAATATCATGGGCAGGGCTGGCGCCCACTAACGAGGCTTTGTAATCGCGCCCGTCGGTCAAGCGAATAATGGCTTCGCTGGCGCCTTTGATGACGTGGAAATTGGTGATGACGTGACCTTGATCGTCCCAGATGAAACCGGAGCCGTTGCCGCTCGGAACAGAAAAAATATTTCGTGTCCAGGCATCCATCACCCGCTGGCGGGTAGTAATGAAAACTACCGAAACACGGGCGTTCTCAAATAATTCGATAGTGCTTTTTTCATCTTCGGCCAGGTTGCCGCGTGCTTGCACCACCCGGGGCTCAACGCTGGCGCGGTTGCCTCCGCCCGAAAAAAAATTACCTCGTAGCCCATCCGAGGAAAAGAAATATTGAAAACCCAGTATAAGCAACAGGACGATCAAGGTCGTCCAAAACAAACGGGGTAAAAATCCATCAGGGGGCATGTGTGTTCCTTTTGTGGTGATGATGCGCTACTTAGTGGATGCCTGCGCCCAGCGCACCAGATCCGGCTTGCTCAGGGCGCCGGATTGCCGCGCGATTTCCTGTCCATTCCTGAACAGTATCAAGGTGGGAATGCTGCGGATCGCATACCGCGCCGCTAATCCTTGTTGCTCTTCGGTATTGATTTTAACCAAGCGCATGTTCGGTTCCAGAACAGCGGCAGCTTCGGCGAATGCTGGCGCCATCATGCGGCAGGGGCCGCACCAGGATGCCCAGAAATCGACCAGCACCGGAATATCGTTTTGAGCGATGTGGCGTTGAAAATGCTGTTCGGTAAGCTCGGTCGGCCGGGCACTGAACAATGGATCATGACAGGCGCCGCACTTTGGCGATGCATTCAGGCGTTCTGCCGGTACGCGGTTGGTGGCGTGGCAGTGGGGACATACGATATGTAGAGACATGAGGCAATTTCTCGAATTAATTCATAATTTAGCAGTCGTTTATCGCTGTTTCGGTTCGATCGCTTTGAGGTGGGTACGAAGAAATTCGATCTCTTCCAGCAAATCGGCGACCAGCCCAGCCAATTCGGGGTTGCACTCGAAATCCCTTTCTACAGCGATGATTCGTTTGACGCGCATGAAGTTGCGGCTGTCAAACAACCATGTAGCGGGATCAGAGCTACTGTATTCCTCATTCAGCAGCAAGTCGAACTGAACCCGCTCGATCACCCATTCGCGGCTGACGTGGCAACTGTGCGCCAGTTCATCCAGCGTGAATCTCGCGTCTTCCAATAAAATTGCATCGATTTCATGCGGCATGATTTACACTCCGAGATGTTGACGGGGATTGAATCCAAGCTCCTGCGCCATGTTCTGATAGAACTCCCGCGCTTTGGGCGTATCGGCCGGCGGCAATACGATTTCCACCACGAGATACAGATTTCCTGGCACGGCTGCGGGAATGCCGCGTCCCTTCAAGCGCAACTTTTTGCCGGATTGGGAGTGTTCGGGTATGCGAACTTCAACCAGTCCATCCGGCACCGGTATTTTAACCGTAGCACCCAATGCGGCTTCCCACGGTGCGACAGGCAATACCGCGTAGACATCCTTGTTTTCGATGTTATAACGTGCATGCGGTTTGAAATTCACTTCCAAGAACAAATCCCCGGCTGCTTCACCTGCTGTTCCTGGGCCGCCCTGTCCCGCCAGGCGGATGACTTGGCCGGTGTACACCCCTTTGGGAATCTTGACATTGAGCATATGGTCGGTGAGGATCGTGCGTCCTTGCTCATCCAGTTTAGGCATGCGCAGGGTCAGGCTGCGCGTGGCGCCATGATAGCTATCCTCGAGGTCGAGCATGATTTTGGCGTGGTGATCTTCGCCGCGCATCCGGTGCTGCGCATGCCGGTGCCGGGCACCCATTTGCTGAGCGAACAATTCGGCAAAGAAATCGCTGAAATCGGCAGTCTCGGCGCCATTGAAGCCTCGGCCGCTGAACTCAAAACCTGCATCCCAGCCGGGTGGCGGCTGAAAATCGCTTCCCGCTTGATACCGTCCGCCCTGCGCCAGTTGATCATAGGCGGCACGTTTTTCAGGATCGGAAAGCACCGTGTACGCCTCATTGACCTCCTTCATGTTCTGTTCGGCATTGGGTTCCTTGGAAACATCCGGGTGATACTTGCGCGCCAAGCGGCGAAAAGCTTTTTTGATGTCGTCGGCGGCCGCGTCCCGTGAAATGCCGAGTATTTTGTAATAATCCTTGAATTCCAAATCATTCTCCCGGTATGTCGCGCTATCGTTTGATCAGCATAGGATTGCCTGAGGTCGAAGAAGTTTAAGGAAGCTTTGAAAACCACTGCGCTTGACCAATTTGCAGTGCTTCTTTAAAACGGGCCGGTAATCTCAAACGTGACGCCATCTTCGATCCGCCCTGTTTTGCCTCGTTGTGAACTGAAGTATAAGCGCGAACCGTCCGGACTGAAAGCCGGGCCGGTGATTTCCGAGCTGTCATGGCCGATAAGCTGCAAGACCGGAACAGTTTTGCCGGCGGTGAGCGCCACGATTTGCATATTGCCCTTGTCTTCGGCAACGAACAGATCCCCCGCAGCATTGCCGATGATATTGTCAACCCCGGTCAGTACCGGCCACGTGAATAACGCCGCGTTGTAGAGAATCGACAGATTCTGCTCACGGATTTGATAGGCCCAGATGCGGTCATCCCCCTTGGTCGTGAAATACACCACGCCATCGTGGTACCAAATTCCTTCTCCGCCGTTAAAGTGGCTGCACTGCGAAATCTGTTTGCGTGTCGGCACTGTGCTGGCCAGCGGATCGGGCACACGATGCCAACGAACCGGCCCTATGACGCCATCGATGACCTCGGCGATTTCGAGCACACCGTCATCCAGATCCGGATTTCCATGCCTATCGAATGAATGGGCGGTGTAGCGATAGAGACAACCGTCGGGTTCATCTTCCGTCAGGTACAGTTGCATGTTTTTTGTATCCATGGCAGCCGCTTCATGCTTGAATAGCCCCAGCGCCAACCTAAGCTGGGCTGCCTTGATGCCAAACGGATCGCATTCCCACACCCGGCCTTTGTCGGTTTCCTCGCAGGATAGCCACGTTCCCCACGGCGTGACCCCGCCAGAGCAATTCCGATGGGTGTGCGTCAGAACCGGATAGGCATCGATGATTTTCCCGCGAGCATCGAAACGGAGTGCGCCTACGCCGCCGGCGGCCTTGTCGGCTTCACTATTGGAAACGTATATCCAACCTCCATCCGGCGTGGCGAAGGTGGCACCACCATCCGGGGCGGCATGCCATAGGTAGCCGAACTGTGCTTGTCCTGACCGCGCGACAATGCGGGAAGTGAATCCGGCAGGTAGACGCACCCCATTCCGATCGGCCGGGCCTAATTCCCCGAACGATAAAGAACTTGCTCTTAACAGCGGGGATAACCAGCTATTGCCAACAAAAATTCCCAATGCCATGAAACCGGATTGCAATAACTTGCGCCGTTGGGGATTGAGGGTAGTCATCGAGAAGAAGATTTACAAAATGATCATCAGCCAATTTATCAACGCAGATATATTACAATATTGCACGAATGAATGACCACTCCAAGGAAAGCGGATTTGCCATGCTGCCATTATTGAAACCGATCGTCGCTGCGCTGATGTTTCTGATCGTATTGTTTTTCATCAGTACGATGCTATCGATTACCACGAACCAGCCGATATGGTTACGTGCCGCTGTTGCGCTGGCAGGGGCGTTGCTAGTCGGGTGGTCGGCCTGGAAACTGGCTGGGAATGAAAAAGTGAATGTCGGTCTGGCCGTCCTCAGCGGTGCGCTGATGCTGGGCGGGTTATGCTTCATTATTGGATTTCTGGGGCCGATGGTGTTTGCCAAGGATACCAGTCAAGGCCCGTTGATTGGCGTATTCATTGCTGCTCCGCTGGGGGTGATCACCGGCGCAATTGGGGGTTATATCTATGCGTCGAAGCATAATGAGCGTGCATGAGCAATGTCGTGCCACAGCACTATGAATTTCAATGGCTCTCGACAGATCGACTCAGCTTGTTCAGGGAATTCGGTGGCGGAACACGATGAATGCGTGTTCAATTGCGATGCGCTGTGATGTTTTTTATTTATAACCGGCGACCTCAAGCTCTCATGCCGAGATTGATACAATAACCGTGGCATGACGAATGTTCTTGCCATTGCCGAATAGCGATAGACTATTCCAGTTCTTCAGGGTTTAGCGTATGAGCGAGATGGCAACACCTCCACCAACTTTCTTTCAGCAACGAATCATCGTTTTTTTACCTGTCATTCTGGTTTTCGCATGCTTGGTGGCTGTGGGATACTATGTCGACCACCTGAATACCCGCAATCATGAGCGTGAAATGCGAGTTTCGGTTTTTAACCAGCTCAGTCTGTTACGCGCGAAGCTCGAAGGGTATATCACCAACAACGTGCAACTCGTGCAGGGGTTGGCTGCATCGATTTCGGTCGAACCTGATCTCTCAGCAGAAAAATTTACCCAGCTCGCGCGCTATCTGTTCAATGATCGCTCGCAATTGCGCAATATCGGCGCTGCGCCTGATCTGGTGATACGGTACATGTATCCGCTGGAAAATAACGAAGCGGCAGTTGGTCTGGATTATCGTGATCATCCGGCGCAATTGCGAGCCGCCTTGAGTGCCCGCGATAATGGCAATCTGCTGTTTGATGGTCCGGTGGATTTGGTTCAAGGGGGGCAGGCTTTCATTGCCCGCATTCCGGTATTCCTAAGTGGTGCGAATGGCCAGCCAAGGCAGGAAAAAGCTTTCTGGGGCATCATTTCGGCGGTGATCGACATTGATCGATTATTCAACGCCAGCGATCTGAAGAACTTTGCGGGTGAATTTGATATCGCGATCCGGACGGAAGAGGAATATGATCCGGGCGGCAAGGTGTTTTTAGGCGATGCGACAATATTTGACCAACACCCGGTGCTATTGAATATTGCCTTACCATCGGGATCCTGGCAGATGGCCGCGGTGCCGAAAGGCGGGTGGGCCGCTGCTGCCAATAATCCGCTCTGGTTCCGGATGAGTCTGGGTCTCATCGGTTTGCTGATTCTGCTGCCGCTGGTTGCGATCGGTCGGTTTCAACTGAAAAAACGTGACAGCGAGACTCGCCTGCGAGCGTTGTTCGATATGTCGCCGGTCGGAATTGCATTGAACGATTACAAAACCGGCCGGTTTCTTGAAATCAACGATGCCTTGCTGGCTTCTTCCGGTTATTCACGTGAAGAATTGCTCACGATGACCTATAAGGACATTACGCCCACCGACTATGCTGCGCTGGATCAGGAGCAGCTTGAAGATTTGCAGGCAAAAGGTCATTTTGGTCCTTATCAAAAAGAATACATTCGCAAGAATGATGGCCGTTACCCCATTCAATTGAATGGCGTGGTGATCTATGATGCCGCCGGCAGAAAATTGGTCTGGTCAATCATCGAGGATATATCTTCGCGTATTCAGGCAGAGCGGGCGTTGCGTGAAAGCCAGGAAAAATACCAGCGATTGGTGGAGGATATCGGCAATCAGTTCGTGATTTACAGTCATCGGGCGGTTACCGGTGAAGTCACTTATGTCAGCGGCGGCATTCAGAAAATGTTTGGTTTGACGAAAGAGGATGTCATCGGCAAGTCGTGGGAGGGCATCATCAAGTGGTTGCCTGAATATCGTGAGCGCGCGAAGGCGATCATTCAACAGATTATTGAAGGCAAACTCGGTTTCACGCAATTCGACCTGAGTTTCATTCATCCTGGCGGAGACTTGCGCACTGTTCGCGTTTCTTGCCATCCGGTAAGAACATCAGCGGATGATTTGTCCATCGAAGGAATTGTTGAGGATATTACCGAACGGAAAAGCGCCGAACACGCGTTGATCACCGCGCGCCATGAGGCTGAACGTGCCAGTAAGGCCAAATCTGAATTTCTTTCCAGCATGAGCCATGAGTTGCGCACGCCGATGAATGCCATACTTGGTTTCAGCCAACTGCTGGAAATGGAAGATCTGAGTGAGGCGCATCGGAACTATGTGCAAGAGATCAAGAATGCAGGTTTTCATTTACTGGCGCTGATCGATGAAATTCTCGATCTGGCAAAGATCGAGGCCGGACGCATCGATTTGCGGCCGGAACCGGTGAATATCGGTTCGCTCGTCCAGGAATGCATTACGTTGGTCGATAATCTAGCCGACAAGAAAGAAGTGACCATACACTACAGCGAATTATCTTCTCGGATTTTGCATACCGACCGTATCCGCCTCAAGCAGATCATGCTCAACCTGATTTCCAATGCGATCAAATATAATCGTCCGGGTGGAAAAATTCACATCGACGCGAAGGAATCCAGTCCTCCCGGCCGTTTGAGAATCATGGTCACGGATACCGGCATCGGAATTGCCGCGTCCAAGCTTACGGAACTTTTTCAACCTTTCAACCGGCTTGATGCTGCCAATAGTGACATCGAGGGCACCGGCATTGGATTATCACTGACGCGCCGCATCGTGGAATTGATGGGCGGCATCATAGGTGTGGAAAGCAAGCCAGGCTTGGGAAGTACATTTTGGTTCGAGTTGCCCATGGAAGAATGCGGGGACTACCTGAACCCGGCCGAAACGAGCATCGATCAAGCGGATCCCGAACAACTCTCATCAGTGAAGCCGCAGACGATCGTGTATATCGAGGATAACGCCGTCAATCTTGAGTTGGTCGCCAAAATACTGGCTTACCGTCAGCATATCCAACTCATTCCCGCCGCGACGCCCGAGCAGGGCATCGAATTGATCAGAATGCACCGGCCCGATCTGGTGCTGCTGGATATCAACCTGCCCGGCATGAATGGTTTTGAAGTGCTAAAAACCCTGAGAAATATCCAAGGCTGTAGCGATATACCTGTCATTGCACTTACGGCGCGCGCCATGGCCCATCATATCGAAGAAGGTCGTGCCGCCGGATTCGCCGACTATCTGACCAAGCCGCTCAATGTATCGCAATTTCTGAGCTCCATAGACCAGCATTTGACGCATTAGCGGAAAAATCTTTGCAGCACAGCACGCTGCCTTTCCACTTTTCTTCCTTTCTTTCTGGATCAGCAGGCGCAATTTTGCGCCAACGCGTTCCTTTATTTCGCGTTTTTCAGGATATGTGATTTTTATCACAGCCCATCGATTGGCGATCATTTAATGTAAACGTGGCGGATGGGCTATCGAACTCTGATCGTAATGCGTCCTAGAGTGCGTGAAGCTGAGAGCTAATCCAGCAAAATCATTGGGCAAACGCTGCGACTACTAGCCGTCAGAGAATTGAAAGGAATACGAACTGCGCAGGAAAAGCTTTCGACATTAAAGAGGGGGAGGGGATCATGAACGGTCTGGATAAAAGAGGATGCAAAAAGATCATCGTGTTCGCAATGTTCAGTTGGGTAACGAGCGTTACCGCGTATGCCGGGCAATGTCCGGAAAATGCATTGCAAGCTGATGTGGTCGCGATCGATCATCCGATGGTGTTTAACCGGCTCGGCGCCCAGAATGTGAATTGGATGATGTACGCGTTGCGGCATGACATCGTGGATACCTCGGATTCCAACAATTTGAAGACCCTTGACTATAGTGATGCAGGCAATGCGTTATTTGAAAAAGCAAAAGAAAAAGCAAAAACAAAACATAAGCATATGAGCCTTGACATCGCTCTACGTCCCGATCTTCGTCCGCGTCCACTGGTGTTGAGGGTTGCTGCAGGCGATTACCTGAAAGTGAATTTCACCAATCTATTGCATCGTAAACTCAAGCATTATCCTGCACCCGAACCAGATTTTCTCGAACCTGAAACAGACGAAGAAATCAAGCAAGAGCCTCCGAGCCCTCCTAATCATGCCAACCCCTTTGATTATCCGGATCCCCTCAAGGGCATCGATCATCCGCTCGAGCGACCACCTAAAAATCGCTTCGCTGAAAATCCAGACAACAAAAATGCCGACCCTGAAAGAATTACCAGCCGAGATAAGCCGCTGACAGAACCAACTGAAACCGACCTTCATCGGATCTATACCAGCAATGATCAAGTCGCGAGCCGCCATGTCGGCTTTCATCCGCAGGGTTTGGAGCTGGTCACCGGCATCAACGACGATAGCTCGTATGTAGGAAAAAATGACAATAGCCTGGTTGTGCCAGGTGAAACCAGAACGTATTGTTTCCGTGCCGAGAAAGAAGGTGCTTATTTAGTGAGCAATACCGGTGCCGTATTTGGCGGCGAAGGTACATCCGGCAACAGCGGCGTCGGATTATTTGGTGCAGTTACGGTGCAACCGAGCAGTCCACAATTCAGAAAGAAGCGCGATAAAAATTTAAGAACACGCTTTTACCGTGCGCAAGTTACCGAAGAAGAATTGCGCCTTGCTAGCAGACAAGATAAAAATGGAAATCTAGTAAAAACAACCACGGGGCAACCCATTATCAATTATGAAGCTACCTACCCCAATGATTGTAGTCGCAACGGTGTCTGGTGCAAGGAAGGAAAAGCAGGCAAGCCGATTCTCAATATCGTGCAAAATAATCGAATTATTCATGGCGATATAAATGCCTTAATCGCGGGACCCAATAATGATGGCAGTTTTCTCCAGGATACTTACCCGTTAGAAGCCATCGGAGAAAGAAATCCTTCTCTTCCCAATCGACTCGAACCTTTTCGCGAATTCGTGTCGATTTTCCACGATGAAAATGCCGCAACCCAAGCGTTTCCTTATTTCTTTGAACACCCTGAATTGAGTCACACCCTGCACGGCGTGCGCGATGCCTTCATGATCAATTATGGCTCGGGTGGAATTGGTGCGGAAATTATTGCCAATCGATTAAAAGCCGGGCCGATGAATGATTGCCTCGACTGTGCCTATGAGGAATTCTTTTTGTCTTCCTTTGTCGTCGGCGATGCTGCGATGTTGGTGGACAAGCCAGCTAATCTTTTCACCAGTCAGTGTCAACCTGAATATGTGCGAATGATCAAAGATCCTCGCGATCCTAAAGGAATAAAAGAGATTCCAGATCCTAAATTTGAAAAAGAGCGCGCTCATTACTGTACCCAACCGCGTGAGCAGCGGGCGGAATTGGCTTATTACCCTCATGACCCTGCCAATGTACACCACAGCTACATCGGGGATTTCGTGAAATTCCGCAATATGCATGCCGGCAAGGAGCAGCATATCTTTCACTTGCACAATCATCAATGGTTGTTTAATCCGAATGACGACAATTCAAACTATATCGATGCGCAAGGCATTGGGCCGGGTACGGGCTATACCTATGAAATTGCGTTTGGCGGATCGGGCAATCGCAATAAAACGGTGGGTGACGCCATTTTTCACTGCCATTTTTATCCGCATTTCGCGCAGGGCATGTGGTACCTGTGGCGCAACCATGATGTCTTTGAGAAAGGAACATTACTTGATGTATCTATTCATAAAAATAATTCTGGGAAAGAAACGATCGGATTTCACAAAATACCTTTTGCATTGAAGTCAGGCAAACCACACACAACAGCACGTGCTTTGCCCGATGGGGAAATTATTGCGGGGGCGCCAATTCCTGCCATCGTTCCATTGCCCGGTAAAGGACTGGCACCGATGCCGTTGAACGTCACTGTAAAACCCAAGGAAGTAAACGCGATTACCCGGCATGAAAACGATGATGTGAAATCTATTGAAACAAAAATAAACGGTTCCGTGGCGGTGGTCGATATTCCTGTCGATGCTCAGAAAAGCGGCCATTTCCCTAATCCGGGCTATCCTTTCTGGATAGCCGGTGCAGCCTACTATACTGAACAGGGTAGGGGAATCGATAAAAAGGAACAGTCGGTATCCATCGGTACTCGTCCTACAACGCCACCGCTCGATATGTGCAATAAGGAAAATTGTCCAAAATTGGCGGATAAATTATCGGCCGCCACAGGGCATGACGGTGGATTGCCGCGGCATGCACTGGGCGGCTTTGTTGAGGGGGGAAAAGCACATTCCAAAATTGATCGCTTAACCGCTGAAAAAATCGTTGAGCTGGCGAAGCCGATCTATTATCCGGAAGAGGGTACCCGGCTCGAGCAGATGGCTATGACGTTTCATGAACAGCGAGAGCATGCGACCGTTAAATTAGATCTTTTAGGAAATCATTCTCCTGCAGTATTTATTGTTAATGGCGCCCCTCGTGTTCCTGGCGCGCCGTTCAATGAGCCTTGTATGGATGACGATGGAAGAATACTGAAAGAATTTGGAGACGGCAAATTCTTCGGCGGAGCACATCGCGATAAAAGTGAACTGATTAAAAAATTTATTAACGTCAAAGATTCATTGCCGAATGGAATTGAATTCGGTGCGCTCAATCCGCGCATTTATAAAGGCGCCAATATTCAACTGGACGTAGTGTTCAATAAACTCGGTTACCATTATCCTCAGCAGCGTATTTTGTCGCTATGGAAAGATGTTGGAGACTTGTTGGCCAAAAAGAAAGCGCCTGAACCGCTCGTGTTGCGCATGAATACCTTCGATTGCGCCATGTATGCGCATACCAATCTGGTTCCCGCCGCTTTTTATGCGGATGACTATCAGATCACGACACCCACCGATGTCATTGGCCAGCATATCCATTTGCCGAAATGGGATCTGACCTCAGCCGATGGCAGCGCGAATGGTTGGAATTATGAAGACGGTACTTTTTCACCTGATACCGTGCGTGAACGGATACACGCCATCAATAAATGGAATGAAGGCGTTCCTGAATATCTCAAAATCAAACCCTCGAATGGAGAGAAAGAACTTACGCCTTCTGCTCATCCTTATTTCAATGGTATAGTCATCGCAGATCATCAGCTTAATATTAAAAAAGCAAAGATTCTGGAACTTCCTCATCCCCGAGATTCTGAATTAAATGTAGATGAATGCGTTTATCTGTGGAAGCAAGAGAAAGGTGATGCATTGGCGTTCCAGATAAAATATGGCAGTAAGCCTGGTATGTGCAACTGGCTGGGTGCGCGCACCACACTACAACGCTGGTTTTCTGATCCCATCGTTAATCGGTATGGCATTCATCGTGGCTTGGGTACCACTTTTACCCATGATCATCTTGGCCCTTCCACGCATCAGCAACTGGGGCTTTATGCGACGATGCTGACCGAGCCGCCGGGATCCGAATGGTGGAGCAATGAACTTGATTCGAAGAGCGCTAAGATCAAGCTATATGATACATCTCAGCGAGATGACGGTGGACCGACATCGTGGCAAGCAGTAATAACTGGAAAAGATGGACATAAAATTGATGTAAATCAGGATCGCGATGATGATTCACATCGTGAATTTTTCTTGCAGTTCGGAGATTTCCAGCATGCCTATGTGAAAGATGCCTTTTATGGTGTCAATGAACAAGGTGTCGGTTGGATATGGGAAGAAAAAGATCCTGAAAATTTAGGGAAGAAAACTTCCAAACCGACATCAGTCAGCTTTCATCAAGCCATCAATCCATCGGTCAGGAAACCTGCTGATCCGGCGTCGCCTGATATCATTGCATTCAAACCTACCTGTCCGGGAGGAAAAAATACTTCACGGGATAGCCTTTTACCCGGGGCAGTTTATTTAGATAAAACTAATTTCTCTGACTCCCAACTTTATAATCATGACGGTGAGCCTTTGCGCCCATGCCCTGAGGCTATTTCGGCTGACGATATCGGCATGATGGTGATGAATTACCGGAACGAACCCATTGGTGCGCGGGTGTATGATCCCAAGGCGATCGGTCGCGATGGAAAAAAAGGAACGCAAGCCGATGGCATCAGAGGCGATCTTGCCTATGCGATGCAGACCAGAATCGATCGAGCCATAGCAGTATTGAATGACGATACGGGGCATACACCGTATGAGCCCTTAACGTCAGGCATATTTCCAGGTGACCCTTTTACGCCTATTTTGCGTGCTTATGCGGGCGATCAAATCCGAATCAAAATTCAAGGTGGCGCTCATGAGCATGAGCACAACGCATCCATCAATGGTTTGACATGGTTGCAAGCAGGATCCGGGTTTGGACAAGCGCCGCATTCGGGCTGGCGCAATTCGCAAAATGCCGGTTTATCAGAGCAATTTACCTTCCACGCCAATGTCATCGATTTTGAAAGCCCATTCGGCATAAATGACCGGATGTATACCGTCGATTCAAGCCAGGATGGTCTATGGAACGGTGTCTGGGGGCTCATCCGCAGCTATAATCGTGCGCGGGTGCATCAGAAACTGATGCCATTGGCCAATAATTCAGTGCCGACTCTGCTGGCCCCTGGAAAGGAAGAGGAAGGGGAACGAGTCGATCGCGTTTGTCCGGCGGATGCCCCGAAGATTACCTATAATATTTCTGCTGTGCTTGCCAATGAAGTTCTTGACAATGCTCTAGGGGTGACGCTTCCTGAATGGAAATCGAAGGATTATCGGTCGCAGGAAAGGCAGTGGCGGCGAGAGGCAAACCGGTCTCATCTGAATCCTGCGGGTGGAACCCTGGTATACAATCCACGTCAGACCGAAATCAGTATTCAGATCAATGATGACGAGGGTAACCTCGTGAAATCTGAGACGTTCGGGGCAGGGCCGTTGCATGATCCTACGGCAATTATGTTCGTGCTCGATGAGGATCTGGAAAATGGCAAGCTGAAATCGCATTCACCGGTCGAACCTTTGGTATTGCGTGCTGCCGCCGGTGATTGTATTCAGATCCATCTGACTAATCTTTTACCGGAAGATCCCGATAAAATGCCGGATCTGGATGGACAGACGTCATTATCTGGAATCATTCCACGCAATTGCCCGGATTTAGGAAGTCATCGATCAGGTCAGTGTAAACGTGATTCTGAGAACGCAAAATCAGCGGTGACTTTCAACAATAATCTCATCCGGCCTTCCAACCATATTGGTTTACATCCGCAAATGGTGCACTACGATGTGCAATCGGCAGATGGTAATAATGTCGGCTTCAACGAGGTGAATACGGTAGCACCAGGAAAAGCCAAGCGGTATAGCTGGTATGCGGGCACTTTGGAAGTCCCTCCGAATGTGTGCACAGTAGTTAACGAAAATGCTGACGAGGCTTATAGGCTCCTTAATCTCTTTGCTCTGCCGAAAAAAGCACCATTATCCTCGGCCGATTTGTTTTCTGCTGCTAATTTCGTTGAAAGCATTATCAATCTTAAAATTAGAAGATTGGCTGATTTGGAGGATGAATATCCTAAATTCAAGATCGACGATATTTTTAAACCCGGAAATACCGTTTTCTTTAATCCTAAGAATCTAAACAAAGAAGAATTCAAGAAAATGGTATTGAATCATTACCAGAAATGGCGGCTCATTGACGATGATTTTCTAAAGAATAATGCTTTTTTTATACAAGAAGCGGCTACTCTCGATATTTCTTCCGATAATCAATGTTTATCAGCTTTGAAAGACAAGAATCAAGTGACTACGGAGAATTTATTTGATCGCGGGAAGATTATCAAAACGTTGGCAAGATGTATTGAATCAAAATTCAATAAGCCGCTTGAAACGCTGTGGCCGATTTCTCAATACACAACGCGGCTGGTTTCGCTCAAGCAAGAAAATGATCAATGCACTCCCGCCCGATATGTGGCCGTCGAATATGGCGCCACCAACCTGACGCCGCCCGACCGCATCAAGCAAGGCCAGAAAGGAGCGATAGGTGCGTTGATCCTCGAGCCTGAAAAAGCGACCTGGCAGGAAAACGATCGAGTCATCGACCGGCAGGTATCCAATGCCAATCAATCTGCCATGCGTGCCACTCGCACAATGGCGGATGTAACCTATCCAACCGCAACTTCAGTACGCAAATTCCGCGATCTGGTGATGATTCATCAGAAAGGTCTGAACTTGCGTTACAAGGATGGTAAGCCGGTTGCCAATCTGGCGGCTGAGAAAGAAAATGCCGGAGAAAATCCGTTGCAAACTGCGCCGGAAGATGCGCACGACTCTGGACATATGGCGATCAATTACGGTGCTGAGCCGTTGTGGTTCCGCTTTGGCTTGCCACCGGATGCGCCGTTTGGCAAGTCGGGATTTGGCGGAGCCGACAGCGCCTGGCAGGCTTTCAGTAATCAATGCTGTGATAATGGGGCGGACATCGGCACTGTCATCAGCGCCGACCGACCTGTCAATGAGCCTTACGTACCGATCCTGAAAGCCTACGCCGGCCAGGAAATGCGGTTGCGCGCCATATTGCCGACAGGGGTCGGGCGTGCGTCGACGATGCAGTTGCATGGCCATCACTGGATGAGAGATCCCTATTTGTCTGAATTCGTTGATCCGGAAGGATATCCCAGAGGCGGTAACCGTCATGGCATCTATAAGGGCAAAGAGCTCATCCAACTGGGGTGGGGAATGCCCTCGAAATGCATCGGCGCCAATGCGCTGGCGATGCATCTGGGTGGCCAGGAAAGCGTGACGCCGATGTCGCACTTTGATCTGGTTTTCCCGAGTGCTGGTGGCTTACATGAAGTTACCGGTGATTATCTCTGGCGTGATCTCGGAGGGTTCGGCATTACCAATGGTTTATGGGGGTTGGTGCGGGTTGAGGATGCGCCCGCGGATTATCCCCAACCTAGCCGCAAATCACTGCGTACTAATTGCGATGTCGTAGCTACCGTTGATGGGCAGCCATGAGTATGCGTGCCATCTTGATGATCTGTCTGGGGCTATGCGTGACGGCGCTCGCACAGGCAGCTCCTCCGCGCTATCTGGACCGGCAGATCGAGCGGGAAGGCGTCAGCATGGCTGTCCGCATCGACGCGATCGACGAGCAGGCGCCTGCTACGCCTCAGGCCGGGCAGTTGGTGCGGTTATCGCTCGATGGCAAGCGCCTCGCCGATGATCAGGCATTGAGCAATTGGCGCGTTGGTGCCTGGCTGGATCGTGAAACCGATGCGCTGTCCGGGGCGGTTCCTGTCTGTGGCCAACGGATCGGGCGCTATCTGAGCGGTAATCTGGTCGATCGCCCGTTGCTGGATCTGACCGGTTATTTTGTGCTGACGATGGACGCCGAACCGAGCGTCTCGATACTGGATCCCTCAGTCAGTTTCAGCGGCCGCAGCAGCTTGTACGGCGCGATGAAACTCGACGGCAAAGGATTCGACTGGGCCAGAACCAGCGATGACATGCGCTTGTTCATTGCACTTCCGGCTGAAAAGAAACTGGCCATTGCCGATCTGCAAACGCTGACTATACGGGATCACTTGAGCTTGCCCGGGCAACCGACGCGGTTGGTATTGCAGCCGGATGAACGGCTGCTGTGGGTGGGACTGACAGGAACGAAACCAGAAGACAATGCCGTGGAAATCATCGATACCGTGCATGACAAAGCGGTTGCGCGGATACCGTTGCCGGCGGGTTATCATGAGATTGTCTTCTCCGGCGATGGCCGCCATGCATTCATCAGCAACCGCCAAAGCCGATCACTGACCATCGTCGATGCAGCCACATTCAAAGTGGTGCGCGAGGTCGATCTCGGTTTTGAGCCGATCAGCCTGATGTTTGCCGACACATCTGCGTTACTGTGGGTGGTCGATGCCAAGGCCGGAAAAATTCATCGTTTCGATGTCCGAGGCAAGCCGATCGATCATTGGATGCTCGAGCCCGGCTTGGGGCCGGTCAAATTGACGCCGGATGCGAAATATGCGCTTGTGGTCAATCCCAGTCAGCACCTGATTCATGTCGTGGATGTGGCAACTGCCAAAGAAAAGCATCGCATCACGCTGTCCGGGCAACCGTATGACATTCTGTTTTCGGCGCAATATGGCTATATTCGAACATTGCACAATGAGCAGATCGGGTTATTGTCGTTAAGCAGCCTGGACGGAGAACAACCGATTCTGAAACTGGTGCCGGCGGGTGCGGGCGGGTTGGCGGCGATGCAGGATTTGCCGCGGGCCTCGAGCATGGCGTTGACGTTGGATCGCGCCGGCGCGTTTTTCACCACGCCTTCTGAGCGCACCTTGTATCACTACATGGAAGGCATGAATTCGCCCAGTTCCGGCTTGAAAACCTATGGCCATACCCCGCTGGCGGCGATGGTCGTGCAACGTGGATTGCGCGAAATCAGCCCGGGCCGGTATTCGGCAGTGATCCGCTTGCCTGCGTCAAAACGCATGATGGTGGCTTTGGCGAGCGAAACCCCGGTGTTGCGCGAATGCCTGGGCCTGACTGTCGATATGCCGATCAACCCGCAGCCGGAAGCGGCGATGTCGGTTCAATGGTTGAATGATAGCGTGCAAACGATACGCGGCAATGCTGCGGCGGATTTCCGCGTGCGCGTCAAGGATCAGCACGAGGGTGTCGAGACGCCCGTGCGTCACGTGCAGTTACGGATCGTGCCCGCGCACGGCGGCGTTGCCACGGTCTGGACGATGCAGGCCGATCCTGATAAGCGCGACGAATGGTTTACCAGCGGTCAACTTCCGCACAAGGGCGGCTATTATGTCCATATCGAAGCAGATCAGCCGCTGGCATCGTCGTTTGTGACCGTGATGGTGGAACAATGATCCGCTGGACAATGAATAGAATGAAGCTGAGCGCCGCCTTGATCTTGTGTTTGTGCTTGATGACCAACGGATGGCTCTTTTCGCATGGGCATGCAATGTCCGCACCAGTCAGCGGTGCGCATGAAACACAGCTGGTGGTGCCGGATATCGTGGTGCGCGATAGCTTCGATCGTGAGCAGCAACTGTCGCATTTGCTGAAGGATCAGGTTGCGGTCGTTAATTTCGTCTTCACATCCTGCACCACGGTGTGCCCGATCCTGAGTGCGACCATGCAGGAACTCGAAAAGCAACTCCAGCATCGATTGGGCAGCGGCGTGATTCTGTTATCCATTTCTGTCGATCCCGGCAACGATACGCCGCAGAAATTGCGCGTGCATGCCGAGAAACTAGGTTCAGGCCCGCATTGGCATTGGTTGACCGGCAGACCGGCGGAGATTGCGCAACTCCTGAAAGCCTTCGGTGTGCCCACTGGCCGCCCGGAAAATCATCCGCCCCTCGTGCTGATCGGAAATGTCGGCACGAATCGCTGGTTGCGCTGGGTCGGCATTGCCGCGCCGCAAACCTTGGTAGACGCAGTCAATACGTTGGCCGCAGAGACGAAATGAAAAAGTCGAGGCGAAGATGAAAAAGATTGCGGTAATGCTGTTGTTCGGTTTGTTTGAGTCCATGCTCATGGCGGATTATGCCGCGGCCGGTGAATCAACGGTGGATGAGCGGCTGGAACGGGCGCGCAACTATTTCGGTGATGAGCGCCTGATCGATCAGAACGGTGTGGCGCACCGATTTGTCAGTGATTTATTGAGCAATCACGTGGTATTGATCAATGTCATTTTTACGAATTGCCAGGATGCATGTCCGATGCAGACGCAAAAACTGCAATGGGTGCGCAGGGAACTCGGAGAATATTTCGGTTCGCGCATTCTGTTCCTGTCGTTATCGGTGGATCCGAAACGGGACAGTCCCGCCCTGCTGAAAGCATTTGCCGATAAGCAGCAGGCAAACGTCGACGGCTGGAAGTTTCTCACCGCGGAAGAAACCGTTATGGCTCGAGTGTTGGGCCGTTTGAATCAATGGAGCGACGATCCGAACAATCACAGCACCATGCTGATTGCCGGCAACGCCCGTAGCGCGCATTGGGTCAAATTACGTCCCGATTCACCGCCCGAGCGTATCGTAGCGGATCTGCGCCGGCTCGCGGACATTGGAAATTGATCGCGAACGTGCGGCCCTTCCTGTCGCTCTTTTTGCTCGGATTGCCTCTGATTTGTCACATCCATGCTGTCGAAGCAGCGGAAAGAGTCGATGAAGCCGAACAAGCTCATTTGGGGCGTTCGATCTATGAAAAAGGAATTGGCCGTGACGGCAGGGACATCAGCGCGGTGGTGCACGGCAGTGTTAGATTGAGCGCTGCGGCGATTGCCTGCAACGGTTGTCATGGCAGCCAAGGACGAGGCGGAGGGGAAGCCTTCATCCAAGTGCCTGATATTCGCTGGTTGAGCTTAAGCAAGCGTTATCCGGCCAGACGCATCGGTTTTACCGAAACATCCTACGATGAGGCCAGCTTTGCCAAAGCATTGCGCACCGGCCTGACCGCCGTCGGCAGGACATTGGATCCGGCGATGCCGCGTTTTGATCTGGCTGACGACGAGATTCGCGGACTCATTGCCTATCTCGGAATCATCGATGAAACGGAGAATGCCAAACAGCAGCAGGTCATTCTGGGTTTGTTGCCAACCCCGGGTCAGCATTCGTTGACTGACGCGCTCGATGCCGAGCTCAAGAATTGCGCTGCCAGCAGAAGCGGAACACTGATCGCAGCCGTCGACATGATTTATTTCGATACGCCGAAGGATGCCATCGCCAAGCTGAATAAGCGCTTATCAGTTAGCCCGGCACCGATCATTCTCGCGCCTTTCCTGGCCGGATGGGAGCAGTCTTATCATCAGGCGGTAGAACATACCGATGCTATGACGGTTCTGCCTTTTTCGCTGCGCGATCCCTCTGCAGAACATCATTGGTTGTTCTCTTTTCCTGGCGTGGAGTCGCAGATCATGGCGTTGCTGAAATCTGCCAGAGCATCGGGGTACCGGCACGTGCAACTCCGGTATGATGCTGGCAATTCCCTGAGTCAGCAATTGGCAATCATCACTCAGAAATTGGCCGCTTCGCTGCAATTGTCGCTGATGTCGGAACATAATGAAAAAACATCGGATACCCTGAAATCCGCCACGGTATGGCTGCAACCGGTGAACCCCAATCAACTTGATTGGAATTCAAGCCGGGATGAATTGATGCTGGTTCCGGTCATTTTCTTCAAGCCTGATCGAACGAAACCCGGTGAGCAGAGTATCTCTTTCGGGGAGTGGCGCATTGCCTATTCCTACCCGCCTAGAAACAGTAACAAAGATACTTGGCGAACGCCGGTTGAGGTATGGGCTGGCGCGGCCTGTGAATTTCTGGCGCTGGCCGCCCAAAAAAAACTCAACTACACCGACCTGCCGGAAACCCTGCAATGGGAAACCGATCTAGCGGTACATCGCAGGCCGCATTTTGAGGCGCTGGTGGATCAGGTGTTCATTGATAAGTTTCCTCAACCTTGATTCGGGACGCTGAACAGTAACGATATCCGATTACGCAGCCGGAACTTTGATTCTTCATCCTGCATGCTCGGCGTTTTCGGCTATCACTCGATATTCTGCACCTGCTCGCGCATTTGTTCGATGATCATTTTCATGTCCATCGATATCCGCGATATCTCCAGATCCACCGATTTTGAGCCGATGGTGTTGGCCTCGCGATTGAGTTCCTGCATCATGAAATCCAGACGTTTACCGACTGCGCCGCCGGCCTTGAGAATGCGCTCCACCTCATCAAGATGCGCTTGCAGGCGCGACAGCTCTTCATCGACATCGATTTTTCCGGCAAACAACGTGATTTCCTGATGGATGCGCTCCTCCTCCAGATTGCCCAGAATTTCCTCGATCCGGCTGCGGAGTTTTTCCTCAAATGCCGCGATCAGCGTTGGAATGCGCGGTTTCGCCGTGTCCAATAACTGGCGCATTTGCTGGATGCGTTCCAGCAACACATTCTTCAGTTTATTCCCTTCTCGGATGCGGGAAGCTTTCAGATCGTCCAGGGCGGTTTGCAACAAGCGCAGGCTGATTTCGCCAAGCTCGTCGATCGGCAAGGTATCGTTTATCAATATACCCGGCCATTTCAGGATATCCGCGATGGTGAGCGGGGGCGCGTCGGGTTGCCGTGCTTTGATGACGCGTGCGAGATGCAGCAATTGCTCCAATTGCGCATCATCCAGCAACATAGTGCTATCGGATTTTGAAGCCGCTGTGAAATTGAGCCGGCATTCGATCTTGCCGCGGACCAGATGAGCCGTGAGTAGTTCGCGCATGGCCGCTTCCTGCTTGCGAAAATCATCCGACAACCGGAACTGAATGTCCAGATAGCGATTATTGACCGACCGCAGCTCCAGATTGAATGATCCATAGGGCGTGTCCTGAGTGGCGATGGCATAGCCTGTCATACTGAAAATCATGATGGTGGTATCGATTCCATTGTTGAAGGGTTTGACGGGGAAGATTGAAGGGACAGGCCAAGCAAAGTATGGTCGCAGATCGCTGGCGCCGGCTTTTGATCGAGCACGCCGGTCGCTTTGAAAGGCTTGCTCTGATCCTTGGTGTCAACCAGGACGTGGCTGATATCAATATATTTATGATCGCCGGGGGTATTGAGCCGCCACAGATTCGGAATCTCGGCATACGGTTGATGCAGGCAATAGGCCAACGTGTCGCCGTGCACCAGCAGCACCGGTTTCTTGAAAGCTGCGGCCTTCTGTTTGATGCTGTCACGGGTGCTGCGATAACCATCGCACTCGGTGCGATTGCCGGAGCTGCAGGCGGGTTTGTTGTGATCGAATTCAAAGATATCGGCATGAAAGGCGATCACCACCGCCTGAGCCGATTCGGCTTCGGCGAATAACTGCTGCAGCCATTCTTCATTGGCCTGGTCGCGATAATCGGCTTCATTCAGTGCATCCTCGACATTACTGCGCATGATCTGGCTGCGGCCGTTATTGGTGCCAGGGATATGCAGCGTGGCGAAACTGACGTGATCGATTTTCCAGCGGGCATTTTCGATGAAGCCTTGCTGCCGCACCAATCCCGGGATGTTTTTGGATAACTCATGAGCATCTTGATGAAAGAACAATTGCCGCAAATAAGCCAGCCGCTCCAATTCATCGTGCCGCGGCGCCAACGTAAACCGGTCGCAATCGGTCCAGTCGTTGTCCCCGGGGGTATACACGATTCTATGCGGATGGAGAAAGGCAATCTGGCGGTAATGATCCCTGAACAGGTCGTCGCCGCAACTCAAGCGCCCTTTTTTGAAATCACCGATGTGAATCAACGCGGGTGGATCGAGCGCCTTGATGGCGGCGGCAATGGCGCCTGTGGAATGTTCCAGCAACGCGTATTCGACGTCGTTGTAGGGCATGTCACCCATGACCACGAATTGTGTGACTGCAAGGGCTTGAGTATCGATGACCGCGGTGCTCTGGCCAGGATCGGCAGCGCGGGCGGCGGGGATAGTCAGCAATATTCCTAACACTAGGCGCAGCCACGTCGTCATCGCCCGGTATTATCCATTCAAATGGTTTTGAAACACCAGACCGGCGTGCTCGCGCAATTTATGGAATTGAATCGCTGGCCAGTTGTCGGCCGCGACGCTCAATTCTGCGCCGTAAGACGCCAGAAAGGTCGGGGCATCCACCGCGTCATACGCGATACGGTGCGCATTGGCTTCGATGAAACGCTGCAATTCGCGCGGGTCATCGGCGGTGACCCAGCGTGCCAACTGGTACTTGGCAGGCGCAATACGGGTGGCGACCGAATATTCGTGCTGCAAGCGGTGTGTGACGACTTCGAATTGCAATGTTCCGACCGCACCCAGCAGCAACACATTGCCCAGATGGGGCCGGAATACCTGGATCGCGCCTTCCTCGCCCAATTGCGTCAATCCGAGCTTGAGTTGTTTGCTGCGTAACGGATCGGCAATTTCGACGGTGCGAAAAATTTCCGGCGCGAAAAAGGGCAGGCCGGTGAATTGCAGCACTTCGCCTTCGGTCAGCGTATCGCCCAATTGCAATGTGCCATGGTTGGGTATGCCGATGATGTCGCCGGGATACGCTTCTTCGAGGATATCGCGGCGCTGGGACAGGAACGACACGACCGTGCTGGTGCGGATGTCCTTGCCGTTGCGGGTGATTTTCAGGTTCATGCCGCGCTTGAAATGGCCGGAGCACACGCGTACGAACGCAATCCGGTCGCGGTGCGCCAGATTCATGTTGGCCTGGATTTTAAAGACCACGCCGGAGAATTTGTTCTCGATCGGCAGCACTTCGCGCTGCAGGGCGTTGCGCGATTCCGGCGGTGGCGCGAGATCAACCAGCGCATCGAGAATTTCTCTGACGCCGAAGTTATTGATCGCGGAACCGAAGAACACCGGCGTCTGATGGCCGGCCAGAAATTCCTTGTGATCGAAGGCCGGCGACGCGCCTTTGATCAATTCAATTTCCTGCAAGGCAGCCGCGAGGCTGTCGCCGAAACGCTGGCGGATAGCCGGGTCATCCATTTGAGCAATGACTTCGTCTTGCTCGTTGACGCGATCGGCTCCCGGCTGGAATACCCGCATGCAGTCATTGCGTAAATCACAGACGCCGTGAAAATTCTTTCCCATGCCGACCGGCCAGGTGAACGGAATCGTTGCCATGCCCAGGGTGCGTTCGATCTCATCGATCAGATCGAGCGGTTCGCGCACTTCCCGGTCCATTTTATTGACGAATGTGACGATCGGCGTATTGCGCGCGCGACACACTTCCAGCAACCGCAATGTTTGCGCCTCCACGCCATTGGCGGCGTCAATGACCATCAGCGCGGCATCGACGGCGGTCAGCACGCGGTAAGTATCTTCCGAAAAATCCTGGTGTCCCGGGGTATCGAGCAGATTGATCACGCAATCGCGGTATTCCATCTGCATGACCGAGCTGGCTACCGAGATGCCGCGCTGCTTTTCAATCTCCATCCAGTCGGAGGTTGCATGCCGGCTTGCTTTGCGCGCTTTGACGCTGCCGGCGATATGGATGGCGCCGGCATACATCAGCAGTTTCTCGGTCAAGGTGGTTTTGCCCGCATCCGGGTGCGAAATGATGGCGAAAGTACGGCGGCGCGCTACTTCGTTCTTAATGCTCATATTGATTTGAATCGTGTTCCTGTGGATATAGATAACAATGCGTGGTGTGGGTCGTGCTGAATGAACTGACCGGTGGATAGGACTGCCTGCAGATCGGCATCGCATGTGGGCAGCGCGGATGAAAATGACACCCTGCAGGCGGTGAGGCCGGCGAGGGTAAATCACCTGTTACGGGAACCGCGCGCCGGTCAGGATGGGGTGTAATCTGTGGCACCGACGACAGCAGCGCCTGAGTGTATGGATGCTTGGGATCGGACAATACCTCATCGATCCGCCCACGTTCAACAATTCGCCCTAAGTACATGACCGCCACTTCATCCGCCAGATATTCAACAACCGCGATATTATGGGTAATAAACAAAAATGCAAGCCCTAAATTTTTCTGCAGGGATTTGAGCAGATTCAGAATTTGCGCCTGAACGGATACATCCAGGGCGCTGGTGGGTTCATCGCAGATCAGCAATTCAGGATGAACGGCCAATGCCCGCGCAATCGCGATCCGCTGTCGTTGGCCGCCCGAAAATTCATGCGGAAAGCGCCATTTTACCTCAGCCGGCAACCCGACGCGCTGCAGTAATGCATCGATTTCTTCGTGTTTGGAGGTAGCGGGTGAATCACCCGGAGCGCTGTGGCGGGATGGATCAACGCCGAGCGCATTCATACCTTCTTCCAGGATATCGATGATCCGCATCCTCGGATTGAGCGATGAGTAGGGGTCCTGAAAAATGATTTGAAAGTGTGAACGCAATTGCCGCAATCGAGGCCGCGGCAAGCTCACCAATTCGTGTTCCTTGAAGCGCACGCTGCCGCCGGTAGGTTTGATCAACTGCAGTATGCTTTTGCCGATCGTGGTTTTGCCGCAACCTGATTCACCCACCAGCGCCAGCGTCTTTCCTGCTGCAATGGTCAGCGACACACCGTCCACCGCTTTCACGTGGCCGACGGTACGCTTGAACAATCCTTCGCGAATCGGGAAATGGACTTTGAGATCCGTGACCTGTAATAACACAGCGGGATTGACCGATGTCGGTTGCGCGTTCTTGGCCATCTGTGGAACTGGTGCCGCACTGGCCTGCGCAGGAGGTTGGCGCCTTTCATCATTCAGTAGATGGCAACGGACCAGGTGCTCGTCGGTGATTGCGTGCCATTGGGGAATAGCCTGGCGGCAGATATCCATCGCCTGATTGCAACGGTCGGCAAAACGGCAACCGCTGAACTGCTGGGCGAGGGAAGGCACGGCGCCTTGGATGACGGTCAGGGATTGATCGCGCTTGTGTTTTCCCGGTAAGGAAGCGAATAACTGTTGCGAGTACGGATGCGCCGGATGATCAAAAAACGCATCTCGCGGTGCTACTTCGACGATCTCTCCGGCATACATGACCGCGACCCGTTGCGCCATTTCAGCGACCACGCCCAGATCATGCGTGATCAGCAGGATCGCCATGTGGTTGCGTTGCTGGATGTTCCGCATCAGCTCGAGCACTTGCGCCTGAATCGTGACGTCGAGCGCCGTGGTCGGTTCATCGGCGATGAGCAGTTCCGGTTCGCCGGCCAGCGCCATCGCAATCATCGCGCGTTGCTTCATGCCACCGGAAAATTGAAACGGATATTCATGCATGCGGTGCGGCGCATCCGGTATACCCACCTGTTCCAGCAGCTCCCGAATGCGGGTATCGATGGCTTGCCGGGATAGATTGAAATGCTGCTTGAGCACTTCTTCGATCTGTTCCGCGATGGTCAACACTGGATTCAGGCTCAGCATAGGTTCCTGGAAAATCATGCTGATGCGTTTGCCGCGGATTTTCCGCATCGTCGTTTCAGGCAATTGCAATAGGTCGGTGTCATCGATGCGGATGTGGCCGGCCACGATCTCGCCGACATCCGGCAACAGCCGCATGATGGAGAGTGCCGTCATTGACTTGCCGGAGCCCGATTCACCCAGCAATGCAAACGTTTCACCCGGCATTATGTTCAGCGTCAGCCCATCGACTGCACGGACCGGTGCATTGCCGGTATGCAGCAGCGTTTCAAGATCTTCAATGGCCAAGAGAGGATTCATCAGCGCTGCGGCGGTTCAGGAAATATCGGCGCGGCCGCGGGTGCAGCCGTGGCTGGATTGGAAAGAATGGCTGTTTTTTCTGCTGGATTGGGTGGAGTGGTTATTTTCCGGGTGAATGTGCGGGTGCGTGGATCGAGCGCATGTTGCACCGCATCAGCGAACAAGTTCGCGCTCAACACCAACGTGAACATGAAGCCGAAAGCGGCCAGCAAAGCCCACCACACCATCGGTTCGCGGGCCATTTCGAGCCGCGCCGCATTGATCATGGTGCCAAAGCTGATCATCGTAGGGTCTACCCCGACGCCGACATACGACAGCACCGCCTCCGCCAGAACCAGTCCGCTGAAATCCATCACCGTGGCGATCAGAACCAGGTGCATCACATTGGGCAGAATATGACGGCTGATGATGCGCCAATGCGACACGCCGAATGCATGCGCTGCCTGGATATACTCCAGTTCCCGCAATTTCATCGCCTCGCCGCGCAATAGCCGGCACAGGCTGGTCCAACTGGTGATGCCGAGGATGATACACAGAAACAATAATCGCAGATCAGCGCGCGACGCGACGGTTTCGAACAGTTCCGGGTGAGTTTCGATATAGACCTGCATCATCAGCACCGCGGCGGCGATTAGTAAGACGCTCGGAATGGAATTCAGGGTGGTGTACACATACTGAATGACATCATCGAGCCAGCCACGGAAATAGCCCGCGGCAATCCCGAGCAGCAATGCGAACGGCAGCATGATCAAAGTCGTAAGCGTGCCGATCACCAGCGCGACGCGTATGCTTTTCAGCGATTGATACAAAATATCCTGGCCGACTTTGTCAGTGCCCAGCACATGATAATGCGATGCCAGCATCGCGCTCCAGCCGATCAGCATCGATAGGATGAACAGCGTGATGAGGATGGCATGCCACGGAATTTCTGTGCTTCGATGCCAGATGGCTGAGATGCTCTGCGGAATGCGTTTCGGATGAAAACGTGCCAGCCCGGCAATGATTGCGGCAGTCAGCACGCTCCAAATAACGAAACCCAATAACAGTCCTTGTGCCGAGCGCCAGGCGATATCGTCGTTGTATTCGGCTTCCGGATCCTGCAGATGTGCGCCGCCATGCTGAAGTCGCGCGAAAGTGCGGACTTGCCGGCCACCCGGCAGTTCGAGGGTCTCTTTGGCGTACAAATGGGTTGCCAGCGGCGCGGAATAGGTTTTTTCCACCTGGGTGCGCAGTGGTTCCACCAGAACATCGAGTAGGCTCAGCACTTCGACGCTGTAGACAGCATTGCCTTCGTCGTTCTTATGCTCAAGCGCAGGGCGGAAATGCACGGTGTCGAGCAAACCGATGAGCAGGAAAAACAGCAGAATGGTCAGTGCAGACATGCCGCTGGTGCTGTGCCCCACTCGTTTCCAGGGCGTGAGCATATGTGCATGGCGCCGGACATACCAAATGAAGCACAGAACGAACACGACCAGAAGGTAGATCAGTGCATCTGTCCACAAAAGAATCGGACTAAAGGGCATGTGTGGTGGTATTCAAAGAAATGCTGCGGTGCCCGCAATAATGACCATGTGTTGTTTATATCATAATTTTTGATGTTCTTAAGCGGAAATTATGGCCAAGCCGATTGGTACAACCCGCCTGATCCCGCCAAGCTTTGCCCCTTCTTTATTCAGTCTTCCGCGCGTGTAAGAAAAAAGCCTCTTTAATTCGATAATTAGTGGGAAAAAGTGCGTTTGTTCTTCCTGTTTTCTGACAAGAATCTGATGCATAGTGTGCTCTGGCTCGAACTACGTTGAAAAATCTTGTGGAAATAATCAGTTATTTTATGAATGCCGTGAACCTGCATGGACAATAAGCAACTTGATATCCTCCAGACCATCAATTTGATGTTCCGCGCTGCGGCGGGGGAACATTATCTGAATGAATTCATGGGAGTGATGAATGATTCCGTGCGTTCGATCCAGGAATTGGCCGGGTTGCTTGCGCAAACCGAGGTATTTCAGCAACGCTATCCGGACACGCTCTCGAACGCTGAATTTTCGCTGCAATTGGTTGAAAACGCAGTCAATGACCTGGTCGATGCCAAGCTCAAAGTATGGGCTTCATCAGAAATAGAACACCTGCTCAATGACGGCATGAGCCGAGGCGACGTCATTTATTGGGCTGCCAAGGCGCTGGCTGCAGTGACTGAAACAGATCCGCAATGGGGCGCAGCAGCCCGACAATTCGATCATCAGGTTGAAATATCGGCTTTTTATTCGATCGATCTGCATGGGGCGGCGACCAGCGTGTCGGTATTGCAGCGCGTGGCTGCTCTGGTGGACGAAGACCCTGCCAGCGTGGCGATGGCCAAGAAAATACTCACATCCGGCGTCGCCGGAACAGTTATCGATGGTTATGTCAGGGGCGCTCAGGTATTTGCCGATCTGAACGGCGACCAGCAATTAAATGAGGGCGAGTCGAGCACTGTCACCGATGCGACCGGACATTTCTCTCTGCCGGCCGTAACTGGATTCGGGGATTTGATCGCATCCGGCGGTGTCGACATCGCGACCGGCAAATCGTTTGAAGGCATCATGACTGCTCCAGCGGGCTCGTCGGTGATCAATCCGCTGACCACGATCATCAGTCGTATCATTGACAACGACGGCGTCAGCGCTGCCGAAGCGGCTGGTATCGTACTGGCCGCGCTGGGGTTGGACGATGAGATCGATTTGCTGCACTTCGATCCGATCAACGCCGTGATGAGTGCGGATACGGCGCCGATGACCGGCATGGCAATGGCTGCCCATGCGGCGGCGGTGAAGATCGAGGTGATTACGGGCCAGGTGGCTGCGTTATTGCAGGGCATCGGCATAACTGATACCGAGGCATCGGCCATTTCATTTGCATATCAGGCGCTGGCCAGTTTGCTTGCAAGTGAAAGCAATGTGGTCGATTTGAGCGCCCGCAGTGTCATTACGCTTGTGATTCAGGACGCGACCCTGCTGGCGGGGGCCGATGGCACCGAATCATCCAGAATGGGCGCTGTGCTGGCGGATGCTTCACGGACCATCGGGAATTTTGCGCAAACCATCTCGGCCTTGTCGACCAGCGGTCAGAACAAGAAAACCATTCTTTCCAAAATTGCCGCAGTTCAAATTGTCGCCGAAACGCTCGAAGGAACGATGCAATCCGGTGCCGCTCAGGGCGACATCGGTGAGGCGGTCAAACGCACGACGGGCGCGCAGTTTACCAAAAGCATCACGGCGGCCGCCGCCAGGGTAGGGGATGTGAACGGCGACGGAAAATCCGATGCACTACCGTCGCCGCCCTCTTCGGGCGGAGGCCCGGTTGATCCTCCAGTTACGACGCATTATCTACCTACGAATGCGACGTCGTTTTCAGGGACTGCAGTAAACGATACCTTGTCGATTTCCACGGCAGCCTCCTGGACGCCTTTGGTCATGACGGCTGTCGTGCTCGATGGCGGCACCGGCAATAACACCATGAATATGCAGGATGGCTCCAGCATTGCGGCTGCCACAGTCGTCGATTTTCAGAATCTGACCTTTGACGCGACTGGCCATACCGGATTGAACACGATTACGATGTCTGCCGCCCAGAATCAAGCATTTACCGGTACGATCACAGCGCCCGGCACGGGCGTCAACAGTGAGGAAATTACCATCGTGGGCGATGGCGCATTGACAACGCTCGCCAATGTCGAGAATTACACGATAGCTGATGACTCAACCGATGCACGGACAATCACGATCAGCCAGGCGAACACGAACGTGACCGCAGCCTCGACTACCGATGCGGTGACGTTCAATGCCGGCGCGCAGACCTATACGGGGACGATCACCGGCGAATCGTCCGTCGACGATATCTTGAGCTTGGATAACGGTGCGGATGTCAGTGGCAGCACGATTGCGAATGTCGAAGCGCTGACATTGGCTTCGGGCGCGTCGATTCGATTGTCTGCCGCTCAGAACCAGGGTTTCACTGGCGCAATCGCAGCGCCGGGAACGGGTGTGACTGGAGAAACCATCACGATCGTTGGTGATGGTGCAGTGACTACCCTGACCAATGTTGAGAATTACACGTTTGGTGATGATTCAACGAATGCCCGGACAGTCGCGGTCTCTCAGGCAAATACGAACGTAACGGCAGCATCGAATACCGATGCGGTGACCGTCAATGTCGGTGTGCAAACCTACACGGGCACGATCATCGGCGAATCCACCGTTGATGACACATTGAGCATGGATAACAACGCGGATGTCAGCGGCGGCACGATTGCGAATGTCGAAGCATTGACATTGGCTTTGGGTGCGTCGGTTCGACTGACCGCCGCCCAGAATCAGGGTTTCACGGGAGCTATCACGGCACCCGGAACGGATGTCACTGGTGAAGAAATTACGATTGTCGGCGATGGCGCAGTGACGACGCTTGCCAATGTCGAAAATTATAGTACCGAGGACGATTCGACCAATGCACGGACAGTCACGATCAGCCAGGCGAATACGAACGTGACCGCAGTCTCGGCTACTGATGCGGTGACGTTCGCTATCGGTGCGCAGACCTACACCGGTGCGATCAGCGGAGAAGCTACAGTCGAAGATACTTTGAGCCTGAACAATAACGCGGATGTCAGCGGCAGCACGGTTGCGAATGTCAAAGCGTTGACATTGGCATCAGGTGCGTCGGTTCGATTATCCGTCGCGCAGAACCAGGGATTTAGCGGCACGATTACAGCGCCGGGTACCGGCATCGGCGGTGAAACGGTCATGATCACCGGCGATGGCGCAGTGACCACGCTCGCCAATGTCGAGAATTACGCCATCGAGGACGATACGACCAATGCGCGGGTAGTGACGATCAGCCAGGTGAATACGAACGTGACCGCAGCTTCGACTACCGATGCGGTGACGTTCAATGCCGGCGCGCAGACCTATACGGGGACGATCACTGGCGAATCCACTGTCGACGATATCTTGAGCTTGGATAACGGTGCGGATGTCAGTGGCAGCACGATTGCAAATGTCGAAGCATTGACATTGACATCAGGCGCGTCGGTTCGATTGTCTGCCGCCCAGA
>NZ_QRCB01000051.1 GCF_009833095.1 Nitrosomonas sp. JL21
GATGGTTTCTCAGGTGCGACTAGCTTGTATGGCGCTCCCATCCGTCAATCTCGCGCCATGCACCGTCTGGCCGTTGCATCGCCAGTCAGAGGAGCCTTCAAGCTCCCCCGGCACTCTCATAGTACTTCCATAGCACTGCTGCATCTAATATGAAATTGTTCCGTGACATAATAGACTATCTTTGTATTTGCAATGCTAATGGTGCTACGGCTGAGAACGGTGCGGAATTGATTCTATTCGCCCCCAAAACAATTACGGTGCAGCTTCTTTTAGCTCTTGTAATTGCGTTGTATAGAAGTCTGCGCTTGTATTCGTCTGAAGCATCTCCTGCAAGACTGTATGTCCATAAGACAATGACATTGTCAAACTCTCTATTCTTGGCTTGATGAATAAGCATTGATTGTCTTCTTTTGTCCGCCCCGCGTATATAACGCTTCTTGTTGTGGAATGCCTCGTGAATGGCGGCATTAAAGTCATCCGGTTCGCAACTGCCATATCCCAGCACACGCTGGTACTTTCTGCACCATCGCTGCATGGCATCCCGTACATGATTATCTTCTATCGCTGCGCTGTGAATAAGCGCCCGATCAATGGGGATTGCCTCATCCAGTGCGCCGATTGATGTAATGCAATCCTGAGCTTCTGTCTCGGTTTTACGTTCCTGATATATGTCCGGGAAAGGGCCGAACGTAGTGCCGCGAGATCTATTAAGGTTCTGCACTTCAGTCTTCACTTTATTAATAGCATTGTTGGCGTTGGGATCGCCTGCTGAAAGCGTAAGTATGGCATGAGTTCCCTGCTGCGCCGAGAACAACGAGTGCCCTATATGCCACGCCATGTATTGCCATGACGGTACAGCAATAAGAGAGAACGATCCAAGGTGCTTGCGTCCATTGCTACCATTATTAAGGAGAGGCATTATCCCCTCGCTGTTTCGCAAGCTGTGTGCAACCTGAATAAGTCCCTGATCGCTTGTGCGTCTGGGCTGTGCCAGTCTTGTTACATTCATGTTGGAGGAAAGCCAACCTATCGCAGCATTGTTACCATGACTGTCTTCAAGATGCTGATACTCATCTGCTGCGGCAAGAAGCACACAGCCTCTTGCTAGACCTTGCATCATGCCAAGCCGTGCCGGGGACAAGTCCTGCGCCTCATCAACAAGTACAATAGGGTATGTTCCCTTTACCCAATTCTGCACGGTTGCAATGCCTAACAGGAGCGCCGCCTCATAACATGTCTTGTCGTACTCATTCTCAGTTTCTGGAATTGCTGTATCTGCACCAGTCACGTCAAGAAGATCTCTCCATCTGCTTGCGATGTGCCCAGCCAGTGCATCAAATGTCATGCAATCAAAGCGTCTTCTCAACCGAGGCAATTCTGATAGTGCGCCATGCAATCGGCTTCTTGATCCATGCATGAATGTCACCGCAAGAACCTTCTGGTGTTTCTGCAAGGGTTGGGACATGACAAGCCCTTCAAGACTTCGCATCAAGTTCCAAGTCTTTCCTGTCCCTGCTGGGCCTTCAAAGAATTGGCTGGTCATGGTTGATATTCCATGACCTCTAGCAATCCATTGGATAGGAATGATCGTGCAAACTTCGTGCTTGCGGATGGGTTTGCGCTTGTTACATCAACAAGCGCGGACATGAACGCCGATACACCGTCTATTCCCGGTTGAGTTGTGAAGAGAAGTCGAGACAGCTCACCATGCAGGAGATAATCATCTTTCCGGCCCCCTTGATTGTAAGGTTGCTTTAACAGGGAAGTGAACGCATCTATATTGGCAAGGGTGGGATCATTGATAAGCCGCCTTATTTGTGGAAGGAATGTCGTTTCATCTGCCTTTAGAAGAGAGCCAATGACATTCTCGATTGTCCAGTTGTCCGGCCACTTCACAATCCGTTTGGGCTTCTGTGCCAAGGCTTGAAGGCCAGTAATATAGGTGCGTCCTGCTGGATCACCGTCCACAAGACAGAAAACATTCGGGTGCGCCTTCGCCATGACCTCAGAAACTTTCTCAACGGCAGCACTGTCAGTAGGAAATACGCCGATAAGTGCGCCGAACATATGTCCGTTTCCTGTTACCCTGTCCTGATAGACTTCAAGGCCGGTGACGAGGTGCCTGAGCCAGTTACAATCGATCTTCCCCTCAGGTATTAGTAATCGTTCATGCATCAGGGCATTGATGGCATCGCTGCGTTGCCATTGGATAAGCTGTCTTACCGCGCTGACCTCATCATTCGCCAGTGGCTTCTGAATGAGGGGCCGTGCGCTCAGCTCCCCGGCGTTATTGTCAAGTATTTTAATGGAGTGAGGATCAAACTCGGCGGCAACCGTTGGGGAGTGTGTTGTCACGATTGTTTGTTCGCAACATGATTTTAATCGGTTTGTCAGACGGCGTTGCTGGCTTGGCGGTATATGAAGTTCCGGCTCTTCTATGGCAACAAAAAAACTCTGGCCTCGTTCCTTGCGAAGTTTGCCAAGCTGGAGCAACAGCAACAGGTTCTGCATCGAGACAATGCCGCTACCTTGTCTGATTGCAGGAATGGGAGGTATCGTGCCATCTGTCTGATCGAAGTGCGGAACCAGCGTAGCAAGTATGGCCTCGCTGTTTGTAGCTGTCAGACGTAGCAGGCTCTTGGGTGCCTTGTTGAACAAGAGGGCCAGCTCATCGTCAATGTCACTGAAGATGGATTGTAACTCAGGCTGTTCTTCGAGTTTGACGGTGGGAGTTCTTAAATCATCTCTCTGCGTTATGATCGCCTGTGCTGGAACATTGCCGACAGTGGCAACAACACGCCGAAAGAGTTCTGATGAGAAAGAGATCATCTTGTCCCATGTGCGGGAGGCAGGAACGAGAAAGAAGCCGCTATCCTTAAGAAGACTGGACGGAAATTGCTCCGCGTATTCTTCATCAAAGGGATCGGCGGAGTTAACACTGTCAACAAAATACCTTCTGAGTTCTACTGTAAGGTCTTCATGGTCAAACCGTCCGGCTACACCTATCTCGACGCACAGCTTGTAATGTTCGTTCTGTTTCGACGGGCCTACGCTTTGATCGTCAGGGTTGATCCACTTGGGTATGCCGCGCCCCATGCGAAACCATTCCGAGTGATGTTCGGGATTGTTGCCAGTGAAGTCTGTTATGATCGCCGTGATATAGATGCGGTCTGCCGGGGCTGGTGAAGCACCGTAGAAGTCATGCTCAGTGAGATTACGAACAAGCCTATCTCTGCCAAACAATACAGCCAATGCTTCAATCACGCTCGTCTTGCCAGCATTGTTAGGGCCAACAAGCACTGTATGATTATCGAAAGAGATTGTGCCCTCTTTGATCCCCCTGAAGTTCTTAATTGTAATCCGCTCAATACGCATACTTGTTCTGGTTTCTGCTAACCATCGCCTGTGTGGAATGCATCTATATTAACGGCTCGGCCTGAAAACGCTATTATTACCGTTTTATCTATCCGATAAACATGTTAGCTTCTGCTTTGATTTCGCAATGCTGTGGCCTAGAGCGGTGTAAAGTTGATTCCATTCATTTTTGTTTGATCCATCTGTCGGAAATTCCCATTCTAAATATACAAATTGCCTTTACGCCTAACTGCATTCTCACATTGTCTCCCAATGCATCAAATACCTTCTTGGGTCTTAAAATTAGCCTAAATGCAATTTCTTATTTGCCGATTCAACGCGGGAGAAAATTTCTGTATTATTTTGCTAACTCTTCCGCCAGTTCATATAAACCAATGACCTCTGTTTCTTCCCTCACCGGGTAACGGTCTTTCCCCGAATACACGACAAAGCTACGATCCGGCTGTATGTCTTCAAGTGCATTATGAAAGCCTTTTACCAATTTCGGGGTGAGGCCGCTCTTGATTTCGAGGGCCCATATTTTGCCGCCGGGCAATTCCAGTATTAAATCGATTTCCGCACCAGCGGAAGTGCGATAGAAACTGGATTTCGTTTGAGGTGGTGCAACGGATAGCAGGTTTTCAATCACAAAACCCTCCCAGCTTGCTCCGAATACAGGATGACCGGAGAGCTGGTTATAATCCGCAAGCCCCAGCAAAGCATGTGTGATACCACTATCGCGCACATAAACACGCGGGGCCTTGACCAAACGCTTTTTAGTGTTGGCGTGGAATGGCTGTAAACGCCTTACCAGCAGCAAATCGGCCAGCAGGTCAATATAGCTGCTAACGGTGGGAGCCGAGGTGGATAAGCTGCCAGCCAATTTAGATGCATTCAGGCATTGCCCTTGACTATGAGCCAGCATAATCCAAAGGCGCTCAAGTGTTTCCGCCGGGATGCGTGGTCCAAATTGCGGTACATCTCGCTCTAAATAGGTGCGAATAAAATTGCGCCGATATGCATAACTGTCTTCATCATTGTCTGCAAGATAGCTATCGGGAAAACCACCCCGTACCCAAAGTTTTGTTGGATCGGTTTTATTTCTGGAGCTTGTTTCCAGCACATTTAAAGGTTCCATATCGATATATTCAATCCGCCCGGCAAGTGTTTCTCCCGACTGGCGAAGTAAATCAATGGAAGCTGATCCTAAAATAAGAAATCTGCCAGTCTTCAAACCCTTGCGCCTACCTTGGTCAATCAAACCGCGTAAAGTTTGGAAAATCTCCGGCATCCGATGAATTTCATCTAAAATAACCAGCTTGCCTTCGTTATGTGTCAGAAATAAACTGGCATTGTTAAGTTTTTCTCGATCTTCCATAGATTCAAGATCAAGATACACAGCGTCTCTTTCTTCAGCGATATCAAGCGCCAATGTAGTCTTACCAACCTGACGCGGCCCGATAAGGGCTACAGCGGCTTGCCGCTTCAAAGATTGTATGACTGTCTGATAGATGCTGCGTTTTATCATCCTTGCATATTAAAACCATTTTTTTTAATATGCAAGGATTAATTTCTTTCAATTTAAGCAAGAAACATACCGATCAATACCCGGTTTCGTATCCAAAAATACCGGATTCAGAATAATGGAAGTTTTTCACGCCTTACAGGCGATCTTCTAGCTCAGCAGCTTGGAAGGAATCACATGGGGACGCGCCCATCGGATCGATGCAGGGGCAACCCGTGCGCATTATATTGAAGTTCTATGCGCCGCTGACAATTACGACATAAAACCGTTACTTTTATTTGCACGTTCATAGATCAAAAGAGAAATTTTTGCATTCAATAGTGATGAATTTTATTGTTGGAATTTGCCTTAATGCAATATTTCCTGCTATTAATTAATTATTGACTTAATTAACTAAATTCTTAATAATAAGTCATGGATAAATTTGCAGCCCTGACCGAACCAAATCGCCGTCGCATTATCGAGCTGATTGCTGTCAACGGTGAAATTACATCTACTGACATCAGCAGTAAGTTTGATATCAGTGCACCAGCAGTTTCCCAGCACCTGAAAGTTTTGCGGGAGACCGGATTGGTCTTTGTGAAAAAAAGGGCACAGCAGCGAATATATTCCATTAACCCGGAAGGGATTGATGAAATGTGGGAATGGCTAAATCAACTGCGCACGCACTGGAATGCACGTTTCGATGCGCTGGATGCCTTGCTCTTGAAGGAACATAATAAACCGAAAGGAAAAAAACGATGATACCTATCGATGCTCAACTGGATCTTGTAATTGAACGAGAATTAATTGTACCTGTAAGCCTAGTTTGGCGCGGTCTGACCGAGCCCGATCTTCTCAAACAATGGTTCTGTCCAAAGCCTTGGGGGGTATCGGATTGCCGTATCGATCTTCGCCCCGGCGGTGAGTTTTATACGGTAATGCATGATCCTGAAGGGAATCAGTATCCTTCAACAGCTTGTTTTTTGGAGGTTACAAAAGAAAAACGGTTGGTCTGGACGAGTGTTTTAGTCGCGAATTACCGTCCCGCCACGCCTGCACAGGCTAATGATAAGGAATGCTCTCATATAGCGATGACTGCTATCATCAATTTAGAGGAAACTTCTTCGGGTACCAGATATAAAGCGCATGTCATGCATAATACGCATGAGCAAAGAAAAGCGCATGAAGCCATGGGATTTCAGGAAGGCTGGGGAACAACCATTACGCAACTGGAAGAATTGCTGAAACAGAAATCAATATAATCCAAATAAAGGAAAATTATGAAACCATTAACTCCCTATTTAATGTTCAAGGACAATGCACGTGAGGCGATGGAATTTTACAAATCCTGTTTCGGTGGAACGTTGGAGGTAAAAACCTTTGCCGACACACCAGAAGAGATGTGTCCACCGGGGTTGAAGGATAAAAATCAAGTTATGCATGCGTGCCTGACATCGGGCGATCTAATTCTCATGGCCTCGGACGATCCTACAGGTGGACCGGATTTAGGCAATCAAATTCATCTCAGTGTGAATTGCGAAAGTGTCGGGCAAATCGATAAATTATTTGATGCACTTAGTAAAGATGGCAATGTGATCATGCCACTGGCTGAAACGTTTTGGGCAAAAAGATTCGGTATGCTGGTGGACAAGTACCGTTTTCACTGGATGCTGAATTATCCCCTGGAAAGCAAATAATCACTTGATGAGGCAATAAAGAATGGGAAGAGAAGCTATTCATTTTCTCTCATCTTCCACAAATGATTTCAATCTGGACAATGCCTGATCCCATTGCTTCGATACAAATCCCAAGTACTCCTCAATATCTTTGAATGGCCGCAAGTCTAAATGATACAACTGCTCGCGGCCGTTCCGAGTCGAATGTACCAAGCCCGCTCCTTCCAATACCCGTAAATGTTTTGTTACGGCTTGCCGGGTTATTTTTGAGCCTTCTGCTAATTGTGAGATTGAATGTGAACGACCGCTCGTAAGCTTAGAAACTAGAGATAACCTAGTTTCGTCACCTAGCGCTGCGAAGACTGACGCATAGTTTTGTAATTTTACGGTGCCGTTTTTAGCGTTGCTATGAAACATATTGTTCAATGCGTTTCATTTGTTCAGTCCATCCGCCATCATTCATACGAAAAGCGGCTTCTCTACGATTACCAGGAATTTTATCGAAACCAGATTCAGTGACTGTAAGAAGTGTGCCACCGGAAATTTGTTTCAACTTAAACTCTACAAGCGTTGGTATTTCTTTAGAGTAATCGTAGCTTGTATCAATTGCATACGGATGCCATGTGTAGGAAAAATAATGCTCGGGTTCAATTTTTTGTACCACTATCTTAAACTTAATCGGTTCATTTTCAGGATCGAGCAAATCTGCTTTTGACGCTTCTTCGTTATTCCCCGCGCGCGCAGCTTTGAGACAAGCAGGATCAGTGATTTCCCCCTCAGATTCCTTTCCTTCAATAAAGGGATTTTGCAAAGTAACGCCAAACCATTCTCCAAATTCTTTGTAGTCAGTCAAAGCGTGCCAGACTCTAGAAATCGGTGCTTTCAATTCAATATGTTTTTCAATGTAATTACTCATAAACATCTCCTTGTAACTTTAAAAGGCAACTCATAAGTTGCATGTTACAGGTTATGATGTAAAATGCAACCTAAAAGTTGCGTGATATTATTTTAAACAAACAGGAGATAAACATGATGAATCCAATTGTTTCTCACGAAGAATGGCTGAAAGCACGCCTTGAATTGCTTACCGCGGAGAAGGAATTCACACGTCAGCGTGATGCTCTGACGCAACGTCGAATGGCGTTGCCTTGGGAGCGCGTGGAAAAATCCTATCAATTTGAAGGACCACACGGCACTCTTTCACTCACCGATCTTTTTGATGGACGCTCCCAATTGATCGTTTATCACTTCATGTTAGCTCCCGATTGGGAAGAAGGATGTAAGTCATGCTCTTTCTGGGCCGATAACTTCAACGGAATTCCGATCCATCTTAATCAGCGCGATGTAACATTTACCGTTATTTCACGCGCACCATTTGCAAAGATTATCGCTTACAAGAAACGTATGGATTGGAGTTTTCCATGGGTCTCATCATATGGGAGCGATTTCAATTTCGATTATCGCGTATCGTTTACACCCGAAGAGATTACCTCAGGTAAGGCATATTATAACTACACAATTCAACCCAATACATCATCGGAAAAAGAAGGAGTCAGCGTGTTCTATAAAAACG
>NZ_QRCB01000052.1 GCF_009833095.1 Nitrosomonas sp. JL21
TCGCCAATGTTGAGAATTACGTCATCGAGGACGATACGACTGACGCCCGCACCGTGACAATCAACAGCGCGACTATGCATGTGACGGCGAACTCGGTCACCGATGCTGTGACGTTTTATCTGGGCGCATTGACGTTTACCGGCACGATCATCGGCGAGGCTACGGTCGATGATACGCTGAACTTGCTCAGTCTGGGCACCGGAGCCGATGTCAGCGGCGGTACCATCGCGAATGTCGAAGCGCTGGCGTTGGCATCAGGCGCTACGGTTCATCTCTCGGCTGCACAGAACCAGGAATTTATCGGCGCGATCGCGGCACCGGGTACCGGAATCGGCGGTGAAACAATCATGATCACCGGTGATGGCGCAGTCACGACGCTTGCCAATGTCGAAAATTATGCCATTGACGATGATACGACCGATGCGCGCACTGTGACGGTCACTCAAGCGAATACTCATGTGACGGCTACATCAAGTACCGATGCCGTTACGTTTAATCTGGACGCTTTGGCGTATACCGGAACGATCATCGGTGAATCCACCGTCGACGATACGCTGAGCCTGAGCACGGGCGCAGATGTCAGTGGCGGCACGATTGCGAGTGTCGAAGCGCTGACGCTGAGTTCAGGCGCATCGGTTCGATTGTCCGTCACGCAGAACCAGGGATTTAGCGGCGCAATTACAGCGTCAGGTAGTGGAATCGGCGGTGAAACGGTCATGATCACCGGCGATGGCGCAGTCACCACGCTCGCGAATATTGAAAAATACAACATCGAGGATGATTCAACCAATGCGCGGATAGTCACGATCAGCCAGGCGAATACCGGTGTGACTGCCAATTCGGCCAGCGATGCCGTGGCGTTCAATGTCGGCGCGCTGATGTATACCGGTTCGATCACCGGTAACGGAGCAATCGACGATACGTTGAGTCTGGCTATGGGTGCGGATGTCAGTGGCGGCACGATTGCGAACGTCGAAGCATTGACATTGGCATCCCGCGCATCGGTTCGACTGACCGCCGCCCAGAACCAGGGTTTTACGGGAGCTGTTACCGCGCCCGGAACGGGTGTGAATGGAGAAACTATCACTATCACCGGCGATGGCGCGGTAACGACGCTCGCCAATGTCGAGAATTACATCATCGAGGATGATTCGACCGATGCGCGCACCGTGATGATCAGCAGCACAGATACGCATGTCACGGCCAATTCGATCACCGATGCCGTGACGTTTTATCTCGGTGCATTGATATTCAATGGCACTATCATTGGCGAAGCCACGGTCGATGACGCGCTCAATTTGCTCAGTCTGGGCACCGGCGCCGATGTCAGCGGCGGCACGATCGAGAATGTCGAAGCGCTGGTGCTGGCAACCGGTGCGTCGGTTCGCCTGTCTGTCGCGCAGAACCAGGGCTTTATCGGTGCGATCACGGCGCCCGGTACGGGCGTCAATGGCGAACTAATCACGATCGTCGGCGATGGCGCAGTCACTACGCTGGCTGAGGTCGAGAATTATACTATTGACGATGACTCCACCAATGCCCGGACAGTCATGATCAGCAGCGCCGATACGAATGTCACGGCAAATTCAATCACTGATGCGATCACCTTCGATGCCGGGGCGCTGGCGTATACCGGTACGATCACCGGCGAATCATCCGTCGACGATACGCTGAGCCTCGATAACGGCGCGGATATCAGCGGCGGCACGGTTGCGAATGTCGAGGCGTTGACATTGACATCAGGCGCGTCAGTCCGGTTGTCTGCCGTCCAGAATCAGGGTTTCATTGGCGCGATCACAGCGCCGGGTACCGGCATCGGCGGTGAAACAATCACCGTTACTGGCGATGGCGCAGTGATCACGCTTGCCAATGTCGAGAATTATAATATCGAGAACGATACGACCAATATGCGGGCAGTCACGATTACGCAGGCGAACACGAACGTGACCGCGGTCTCGAATACCGATGCGGTGATGTTCGTTATCGGCGCGCAGACCTACACCGGCGCAATCAGCGGAGAAGCGGCTGTCGACGATACGCTGAGCCTGGATAATGGTGCGGATGTCAGCGGCGGCACAGTTGCGAATATAGAAGCGTTGACGTTGACATCAGGCGCATCGATTCGATTGTCTGCCAGTCAGAACCAAGGATTTACCGGCGTGATCACAGCGCCGGGTACCGGCATCGGCGGTGAAACGATCACCGTTACCGGCAATGGTGCCGTGACGACGCTTGCCAATATTGAGAATTATAGTATCGAGGACGATTCGACCGATGCGCGGACAGTCACGATCAGCCAGGCGGACACGAACGTGACCGCAGCCTCGAATACCGATGCGGTAACGTTCGCTATCGGCGCGCAGACCTACACCGGTGTGATTACCGGCGAATCCTCCGTCGACGATACCTTGAGCCTGGATAACGGCGCGGATGTCAGCGGCGGCACCGTTGTCAATGTCGAAGCGTTGACATTGGCTTCGGGCGCGTCGGTTCGGCTGTCTGCCGCCCAGAATCAGGCATTTACCGGTGCGATCACCGCATCCGGTACGAGTGTCAATGGCGAAGAAATTACGATAGTCGGCGATGGCGGAGTGTCGACGCTCACCAATGTCGAGAATTACGTGATAGAAGATGATTCGACCAATGCGCGCGCAGTCACGATCATTCAAGCGAATACGAACGTGACCGCAACCTCGACTACCGATACGGTGACGTTCGCTATCGGCGCGCAGACCTACACCGGCGCGATCATGGGCGAAGCCGCCGTCGACGATACCTTGAGCCTGGATAACGGCGCGGATGTCAGCGGCGGTACGGTTGCAAATGTCGAAGCATTGACATTGACATCAGGCGCGTCGGTTCGATTG
>NZ_QRCB01000053.1 GCF_009833095.1 Nitrosomonas sp. JL21
ACTAGTTGACCACTACATTCTGATTAAATTGGTGTGACGGAATTATGAGCTTAGGCTGGCCATAAATACATTGCGGCAAAGCTAAACAGAACTGTCTACTTTTTAGAACAAATCTCTTAAAATTGAAGAGAAAATTTTTTTTGGTATGGATATTTTTAATATCATTTCATAGCAATACCATTTTATAAGCAGGGTAATATTGCTATAATAATCATGAATTTTCCTTGTTTGAGTAACAGTGGCATGCTAGAATTTCCGCTCGATTAATTAGCATATAGAGGATCTCTATAACTAATAAAATCTAAGTTGCGGATAATAAGGAAATTCGGCCAAGGAAATGTAATTATCGTCAGTCATGGTATGGTTTTAACAAAACGAGATTTTGACGTATGACTTCCGTAAGCTGGCTGAACTTGGATAAACGTTCAGGTTTGTAGCGTTAGTCGTACCTGAAATCTGTAAAATTAGTAATCATGTGGGGGGAAATATGAGAAGTAAATCAGTAGCAACCCTGGCGGGGGTATCCGCTCTTGCTTTGTACTCAAGTATTGCGTTAGGGTCTAAATATAATTTACCAGAACCGCAAAGTGTCATAGCAAAAGATATTTATGATCAGCATATACTGCTTATGTGGATTTGCTTGGTGATTTTCATAGGTGTATTTGGTGTCATGTTTTATTCTGTGCTTAAACATCGTAAATCATTGGGTTATAAAGCAGCCAATTTTCACCATAGCACGGCCGTTGAGATAATCTGGACGGTAATACCTTGTATTATTCTTGTTGTAATGGCATATCCGGCCACAAAAACAGTCATCGCAATGAAAGATACTTCGAGTCCCGATATGACTATTAAAGCTACGGGATATCAGTGGATGTGGGGCTACGATTATCTTCAGGGTGAAGGTGAAGGTATTAGCTTTTACAGCAAATTATCGACACCTAGAGCTCAAGTCGAAAATAAAGCGCCAAAAGGTGAAAACTATTTATTAGAAGTGGACAATCGTGTGGTTGTACCAGTCGGTAAAAAAGTGCGCATTATTTTAACGGCGAATGACGTAATCCATGCTTGGTGGATTCCAGCTCTAGGTATCAAACAGGATGCCATTCCCGGTTTTATACGAGATACATGGTTCAAAGCAGATACTCCAGGAATTTATCGTGGCCAATGTGCTGAGCTATGCGGTAAGGATCACGGATTCATGCCGATTGTGGTTGAAGTGATGGAATCAGGTGAATATACCAAGTGGGCGGCAGCTCAATTAAGCGCATCTACGGTTAAAACATCAATGCATGTGGAAAACAAGTAAAAGGAGATAACTATGGCAGCAGTACACGGTGACGTTCATGGTCATGAACATGATGACCATCATCCAAGCGGAATAATGCGCTGGATTACAACTACCAATCACAAAGATATTGGTACGATGTATTTATGGTTCAGTTTTGCGATGTTTCTTACAGGTGGAACATTGGCATTAGGAATTCGTGCTGAATTGTTTCAACCAGGAATTCAGATTCTTCAACCAGAATTATTTAATCAATTTACTACGCTGCATGGCTTGATTATGGTGTTCGGCGCCATTATGCCGGCATTTGTGGGGTTTGCGAACTGGCAAGTGCCACTAATGATCGGTGCTCCCGATATGGCATTTGCTCGGATGAACAACTGGAGTTTTTGGTTGCTGATCCCTGCCGCGACATTGCTCGTTAGCTCATTTTTTGTACCTGGAGGCGCGGCAGCAGGCGGGTGGACATTCTATCCTCCATTATCGACTCAGGGTGGACTGGGCGTGGATTTGATGATTTTCGCAGTTCATATTTTGGGAGCATCCTCAATAATGGGCTCGATTAATATCATTACCACCATTTTAAATATGCGTGCGCCTGGTATGACATTGATGAAAATGCCAATGTTTGTTTGGACTTGGCTAATTACTGCTTATTTGCTCGTTCTGGTAATGCCAGTGTTAGCCGGTACAGTAACCATGCTGCTTACAGACCGTCACTTCGGCACAAGCTTCTTCAATGCAGCAGGTGGCGGAGATCCTGTGATGTTCCAACATATTTTCTGGTTCTTTGGCCATCCAGAAGTTTACATCATGATTTTGCCTTCTTTCGGTATCGTGTCAGAGGTGATTCCTACTTTTTCGCGTAAACCTTTGTTTGGCTATTCTTCTATGGTTTATGCAACCGCATCGATTGCTATTTTATCTTGCGTAGTATGGGCTCATCACATGTTTACAGCCGGGATGCCGACGGTTGGGCAATTGTTTTTCATGTATGCAACGATGTTGATTGCAGTACCGACGGGCGTAAAAGTATTTAACTGGACTGCGACCATGTGGCGTGGCTCCATGTCGTTTGAGACTCCTATGCTATTTGCAATAGGATTTATTTTCCTATTCGTTATTGGCGGTTTCAGCGGCGTGATCTGTGCAATTGTTCCAATTGACATTCAAGTTCAGGATACCTATTACGTCATTGCACATTTTCACTATGTGCTGGTTTCCGGTTCATTGTTTGCATTGTTTGCAGGTGCGTACTATTGGATTCCAAAATGGACAGGCCGTATGTACAACGAAACGTTGGGTAAATGGCATTTCTGGTTATCCATGTTCTTCTTCAATTTAACCTTTTTTGTGCAACATTTCTTAGGCTTAGCAGGAATGCCACGTAGAATTCCAGATTACAATCTTCAATTTGCTGATTTCAACATGATTTCAAGTATTGGAGCATTCGGATTTGGAATGACACAACTTCTTTTTCTTTACATTATGATTAGTTGTATTCGTAGCGGAGAGAAAGCACCTCAAAAACCATGGGATGGTGCAACAACATTGGAATGGACGCATCTACCGACACCTGCGCCATATCATAGTTTTGAAAAACCACCTATTGTGAAGTAATAAAGAGAAGCGTATGTCACAAGAAACGGATACAAATATCAAGCGCAAGAAATATAGAACGGCGATATTTTTGCTGATTACGGTTGTAGGTCTTTATTTAACGGTTATTTTAAAAGAATGGTAGATAACGCTTCATCAAGCGCTAATGTTTTAATGAGAAAAAAACTGCTCATTTTTACATTAATCATGTTCGTTTTTGGATTTGCGCTTGTGCCATTCTATGAGAAATTCTGTGAAGTAACTGGCATAAATAATCTTCTAAAGCCGGATGTACTCGTGAAGGAAAACTGGGTGGATGAAGAGCGATGGATTACAGTGGAGTTTGATGCGAATACGCGAGGATTGCCTTGGAGCTTTAAACCACTGCAGACAAGCGCTCGAATTCATCCAGGCGAACCAGTAAATGTGATGTACGAAATTACTAATAATTCAGAGCGTGAAATTAATGGACAAGCAATACCTAGTTATAGTCCGCGCTTTCTGGATAAGCATTTAAAAAAATTTGAATGTTTTTGTTTTACAAAACAGGTGTTAAAGCCAAAAGAAACTCGACAAATGCCAGTGCAGTTTGTGATTGAACCTGGATTACCTATCGATGTGCAAACAGTAACTATTTCATATACTTTTTTCGAACTTCCGGAAGGAAATAATCCTGTCAAAAAGTGAGCATAAAGGAGTGAAAAATTACTGACGAGCAGAAAAAAGCGACTTTGTGGCAGATTGCGAAAGCAGTGATGTTTGCTTTTGTGGGTATTCGTAAAAAAAGTGATCTTGAAAACGATGCTGCAACGCTAAAGCCCTCGCAAGTCATCATCGGGGGAATTATCGGAGCAATATTATTTGTACTTTGCATTATGTTAGTGGTTCGCTTAGTGGTTAGTTAGAATTGAATAAATCATAAGTAGGAGGAGAAAAGAATGAGTCAAGAATCAGGACATTATTACGTCCCAGCTCCGTCAATGTATCCAATCATTGGATCAACGGCGATTTTGTTCATGGGTTCGGGTGCAGCTCTGACCATGAATAAAATGGAATTGGGTTATGGATTGCTAGCAGTTGGTTTTTCTATTTTAATTTATATGCTCTTCGGATGGTTTGGAACCGTTGCAAGAGAAAGTGAAAGCGGAAAATATGGTGAGCAAGTAGATCGTTCTTTTCGCTGGGGAATGAGTTGGTTTATTTTTACTGAAGTTATGTTTTTCTGTGCATTCTTTGGCGCCTTGTACTACATGCGGAATTTATCAATTCCTTGGCTAGTTGAAGAAAGCACCGTATTAGGAAATTCTTTCTGGTCTTCATACGAAGGAAAATGGCCGACCGCAGGCCCTGGTACTCACGATCCGTTTACTCCGATGGGTGCATGGGGTTTGCCTGCTTTTAATACACTGTTGTTATTGACTTCAGGTGTGACGGTAACTATTGCCCACTGGCGATTAAAAGAAAATAGACGTGATGGACTAAAACTATGGCTGTTAGCAACTGTTGCTCTTGGAGCCTTATTCATCGCGTGCCAAGCATACGAGTATGTTCATGCGTATAACGATCTCAACTTAAAATTGACCACCGGTGCCTATGGTTCAACATTCTTCATGTTGACGGGATTTCATGGTTTTCATGTGACCATCGGTACAATTATGCTGCTGGTTATCTACTTCCGCAGCGTGGCGGGACATTTCACTCCTGAGCATCATTTCGGATTTGAAGGAGTTGCGTGGTATTGGCACTTCGTTGACGTGGTTTGGTTAGGATTGTTTGTTTTTGTGTACTTGATGTAAGACAATTTCGAAGATTTCATCAGTTGTGCATTATGAATTTGATTAAAATTCATAATGCACATAAGTGAAGTCCAAAGAAATGATTCATCCGATAATTAAATGAAGATCTGTTTGATACTTTCCTGAGTAATTTCTAGCAGCTATCGAGTCTCGTCTTTGCCTTAAAATATGATTGTCTTTGGATATCGATTTGAACCTAAGCTATGGACAATCATAGTTACTGTGATATCGGTGGTAATCTTTATTGAATTAGGAAAATGGCAATTGTCTCGTGCTGAAGAAAAAAATATCCAATATAATCAATTGGAAGAGTTTGCTAAGCAGCCCATGATTGCACTTCCGAAGTCATCGATAAAACTTGATGATTTCAAATATCGCGAAGTTGAAATCGAAGGCAAGTATCTTTCTGAGCATACTCTATTGATTGATAATAAAACTTACAAAGGCCGTGCCGGTTATCACGTCATAACACCTCTCGAAATTTCAAATAGTACACTTAGTGTAGCCGTTAATAGAGGATGGATATCAACTGGAAATGATAGAACAATATTGCCGGAAGCACCGGAAATCCGGGGAACGATCAAAGTGACAGGGATTGTAGTATCTCCGGAATTAAGAACGCTGCAATTATCGGAACCGATCAGACATGGTAAAGTTTGGGATAAATTTGATCTGCACAGTTATCAAGAAATGACAGGTCGTGATTTTCAGCCAATTCTGATATTGCAGAAAGATAAATCTGATGATGGATTGATTCGAGACTGGGAGAAGCCTGATTCAGGTGCGTCAAAAAATATCGGATATGCGGTGCAATGGTTTTCGTTAGCAATAACAGCAATAATTATTTTTTTGGTATTGAATGTCAAACGAGCAAGCACAAAAAGCAAATAGGCGTAAATTTCTGTTACTGCTAGCCCTAATGTGCGCACCAGTAATTGTTTCATATACGTTGTACTTTTTTGATTTTAAACCCGACAGCAAACATTATGGAGATCTGCTTCCTATTGTGAAGACGTCAGGTAAAGGTACGAACATTGCAGATAATACGATACTGAGAATGAAGGATCTACATGGCAAATGGGTTTTAGTGACTGTAGATTCCGGACAGTGTGGGGAGTTGTGCAGGGAAAAGCTTTATTACATGCGACAAGTACGTATGGTGCAAGGAAAAGAAAAACACCGAATAGAGCGATTATGGTTACTTAATGATGATATTGATCCTGATCCAGAACTGATCAAAGATCATGAAGGCCTGTATGTTGTGCGTGACAAAGATCAGGAGATTCTCAATGTTTTCGAAACAGCTGATGTACGAACAAAGCATGTTTATCTACTTGATCCGATAGGTAATTTAATGATGCGCTTTCCGGAAAAGATAGATGGAAAGAAGATGGGTAATGACATTAAAAGACTTTTGCATGTCTCTCAAATTGAACATTAGTGGTCAATGATTAAAAGCACCCAAATTTATCAAATATTTAATTACAAGAATGTGAAGAGGAGGTTAGAAAGATGGCTACAAGCATGATGTGGCATGAAACTGCATCGCGTATCAATCAATTCTATCGATTGACGAAGCCGCGCGTTGTCTCGCTCATTGTATTTACCGCAGTGATTGGAATGTTTTTGGCCGTGCCAGGTGCAGTGCCTATAGATACCCTTATCTTGGCAACCGTGGGAATTGCATTAGTGGCTGGCGCAGCCGCAGCCTTAAATTGCCTGGTGGAACAAAAGATGGATGCGGTTATGGCAAGAACCAAGGGTCGGCCATTACCTCAAGGAAGAGTCAGTGTACCTGAAACTTTATTTTTTTTGACTCTCGTTGGCGGCTCGGGTCTCTTTATTCTTTACCACTGGATTAATGAATTGACAATGTGGCTTACTCTGGCAACGTTCGTTGGATATGCCATTATTTATACCGTTATTCTGAAACCATTGACTCCGCAAAATATTGTCATCGGTGGCGCATCCGGTGCAATGCCTCCAGTTCTTGGGTGGACAGCCGTGACAGGCGAGATTGCGAGTGACGCATTGCTCCTTTTTTTAATTATTTTTGCATGGACACCACCACATTTCTGGGCTTTGGCACTATATCGAAAAAATGAATACGCATCGATTGGGATGCCGATGCTACCAGTGACGCATGGTGATCAATTCACAAAATTACAGGTATTACTCTACACCGTTATATTATGTCTAGTGACTACCATGCCATATGTCACGCAGATGAGTGGACTCATTTATTTAGTAAGTTCGGTGATATTGAACGGTGTCTTTATGTATTATGCGATTGCGATCTATCGTAATTATAGCGATCAACTAGCTAGGGAAGCTTTTCGCTATTCGATACTTTATCTTGCGTTGTTGTTTGTAGCATTATTAGTTGATCATTATTTCTTTTTCTAAACTTTGATCAAAGAAGGGATTCGTTGCGTGTTGCATTGGTTAGAGCAGTTTAAGAATGCAGGCGCAACGAAAAAGCAGTTTCAAATCATATCTACGCAAGTATCAAAAAAGATCACGAGCGAAATCAGGATTAGTGAATCGAAAGAAGTGCTTGACTTCTTGAAGCTTTACTTAAATTTCGGGAAATAATTTGCCGGGGTTCAGAATGTTTCTTGGATCAAATAGATACTTGATGTCGCGCATCAACCTTAGTGTAGCCTGATCAATTTCCTTAGTGATAAACGCGCGTTTTTCACTGCCAATTCCATGTTCGCCTGATAACGTGCCGCGCAATTGAATGACTAAATCGAATATTTCATCCAAACAACGCTCGGCTCGTGCGACTTCATCCGCATCAGCAGGGTTTATCAACAAATTCACATGAATATTACCGTTACCGGCATGCCCAAAGTTGACATTGTGAAGCCGGTATTGCGCGCTAAGTTGCGATAAGCCCTTTAAAAATTGAGGCAGTGTGCTAACGGGTACCACGACATCTTCGTTAATTTTTTTTGGGGCGATTTCTTTCAGTAATGGAGACAACGCTTTTCTAGCTTTCCATAGCATGGCAGTGTTCTCGGTTTGGCTTGCACGGATTAATCCGTCATTCTGACAGGCTGCGAGTATCACGGATATTGCATCAGAAATATCCTTGCCAGAGCTTTCTACTTCAATCATGAGCATTGCGTGGGTATCCGATGGCAGCATATCGGGATATCGATGACGTATCAAATGGAGTGAACCATTGTCCAGAAATTCCAATGCGCTAGGCAATTGCGGCAATGCCATGATGCGGACGATTGCAGCGGTGCAACTGGATAGATCTCGAAAATGCGCGGTAATGCCGGCTACCTTATCGGGAAGAGCAGTCAACTTGAGAGTTGCCTCTGTGATGATAGCTAGCGTACCTTCTGAACCGATCAAAAGGCGGGTCAAATCATAACCGACTACTCCTTTCGTGGTATAGCATCCGGTAGTGATGAAATCACCTTTTCCGGTTACCGCCTTCAATCCTAATACGTGATCTCGGGTCGTTCCATACTTGACAGCATGAGGACCGCCTGCACCGGTGGCAATATTGCCACCAATCGTTGAGAACGCTGCGCTTGAAGGATCAGGCGGCCAGAAGAAACCATCAAGCTTGGCCACATCCTGCACCGCTTGATTTAATACACCAGGCTCGGCGACAATGACGCGATTTGCTGCATCCATCGACAGAATATTGAGCATCCGCTCCATGGATAAAGCGATGCCTCCAATCTCAGGCAGACTGCCTCCCGCTGTTCCAGTGCCGCGGCCGCGAGGAATCAATGGAATACGATAGCAGTTGCATAACGCCACGACATGTTGTACTTCTTCGGCGGTCACGGGAAATACTACAGCATCCGGCGGGTAAATTTTACGGCTGTTATCGTAAGCATAACTGTAACAATCCACAGGATCGGTCAAAAATCGATCTGATGGAAACGCGCTGGTTAATTCAGTGATTAACTTACCGGGTAACGTTGCCATGAATGATAGAAATTACCTGTTATACTCGAATACCTTGACAACTTTCTTTACGCCCGAGGTTGAACTGGCGATCTGAGCGGCATTTTCACCTTCTTGATGTGACACGACACCGAGTAAATAGACGACTTCATTTTCTGTGACAATCTTGACGTGATTGATTTGAAATTTGCGTTCTGCAAGGAAGCGAGCCTTGACCTTTGATGTGATCAAAGTATCGTTGCTGCGGGAAGCCAGGGTGGTGGGAAGTCCAACTGCAATTTCATTGAAAATTTTACGCACGTTATCCACTCCCATGATCAATCGTTCGATATCGATCTTGATGGATTCAGTAGGTACTTCGCCAGTAAGCAGCACGATACGATTATAACTGGTGACATTGATATGCACTTTATCACCAAATTGCTGATGAATGCGTCGAGTGCTTTTTAATTCAATACCTTCATCTTCAATGAACATACCGCTGGTTCTTCGATCTTCTGAAACATAAGCGCCGGTTCCTGCGGCGGTGCCAACCGCGAACATAGGTACGCAACCAGAGAGAAGTGATGACAGCAATAACATTGACAGCCAGTATTGATTTAAAACCTTCATTTTACTCACTCCACAGAATTCAAAATTTGATGCCCGATAATACAGTAAAATAACTGCCTAACGTAAATTCGATCAATTAAAATCCTTTAGAACCGAATGACATACTAGCCATGATGGATACTCAAAAAAGACAACTGCCGGATACTCAAACTGCACACGTCAAAAATGATGACGCCTCGACAGCTGTGCTGGGGGTGTCAGTAGGAGATGATCGTTATCTCATCTTGATGACGGAAGTAAACGAAGTCATTCCGATACCAAAGCTGGGGCGAGTTCCATTGACGCAACCCTGGTTTCTCGGCTTGGCGAACGTTCGAGGAAATTTATATGGAATCACAGACCTGAGAGTTTATCTCGGTGGTGATTTCGTGCCATTCAATTTGAAATCACGCATATTGCTGGCGTCACTGGACAATAAAGTTTTTGGAGGTTTTATCGTGAATAACATGCTGGGTATCAGAAATCTTTCCGACTTTACCCCTGTCGAACCGGGCAAGAAGGAACTTACCCCCGGTGTTACAGCCCACCATCAGGATGCAGAAGGGCGGCTATGGCGGCAGTTGAGCTTGCTCGAATTGTTGCATGATGAGAAATTCTTGCATATCGCTGCTGATTAGCTCAACTCAAGAAAATTTTCTATCTACAATCTTCATACCTTATTGCCAGAATGACACAGATTCCTCTGACGAGTGGGAAAGACAAAGCCAAGATTCTGGCTGAGGCGCTACCCTACATTCAACGATTCCACGGTAAAACCATCGTCATCAAATATGGCGGGAACGCTATGGTGGAAGAGAATCTGAAACATGGATTTGCGCGCGATGTCGTGTTGTTGAAACTGGTAGGTATGAATCCGGTCATCGTTCATGGTGGCGGCCCACAGATCGATGATATGTTGAAGCGCGTCGGCAAACAGGGTGAATTCATACAAGGCATGCGTGTTACCGATGCGGAAACCATGAACGTGGTAGAGATGGTGTTGGGTGGTTCTGTCAACAAGGATATCGTCAATCTGATCAATCGGCATGGCGGCAAGGCCGTAGGCTTGACTGGCAAGGATGGGGCATTCATTCGCGCCAAGAAAATGCTGATGCCAGATCGGGAATCTGCCGGAAAATGGATCAATATCGGCCAGGTCGGCGAGATCGAATCGATCGACCCAGCACTGATTGCACTACTCGACACGCAAGATTTCATTCCGGTCATTGCACCCATCGGAGTGGGCAGAGATGGAGAATCGTACAATATCAACGCCGATTTGGTGGCCGGCAAACTGGCAGAAATTCTGCAAGCCGAGAAGCTGATCTTGCTCTCCAACATTCCTGGTGTCATGGACAAGGCAGGTAAGCTGCTAACCGGGCTCACCGCTCAGCGGGTCGATGAATTGTTTGCCGATGGCACCATCTCCGGTGGCATGTTACCCAAGATCGGCTCGGCGCTGGATGCTGTCAAAAAAGGTGTCAAGTCCTGCCATATCATCGACGGTCGTGTCGAACATGCATTGCTGCTGGAGATTCTCACTGATCAAGGAGTAGGCACGTTAATTAAGGAAAGTTGATGGCTCGGTGATTGATCAGCGTTTGCTCAAAGCGGTGAGTATGCCGCGCAATATTTGTACTTCTTCTTTTTCCAGTCGGGCTCGCGCAAATAATCTGCGCACCCGCTGCATCAGCCGTTTGGGGCGCTGTGGATTCAGAAAACCGCTGGTAATCATCAATTCCTCAAGATGCGCATAGAAGGATTCCAGCTCGTTGAAACTGGCTGGCGGATATGTCGCTACATCAGGTACAGGCTCTGATTGCTCGATGAATGCCATATGCAGTTCATACGCCATCACCTGTACCGCACTGGCCAGATTCAATGACGGGTACTGGGGATTGGCAGGGATATGGATGATGATCTGGCATTTGCTGACCTCCGCAGTCGTCAATCCGGTATTTTCTCTTCCAAATAGCAAGGCTACGGGTTGTTTTGCATAGCGCAATAACTCGCGAGCGCCTGTTCGTGCATCGAACACATCATGCGATAGCTCGCGTGGCCGTGCTGTTATCGCAGCAACCAACACGGTTTGATCGAGTGCTTGATCCATATCTGTGCAAACCTGCGCCTGCTGCAAAATATCCGTCGCATGAGCGGCGCGCGCTTCGGCTTCTGCATGAGGGAAGAATTTAGGTTCGATCAGATACAATGAATGCAATCCCATCGTTTTCATCGCCCGTGCTGCCGCGCCAATATTGCCGGGGTGACTGGTGTGGCTGAGTACGATGCGGATAAGGTCGAGGGGGCAGTAGTTCATCATGAGCAAAGGTTAGAACCGAAAAGGATTGATTCTATCAAAGCAAAGAATGCACTACATAGCTCAGGAAGACAGCCTAATATTTTTAGATATTCTGATTTAAGAAATAATTGATAGGGAGTTTGTTAATTGGCAAAACCTTCAACAGCAAAATCGCTACGATCTATTTATCAACTGAAAATTATCTTGAATGATATCCGTCCGCCGATATGGCGCAGGTTTTTGATCGCCAGCACTGAGAGCTTAACGGATTTGCATCTCGTCATACAGATCGTGATGGGCTGGACTGATTCGCATCTGCATGAATTTATCAAGGGTAGAGAACGGTATGGTGTGCCGGATGAAGATTTTCCTACGGATGTTCTTGATGAATCTGAATTCCGCATCGATCAGATTTTGAAACAGGAAAAGGAGAAACTGCGGTATACCTACGACTTTGGCGATAGTTGGGATCATGACATCGTTTTGGAAAAGATCCTGCCGTTTGAAACGCAAACCCGATTGCCCGTTTGTCTCAAAGGAAGCCGTGCCTGTCCGCCGGAAGACATTGGTGGACTGCCAGGATATGAAATGTTTCTCGAAGCGATCGCCGATCCCAATCACCCTGAACATGATGAGATGCTTGAATGGTTCGGAGAACCATTCGATCCTGAGCATTTCGATGTTATAAAAGTGAATGACCTATTACAAACATGATCAATCTTCAGGGTTAATTCGCGATTTGAATAATTGCCTATTGGGCAGAGAATTCTGCGGGATGTGTTACTAAAGCATGCCTCGTTCCGTGAAAAAGTTTCTTGAGGAGAATAACGGATAGGATTAATGAATCGGCTTTAGCCAAGTATTTTCAGCAACAATGAGCGATATTAAGTCAATGCAGGGTGCTTAGCTTGTTGCAAGCGATAGCCATAGCCATAGATGGTCGTGATATCCCAATCATTCTGAGAAGATAGATTGAGTTTATTGCGAATGCGGCTGATATGCGTGTCAATCGTGCGCGTATCGATTTCTGCTGCCAACCCCCATATTTTTTCCAGTAAGTGAACTCGCGACAGGAGTTTGTTCGGATTCTGAAAGAGATAACAAGCAAGCAAGAATTCTTTTTGGGTAAGGTCGGTGCGTTTTCCTGCTACCGTGATTTCTTGATTTTCTTGGTCAATTTCATAGGGACCAAATTGAAGATGGGCTGGGGTTTGTTTTTCTCGGTTGCGTCGTGCCAGAGATTCGATTCGGGCGAGCAACTCGAAATATCGAGGTGATTTTACAAAGTAATCATCAGCTCCCATGTGCAGTGCGGTGACCACGTCCGATTCGTTATTGCGCGACGTAACACATATGATTGGAATGGTCGAGTGGAGCGTTTTACGTACTCCGTTGAGCACTTCTTCGGCGGTGCCGTCGGGTAGCATCCAATCGATAATGAGAAGATCAAATTTCTCCTGTTTAAGGGCTTCCATGAACGAAGAAATCGTTCCGAAGAATTCGTATTGATGCCGGGTCGGAGAAAAGAGAAGCTCGTAGATGGATATCTGGGTCACTTCGTCTTCGAGTATTCCTAAACGCATAGGTCGCCAAAGTTTAAATGTCTGAGTTGGGTGAGTCAGCGGCATTTTCTTGATGGGGCTTTAGGGAAATTGCTATTTCCCGATACAAAAATGGGAAAAAATTTCCCCGAGTAGATCGTCTGCAGTAAATTGGCCTGTGATTGAAGATAATGCATTTTGCGCGAGCCTCAGTTCTTCAGCCAATAATTCTAAGGGGAGGTCATTTTTAGTGAAGCTTTGTGCATTGTCGATATGTGTTTTAGCAAGTGTAAGTGCCGTTAGATGGCGTTGCCTGGCCGTGAAGATGCCTTCACCGGCGTGATGGAATTGCCACCCAGCGGTTTCTAAAATGATCTGGCGGAGTAGTTCGATGCCTTCGCCAGTCTTGGCGGAAATATAAATGCAGATACGGTTTCTTTCTCGCTCAATTCTGGGCGATTCATTGGAAAGGTCGATTTTATTGTAGACAACGATGTAGGGCTTGTCAGCGGGAATGTGACGAAGGGCTGGGTCGTTTTGATCTGGTGGAGAGAGAGGGTGTGTTGCGTCGACCAATCCAAGGATCATGTGCGCATTGTTCATGACCACATGTGTGCGTTCGATGCCTTTTTGCTCCACGATATCGGTGGTTTCTCGAAGTCCGGCCGTGTCTATGACATGGACCGGCACGCCTTCAAGGGTGATGGTGCGCAAAATGGTATCCCGGGTAGTCCCGGGAACATCGGTGACGATGGCCACCTCGTCTTCGACCAATTGATTCAGCAATGTCGATTTGCCTACGTTCGGTGCGCCTACCAGCGCAATTTTGATACCTTCCTGCAATAGATTTCCTTGCCGGGCTGACCGGAAAATCTGCTCAAGCTGTGCATGGATGTCATCCAGCTTGGTTCGGATATAAAGCAGGTGGGTGCCTTCAATTTCTTCCTCCGGGAAATCGAGAGTGGCTTCGATCAGCATGCGGAGCGTGATCAAAGAATTAACGACTTCATCAATTCTTGCTGAGAACCGGCCTTGCAGGGAATTGACTGCACAGCGGGCTGCCTCGCATGTACTGGCCTCAATGATGTCCGCTACGCTTTCGGCCTGAACCAGATCAATTTTGTTATTCAAATAAGCACGCAATGTAAATTCACCGGGCTGTGCCAAACGAGCACCGGCAGAAAGACATTCGGTGAGCAGCAGATTCATGACTGCCGTGCCGCCGTGACCCTGTAATTCGAGCACATCTTCGCCAGTATACGAATGAGGAGCCGGATAATATACTGCGATCCCTTGATCGATCACTTGCTTTTCATTATCCAGGAATTGGCTTAACTGGGCGTAACGCGGCTTAGGAAGGTTACCTAGGATTTTCTCGGCAAGTTTTGCCAGGTTCTTGCCGGAAATGCGTATGATGCCTATACCTCCGCGTCCTGGCGGAGTAGCAATGGCTGCAATGATATCAGCGCTCATCATGAAGTTTGATGGCACATCGTAGGAGCTGGTTATTCACTGCTTAGGATAACCAGCATTCATCGTTTATTTCTTTCTGGATTTTTTATGAGATACATTGCCTTTTGATTTGACCGGAAGCTTGCCTTTCGCTGCAGCGCTTGGAGCATTAGCTGCCGGTTTTTGAATTTGCTCGGTACTTGTTTCGGCAGCGAGCGCTACTTCTTCCTTCACCAGGTCGTTAGCAGAAATGGAGAGTTGAGGTTCCTCTGCAGGTGCTTGGGGCTTGGTTTTTCTATTGGTTTTGTTATTCCCTTTGACAGCAGTCTCTGTCGATTTGTTTTCATACATCCGGGTGATTTGCCATTGTTGCAGAATGGAAAGAATATTGTTGCACAGCGAATAGAGTACCAATCCGGCGGGGAAAAAGAAAAAGAATATACTGAATGCCAGTGGCATGATTTGCATGACTTTTGCCTGAATCGGATCGGCTGGCGTTGGGCTCAACTTGGATTGCACCCACATCGAAATGCCCATGATGACCGGCAACACATAATATGGGTCAGGCACCGACATATCCGTGATCCACAGGGCTAACGGCGCATAGCGCAGCTCAACCGCTGCCATCAGCGTCCAGAATAAGGCGATGAATACCGGAATCTGAACTAGGATCGGCAGGCATCCTCCCATCGGGTTAATTTTCTCTTCTTTGTAGAATTCCATCATCGCTTGATGCATGCGCTGACGGTCGCTGGCATATTGTTCGCGTATCCTTTGCAGTTTAGGCGTCGCTATCCGCAGCTTGGCCATCGAACGATATCCGGCTGCAGATAGCGGGAAAAATAACAGCTTGACCGTCAACGTCAGAAGAATAATGGCTACGCCCCAGTTATCTACCCATGAGTGATAGAACGAGAGTAGCCAGAATAGCGGCTTGGCCAAGACGGTTAACCATCCATAATCGACTGTGAGCTCCAATCCAGGCGCTAGCTCCGCCAGCTTGTTCTGTTCTTGAGGGCCCGCATAGAAGGGCATGGTGATATGCTTGGTTTGACCAGCTTCAATGGCGCCGACCGGTGCGATCACGCCCGCAGTATATTGGTTGGGTGCGAGGCGTTTCGCAAAATATTCTCGCGGCGTGTTTTGCGGAGGAAGCCAAGCCGTCAGAAAATAATGTTCCAACATGGCTATCCAACCATTGTCAGCATTGGTTGGGTACTCTGCTTTATTTTTATCCAGATCGGAAAATTTAATTTTTAGAAATTTTTCTTCTTCTGTATACATCGCGGGGCCGGTATACGAATGAACCATCGAGCTGGCGCCTGTCGGTTCATTGGCGTCTCTTAGCATCTGGAAATAAGAGAAAGGGATGAGAGTCGTTCCTCCCTGATTGTTAATTTCAAATTCCACATCAATGACATAGCTGTCTCTGTGAAAGGTGAAGATTTTAGCGACCTGCACGCCATCGGTTTCTGGTGCAAGCAGTCGAATTACTACCTTATCTTGCCCAGCTTCCAATTCATAATTGCGCGTATTGGAATCTAAAGTGTAATTAGTTTTATGGCTGGGTAATCCTTCTCCGATAAGTCCAGATTGTGCGACCTGAAAACGTGCAGTTTTGTCCAATAACAGCTCATACGGTTTGCTTTCGTCTTCTCGGGAAGGGTATTCAATCAGCCCGAGTTGACGGATATCACCGCCAGCGGTATCGATCTCCGCAATCACCTTATCCGTTTTTACTGTGATCTTTTCACCAATGGCAAACAAATTGGGCGTGACTGATGGAGTAGCACCTTCTATCCCAGCAGCGATACCGTTCGGCTCCGTGGTCGACGAAGTAAGACCGTCTCCCGGTACTGGGAGAGGATCGTGTCGTTGATTGGATGAATTCGAGTTTGCCCCGGACATAACCTGTGAGGGAGGTGGCGGGTTGATTTCTTTTTGCCATGCTTCCCACAAAAATAGGAGTGATGTGGAAAAAATGATAATGAGTACAAGTTTCTTTGTTTCCATTGTTTATCTGATCAGGTTGGGTTTCTGGGTATGGCGGCGCTATTGAGAAAATCAATAACAATATAGCGATAGTATAAGTGCTGAGAATTTCTCATGTTGGGACACGGTATTGATGTGTAATCACTTTTATTCTAAAAGGTGTTGCTGGATAAATTCTTTGGAAAATTACTTATCTATTTATATTCTTTGTTATTCAGGGAACTGGCTCATAACCACCCTTGCTCCAGGGATTGCATCGCAGTATGCGCCATACGGTCAACTTCGTCCCTCGTATTACACCGTATTTTTCATAGGCTTCGCGAGCGTACTGAGAGCAGGTAGGACTGAATCGGCATGAAGGAGCCAGTAAGGGGCTGATGCAATACTGATAACACCTTATCAAGAAAATTAATAGTCGTGACATTGCTGTAATTCGATCATCAATGACTGAACTTCATGGATTAATCGTATTGATTCATGCTTATTGATTGTCCGTTTCAATCGTATTACCCAATCCATATGATGATCATTGCCAGATTTCCTATGCTGGCTTTTACGAAATGTTTCGCGAAGGATACGTTTAATCCAATTGCGCTTAACCGCACGACGTTCAATCTTTTTGGGAACAATCAAACCTATACGTGCACAGTCCAATCCATTTGGTTTTGCGTAAACCTGGATTAAATCGCCAGTTACCTGATATCTTAAAGTAATTACCGCAGAAAATTCCGCTGCTTTATGTAACCTGCAATTTCTAGGTAGCGAATGAATTTCAACAAACTTAAAAATAAGTTATCAATTAAGAAATAGACGATTAGGCTTAAACACTTAATCGAGCTCTTCCCTTAGCGCGACGTGCCCGAATCACTGCTGCGCCACCGCGCGTTTTCATGCGAACAAGAAATCCATGCGTGCGTTTTCTTTTAGTAACTGAGGGTTGATAAGTCCTTTTCATTTCTCTCTCTGATTCTTTAGTCAATAGAACCGCGTATTACAACTTGTTAAGGCCGTGATGTCAATATTATTTATCAAGATGTTCTGGCAGTAGTCGAGAGAAGTGAATGATGAGTCTTGTTTATGCATGAGTACAAATAAATTTTTCTTCATTGAGGTCTTTTTCTCCAGGCTGATATTTACGGCTTCGCATAGATTTTTATAAATTCCAATAATATTGAGTGACTTGATGTAATTGAATTGCGCACCTATATATTCGGAAGTATATTCTGGTGGGTTATTTTTAGGAGATGTGTACCTTTGACCTGGTTGTTTTGTCGATTCGACTTCATGACATATTTCTCTTTTCGTTCAGAGCGTGGACAGATAGCATACTAGGGTCTCTGATTAATATCCTAATCGAGGCATTTTCCGGAGGATGCTGCCAAATCCCTTATGCAATGCTCCATATGTGCTGATGACCATGGAGCTGTCTTGACAAGCAAAGTACCAGGAACGATTTGGATTGAATTTTATGATATCAATAATTGAGGTAGAGATATGCCAACTGCATTTCAACTGTCTAATAATCGACATTACGACCGTCGTCAAAGCATGCCATTTTTCTGTGCGTTCCATATGGGAATCAAGAGGGGCAGAAGAAGAAACCAGCGACGTGAAATGGGAGGAAAACCAGTATACGTAGATTCTTATTCTGGTCGACTGGTACTCTGCACGAGTCTGATTTTATTATTGAGTGCGCTGGATGCGTTTCTAACACTGAATATTTTGGCCAATGGTGGCGAAGAGCTCAATTGGCTTATGGCGATACTTTTGGAGGACAGTGTAGAAAAGTTTGTGGGATTCAAACTTGCATTGACAGCTATGGCGCTCATTTTGCTGATCATCCATCACGATGTTCAGATCATGAAATGGTTCCGAGTAAGATATTTTAAGTATATGATTTTGAGTGGTTATAGCATATTGATTGGTTACGAAATATATTTGCTTGAATTGGCCGCGGCAGTTGATATGCTGAACTGATATTGATCAGTTCTGAGACTGAACACGTTGAGGTTTGAAATAAGTCGCTACATTCCTCAAGTCATCCAGTACCAATGTGCCGGCGGCGAACTGTAACCGAAGATAAGCCAATAAATAGTTATAGCGAGCCTGAGCTAAGTCACGTCGCGCAGTATGAAGTTGTTCCTGCGCATCGAGAAGGTTTAAATTGATGCGTATTCCTCCGAGTATGCTTTTCTGGGTAGCATCTACTAATAGTTCTGCAGATTTAACCCCCATCTCAAGAGACTCAATTTTTTTGACGCTACTCAAGAGAAGGTTATATTGTTTTCGCAGCTCTACCAGTATCTTGTCGGTGATTGCGTTTAAATCAGCTTCTGCGCGAGCATGATTGGCCTTGGCCTGAGCGGTGGTTGCATTGACACGACCGCCTGAGTATAACGGGAAATTAATTTCGACGCCTACGGTTCCCAGACTGACATCACGGTCCTGCGTAATGAAAGAACCAGCTTTGTTGCGAGTCAAACTGGCAACGAAATCTACTCGCGGGGCATGTCCGGCATGACTTTTCCTGATTTCCTCTTTCCCTGAGGCGACAGCGTGTCGTTGAGTTACCAGTTCAGCATTACGTTCCAGGGCCATCTCATACCAAGTATCATAATCTTGTAATTGAATGGCGCGGGAGCTGAATTGCTCGGACAGTTGATCCAATTGAGTAATTTTTTGACCGACAATAGCCTCAAGCTTAAGTTGTGCAACCTCAAATTCATCTTTTGCTTCGATTACGCGGGCTTGTGCAATGGCATATTTCGATTGCGTTTCCAGTACATCGGTCGTAGTTCCCTCGCCTTTTTGCAGCATGCGTTCATTGACGCGTTTGAGCTCTTCAAGTGAGTTGAGTTGCGTTTCAGCCAATCTGGCACGCTCTTGAGTCAATAAGGCATCGACATAGGCTTCGACCAATCGTACGACAAGCTCCTGGCTTCGGCCGGTAAATTTGGCACGGCTTGAATCAGCCTGCGCTTTTCCTTGTCGGTAACCTGCGAGTGCTTCCATATTGATGATCGGTTGGCGCAAGGACAACGTACTCACCTGACTATCAAAATTGAGAGGGCCGGTTGCATTGTTTTGTGTAATCGTTCCAGAGCTGGTGCTTTGCGAGTGCGTGACTGATAAATTGGGCAGCAGATTTGCAAGCCCGATTTTTTCTGCCTGTTCTCCAGCTTCGCTTTCATGTAGTGCAGAGCGATAGGTTGGATCATGGTAGAGGGCGGCCTCATAAGCATCCAGCAGACTCATGGCGTGCACAGCATTCGCTTGTTGGTTGAATAAGAAAATGCAAAGCAGGGCAATGAATTTCCGATGTGTAAAAGGCATCATTGCTACTCTTCACTCATGGACGAATGAACACGATCCAGAATCGGTTTGAATAAATAACTCATCAATGATCGTTCGCCTGTCTTAACAAAGATTTCTACGGGCATACCTGCGCGAATTTGATGATCTGTCAGCATTCTTAAACCTTCCGGTGTCACTCTGGCCTTAATGGTATAGTAAGGCAATCCACTTTTCTCATCAGTCAGACGGTCAGCAGAAACATGAGTGACGAGACCTGGAATGTTGGGTGTTTTTTTCTGGTTGAGTGCGGAAAAGATGAGATCGACCGGCAATTCTGGATGGACTTTATCAATCAGATGCACAGGAACTTGTCCTGTCACAATCAGCGTATCGTCGCTGGGCACAATGTCCATTAATTTGAAACCAGCTCCAATGACCCCTCCTTCGGTGAATACATTCATACCTACGATCGTTCCATCAACAGGTGCCTTGACTTCAACATTGGCCAATTCGAAATCCTGTCCATTCAACCGATTTTGTAATGACTCCGCTTCTCGCTTGATATCTGATAATTGTTGCCGGACTTCTTTCTGATACTCCTGTTGACGATGGATGCGACGCTGTTGAAGCTCTGAAATTTGACGCTGCGTACGCCCTATATTACCGATGTCGGCGGAGATTTCCCCGGACAATTGAGTGTAGGTGCGTTCCAGTTCCAGGACACGGTTGCGCGGAACAAAGCCATCAGTCGCAAGATCGCGCATGTTGATGAGTTGTTCTTCCAAAAATTTGGATTGTTGGAGTTTACTGGATTTGGATGCTTCGAGTCCGCGTAATTGTACTTTTAGACCGGCAATATTTTCATCCAATGCGGCTATTTCATGCTGCAATGACAATCGGCGTGATAGAAATAATTGATTTTGTATGATGATATTATTGGTGACGCGACTATCATTTTGTACCGATAGCAACTCGGGCGGAAAACTGATTTCGTTTTTTCCATCACGTTCTGCTAGCAGACGGGCTTCGGTAGCATGCGCAGCCATAAGCTGGGTACGGGTGATTTCGGCTTGCGCCTTGATTTGCACATCATTCATGCGAACCAGTATCTGTCCCATGTTTACATGATCGCCTTCTTTTACCAAGATCTTTTCAATGATTCCGCCGGTTTGGTGCTGAACGGCCTGCAGATGTCGAGAGACAGTGACAGTGCCCGGGACTGGCACACCTTTATCGATCGGTGCAAGTGTAGCCCATAGAACAAATCCGCCAAATCCAGCCAGAACAATCCACCATCCTAATCGTGTATAGTGAGTTTCATCGGTTTCCACCCGATGTGAGCTTGAGCTATCCACTACAGTATTTTCAACAACGATTTCTTTTTCTTCAGAAACGAGCTTCATTATTAGTCCTGTGAAGGTGGCATTGTGCAATGCATCATCAAAATAGGCATTCTATTAATTCTCCGAATGAACAGAACCATTGGCTGGAGGTGTTTGATCTTGAGATCCCTGTTTATTGGCATCTTGCTGAGCAATAAGCCCTTTCTGAGCTTGTTGTTGCTTGGTGAGTTTTTCGATGACTTGATTGGTCGGCCCAAACATCTTTGCCGTTCCATCCTGCAACAATAACAACTTGGTAGTCACGCTGATGATGCTGGTGCGATGAGTGATCAGCACGATGGTTTTCCCGCGTTTGCGCAAATCAATCAAAGCCGCTAATAAAGCCTGCTCGCCGACGTCATCCAAATTGGAATTCGGTTCATCAAGCACAATCAATGAGGGATCGTCATACATGGTTCTCGCCAAACCGAGCCGTTGTTTTTGCCCGCCGGATAAGCCTGCGCCGCCATCGCCCAACGGCGTGTCATAACCTTCCGGCATGTTAAGAATCATTTCATGCACGCCTGCACGCTTAGCGGCCAAAATAACTTTATCGGCATTAATTTCTCCAAAGCGCGCAATGTTTTCGGAAACGGTGCCGGCAAACAATTCGATATCCTGCGGCAAGTAACCGATATGAGGCCCGAGCTCGTCCTTGTTCCATAAGTAAACATCGGCACCATCCAATCTCACTTTTCCAGCGGCGGCTGGCCATACTCCCACCAATAACCGTGCGAGCGTAGATTTACCTGATCCGCTTGGGCCGATGATACCTAACACTTCCCCGGCGGCAAGAGAAAAAGATAACCCTTTGATAACGGGAATCTTGCCACCCGGGGGAATGGCCGTGACATTCTCAACGGTGACCACGCCTCGGGGTTTTGGTAAGGCCATGCCCGCTTCACGAGCTGGATTTTGCTCGAGCAATTTGGTCAAACGTTCATAAGCGCTGCGGGTGCTGCCAATTTGCTTCCATACACTGATCAATAACTGTACCGGCGCAACTGCCCTGCCCAATAAAATGGAACCGGCAATCATCATCCCTGGGGTAATGTCGTTATCCAGCACCAATAACGCACCCAATCCCAGCATCAGAGATTGGAGTGCTACAGTAAACGATTTGGATAGTGCAGTGACAATACCAGCTTTTTCGCTCGCTTCAGCTTGCAAGTTCAGGAAGCGGCTGTGCAATTTGTACCAGCGTGATTGGATATTGGGCAACATGCCCATCGCTTCGATGACTTCAGCATTCCGTAAATTATTGGATGCGATATTGGTCGAGGCAATTGCCATGGAATTGGCTTCCGCCAGCGGTTTATGGGAAACTTTTTCATTGACGTAGGCCAACGTGATGAGTATGGCTGTGCCACATAACGCGAAAACACCGAGGATCGGATGAAACATGAAAATGACGAAGAGATAAATGGGAAACCACGGTGCATCAAAGAAAGCGAACAGCGCATTTCCGGTCAGGAATTGGCGTAGATTAGTCAAATCCTTCAACGCTTGGCCCGCATTTCCGTCTCCTTGTTTCAAGCTTTGCTCAAACGCGGCAGTATATACCCGCCGATTCAACTTCATGTCGAGCTGCGCGCCTACTCTTATCAGTACAAAACTGCGCACATATTCCAGCGTCCCCATGAATATATAGGCGCCTACCATGATCAGCGTCAGCATTAACAAAGTCATTTCATTCCGGCTGGTCAAAACGCTATCATAGAGCTGCAGCATGTAAATGGCTGGCATGAGCATCAACATGTTGATGACCGCACTGAAAACACCTATGTTGCGAAATGTTTTTTTAAAGCCGGTAAGGACTTCAGCAACTTCATTATGTGGCGCTTTGAATTTAAATTTCATCAGGAAAAAATGTGGATGGAAGAGTGTAGGTACTTACAGCATTAAGCAATGGAGCAACCTATGGATATCATAAAAAAGTATCATCTCCTAATTGCGCTGCAGAGTTATCAGCATTGAATCAATTGCAATTATAGTTTTCCACTAGCCATTTTGCCTAGGCAAATCATCGACGCTGACGTTAAATGGCCGAGGAACGATGTTCAAATCGCGTTTTGCGTCACACCCATCGAAGATCAAATCCTGATCCATGCGTTTTGCCATGGCCACTGTCCAGTGCTGGTATCGGGGCAGACAACGTAATCCCCACAGCACGATGCGAAAAAACCAAAGCGGTATCGTAACGATACGAACCATATGACCAAGCGCTTTGAATATGCGCGTTACCATTTCTCGGTACGATACAGTTTCCCCTCCCGTCAAGTTATAGCAATGATTTGCTACCGAGGGCGTGTTCAATGCGCTGACGCAGGCTGTCGCAACATCAGCGGCATGAATCGGTTGTCGTAATCCTTGCGCAGATCCGAACACCGGGAAAAATTTAAAACGTTGAATGAACCGTGCGATTTCAGCGATATTTTTATCGCGCCCGTCGCCATAAATCAGAGTGGGGCGCAAAATGATCCATTCAATATGATGAGTGCTTGCCCAGAATTGTACCTGTTCTTCACCTGAAATGATTTGGCCGGCAATTTTTTGTTCATTCATATCGCATGAAGTACGTTTTGTGAAGCGACTGGTGGACGATAATACAACAATTCGCCGCGCGCCATATGATAATAAGAGATCGAAATATGCTGGTAATACCCAAATTGGAGCAACACACACCCAAAAAGGAATGTCCTTTTCTGCGATTGTTTTGTTTTCTGAATCTGAGCAGTTAAGCCGCCGCCATTCAATCTGGGGATGAAGATCAGTCATCGGATCGCGAGAAAAGGCCGTGATGTGCCAGCCCTGTTGCGTCATTTGTCGTAATAACTGCTCGCCTACCAGGCTGGTGGCGCCTAGTATACCGACCTGTTTATTCATGCTTGAACCGGAGCCATTGGTAGATGTCCCGCGCTGCATAGAATAGCACGCTGATACCGAAGCGAAGCCATACACCGCCGGTGATCAATCCCATGACGTAGATAGGATAGTGCTGACGAAAGAATTTTTGATAGAAGCGCACCATGCCTCTGTGTTTGTGCCAAGCTACAAAGTATGGCCGGGTATGACTGCACGTACCTTGAAAATGGGTTACCGGTGCATTGGGCACAAAAATAATTTTCCATTTTTTCTCGCTAAACCGCAGGCATAAATCTAAATCTTCGCAATGTAAGAAGTAGCCTTCATCCCATCCTCCAACAGCATGGATGGCGTCGCGCCTGACCAGCATGAGCGCGCCCGAAATGGCCTCGACCTCAATCGGCTTGATTGGCAAGGGCTGGGTATGGAGATGGAAATCAAAAAATAAGTGCGGCCAGAATTTCTGCAGGCGATATAGGCCAAATCCGCGCACAAAAGCGCGCCACGGGGAAGGGATCGCGCGCCGTCCACCCCCTTGTTCCGAACCGTCGGGGTTGATCAAATAACCGCCCACCATGCCGATTGCGGAGTTTGATTGCAGGGCTTCCACCATGATCTTCAGTGACTCAGCACTCAACAGGCAATCCGGATTCAGGAAAAGAATATACGGTTGCGTTGCCGCAACCATTCCGCGATTGCAACCTGCCGAGAAACCGAGGTTCCTATCCGATAGAATCAATGAAAAACGGCTGTTTTGCGAGAAGCAACGCCTCAGATTGTCTGAGCTTGAGTCGGCTGATGCATTATCCACTACAATGACTTCTTGCGCTTGTTCAAGCGCTGCCTGAACGCACTGGATAATCAGTGATCCGGCGTTATGGTTCACGATAACGACACTGACCGGTTGCAAATGCTGCATCGCGGTATTCATTGGAGGTTTTCTTGCATTTTCAGAGCCTCCCGGATTTTTCCCGGAAACCGTCCTTGAGACCTCTGAGCATCATACCGACATTCGCCCTTCTGTTGGGCGACACGATCAGGAAAAACCAGAAAAAACAGAACATCCGTATCTTGTCAGCGCGTTTCCACGTCGTGGGCATATAAGGGCGCTGCCATAATAGAACGCTATTCCTGAACATATAATAATAACGGAAAGGTTGATGGATCGAGATCGATCGCCAGCGGCCCCACCAGACGAGAATGCGCCGTTCCCCCAATGAATGCAGCATGATTGCGTTACAAACGCCATAAATATCAAATCCGTTGGCTTTTGCCCGAAAACACCATTCGGTATCGATATGATCGATGAATAAATCCTCGTCCATATCGCCAATCCGATCCAGCGCTCCCAACGAAATCAGTGACCCGGACGATATGATGAAATCTGCTCGCACGTAATGGAAGGATGATTCACAACGTAGCCGTGTCAGACTCCATGAACCAACGGCAACAAATTCGGATAACCTGTTGGTCGCATGATCGCGATAGCGCGGGCCGACTGCAGCAACTGATTTTCCCTGTTCCTCCAGGCTCATGAAAGCGGAGTGCAATTCAGCCAGCATATTTGATTCCGGAACGCTGTCCTGATCCATGAAGAGAACAAAGGCAGCATTTAACTCCTTCGCCAAGGCGATGCCGGCGTTATAGGCTTTGCCCAGCCCATAATTTTGCTCGAATGCGATGAGCCTGACATTGTGCCTGTTGGAAATGGGAAGGTACTGCAACATAGCATCGATAGAGGTATTCGAACCATTATCGACCACGACGACAGTTTCGGCTTGGGCCAGTAGCTCTTTGAGGCTGGCCAGCAAAGCGCTCTGCTCAGGATTGTAGGTCACGATGACCGGTATGATATCAGCGTTCAAAGTCTCCAAACTTGCAATAGGAATTTTTCACGAATCTCCCGATGCTTAACGGCATTAATTCAATATTTCCCGCCGCGGTGGATCTGCCAAGGAAAAATCTTCCCGATCCAGTGTTAAATTCGGATTGTAAGCGGGATCGTTAAATAATAAATGGCTCCATCGTTGTTTTATGTATTCAATTTCGGTACGAAACCGCGCCATTTTTTCTGGTGTGTTTTCATAACCGCGCGTTGCTGATTCATGATGATAAAGCTCGGCGTGAGGTGTCCACACGTTGCGATAACCCGCTTCCAGTAACCGCAGGCAGAAGTCGACGTCATTGAATGCAACTTGCAGATTCTGTTCTTCCAATCCGCCCACTTGCTCGTAAATGGATTTCCGGACGAGCAGGCAAGCCGCGGTCACGGCTGAAAGGTTCTGAGTACAACTGACCCGTACAGACTGATCGGCCTTTTGGCGCGGCAGATGTTTGTGAGAATGCGCTGCAATCCCTCCAAGACCTAAAATGACGCCGCCATGCTGCAGCGTGTCATCGGGATACCACAGTCTTGCACCAACCGCGCCGACGCCGGGCTGCGCCGCAATCGCAAGCATTTCAGATAACCAGTCCGGGGTAATGACTTCCACGTCGTTGTTCAGCAGGCCGACGAACTCACCGCGGGCATGCCGAACGGCATTATTGTTCAGGGCGGAGTAATTGAAAGGACGGCTATCCCTGAGAATGCGGGCGTGGCCCTTTTCTTCCAATTCGCTGAAGTACTGCAACGTAGCCGCATCATCGGAATTATTATCAACAATGAGGATGTCATAGTTTTGGTAGGTTGTTTTTTCGATGATGCTCGTAATGCATTGACGAAGCAACTGCACGCCATTTCGGGTCGGTATGATCAATGTCACTGAGGGCTGATCATTGGGTAGAGCATATCGTACCCGATAGTAAGCACCGTTGGATTCCGCTGTGGCTAGTATTCCCCGGCGTTGAAAATGTTCGTTGAGTGCTCTGAGTCCGGCCATCTGAACATCTGAATCGATGGTTGATGTGCCGGTCGGATGACTTGGGGCGCGGACATGATAGAGGATGCGGGGAATATGATGAATTTGTGCAGCAGAAATTCGCTCAATGAAACGTAGCGCCAGATCGTAATCGGCAGCGGCCTCAAATTCAGCCCTGAATCCACCGATTTCTCGCAACAAGTCGGCGCGAAATATCCCAAGATGAGCAAAAAAATGATGAGAATAGAACAATTCTTGATTCCAGTCACATTTGAAATAAGGAGTTGTTCTTTTGCCTTGCACATCGAGCTGATCTTCGTCCGAATATATCAACGCAATATCCTGTTTTTTATTCAATACATCCAATATCCAAAACAACGCATCTTCGCTTATTAAGCTATCGGGATCGAATAAACCGATCCATTCACCCTGAGCGATGTCGAGCGCGCTATTAACGGCTGAGGCAGTATTAATCTTGTTCGAATGCCAAATTATTTTGATGCGTGCATCATGGCGCGTATATTCCTCCAGCAGGGAGCGAATCGAGCCATCGGTGGAATCATTATCTGCAATGCATAATTCCCAATGGGGGTAAATTTGTTTTTGAACCGCTTCTATCCATGTTTTTAACCACTCTGGATTTGGGTTATGAATAGCTGCCACCAACGAAATCAATGGTTTCTGTGCAAATTTTTTCAAACGGGCCTGCAGCTGGGAACGCGATGCATCTGACAATGTGTCATAGCGGCGAGTCCACTCTTGATATGTATCGCCGTCGTTCTGAAGAGATTGCTGCCAAGAGAAGAATCGCATCATCCTGTAGGCCAAGGATTTAATCCCTTCTTGTTTCACGATAGCCAGAATTCTGCTGATCAATCCGATGAAACTACCATGGTATTTCAGTGTTGCGCTGACTTTCTGTGCAAGCGTGCGTATCCACCGGATGGTCAAGACTAATCCTCTCAGCGGACGGGTAATTTTCCAGCTATTGGACATGAGCACTTCTTGAAGAATCTTCGATTGTTTGATGAATTGCTGATGTTGGCTGGTTATTTCCTGGGCTTGGGTTGTGATTAGCCGTTGCTGGTCGTTGATCTGCTGTTCTTGGGACAGCAGCCGTTGATTCTGATCGTGAATATGTTGTTCAAGTGTTGTTAATTGCTGTTCTTTGGCTTGTATATAAAGCTGTTGATCTCTGATGTGATGATCTTTGGCAAGGTTGAGATGAATGCGTGTCATTAGTTTGGTCAGCTCGTCTTCTCGCAAACGAGGCAGCCATTTTTTGAAAAGTACCAAGCTGGCTTGCTCGACGATCCGAGGATCGGCATTGACGCCAAAACCCGTTCGTTGAGTAATTCGATAAACCGCACTCAATTTATCAACGAAGAGGAAATCGGTGTGCATGGATAGTTGTATCCAAAAATCCCAGTCTTCATACAAATCAAGCGTTTCATCGACGCGACAGCCCAGATCGAGCAATTCCCGCGCAAACAACGCGGCGTGAATGACGATATAATTACCCGCGAGGAGCTGTGTACGGTCAAATGAGGAAGAAAATTTTGTCGGCAACGGATTTTTGTGTTCATCGACACACTTTGCCCCACTGTAAACGAGTTTGACTTCAGGGTGATTTTTAATGGCTTGAGTCAACGCATCGATATGATCTGCTTCAATCCAATCATCATCGTCCAGGAAAATCAGGTAATCACCCCTGGCTTCTTGCAGGCCGATGTTGGCGGCCCGGCTGCGGCCCAGGTGCGCTTGATGGTCGACCATTCGCAACGGAAAACGTCCGCACCATTCTCCCAGATCGCGGTGAGCGTCGCCTTTGGCATTTACCACTACGACTTCGATATGCGAATAGGTTTGCAAGGCGATAGAATCCAGTGCATCGGAGAGTGTGTCGCGATCCATGCTGCGGATGATGATACTGACCAATGGAATATCACTGCGATCGAGCGCCAATCCTAACTCCGTTTGACGTGCGTGTTCGGATTGATAAAGCTTTAGAGGATCGAGCGTGAGTTCTTCGGTTGAAACCAGAAGATAAGCTTCGGCCGCCGTCACATCGGCAGGCAACGTATAAGTACGGAAACGATTTAGGGCAGCGATATGTTGATCGTAACGTTGACGGGTGTTTTGGGAAACGAAACACTCCATTGCCCGAGCCTTGCGTTCAACTAAAGAGCTGATGTCCAGCAATTGATTGGGATGAAGAGGGATGCCTATTTCGTATAACGCAGCGCGTAACGTTGTTGCGATTCTTCTGACAGCTTCAAGCACAGCCATGCCGACAGCGCGATGATCAGGATGCATCTCGAAAATTGATGGCGCATAGATCAAATCAGCACCGGATTCACGGATGGCTGCGAGAATTTCTTGGATGAGTTTTTCCCCATACTCAATCTGACGGTCGGGGTAATGCCAGAATCTCGGGGTGCCATAACCCATAATCAATGCGGCTGCAATGCTTTCTTGCTGGCGTTGCGATATGTACTCAGCCATATTTTCATCGCTGACGCCATAGGAACCATCAGTTAATATGATGACCTGCACCGGCGTATTGTGCTCGATATGCCGCATGATGGCGCCGCCGCAGCCGAATACTTCATCGTCGGGGTGGGGGGCGAACACTAGAGCTTGTGTGCAGGAAATATGGGGTGTAGCTTGAAAAGGGACGAGGATATTTTCCAAGAAAATCTCAGTTCGTAATGTTGGGTTGTGTTGCCGGTGTGAAAAAGCCCGGGTATTTTAACCTGAACACCGCATGAATTCCTACCTCAGCATCGGAGAAGCGGCAACCCATGAGCCGTTCATCAGCGAAAATCCATATCGCCACTCATCAACCACCAATGATCCTTGATTACTGCAGCAGAGGGGCCATTGCTCCAGATATTGGTGGGTATGCGAATATTGATGGGGTGCTGAATCCCGCCGGCAACCTTAAATAGATGAGCGAAATTTGCGGTGATTCGACAAAACAGCCGAGCAGCGCCCTGCATGCCTGCCAATCGTCGGGCATGCGTGATCAGTAATGGAATGTCGCTCAATGCAGCGACACAATCAACCAGTTCACATCCTTCCGGGACGAGCCGCAACACGAAAATACCCCGGACCTTGCTACTCAAGCGATTCTTCATGATCAAGAATTGATAGTCGTGGGCGGGGTGATTCAGATACCGGTGTTCGAGATAACGCCAGTCCCGGATGCCTATGATCGCTCCTTGTAGATCTGCGGCCATGCGCTGCCAGCACGAATCGATCGCCTTTTTTTCGGCATCGGTCGGTGTTTTCTGGATTAATCGTAAACGCGTGCTCCAAAGCGGTAATCGCGAATGAGGGCTCCAAGAACATTCAACCATATACCCGACATCCGCATATAATCCCAGCAGTTCGGCCAATTTCATGTGCCGGTCGTTTGGAAATCCATATCCAATGAAATAGGGTTTACCATAACCGATATAGCGTTCCAGAAAAGTGGCCATCATTAAAAAAATAGGGCCTTTCTTGGTCAAAACGCCACGCTTGCTCGAATCGACCATCACATCACCGATCTGAACGGCGGTTTGCGGTTGACCAAAATAGAGTATTCTTCGGCCCATGCCGCCATAATGGGCAATCAATTGATGGCCTTCCCAGATTCCCACTGCCCGCGCCGACGAGTCATCATATTTCCATTCCCAGAACGCGCGGCTCATGTCGTGATGAAAGGTTTTTCTGAACAGGCTGCGCATGTCATCGATCTGTGCTTTTTCAAGAATACGGATGCGCCACTTCGGCAGCATTTTTTTTCTGAAATGAAGCAATGCAAAAATGCCAGAACGATGGTTCTCGTGAAATGAATAAGTGGGGGCTTTGACTGATGTTGGAGGATCAAGGAGCAGGTCGAGATCGTCGCTGGTTTTTTCGACAGCGAGCGCATGTTCTCTGGGTACATCGATGCATTCCAGCAGTTCGAAACCACATCGTTCCGCCAGCGCGATGATTTCTTTCAGGACAGGAAAGTGATTGGAACTGGGGGCATCATACATGTGCACGAACTGATCGATGATCACCAAATCCCCAGCCAGAGACAAGTAATCGATGGCGAGATTGAAAATAATCAATGGTTCAACGGGCTGCGCCACTAACAATCCATCAAAGCGCTCTGCTGGCGCTGCAAAATTTCCGCCGGCATGGCTGTGGATGAATGTGCCGGAGTCCGTGGATTGTGCTGGATCAGTCGTGGATTGCTGTGCTACAGAGCTTATGTATCGGACGCGGTAACCTTGCCGGTCGAGCAGCGATGAAGAAGCTTCGAATCCCGCGCCGATTGCGAGCAGGTGGCATGGCGGTGCTGGCAATCGCGTCAACAGCAGATTGATTGAAAATGGTGCTAATGGGTGCATTCGGCGTAAGGAATGTTCAAATCGTTATTTGTAGAGCGGATGCGTATATTTTTGAGCTCAATGACAATCAACCGATAAGATTCCTGGAAGGAAATACGCATTGAGTGCTATCAGATTGATCAATTTTGAGTGGGTGCGCTGCTCTCACTGGCGGTATTGTCCCATCGATGTGGGATCGAGAAATAGCCTTGTAAGCGGCCTTTCTGTCGTATTTGCAGGGTAGCTACGCGTTCTGCGGCATCATACAGATGCAGGCCGCGCTCGCAAAGCAGATAGGCGCTGACCGAATATTCCCCTTTGAGCAGGGGTAATTGATCAAGAGTGAGGCAAACCTGTCCGTATCCGTCCGCTGAACGATGTACATTGAAGTCATCTTCCCAGGTCGCTGCACTGGTAATGATTCGGCCTTCTTTGGTTTGCAGTGCCATCGCAAGAGTAGGGCACGGCAAGGTGGGATCGGAAACGAAAGAAATTTCCACGCTGAGGCTGGATTCTCCGCTGGTGAGCGGAGCGCCATCGATATCAATATCTTGCGTGCGCAGTTTGATTTTGTCCAGATGAGCGCTGCCGGAGATCGTGTGCCGTTCGGATGTCAATGTGATGGAGGGAGCAAGTGGTGCCTCGAGCGTCGGATCGCTGGAATTCTTGTCCAAAAATGCCTGATACGCAGTGACGACCTGAGCCGATTCCCCATCCAGGACGATTTGGCCTTGATGAATCCATAGCGCGCGCGTGCATAATGATTCAACCTGAAATAATGAGTGTGAGCAAAACAGAATGGTTTTTCCTGCGTCACGCATTTGCATGATGCGAGTGAATGATTTTCGTGCGAAAGCGCCGTCGCCGACGGATAACGCCTCATCGATCACAAGAATATCCGGATCCACGCTGATGGCGACAGAAAATGCCAGCCGAACGAACATGCCGCTGGAATAGGTTTTGACGGGCTGATCTATGAAATCCCGGACCCCCGAGAAATCAATGATCTCTTCAAGACGCTCGGCGATTTCAGTGGCGCTTAAGCCCATGATGGCGGCGCTCATGTGAACGTTTTCGCGGCCGGTGAACTCGGGATTGAATCCGGCGCCCAGCTCCAACAATGCTGCCACCCGTCCATTGATCTGCACTTCGCCCTGGGTGGGCGTCAATGTGCCGCATACCAATTGCAATAACGTCGATTTTCCAGAACCATTTTGACCTACGATGCCGATGACCTCGCCGTGCCGTATGGTTAAGTCAATATCCCGCAGCGCCCAGAGTTCCCGGTAGTATTGCCGCGCTCCCAACCAACGATGAGGCCATAAGAATTGTTTCAGGCGATCCTTGGGATGCGGATACAACTGATAACATTTCGATAATCCATGAGCGCTGATCGCCGTCTCAGAGTTCCAACCGCTAAAGGACATCCGCGAATCCTTTGCGGGTTTTTTCGAACCACATCAAACCACCCCAGGCAACGAATAACGCCAGACCATAATAAATCATCAGACCCTGCCAATCGGGTAATCGACCGTATAACGTGACGCTGCGGACCTGCTCAATAATGAACGTCAATGGATTCAAGAATAAATAATCACGCACTGATTCTGGGAGTGCCGAGGCCGGATAAAAAATAGGGCTCATAAATAGTAATACCGTCAAAACCAAGCCGATGAATTGGCTGATGTCACGGACGAAAACGCCTATGGATGCCAACAACCATGATAATCCCATGATGAGCAGGAGAAATGGCAAAATGATGATGGGTAAGTAAATCAGCGTGGCGTGTATCGGATGATCAGTGAGCATCAAAAAAACAAATAAAACCAGAAAATTGATTCCAGCATGAAACAATGCTGATCCTAACGTTATCCACGGCAGGATTTCCAGAGGGAAAATGATTTTTTTGACATAATTGACATTGGCGAGTATCAATCCCGGTGCGCGTGAAACACATTCCGAAAATAGATTGAAAATAATTAATCCGGCAAATAATAGTAGCGCAAATGCAAATTTATCGTCATAAAGCGTCTGGGTTTGATCCAGACGCACTTCGAAGACGATGCTGAACACGAAGGTATACACCGCGAGCATCAGAATGGGGTTAACGAACGACCACAATAGTCCTAAAATTGAACCCCGATAGCGCCCCAGTACTTCCCGTTTGATCATTTGAGCAACTAAAGGATAATGCCATTTCAAGGCCAGGAAAATTCGGAATAAATAGTGTGTGGGAGGATGCAAGGGATTATTATGAGATGTCAGAATATAAATAGTGTTAGCACTATACAATAAATTGCCTGTCCATTTAATTGAAAGAAAAATTCATAACAAAGTAGATGCCCTGTTGTGAGCCGGTTAGCGGATCTCATCCTGATGAATATCGATGATAGTGAAATCTTCTGAGCATAAATAGGCTTGTTGCAAATAAACCACATATGATTTATCAACTTCGGCTGTATACTTGCAAAGCAATGTGGTTTTGGGCAGAATGCACCTCAACTTGGCTTTTGTGGTATTTTCTGCTAGTAAGTCGGTTGGTAGCGCAGAAGTTCATAGAATCAAAGTGAAAACTTGCAAGTAATTTACTTTTGTTATTTTCATTAATTTTATTTGAGGGAGCTCCCATGGCTATAACACCAGAACAACGTGATGATATTTTGAAGGTAACTGTTGGTTTGTTTAACGGAGCGCCAGGTAATGTTTACTTACCTGACCTCGCAGCAGTGATCGAAGGTGGTGCTTCCACCGAACAGTTAGCTGACTTGTTAGCCGCTCACTCCTTATTTAAAACCAGCATTATCGGCGGTAAAGTAACGACGGACGAACAAGTGGATGTACTGTTGAGCCATTTCGGTCTGGCGGCGGATGATGATCCTGCCAGCCCTGGTTCACAAGCCAAAGAATACTTCCTTGCCAAACTGACGGCAGGAGAAGGATTCGGTAAGATCGTCATCGATGCGATCAATTATCTGGAAGGATCGCCTGCGGAAGAATTCGTTTCCACAGCGACCCTGCTGGCTAATAAAGTAAAAGTTGCTGCAGCCTATTCATCTCAAGCGGGATCAACCGATTTGGCGTTACTGCAAACGGTGTTGAGCAAAGTGACCGGAGATCGCGAATATACTCCAACCGACGTTCAAAATGCGCTGAATGAAAGTGGCGTTCCGACTGGTTCAGGTCAGGAATTTAATTTGGTAATAGGGGAAGACAATCTGACGGGTACGGCTGGAGATGACATCTTCAAGGCGCTGGTTACACAAGACAATAATGGAGCTCCAGTCAATTCGCTTGAGTCCGTAGACAAGCTCGACGGCGGTGCTGGAACTAAAGATACATTAACTGCGACATTATCAAATGATGGCGCAACGCCCCTGCTAGCTAATATTGAAAATATTAATGTGCGTTTTACCAGTGCTGATACGCTTGATCTCAACAATGCAACAGGTGTTCAGGCAATTACTGTTAATTCGAGCACCGACGTCGGAACGGTTAGTAATATTGGTGACGTAGCTGATTTGTCTGTTAGAAATCAAAAACAAGACACCATCTTTGTTGGTAATACCGCAACGAGCTTAAATCTAGATTTGGCTGCTTTTGGTGATGCGGATGTTTCCAATACGGTTACGTTGGATGATGGTGCAACCACGCTGAATCTGTCGGCAAGCAATGCATTTGCTACCATCGCTGGCTTAACTTCAGTTGAAACACTGAATGTCGCTGCGACTGGAACGAATGTCGTTACGCAAGGTTCGGGAGGCGTTACTACTGCGGCGACCATTACCGGCACAGGTAGTGTCGAATTGGTGACCCCATTCACCGTATTGGAAACTTTAACTGCAACTGAAAATTCAGGTGGCGTAACTGCAACCGTGAATGGCGCAGCAGTTACTGTTGATGGTGGAACAGGTAATGATGACATTACTTATACCGCTGCGTTGGCTGCTAATGCTGCTGTGAATCTGGGCGCAGGCGATGATTCGTTGACGATTGCTGGAATATCGACTGCTGGCGCTACTGCCGATGCTGGAGAAGGTACCGCCGATACATTAGCTGTTACCAATGGCACGTGGCTGAATGCGGATGCCGCAGATGTGTATTCCAATTTTGAAACGCTGGAAATCGGTGGTGGACAGGGTGTCTATGATATGGAAAATCTGCCCGGCTTGACGGCAGTAACCATAGGTGCAGCGCTTGCAGGAAACGCCGATATTACAAATGCAGTTGCAGATGCCACAATCACAGTCAATGCAGAAGCAGAAACCGACTTGGTACTTGGAAATGATCTGACTTATGCATTGGCCGATGCAACCGGAACCGCAGATGCTGCTTCCCTGACATTGAACGCATTGGATGGAAGTGATGATACATCCGCTGATGGCTTAGTCTTCGTGGATTCATTTGCAGCCGATGACATCGAAACCTTTAATATCGTTTCTAATATTTCTGAAGCTGACGCTGAAGCAGATAGCACTGATTACTTTAATACAATCACTGCATTAGATGGCGATGCCGTTGAAACGATCAATGTCAGCGGAACTGCTGGTTTGGAAATTACCACCCTGACCGCGGCTGCACTCAACAAAATTGACGCCAGTACCTTAACCGGTGCATTGACAGTCGATGCGAGCGCTGCTGATGGCGTTGAATTTATCGGTGGTGCAGGAAATGATGTCTACACGGGAACCGACGGCGGAGACACCATTACCGGTAACGGCGGGGCGGATAATATTACATTAGGAACAGGTGCAGTTGATACCATCATTCTGAATGCAGCAACCGATTCGCAATTGAATGCAACTACCGATGGGCATGACATCATTACCGGCTTCGGTGTTGCCGGTCAGCTCGACGTCATCGATGTGGGTGTTGCAGGATTTACCGGTCAGCAAGCTTCTGCGTTGGCTAACAAAGGCGCTTTAGCTAACTCTGCAGTTGATGGATCGACTTTATCTGTAACAGACTTCTTCGCATCAGGTGGTCAAGACCGCGGTGTTGCAATCGGTACCAACGGTGGCAGTACGTTTGTATTCGTGGATGCCAACAAAGATGGTAACTTTACATCAACTGATGATGCTGTTGTAGAACTAGCTGGTGTTACCGGTGTAACTTTGGCTAACTTCGGTTTCTAAGATTAGAAAATAAAGTTAAACTTCAAAAACAAAAACCACCCAAGCAATTGGGTGGTTTTTTTATTCTGGTATCACTTTTTATCGAGAAATAAAGATTGCCCTGGCGTTTGCGAAATCAAATAATACATTCAGCAGGAAAAATTATTGGAAGTGAGATTGAGGTTTTCAGCTATAGCCGTTAAAAGGTTGAGTAATGGCATCTGTGACTTTTGATATCTCAAAATTTCTCGAAAAGCTCAAGAAAAGTAGGTATGCCACGCGATCAGGCAGCGGCTATCGCAGAAGCACAAAAAGATGCGTTTACTGAAGCTATGGATACTCAATCAGTTTCAAAAAGTGATTTGATGGAAATGGAGAATCGATTAATTAAATGGAGTGTCGGACTGGTTTTGGGGCAAGTAGCCGTTATCGCGGCTTTGGTAAAGCTACTCTGAAGGAGTCAACCGATCAACCTTAGTAGGCGTCACCAATTAACTTGTTTGTTGGAAGCAGGCTATTTCTGAATTGATCTGTTGGCAGACCAGCAGGGGATCGGTGGCTTGGGTAATCGGTCTGCCTATGACCAGATAATCGGAGCCATTCTGAATGGCCTGTTGCGGTGTCGTGATTCGCTTTTGATCAGCTGCTTCTCCTCCTGAGAGCCGAATGCCCGGCGTTACCAAGCAAAGATCCTTGCCCAGTAATTGCCGCAGATGCGTTGCTTCCAATGCCGAGCAAACAACGCCATCCAATGCGCAATCGCTCGCCAATCGCGCCAATCGTCCGACAATCTGAGCGGGTTCTCCTTGTAATCCAATGTCTTCAAGATCATCCTGGTCCATGCTGGTAAGCAGGGTGACGGCGATCAGCCTGGTGGAATTCTCAGGAATGGCACTTCTTGCGGCTTGCAGCATCTTCCGTCCACCCAGCGCGTGCACGTTGACCATCCAAACGCCCAAATCATGCGCAACTTTGCAAGCGCTGGCGACGGTGTTCGGAATATCGTGGAATTTTAAATCGAGGAATACGTCAAAGCCCTTCGCTATCAATTTTTCGACGAGCTGAGGCCCTGCGGCGGTAAACAATTCTTTGCCGACTTTGAGGCGACATAACTCAGGATGAAGCCGATCGGCCAGAGATAACGCCTCTCCGGCACTGTTGAAATCAAGCGCGACAATGATGCGCGGATTCTTCAAGGTAGAAGAGATCAGCAATCAGCGCGGCGCCCAAACAATAAGGTAATGAAAATGCCTAGAGCGAAGAAAATCAAGAGCACGACACTAAGCGGAAGTTCAAGCGATTTGTCCAGGTAGTACTGAAGTGTCACCGGTTGCGAGTTTTTGGAAGCAAATACGGCCAAAATTACAAAAACCACAATACGCAAAATCCATGTCATCAGATTCATCATAATGAGTTCAATCCGTACGAATTAATTAAGAATGAAAAGTAATCCAATAATGTTCGTTCTAATCTTGGGCAGCTCAGATAACTTCGGATAATTGATTGAGTGAACTACAGCCCGTCAATCAATTACCCGGAACAGATGACCGTATTGGATCATCTTCTATAAGATGCAATTATTTTTTTGATTTGTAATCAACACGCTCACGCATTTCTTTGCCTGCCTTGAAGTGTGGGACGTATTTTTCAGGTACTTTGACTTTCTCTCCTGATTTGGGGTTGCGACCGATGCGGGGTGGCCGATAGTTGAGATCGAAACTGCCAAATCCACGGATCTCGATGCGCTGGCCCTGAGACAGGCTTTTGGCCATGGCATCGATAATCGTTTTGACAGAGAGCTCAGCATCTTTCGTCACCAATTGCGGGAAGCGTGCCGCAAGTCGTGTGATTAATTCCGATTTTGTCATGAATATTCCTTATTGCTCAGTATTTTTACTGTCCATTTTGGCTTTCAGTAAAGCACCCAGACTGGTGGTTCCGGCATTTGCAGGTGTTTTGATTTTTTGCAAAGCACTGGTTTCATCAGATTTGTCTTTTGCTTTGATAGAAAGATTGATGGTGCGATTTTTTCGATCAAGATTGATGATCATGGTTTCGACTTTGTCTCCTTCTTTTAGATGGGTACGGATGTCTTCAACACGATCACGGGAAACTTCGGATGCGCGTAAATAGCCTTCGACCTCATCGGTCAATGCAATCACGGCGCCTTTCGCATCAATGGATTTTACGGTCCCTTCAATGATGCTGTTTTTATCATGTTCTGCAACAAAGCTGGTGAAAGGATCACCTTCCAATTGCTTGATTCCCAGCGAGATGCGTTCGCGCTCGACGTCGATCGATAGAATCAGCGCCTCGACTTCATCGCCTTTTTTATAGTTAAGAACTGCCTCTTCTCCGGGCTGATTCCAGGATAGATCCGATAAATGCACAAGGCCGTCAATATTGCCTGGTAAGCCGATGAATACACCGAAGTCAGTGATTGATTTGATTTGCCCGCTTACTTTATCGCCTTTTTCATGAGATGCGGCGAATTCTTCCCATGGATTAGGCTGGCATTGTTTCATGCCCAACGATATGCGGCGACGTTCTTCGTCAATTTCGAGTATCATCACTTCAACTTCATCGCCGAGTTGAACGATTTTGGATGGGTAGACATTTTTGTTCGTCCAATCCATTTCAGAAATATGAACCAGTCCTTCGATGCCTTGCTCGATCTCAATGAATGCGCCGTAATCCGTCAGATTGGTGACTTTGCCGAATAAACGGGTGCGGGCAGGGTAACGTCGCGACAGGCCAACCCATGGATCTTCGCTCAATTGTTTCATGCCCAGTGAAACGCGGTTTTTTTCCTGATCGAATTTGAGCACTTTGGCGGTAACTTCATCGCCGATGTTGACGACCTCGGAAGGGTGCTTGACGCGACGCCAAGCCAAATCAGTGATGTGCAGCAAACCATCAATGCCGCCCAAATCGACAAAGGCGCCATAATCAGTGATATTTTTGACTACGCCATGGACGATCGCACCTTCTTGGAGATTCGACAACAATGTTTCGCGGTCGGCGCCCTGGGTCGCTTCCAATACCGCGCGACGGGAGACCACCACATTATTACGCTTGCGATCCAGCTTGATGACCTTGAAGTCCATTTCCTTATTTTCATAAGGGGTCGTGTCCTTGACGGGGCGAATGTCCACCAGCGAACCTGGCAAAAATGCACGAATGCCATTGATCATGGCGGTTAAACCGCCTTTGACTTTACCATTTACCATGCCGGTGACGATCTTGCCGCTTTCCATGGCTTCTTCCAAGTCATGCCAGGCGGTCAGACGTTTCGCTTTGTCACGAGAAAGACGTGTTTCTCCATAACCATCTTCCAGGGATTCAATGGCAACACTGACAAAATCACCAGGTTTTACTTCGATCTCGCCACGATCATTTTTAAATTCTTCGACAGGAATGAAACTTTCGGATTTGAGCCCGGCGTTAACGACAACGATATTATAATCAACGCGAACGACTTCAGCCGTGATGACTTCGCCGACGCGCATTTCCTGGCGTGAGAGACTTTCTTCAAAGAGTGCAGCAAAACTTTCTGGGGATTTTTGAGTTGCGGAGGAAGCAGTAGTCATTATAAAAATACCTGATTAATATCAGCCTTGGCTTGCGCTAGGCCAATGGGTTAGTTAATAAAATGTCTGAAACACATTCACAGTTTTCTATTTCCCTTATGTCAGCAGAAATATTGTCAATGCATGTTCAAACGGGGATTTTTGCACAGATTTCATTATACCAGCACAATACTTTCTCTTGTGCCTGGGCAATGGTGAGTGACGTAGTGTCCAATAATCGGGCATCTGTTCCCTGCATCAGAGGGGCAGTGCTGCGATTGCGATCCCGTTCGTCACGTTGTTGAATATCTTGCAACAAGTCGCAGATGTTAGCATCCATTCCTTTCTCTATCAACTGCTTATATCGTCGTTGTGCACGAATTTCAGCGCTCGCGGTTAAAAATATTTTAAGAATGGCGTCAGGGAAGATGACAGACCCCATATCGCGTCCATCAGTGACTAATCCAGGAAGTTGACGAAAGTCGCGCTGGCGATCAGTCAATGCTGTGCGGATTTGAGGATAAGTTGCTAATTGAGACGCCAGAATACCGCATTTTTCAGTGCGAATATCATTGGTGACAATATAACCATCTAAGGCAATGTCATCATTGCCGAATGTCACGTTCAAGTTCCTGGCGATATCCACAAGCGTTGCGATGTCGTCAATGTCGACATGGGATTGCATCGCTTTCAAAGCGACCAGTCGATACAGTGCGCCACTATCGAGGTAGTGAAAGCCCAGTTTCTGTGCTACTAACTGCGCGATAGTGCCTTTGCCGGAAGCGGAAGGGCCATCTATGGCGATGACGGGAATGTTGGAGTCGTTTTTCATCGAGCGTCGTTAATTAAGAATTAAATCGTGGTGAGAAATTTAAGCACATTCATGGAAAGACAATCCGCGAAAATTCTTTAAAATAATCCGGAAATGTTTTTGCCACACAATCGGGATCATTAATACGCAGCGGAGCGCCAAACGAGGCCAGCGAGAAACACATTGCCATTCGGTGATCATCGTAGGTGTCAATGTCGGCATGCGGCAATAATCCGTCGGAAGGGGGGGCAATACGCAAATAATCATGGCCTTCTTCGATGGTTGCGCCCAGTTTGCGCAATTCATGAGCCATTGCGGTGAGGCGATCGGTTTCTTTCAAGCGCCAGCTCGCAATATTGCGCAGTGTCGTGGCGCCTTCGGCAAACAATGCCACGACCGCGAGCGTCATGGCCGCATCGGGGATATGATTGCAATCCAAATCAATGCCGCGCAAACATTTCTTTTCATAACCATTGACCGGACTGCTTGCTTCGATCCAATTTTCTCCCATGCTGATATTCGCCCCCATCTTTTCCAATGCAGTGGCAAACTGGATGTCACCCTGTGCGCTATCACGTCCGACTCCTTGGACGCGTACCGGACCATGGCCGATGGCCCCGGCCGCAAGGAAATAAGAAGCGGATGAGGCATCACCTTCAACCATAATTCGACCGGGGCTGCGGTAAACCTGTTGCGCCGGAATGACGAATTGCTGCCAGCCATTTCGCTCGACCTTCACTCCAAAACGCCGCATTTGCGCAAGCGTCAATTCAATATAGGGTTGTGAAATGAGCGTGCCGGCGACATCGATAACGGAAGCCTTTTTGCTGAGTGGTAAGGCCATCAGCAATCCAGTCAGAAATTGGCTGGAAACATCTCCTCGAACGGTAACTGAGTTTCTGTCAGTGTTCGACGAGTGGATAGGCTTGATCTCCAAAGGCGGAAAACCTGGTTCCCCAAGGTAAGTAATATCAGCACCCAATTGCCGCAATGCGTCCACCAAGTCAGCAATCGGACGTTCGTGCATGCGGGCAACGCCTGATAACCGATAATGCCCTTGCAATAGCGACAACACTGCGGTCAAAGGTCGAAAAGCGGTGCCGGCATTCCCCAGAAAAAGATCAGCTTGTGTGATGGGAAAAGCACCCTTTCCGCCAACTATTCGATAGGTGTGAGGATCCAACGGTGTGATTGAAATACCAAGTTTGATCAGCGCCTCAAGCATACGCTCGGTGTCGTCCGATGCCAATAAGTCCTCAATGAGGGTCGTGCCTTCCGCCAATGCCGCCAATAATAAGATCCGGTTGGAAATGCTTTTTGATCCAGGCAACTGCACAGCGCCATGGGCATTTCTTACATGAGGAAGATCAAGCGAATTCATGAGGGGAAGGTATACAAATTTGCCAATGATATCTCATAAGAATCTGATGAGCCTAATTTTATTCACTTTCGGAATTACTCGTTCATTTAGGTCTATATTTGAATTAATTTCATTCTGAAAAATCTTTATCAATGGATATAGTTTCAGGTAATCTATCACCCTGAATTTTGGAGGGGCATATGTCGACAGTTCAATGCACTGTCTTTCGATAGGACGATGGTTTGGTTTGTTATTTATAATAGAGGTTTTGAATGGAAGATGCAGAAATTGCTTTGATGTTTTCGTTACTCGTCATTCCTGTCGCCATCTGGCTACAGCTATGGGTAAAGAGCCGCAGAGAAAACCGAAAAAATGTGCTGGGAGAAGAGGAGTTTGAAAGTACGTTACGTGCCTTTACGTCGATCATCATAGAAGGTGCGGCGATCGTAGGAGGACTCATCATGATCATCATGGGATCGGGAGGAGTCATCAAGTACATCATTAATTTTTATACATAACGTATTTTGTATTGAATTTATCGATATTCGGGGCATATCGATGGATAACCCGAATATCTTTCCGATGATGTGTTCGGCAATAGACATTGCAAGGAATCGAGATCTTCCAGATTCCTGGGAACTATTTCAAGTAGCCGTTTTATCAGATGATTTTGTCTGCGTTGACTTGGACTTAGCTTTTGATTGGATTGGTTTCTTGGGGCTTTTTTGTTCGAACTCAAACCCTATTTTTCCATCGGCGCCTCTGACAAGGTAGGCTGAGAAAGGTCTGCCTTTCTTAGAGATGAATTTCGTGAGTAAGTCTGTTTTTCCTGTTTCCAGCAATTTAGCAATTTGTTCTCGCTCTATCGCACGCTCAAGGATGATTTTGCTCATTTTGAATTTGCACGTGCGAGCAGCGCCCACAGATTTCTCGCAAACATAATGCAGGCCGTGCTCATACACGGAGTGACCACATTGAGGACATTTGCCCAGTGGGGTGTGATCGCTAAAATCCACATCCTCTTGGGTTTCTTCGTTATTGCCAAAATCGAATTTCATTTCAAACGTATCAGTGAGTTTGATCATGGCATTAAAAGAATGTCCCATCTTGCTGCGAAAACCCTGCAGCGGCCCTACTTCATGTTGAGTGATCAAGGTTTCCATTTCACCGACTTCAAATTGGCGTCCTGCGAGGATTTTCCAAAGCGCGAAATCACATTTCTGGCATTGAAATTTTTTGTAGGTTTCATGCACCACGCCGCCGCATTTCGGGCAAGGGGATTTCAAGGTGGAGAAATCTCCGGCAATCGTCTCGCCACGACTGGATTTTGCCTGCTCAACGATATGGCGCGTCATTTCGGCAATTTTTTCCATGAACGCAGTCCGTTTCAGTTGACCCTGTTCGATCTGGCGGAGCTGATATTCCCAATTTCCAGTCAATTCAGGAGAAATCAATTCCGGAATCTTGAGGCCACGCAATAAAGTGATCAATGAGAAAGCCTTGGCAGTTGGATGGAGTTCGCGTCCCACGCGCTGCAAGTAATTTTCCAGTACCAGCCCTTCGATGATGGCCGCACGGGTTGCCGGCGTACCGAGGCCTTTGGCGCTCATTGCAGCGCGGAGTTCTTCATCTTCGACCAATTTACCCGCACCTTCCATCGCAGAAAGCAGCGTTGCTTCATTAAATCGAGCCGGCGGACGCGTCTGATGGGCAATAACTTCAATTTCTTCAGTATTGACCTGTGCGCCAGGGGGAATGGCAATCAGCGTTGCGTCTTCATCCTCCGAATCTGCTTTGACCGATTTGCCGTATACAGCTTGCCAGCCGGGATTGACCATGACCTTACCTTCAGTTTTGAAGGGCTCATTCTCAACTCGCGTGATGCGCGTCGTTATTAAAAATTCGGCGGCAGGATAAAAAATGGCCAAGAATCGTTTGGTAACCAGATCGTAAAGCTTTGCTTCGGCTTCATTCAGTTTTGTTGAATTGAGCGCGGTCGGAATAATGGCAAAGTGATCCGAAATTTTTGCATTGTTGAAAATGCGTTTATTCGGCGTTACCCAATTGGAAGCCAGAATCTGCTGGGCAAATTTTTCATACGGAGTCTGTCCGAACGTTTGCAATGTATCTTTGACGGTGGCGATGTAATCTTCCGGTAGTGCTCGTGAGTCTGTGCGCGGATAGGTCAATACCTTGTGTTTCTCATATAGCGCTTGCGCCAGCCCAAGCGTTGTTTTTGCAGAAAAACCAAAACGGCCATTGGCATCGCGCTGCAAGCTGGTCAAATCATACAGCAATGGACAGACCTCTTTGCTCGGTTTGCTTTCTTCGAACACCTGTCCGGTTTTTCCCTGACATTTGTCTCGAATCAGTTCGGCAGCTTCCTTTTTCCACAGCCGCTCCGGTTTTAGTTCATGATTGACTTTATCTTTGCTGAATTTTTCATCGTACCATTTACCGGTATAGCTGCCTTGATCGGCCCCAAACGTAGCCTGAATTTCCCAGTAATCTTGGGGGCGAAATTTTTTGATCTTTTCTTCACGCTCAACCAAGATGGCCAATGTAGGGGTTTGCACACGCCCGACGGTGGTTTTGTGAAAACCGCCTTCTTGGGAATTGAATGCGGTCATTGCCCGAGTACCATTTATTCCTACCAGCCAGTCCGACTCGGAGCGACTGACTGCCGCAGCCGCCAATGATTCTACTTCAGAATTGTCCAGCAATTTGGTGAAGCCTTCACGAATGGCATCAGGGGTCATCGATTGCAGCCACAGTCGCTTGACCGGTTTGTTCGCGCCTACATGGCGCAGAATATAATAAAAAATCAGCTCGCCTTCGCGCCCCGCATCGCAGGCATTGATGAGCGTATCGATATCTTTGCGTTTGATGAGCTTGCTGAGAAGTTTAAGGCGCGTTGAGGTTTTCTCGATCGGGTTCAGGTCGAAATGTGGCGGAATAACGGGCAGATTTTCAAAACTCCATTTGCCCCGCTTGACTTCATATTCTTCCGGAATGATCAATTCGAGTAAGTGGCCTACTGCAGACGATATGACGTACTGATCATTTTCAAAATAATCAGTGTGCTTGGTGAAGCCTCCGAGGGCACGGGCGATATCGGCTGCAACAGAAGGTTTTTCTGCGATGATTAAAGTTTTGTTCATGAATGTTTCGAAGGAATTGGCATGGTACTTATCCAATCGTTGCTGAGCATGATCATGCGCGCCGAATCCGAGTCATGAGTTTGAACGACAAGCATGAAGAGTGCGATACGTGCATTCACGCTGCATAAAGCAAGTAAATTTATTAGTGTCGATAATGTGAGTCGCTGACAATGAGCAATTTCTCGAGAATGGCATCATCGGTGAGCTGATTCTGAATCCATAGCTCTGTCAACACGATCAGCTTGATTTTTTCAAGGCTCGATGAACTCTCATCCATAGCCAGGACGCGATCTATCAGCAATTCTCGTTGCAGCGGATTGATAATGCTGGCTTGCTCCAGAAAACAGATGAATCCTCGGCCTTCAGTGTCAATTCTTTCCATTTCATAATCCGAATAGCAACGAAACGAATCATTCTTCGCGAAACTGGCTGGGTAATTGCCGATATCGTGCTGCGCTAATTCAGAGAGCCAGTCCAGCGTTTCGGTAATATCTTCATCAGCAAATCCCGCCATGGCGAGTTTGCGGGTGAGCGTGGCGGAGTCCGGGTAGCTTCCTGAATCGAAATAATTTTCGAATAAATAAACGAGTATGTCGAACATGATAATTATATTTATGTATTAGGTTATGAGCATTTGCATGGCATCAGTCATTCTCAATTTGTTTTGGTTAGATTAGGCTGAATCCGTTGATACCACCCTCCAGGTAAAGAACTGACCTGACCATTGAGCTCAAGTGTTAATAGCATGGCTGATACTACTTCGGACGTCAAGCCACTCCGGTTACACAAGGTATTAATATCAACGGCATCATAACCGAGGTGTTTGAGTAATACCGCGTTTTCAACGGATCGCTCATCAGCATCGATTTTATGTATGTGTTCATCTCGGGTTTCAATTTCCAGCGAAAGGTGATTCAATTCATCCAGGATATCCTGAGTATTTTCCACCAGTTTCGCGCCTTCTTTGATCAATGCATGACACCCTTTGGATAAAGGCGAATGAATGGATCCAGGAATCGCCATGACTTCACGTCCCTGCTCCAATGCCTGGCGCGCAGTGATCAGCGAACCACTCCGTAGAGCCGCTTCCACCACCAGGCATCCTTGGCTCATGCCGCTAATGATGCGGTTACGGCGGGGAAAATTTCTGCCAATGGCCGGCGTGCCCAAAGAAAATTCGGATATTAGCGCGCCGTGTTTGGCAAGTTGATGCGCCAATGGGTGATTTTTTGCGGGATATACGATATCCAGACCCGTTCCGACCACCGCGATACTCGCCGCAAAACCGCGCAGACCGCCTTCATGGGCAGCGGTATCGATGCCTAGAGCCATTCCGCTGATGATGCATAGCCCGGCATTGCTAGCGGCTTCAGAGAAAGCTTCGGCATTGGCTAAACCCTGCGGCGTCGCATTGCGGCTGCCCACCACTGCCAGAGCGGGATGGCGCAATAATTCGCGCCGGCCCTTGAAATAGAGCAGCGGAGGCGGGTCGACAATATGAAGCAATTGGAGCGGATAGTCGGCATCAGCGAAGGTGATCACCGCATTGACGGGGTCTTCGAGCCATTTCAGCGCTTGATCGATTCTGTCGGCAGCAGCTCCCTGCCTGACGCGCTTGGCAATCGACGGCTTTACGATGCGCTCGAGTGCACCGGTCTGCGCAGAAAGTACCGCCGCGGGATTTCCAAAGGCGACTAAAAGCCGGCGAATGGATTCTCCACCTACTCCCTCGATCAGGTTAAGAGTCAACCATGACACGATATCAGGTGTATGTTTCATAAACAGCAGGGTCGTTTAGGGAGTTTTGACAGCATCCAATACCCTGCCCGGATACATACTCTGTACCACTAGTGCATACGAGATTCTATCGAAGACACGGAATACGAAGACCAAGCCAGTGCGCTCATCCGGCAATTGCACGATATCTCCCTTGAGCGATTTTGCCTGGCTTTTTCGATAAATTGCTAGCACATGGCCCATCTCCAGACCATCTTTCTCACCTTTGTTCAGCGTGACGATGGCGCCTTTGCCAACTTCCGTGACACCGCCATAGACCGAGATGATCCGTCCATTGATCTGAGATTCCGGCGCATGGGGAGCATAATTATTGAAGATGATATCGGGAGAGGGTACCAGGCGGTCGCCTTTGAGAATTTCTTCTTTAATGCGAGTGATAGTGACAGTGCTCACGTCAGCGAATACATCGGCTCTGGCATTTCCCAGATATATCGCTTCATATCCGAGAATCAGGTCTTTCTGATCGGGATCTTTCAGCGCTTTTCCGGGCCGGAAGATTTGCCATGCACTTCCCTGATCCTTGGGCAGTCCGCTGACGTAGCCGATGTCGCTGGTGCTGAGAGCAACCCGGCCTTCCCCGGGACCCAGTATATATGGCGCATTCGTAAGCTGATCATTTTCAATGACGAGCGGTTGGCTCAGAAACGGCTCGATCGTCGCGGCCGGGATACTCGGGATGGCAGCAGTGACGAATTGTTCCGAGCGAACTCGAGGAGAAAGTTTGACGGTTTTGATGCCTCCTGCGTCTTCATCTGCGATACGCAAACGAATGCCTTGCATTGATCTGTCGAGCACGATGATATCGCCGGGGTAAATCTTGTGAGGATTCTTTACCTGTTGCCGGTTGAATCCCCAGACCTCCGGCCAGCGCCATGGGTCTCTGAGAAACCGGGATGCAATGCTCCATAAGGTATCCCCGGGAACGACCACATAGCGATCGGGCGAATCGCTGCGCAATAGCGTGTTCTCAGCTTTGACTGGCGTAACGGAAAGCAGGCTCAGGAACAAAATCACAGCTATAATTGGTTTTCGCATCAATAACTCCGCTGGCAAACGTTGGCAAAATATAACAGAACATATTGAATGATTGGCAATGATACGGTCTAACCGAATATTTTGTTGATAAAACTTTACATTTTTTTCATGGCTATCCTAAAAATATTACAATACCCTGATGAAAGGCTGCATACGGTAGCTGCTCCGGTTGCTCACATCACTGATCGGATCCGTTCGTTAATCGAGGATATGGCTGAGACCATGTATGCTGCTCCAGGGATTGGATTGGCAGCTACTCAGGTGGATTTTCATGAACGGATCATCGTCATTGATACCTCTGAAACCCATGATCAGTTATTGGTATTGATCAATCCAGAAATCATTGCGAGCAGCGGTATATCGGATTATGAAGAAGGTTGCTTGTCGGTTCCGGGTATTTACGGAAAAGTGCAGCGGGCTGAATCAGTGACTGTGAAAGCATTGAATGCGCAAGGAGAATCGTATGTGCTGGAGTCCGATGGGTTGTTGGCGGTATGTATCCAGCATGAAATGGATCATTTGATGGGAAAAGTATTCGTGGAATATTGGTCACGGCTCAGGCAAGCACGAACATTAGCGCGATTGAAGAAAAAACAGCGTAGCGTCATGTAATGTGTTCGAGTATGGAAAAGGAGCAATGCGATCGGAATCAATCGATCAGTCGGTATGCCTGAGATGAGAATCATATTTGCGGGAACTCCGGTCTTCGCCGCTGTTGCATTAGAAGCACTGCTCGAGGCGCAATATGATATTGCCCTGGTGTTGACTCAACCCGATCGCCCTGCCGGGAGAGGAATGAAAACCGTTGCGAGCGCCGTAAAGCAAGTTGCTCAACAGCATGAGCTTTCTTTGTTGCAACCGCAAACGCTCAAGGATGCGGCGCTGCAATCGCAGTTGCGGGCGTTGAAGGCCGATGTCATGGTTGTTGCGGCTTATGGATTATTATTGCCCGAAGCGGTTCTAAATATTCCCTCGCAAGGATGTTTGAATATCCATGCGTCATTATTGCCGCGCTGGCGTGGTGCAGCGCCGATTCAGCGTGCCATTCTGGCGGGTGATCATGAAACCGGAATTACCATCATGCAGATGGATGCAGGTCTCGATACCGGTGCCATCTTGCTCAAGCATACTTTGGCAATCATTCCGGATGATACGGCGCAATTGTTGCATGACCGGCTGAGTGTGCTCGGTGCGCACAGTATCGTGGAAGCTCTGGCGCTCTTGCAACAGGGAAAACTCATCGCTACCCGGCAAGACGAAGCGCAGGCCAGTTATGCGGCTAAGATCAAAAAAAATGAGGCGGAAATTGATTGGCAACAAAGTGCAGAACAATTGGAACGCTTGGTGAGAGCGTTTAATCCCAATGCAGGTGCATATACTCATTTTCATCAGAAGATTCTAAAAGTCTGGCAGGCGGAAGTCGTGGTTGGGGAAATATCCGAGCGACCAGGAGAAGTTATTGCTGTTGACCGGGAAAGCATTACCGTGGCCTGTGGTTCCGGCGGATTGCGGATCAAAAGGATGCAAAAGGCAGGTGGTAAGAAGTTGCCGATGAATGAATTTCTGGCAGGTTATCCGATTCGTCCGGGCGATCGTTTCTGCATGCTCGGCAATTCAGTTTCAGTGCATGATTAAGACGCAGCTTGCTGCAGTGTCCGTCATCAGTAAAGTAATGGCCGGCGCAAGCTTGACGGCAGTGCTGCAAGATCTTTGGCGCACCGATGTGCAATTATCCCAACAGCAAAGGGGTGCGATTCAAGATATCAGTTATGGTGTATTACGGTTTTACGGGCAACTTGATGCCATATTGGGTGGTCTGCTGAGAAAAGCGTTGGATCAACGATGTGTGCATTATTTGTTATTGGTTGGCCTGTATCAACTGCAATACAGCAGGGCACGGCCGCATACCGTCGTGGATCAGGCCGTTTCAGCGTCACGCTCGCTGACGAAGGGGCACGGAATCCAAGGGTTGATCAATGCGGTATTGCGGAATTTTATCCGGCAGCGTGAGCATTGCTTGGAGCAAGCTGCCGAGCATGAGACCGGGCGGTATTCATATCCGTCGTGGTGGATTGATCGGGTGCGGTTGCAGTATCCCCATCATTATCAATCGATACTCGAATCCGGCAACAAACGGCCGCCAATGACCTTGCGGATCAATCAACGAAAAATCAGCGTCGAGGATTATGATCAGTTACTAGCGGAGAACGGGTTACAGGCTGAACGTTTATGGAATGGCGCGCTCCGCCTCATTCAGCCAGTGAGCGTGGACGATTTGCCAGGCTTCCACGCCGGTTTGGTAACTGTTCAGGATGCTGGAGCTCAGCTTGCAGCCCCTTTTCTGGACGTGCGAAATGGTATGCGTGTGTTGGATGCCTGCGCAGCACCCGGAGGAAAAAGCACCCATTTACTGGAATTGGCTGATGTATCCTTGACGTCCTTGGATAGCGATCCAATCAGGCTTGCTCAGATTGCGCAGAATTTGCAACGTTTGAATATGGATGTAGAGCGTCTGGTATGCGCGGATGCATCGCAGCCCGAGCAATGGTGGGATGGTCAATCATATGACCGGATTCTCGCGGATGTGCCTTGTTCTGCTTCCGGCGTAGTGTGCCGGCATCCTGATATCAAATGGTTGCGGCGTGACACGGACTTGGTTAAGTTTGCAACACATCAACAAGCAATTTTGAACGCATTGTGGAAAATTTTGAACAAGAATGGTAAGTTGCTGTATGTGACCTGCTCGATCTTTGCTGAAGAAAACACTGTGCAGATAGAGAGGTTCCTTGAAAATCATTCCGATGCGTATCCATTGTCCCTTTCTGAAGCAGCGTTGATCGATGGACAATTGTTACCCACTAATCACCATGACGGTTTCTTTTATACCTTGTTGCAAAAAAAATAGCCCAAGTAGGTGGTGCGAGGGATGGCTTAACATCCAATCATTCGTGTTATTGCTGGTCTTGTTATTGCTCAGTGCGATGGCGCAGGCGGAAGGAATACAGATTAAATCTTTCAGCTTGGCAGCGGTTGATCGACACTATGAAATGAGTGTCGATTCAGAAATTGTACTCAACGCGACCTTGGAGCAAGCGCTGGAAAAAGGTATCGTACTGTACTTCGTTACCAAATTCAGTCTGGTCGATTCGAGATGGTACTGGTTGAATGATGAAGTGGTGCGTGGCAAGTCCAGGATTGGGCTAAGATATTATGCGCTTACGCGTCAGTATCATTTGAATTTCCCGGAATTTTCACAAAGCTTCAATACGCTCAGAGAGGCGCTTCAGGCGCTGGGCCAGCTGCGCAAATATTCTTTAACGGTCAAATCAGATCTGAAGCAGGATATCGAATACATTGCATCGTTGCGGATTTGGCTTGATCTGACACGTATGCCGAAGCCTTTTCAGGTCGAGGCGCTGGGTTCCAACGAATGGAATTTGAGCTCGGATCGATTGGAGTGGCGCATGAAATTGCCCCTTCCGGAGCAACCGTTTCATCTGAAAGGCCGCTGATGAAATATGTGCTCATCATTGCTGCAGGCATTGGAGCGGTTATGTTGTTCTTGCTGGCCACGGCAGGAGCGAACACAGAGTTTTTTGAACGAAAATATCGCTTGCTGCTAGGTATCAATATCGTTTTCGTCGCTTTTCTCATGATTATCGTGGGATTCTTGTTGTGGCGATTCCGGCGGCGATTGAAATCAGGTGTGTTCGGGTCGCGACTGGCCTTACGGCTAATGCTGGTTTTTTCATTGATGGCGATACTTCCAGGTGCGCTGGTGTATGCGGTGTCTGTTCAGTTTCTGGAGAAAAGCATTGAATCCTGGTTTGATGTTAAGGTAGATCGTGCGCTGGAAGGCGGGATTAGCCTGGGTCAAACCATGCTGGAAAATTTGTTGTCAGAATTGCAGAAGAAAGCGCAGGCGGCTGCATTGACGTTGTCGGAATCTTCTACTCCGCCATTGCTGGTATTGAATGAATTGCTATTGCAATCTCAGATTGAAGAAGCGACATTGTTCAACCAGGAAGGTAAAGTCATTGTATTTTCAAGTGAAAGCGATGCAGCACTATTCCCGGGAGTGCCAAGTGCCATGGTGATGCGGCATATCAGGATTCAGAAACCCTACGGTGTGGTGGAATCTGTTTCTGATAAGGGAATGTATTTACGAGTAGTTGCGCCGGTGAATGTGCTGAATCTAAAAGAGGATATTCAGGCGCTCCAGTTATTGCAGCCCGTTCCCGCGCAATTGGCCAAAGATGCCGAGCGCGTCCAGGCCGGATATCAGGATTATCAGGAGTTGTCCTTGTCACGCCAAGGGCTTACGCGGTTGTACAGCGTGACCTTGACGCTGGCACTACTGTTGTCATTATTTTCTGCGCTAGCGACAGCGTCATTATTGAGTGAACGATTAAGCGCCCCCTTAGGCATGCTGGCAGAGGGTACCCGTGCCATTGCTCAGGGAGATTATAGCCGGCGTCATTTGGTGCAAAGCAGGGACGAGTTGGGCGTGTTGACCGAATCGTTTAATCTGATGACGCAACAACTTGAGGAAGCGCAGGCGACGGCACAGCATAATCAACAGGAAGTGGAGAGCGCGCGCGCGCATCTGGAGAGCATTCTGGCAAATCTTTCATCGGGTGTGCTGGTATTCGATGAGCAATTGATTTTGTCAAAAGCAAACCGAAGTGCGGAACAGATTCTCCAAGTTCCGTTGATCAGCTTGGATGGTTCAATTATCGAGGGTTGCGTCGATAATGAGCCGCAGTTGAGTAAATTAGTTGCTGAGATCAGAGAGGGATTTAACGCCGAAGCAGTAGGTGTCTGGCAGCGGCAATTGACACGTACGCAGGATGGCCAGAATCAAGTATTGTTGTTACGAGGTACGCGTTTACCCAAGATATCGGGTGGCGGAGGAGTGGTTGTTTTTGACGACATCACCAGTTTATTGCAAGTGCAGCGTGCGGTGGCTTGGGGGGAAGTGGCGCGCCGACTGGCGCATGAGATCAAGAATCCCTTGACGCCCATCCAACTTTCCGCTGAGCGCGTGCAGCATAAGTTGATACACAAACTGGATGAAGAAGATGCCCGCATACTGCGGCGATCGACAGAAACGATCGTCAATCAGGTCGAAGCTTTAAAGAAGATGGTCAATGAATTTAATCAATATGCGCGAGTTCCTGAATTAGAATTACGGCAGCTTGATTTCAACCGATTGGTGCGGGAAGTATTATCATTGTATGAAACTGCCAATATGACCGCTGAAAATGGCAGGCATATCAAAATCAACCAAGTACTCGCAGCAGATCTGCCGGCAATCAGAGGAGACTCTGCCCAGTTGCGCCAGGTACTGCATAATTTACTGCAAAATGCCCAGGATGCATTGAGCGATATCTCCGAGCCGGTGATCGAAATAAGCACTGAAAAAGTGCATGGTGGGGTGCAATTAAGCGTGCGCGACAACGGCTGCGGTTTTCCTGATGAGGTCAGAGCGCGGGTTTTCGAACCTTACGTGACAACGAAGAAGAAGGGAACCGGCCTCGGGTTGCCCATCGTTAAGAAAATAATAGAGGAGCATGTCGGTTTGATTCACATTGAAAATATTAAACCGCATGGGGCCCAAATTTCAATTATTCTACCGACAGTGGAGAAGAGCGTATCTGCTAAGGTCGGTTGATTGATTCAGGCTGAAGCGTCGGATGTAAAAGAACAAATGATAGCTCTGAAAAAGCAGCGAGCGACGATCAAAGCAATTGGAAATGAGATGAAAAGCACAGCTTACAGAAAGTAAATGTGCATTCTGAATTTGATTTAAACGCCGAATGATTGGGTGCAGTAGTTCTTCAGAGTTATTGAAAAACAACATTTGTTTCGACCAATACGAATCATCAGAGTAATAGCGCTCAAGCGAGTCAGCGATCATTCATAACAAACAGTGACAGTTTTTTTGTAATTAAGCTGAATAGATTTCGGCAGCGGAGAGAATTTTAAATGATAACAAACAATACAATCCTTGTTGTTGATGATGAAATTGGTATACGCGAATTGCTGTCTGAAATTTTGCGTGATGAAGGATATCGGGTGGCATTGGCAGAGAATGCAGAACAAGCTCGCGTATGGCGCAATCAAACGCGCCCGGATCTGGTGTTGCTGGATATCTGGATGCCTGACACCGATGGTATTACGTTGCTCAAGGACTGGGCCAGCAACGGAATGCTGACGATGCCGGTGATCATGATGTCGGGCCATGGCACCATCGACACCGCAGTCGAGGCGACGCGAATCGGCGCATTCGGCTATTTGGAAAAACCTATCCCGCTGCAGAAATTACTGAGTACGGTCAGTAAAGCACTGCGCGGCGGGCAAAACAAGCAGCAGCTTGCGTTATCGTTGGGCAGCATGGGCAAAGGGGCGCTCATTGCAGATTTGAGGAAAAAGCTGGAGCAGGTCGCCAATTTGAAAACACCGTTGTTGCTGATGGGTGAACCCGGCGTTGGTGCAGAAATATGCGCACGCTTCATGCACCGGCCTAATACCCCTTGGGTGGAGCCGGAAACTCTCGGATCATTGGCTGAATCACCTCTGGATTTACTGGAACTGGCGCGGGATGGTTTGTTGTTTCTCAAGGATATCGGCGAGATCAACAAGTTGGCGCAAAAAGGGTTGTTGCTGTTATTGAGTAAATTGGATAAATACAATGTGCGGCTGGTGTGTGCAACCTCGCAACCCCTCGCGGAATTGACAGCGCAAGGCAATTATCACCCCAAGCTGTTCGAGGTGCTCAGCAATTTGAGTATTGGTATTCCTCCCCTCAGAGCGCATCGAGAGGATATTCCGGAATTGGCCAACCAGATTCTGTCGCGTTTCGTGGAATCGGGCGAGGCTGCGTCAGCCTTGCAATTTAGTACTGCGGCGCTCAACTGCCTGAGGAACTATGACTGGCCGGGCAACTTGACTCAATTGACAGGCGTGATTCATTCGTTGGCATTGACCTGTACCAGCGAGGAAATTTCGGTTGAGGCGGTTCAGCAGGCGATGGTTTTTCCTGAGTCAGCGTCGACGTCAGTTTCTCCGGAAATTCCGCTGGATTTGTCGTTGCGCGAGGCGCGTGATTTATTTGAGAAAACCTATTTTGAACGATTGATTGACCAGGAAAATGGCAATATGACCCGTGTTGCAGATCGCGCTGGATTGGAGCGGACACATCTTTACCGCAAGATAAAATTGCTGGGAATCAAGCTGAGAGGAAATTAACGTTGTAAGAAAGTTTTGCTGCTACTGAATTGGTTTTTATGCGCAAAATGAGGGTCTCTAGTTGTCGTCTTACCCATCTTAAGAGATAATGCCAACTTTGTCACGTATGCATAGCATTATGCACGCAGCAGGCTTTTTTATTTCTGTTTGTTGAAAATTTAAGGGAGTTAGTATTGATGGGTACATTTAAGGATTTTGACGCGCCGGTGTTTAAGGATTTGACCAGTGCGATTCGTGCATTGGCAATGGACGCCGTGCAAAAAGCCAATTCGGGTCATCCCGGCATGCCAATGGGCATGGCCGAGATCGCCGAAGTGCTGTGGATGCATCATCTGCGTCATAATCCTGCCAATCCAAAGTGGGTGGATCGCGATCGCTTCGTACTGTCGAACGGACATGGTTCCATGTTAATTTACGCCTTGCTGCATTTGACCGGTTATGATTTGCCGATGGAAGAAATTAAACGCTTTCGGCAATTCCATTCCAAAACACCCGGACATCCCGAATACGGCTATACGCCCGGGGTAGAAACTACAACAGGGCCATTGGGACAAGGGATTACCAATGCAGTCGGCATGGCGTTGGCGGAGAAAGTTCTGGCCGCTGAGTTCAATCGTCCGGGTTACAATATCGTCGATCATCACACCTATGTTTTCCTTGGTGATGGTTGTCTGATGGAAGGCATTTCTCATGAGGCCTGTTCTCTGGCGGGAACACTCGGGTTGGGTAAACTGATTTGCTTCTATGATGATAATGGAATTTCCATCGATGGACATGTCGAAGGCTGGTTTACCGATGATACGCCGAAACGGTTTGAAGCCTATGGCTGGCATGTCGTACCGAACGTGAACGGTCACGATCCGGTAGCCATCGAAGCGGCGATCGAAGCAGCTAAGAAAGTCAGTGACAAGCCTTCGATGATCTGTTGTAAAACAGTGATCGGCTTGGGTTCACCCAATATGGCCAACACCCATTCGGTGCATGGCGCAGCATTGGGAGATGCCGAGATTGCGGCTACCCGTCCGCACATCGGTTGGCATCATGCCCCTTTTGAGATTCCACAGGATGTCTATAGTGCTTGGGATGCGCGTGCAAAGGGCCAACAGTTCGAAGCCGAGTGGAATGTCAAGTTTGCCGAATATGCAGAAAAATATCCGTCTGAGGCTGCTGAGTTTAATCGCCGCATGTCGAGTGACCTGCCCGCCAATTGGCGCAGCCATGCCGAAAGCGTGATCAATCAAGTCAATGCCAAAGCGGAAACGATCGCGAGTCGAAAAGCATCTCAAAACGCGATCGAAGGTTTGGCGCCGATATTACCGGAACTGATCGGGGGATCCGCCGATCTGGCCGGATCCAATCTGACGCTGTGGTCGGGCTCCAAAGGGATAGATCAGAAAAACGGTGGCAATTATGTCTATTACGGTGTGCGTGAATTCGGTATGAGCGCAATCATGAATGGCTTGTCATTGCACGGCGGCTTGATTCCCTACGGCGCTACGTTCCTGATGTTCTCGGAATATGCTCGTAATGCTCTGCGCATGGCAGCATTGATGAAGATCCGCAATATATTTGTTTTTACGCATGATTCGATCGGCCTGGGTGAGGATGGGCCAACGCATCAGCCTGTCGAGCAAACGGCGACGCTGCGTTTTATCCCTAATATGGATGTGTGGCGCCCCTGCGATACGGTTGAATCGACTGTATCTTGGACGTGTGCTATTGAGCGCCAGGACGGTCCTTCAACCTTGATTTTCAGCCGTCAGAATCTGCCGTTCCAACAACGGGATGCCGCAACCATTCAATTGATCAGAAAAGGCGGATATGTATTGTCTGAAGCGACCAATGGTAAAGCACAAGCCATTCTGATTGCCACAGGTTCGGAAGTCGGTTTGGCCATGAATGCGCAAAAAGCATTGGCGGATGAAGGAATTCATGTGCGCGTCGTTTCCATGCCTTGTACGAATGTGTTCGATCGTCAAGATTCAACTTACAAGGACAACGTTCTGCCTAAAGGCATCAAACGGGTGGCGATCGAAGCCGGCGTAACGGATTTCTGGCGCAAGTATGTAGGTCTGGATGGGGCCGTGGTAGGGATGGATACCTTTGGAGAATCGGCGCCTGCGGATGCATTATTCAAGCATTTTGGCTTTACTGTGGAAAACGTGGTCAAAACGACGAAAAGTATTCTCTGAATCAATGAATGAATAAATTATCGGGTGATGTTTCATCACTCGAAAAATTAAGTTTCTTATTTTAAGGAGTTTTAGAATGGCAATTAAGGTAGGTATTAATGGGTTTGGTCGTATTGGCCGTATGGTGTTTCGCTCAGCAGTTCAGAATTTTCCGGATATCGAGATCGTTGCGATCAATGATTTGCTGGAACCGGATTATCTCGCATATATGCTGAAGCATGACTCTGTTCATGGTCGCTTCCAGGGTGATGTGTCTATCGATGGCGATACGCTGGTCGTCAATGGTAAAAGAATTCGCTTGACTGCGATCAAGGATCCTGCTGAATTGAAATGGAAAGAAGTGGGCGCTGAAGTTGTCATCGAATCGACCGGCTTGTTTCTGACCAAAGAAACTTGTGAAAAGCATCTGGCGGCGGGTGCAAAAAAAGTCATCATGTCGGCCCCTTCAAAAGATGATACGCCGATGTTCGTGTACGGCGTGAATGACAAATCCTACAAAGGCGAAAGCATTATTTCCAACGCTTCCTGTACCACCAATTGTCTGGCGCCGATTGCCAAGGTATTGAACGATAAATGGGGAATCAAACGCGGTCTGATGACTACCGTTCACGCAGCAACTGCTACGCAAAAAACCGTAGATGGTCCTTCAAATAAAGATTGGCGCGGTGGCCGGGGTATTCTGGAAAACATCATCCCATCGTCAACGGGTGCAGCTAAAGCCGTTGGTGTCGTGATTCCTGAATTGAACAAGAAGCTGACCGGTATGGCCTTCCGTGTACCAACCTCCGATGTGTCGGTGGTGGATTTGACTTGTGAGTTGGAAAAAGAAGCTTCTTATGATGAAATTTGCCAAGCGATGAAGGAAGCTTCTCAAGGTTCCATGAAGGGTGTGTTGGGGTATACCGACCAAAAAGTGGTATCCACCGATTTCCGTGGTGAAAGCTGCACGTCGATTTTTGATGCCGAAGCAGGCATGGCATTGGATAAAAGCTTTGTCAAGGTTGTCGCGTGGTATGACAATGAATGGGGCTATTCCACCAAAGTATTGGAAATGGCTCGCACTGTCGCCAAATGATGTGATCTCCAGGAAGACGCTGTCAGGAGCCAATCATGAATCCTGAAGGTCGTCGTCATCTGGATGTAATGTTCAATTAATTCAGACATAAAGGGTAGCGTTTGCTATCCTTTATATTTTCTTAAGACAATTCTGGAGCTTATCGTGTCTGTTATTAAACTGGTTGACCTTGATCTCAAGGGAAAACGCGTATTTATCCGTGCTGATCTGAATGTGCCTGTCAAAGATGGAAAAGTCACATCGGATGCTCGGATTACCGCTTCGATGGCGACGATCAATCATTGCCTCAAGCAAGGTGCGAAAGTCATGGTGACGTCTCATTTGGGTCGCCCCGAAGAAGGACAATGGACTGAGGAAAATTCACTCAAGCCGGTGGCGGATAATATTGCCAGTCGCCTGAATAAACCAGTGCGCTTGATTCGCGACTGGATGGATGGCGGTTTTGAAGTGGCCGACGGAGAGTTGGTGGTACTTGAGAACTGCCGGATCAATAAAGGCGAAAAAAAGAATGCGGAAGAAACCGCGCAGAAATATGCCAAATTATGTGATGTGTTCGTGATGGATGCCTTCGGCACCGCGCATCGGGCGGAAGCATCGACGTATGGGATTGCCAAGTATGCACCGGTGGCATGTGCGGGTATTTTATTGACAGAAGAATTGGATGCATTGACCAAAGCGTTGTTGAATCCCGCGCGACCAATGGTAGCCATCGTTGGTGGTTCGAAAGTGTCGACTAAATTGACGGTGCTCGAATCGTTATCGGAAAAAGTTGATCAATTGGTGGTGGGCGGCGGTATTGCCAATACCTTCCTCAAAGCTACCGGTAAGAATGTCGGAAAATCCCTGTGTGAGGACGATCTGGTGCCGACAGCTAAAGTTCTAATGGATAAAATGGCAAAGCGTAATGCATCCATTCCGATTGCGGTCGATGTCGTGGTCGGTAAGAAATTTGATGCCAATGAGCCGGCAGTATTGAAAGACGCGAGTAGTGTAGCCGATGATGACATGATTTTTGATATTGGACCCAAAAGTGCGCAAGAGTTGGTGGATATCATCATGCGTGCAGGTACAGTCGTCTGGAATGGCCCGGTCGGTGTTTTTGAATTCGATCAATTTGGTGCCGGTACCGAGAAAATTGCTCGCGCGATCGCAGAGACTAGCGCTTTCACATTGGCAGGCGGCGGCGACACTATTGCCGCAATTCAAAAATATGATATTTATGACAAAGTGTCTTACATTTCAACCGCCGGTGGAGCGTTTCTTGAATTCTTGGAAGGTAAGAAATTACCAGCGGTAGAGATCCTCGAAACACGTGCCAAATAATCAGCAACCAGCAGAATGATTCGAAGAACAAAAATAGTTGCAACATTGGGTCCAGCCTGCAATAACCCAAAAATACTGGAGCGTATGATCCTGGCAGGGGTGGATGTTGTTCGGATCAATTTTTCTCATGGCACGCGCGAACAGCATATTGAATTTGCGGAGCTGACACGTGCATTGGCAAAAACCGCCGGTCGAACGGTAGGGGTTTTGGCTGATTTACAGGGGCCCAAGATTCGCGTGGGGAGGTTCGAGCATGGCAAGATCAGGCTCGAGGTGGGCGATCAGTTCATTCTGGATTCTTACTGCGAATTAGGTAATCAAGAAAGAGTCGGACTGGACTATAAGGAATTACCCGATGATCTGGAGTCAGGCGCAATCCTAATGCTGGATGACGGCCGGATCGTTCTCAGCGTGTCTGCTGTCCGCGATCATCAGGTTTTTTGCATTGTCGAGCAAGGCGGGATACTGTCGAATAATAAAGGTATCAATCGCAAAGGCGGCGGGCTGGGTGCTCCAGCGCTTACCAGCAAAGACCTGGAAGATATCAAGACGGCTGCCGAATTGGGGGCTGATTATCTAGCGGTATCGTTCGTGCGCTCCGGTGACGATATTCGCCAGGCGCGGGCGCTGATGCAAGAGGCGGGTGGAAAAGGTATGATCATGGCCAAGATCGAGCGATCGGAAGCCATACTTGCGCTTGATGATATCCTGGAAGCCTCGGATGCCATTATGGTAGCGCGCGGTGATTTGGCCGTTGAAGTTGGGGATGCCGCCGTTCCGGCCTTGCAGAAAAGAATGATCCGTTCAGCCAGGACAAACAATAAATTGGTGGTTACGGCTACGCAGATGATGGAATCCATGATTACCAATCCGATTCCAACACGTGCCGAAGTGTCGGACGTAGCAAATGCCGTGCTTGATGGCACGGATGCCGTCATGTTGTCAGCAGAATCGGCCGCCGGTGAATATCCGGTAGAGGCTGTCGAAGCCATGGCGAGAGTATGTCTGGAGGCTGAAAAGGAGTATTTGGTCAGTCATGATCGCCGCAACATAACGCTGACGCAAGTTACCATCGAAGAAGCCATTGCCCGAGCAACCATGTTCACTGCCAGCGGATTGCAGATACGTGCGATAGCGGCTCTGACGCAAAGCGGCATAACGGCTCTACTGATGTCACGACGAAGTTCCAAAGTACCCATTTTTGCATTGAGCCCTAATGAAGAAACGCGCAGGCGGGTTACCTTGTTCAGGGGCGTTTACCCGGTGGAATTCGGTGAAGGATTGAGCGATCCAGAAATTATCCTTAATCTTGCAGAAGAAGAATTGCTGAACCGTGGGGTCGTGCGGAATGGTGATATCATGGTGATGACAATCGGGGAACCGGTGGGTAAATCAGGCGGCACCAATACAATGAAAATCATCCGAGTAGGCGAAGGAAAAGTCAGGCAAGGGATTGAAGCTACCTAGACAAGCGTTGCAGAGGGGCACTCTGCCCCGTACTGGTCTCGGCAAAAGCGCTCAACATGGTTTATTCGGTGAATAGGTTATATTTAAACGGTATTATTTTTGAGATAATTTTTTAAGGAGATATCAATGGCACTTGTATCATTAAGACAACTACTGGATCATGCAGCGGAAAATGGCTATGGCCTGCCTGCTTTTAATGTCAATAATCTGGAGCAGATCCAGGCGATCATGCAGGCAGCTGATGAGTGTAATAGCCCGGTCATTATGCAAGGCTCAGCCGGTGCTAGAAAATATGCCGGTGAAGCTTTCTTGCGCCATCTCATCGCTGCAGCCGTCGAAGCCTATCCTCATATACCGATCGTGATGCATCAAGATCACGGTGCTTCGCCGTCGGTATGTGTCAATGCGATTCGCAGTGGTTTCTCGAGTGTCATGATGGATGGATCGTTACAGGCGGATGCGAAGACGCCATCAACTTATCAATATAATGTCGATGTTACGGCTGATGTGGTCAATACTGCACATTCCGTCGGGGTATCAGTCGAAGGGGAGTTGGGTTGCCTGGGCTCGCTGGAGTCAGGTATGGGTGAAGCTGAGGACGGTCATGGCGCGGAAGGTAAATTATCGCACGATCAACTGCTGACCGATCCGGAAGAAGCCGCCGATTTCGTGCGTAAAACCGGTGTCGACGCTCTCGCGATTGCGATTGGAACTTCTCATGGTGCTTACAAATTTACCCGTAAACCTACCGGCGACATTTTGGCTATTCAGCGTATCAAGGAAATCCATGCGCGTATTCCCAATACTCACTTGGTCATGCATGGTTCCAGTTCTGTGCCGCAAGAATGGCTGGATATCATCCGCAAATACGGCGGTGATATCAAAGAAACCTATGGTGTACCGGTTGAGGAAATCCAAGAAGGCATCAAATATGGAGTCCGAAAAGTCAATATTGACACCGATATCCGTTTGGCTATGACGGGCGCGATTCGCCGTAGTCTGGAAACCGACAAGAGTAATTTTGACCCGCGCAAATTCCTGAAGGAAGCCACTGCTGCTGCCAAAGAAATTTGTAAAGCACGTTTTGAAGCTTTTGGTTGTGCCGGTCAAGCGGGGAAAATCAAACCAGTTTCACTGGAAGACATGGCGAATCGCTATGCCAAAGGTGAATTGAACGCGGTCGTGAAGTAAGATCAACATTCATCGTCAAGAACCTCTAGTTGATGAGAGAGTCTAATTCGTTAATCAATGGTTCAGCCAGAGGATTCTGAAAGTACCTTATCATCATTTTGCTCAATTTAGTGGGTTAAACGATGAGTTGCAATAGGCCATTCACTAAGTGAATGGCCTTTCATTTTTTGTCATCGAACATAGTGGAGGTTACTCAGAAAAATCTGAATTCGCTTCCTTCAAGGTAACTCTGAAAAACAACAGTGCTGATCATCGCTCGGTAAATTTTTCAGACCCTACTCAGTTTTATAAGGAGAGTTATTATGAAACCTAAAATTGTGCTTTCTTCACTTGACGCGGAACGGCTTGAAAATCTGATGGATTCTCTGACGGATGAAATTTTTCCGGGTAAAAAGGATCTGGAAGAGGAGCTTGCTCGTGCTGATGTGGTAGATCCTCGAGACATTCCTGCGACGGTGGTGACCATGAATTCAACGGTGAGATTCAAAGTTGAGTCTTTATCTGATGAATTCTCGCTGACGCTGGTATATCCGAAGGACTCGAATGCTGCCAATGGAAAGATTTCCATTCTAACGCCGGTCGGCAGCGCGCTGCTTGGACTTTCGCAGGGCGATCACATCGAGTGGCCCAAGCCGGACGGTGGATTACTGAATGTCTGCATCGAAGAAGTCATCTATCAACCCGAACGATCGGGTGAATATCATCGGTAAGGAAGCTGAAAAACTACTGCACTCGAGTATGTGTGGGAAATAAGGTAACGGCGGAATCTCGCTCACGATGTTTATTGCGCATTTGTAAACCACGCTTGTTACCTGATTTCGCCATGTCTAATCATCATCCTTCATCGCCTGAGGTCTTCTTCCGAGTTCGTTCTTAGGAAATATCCATCAAACTCAATTTCACACGCTAAACCTTCGGCAGTATCGGCACTTCAGGGCTTAGGTTATGCGAAACTGATTACATGCAATCAAGATTACGCGGATTTCTTGGGAGGAACATAGCCGATGGGTTGCTCTGCACCTGAACCAAAAAAATGCGCTTCTAGCTGCTCGGCCAAGTACTTGCGCGATTTGGCATCTGATAGATTCAGACGGTTTTCGTTCACCAACATGGTTTGGAGCTTGAGCCACTGCCCCCAGGCTTCTTTGGATACATTGTCAAAAATTCGTTTACCGAGTTCGCCGGGGTAGGTTTGAAAATCGAGCCCTTCAGCTTCTCGTCCGAGTTTGATGCATTTCACCATTCGTGTCATCGATATGCTCCAGATCAATCAGAAAAGACTTACATTATGAAATGTTCGGTACGATCAGTAAACTGTTACTCAGCTTTGCGCAGATAAGTGCTTGATTAATACTTTGGAGCGGCGCTGATAGTTATAAAGGTTTTGTTTGGTTTTAGGTAATTCTGTCGGCGTGGCCGTTTTGAAACCATGTTCGATGAACCAATGGGTAGCATGCGTGGTCAGCACGAATAATTTATGAATGCCTTGATTGATGGCTTTGTTCTCGATGTGCTGGAGCAAGCGATTGCCGTGGCCTTGATCACGATAACGGGGATGAATTGCCAGACACGCGAGCTCGCACGCTTGCTCCTCCGGAAAGGGATATAACGCTGCACATCCTAAAATGACGCCATCGTGCTCAAAAACGGTAAAGCGGTCGATTTCAATTTCCAGTAATTCACGGCCGCGTCTGACGAGGATTCCTTCTGCTTCAAGCGGTTCAATGAGTTGCAAAATACCGCCAACATCGTCGATCCGAGCATTCCGGAGTGATCGGAGCGGTTCCTGCGAGATCATGCAGCCAATGCCATGATGGGTGAAAAGCTCTTGCAGGATGGCGCCATCGTTATGGCGACTGATGAGATGAGTGCGGGCGACGTGCATTCCGCAGGCTTTGATCGCACATTGCATCGCTAACTGCGTACTGTCTGGCATAACATATGCAGTTGCTGATGCGGCATTGGCAAGCAGTAATCGAGTATCAGCAACGGTGAGTTCGCGGGGCAAGTGATTCGATTGATCCTCAGGGAATACTTGAGTATCGATTGCATCCAGTAAGAAGATCAGCTTTTCAGCATGAAGCGCGATTGCAACTTCAGTGGCCACATTTTCCATCGTGAGATTGAAGATTTCGCCGGTCGGCGAATAGCCCAGTGGCGAGATTAATACAACCTCACCTTGTTCCAGGCGGGAATGAATGGCAGCCGCATTGATTTTACGCACTTTGCCGGTGTGCATCAGATCGACGCCTTGAATGACGCCGTATGGGCAAGCAGTGACAAAATTGCCGCTTGCTACGCGAATGGATGCATTCGCCATCGGAGAATTCGGCAGACCCATCGACAACAGTGCGGCAATTTCATGATGTACACGCCCTACGGATTCTTTCACACATTGCAGCGCAGCCGGATCGGTAACGCGCATACCCATGACTGACAATGTATCCTGTTGTGATTCATCGAGGCGTAGCTGAATTTGGGGTCGGGCGCCATGCACGAGTGTCAACCGGACACCGAGACTGGCAAGCAGATTGACGTCGTGAATGAAATTGACAAATGTTTCTTCAGTGACCATTTCACCGCTGAAGCCGATAACGAATGTCTTGTTTCTGAAGGCATTGACGTAAGGCGCCACAGAACGAAACCAAGAGACAAATTCACTCGATGTATTCATGGTTGTCAGTGATGAATGATTTTTTATGAGCCAGCATAATCACCCCACAAAGCCTGCAATGCTGCGATGGCAGCCAAGGCAGCGGTTTCGGTCCGCAAGATGCGCTGCCCGAGGCGTATCGGTAAAAAGCCAGCCTGTGAAATAGCGGCTTCCTCATCTTCAGTAAATCCGCCTTCGGGTCCAATGACCAGCGCCACGTTTGTATTTAACGATGGTGCAGCAATGTTTCGTAAGCTTTGTGTGGTGATCGGGGAAAGCATTAAATGCAAATCATTGGATGAGCAGTTCGTTTTTTTGTGACTTAACCATTGGGGTAGCGTGATCAAAGACTTCATGTCTGGCAAGCGGTTCCTGCCGCATTGCTCACAAGAGGCAATGACAATTTTATGCCAGTGCTGCAAGCGTTTGGAAGATCGTTCATCCGATAAATGGACGATGCTGCGTGTGGTCATCACGGGTTGTATGCATGTAACGCCGAGTTCCACTGCTTTTTGTATGATCCAATCCATTTTTTCATTTACACAGATCGCTTGGGCAAGTTCGATATGTAGTGGAGATTCGCATTCCTTGTTGTGATAACTCTCAATGCGCACGGTCGTGCTGGATTTGGTGATGTGATCAATATGTCCGAAAAATTCTCCCCCTCTTCCGTTGAATAAAGTGACTGGATTGCCTTTTTTTAGGCGCAGCACCCGTGTGGCATGATGCTTGTTTTCATGAGAGAGTTCGAGTACTTGCCCCATACTCATTTCCGCCGGGTGATAAAAGCGAGCGTGCATAATGGGATCTAATAGAGTGTGATAAGTAACAATCTCAGAAAATGGACTCATGATAATATAGCACGATATGTGAGCTTGACATCGCCTGATGGGAGTTCTGAGAATAGCTGCGCTCGAGCGGATCGAGCGTAAGGTTGCGTAAAAATTAGGCTTAAAATACGCATTTACGGATCGTATATGTTTTACCCGATTTCGCCGCCTGAGTGCTGCTTGCAACCTTTGGAATTCTTCCTGAGGATCGCGCGCATTTAATTGCAGCGATTGATGCGGAATCAATGCTCAAGAATATCATCGATTTTAGGAGAAACGGTATGGCAAGTTTGGAAACACCAGTATGTGATTTCGGTTGGAAGGCAGTTGATTTCGATTTGCCGGGCGTGGATGGGAGGCGCTATAACCTGTCCTCGGTAAAAGGGGAGCATGGTTTGTTGGTCATGTTTATTTGCAATCACTGTCCGTATGTGAAAGCAGTCCAGGATCGCATCATTCGTGATGTCAACGAACTGAAGCCGTATGGCATCAATGCCGTCGCTATCATGTCCAATGATCCGGCAGATTATCCAGAAGACTCCTTTGACAATATGGCGCTAATAGCCAAGCAGCTTAATTATCCTTTTCCATATGTATGGGATGAAACCCAGGAAATAGCCAAACGATACGGCGCAGTCTGCACGCCGGATTTTTTTGGTTTTAACCACAAATTGGAATTGCAGTATCGTGGACGCCTAGATGCGTCACGTAAGGAAGCCGCGCCTGCAGATGTGCGCCGCGACTTGTTCGAAGCCATGGTGCAAGTGGCCAAGACAGGTCGCGGCCCAGAAGATCAAATTCCGAGTATCGGCTGTTCGATCAAATGGCGGGCAGAATAAGTGCTGGAAAAAATTATTGAAGTTGTCAGCGATGTTGCGCAGAAAGTGATCATGCCGCGTTACCTGCAGGTGGGCCGGCAGATGAAGTCGGATGGCAGTTTTTTTACTGAAGCTGATATTGCTGCTCAAATTGCTCTGCTCGAAGCGCTGCAGAAAATTCGCCCGGCTCCAGCCATGGGCGAAGAAATGTCTGAATCGGAACAGCAAAAACAATGGGAAGAAGGTAAGGAAGGATTATGGAGTGTCGACCCGATCGATGGCACTTCGAATTTTTTTAATGGTCTCCCTTATTTCGCAATTTCGGTGGCATTTATGCAGCAAGGCAAGGGTGTGGTGGGGGTGATTCATAACCCAGTTACCAAAGAGATGTTTTATGCGACCAAGGGAGGCGGTGCTTACTTAAATGGCACGGCATTGCCGATCAAGAAATATGTGCCTGTACTAAAAAGCGCCACAGCCAATGTTGATCTGAAGCGGCTCGATCGCGCGCTGGCGGCTAAAGTTGCGGCGTATCCGCCGTATGCATCGCAGCGCAATTATGGAGCATGTGCGCTTGAGTGGTGCTATACCGCCGCGGGATATTTTGATTTGTATTTGCATGGAGGCCAGAAACCTTGGGACTATGCCGCCGGTTCACTGATTCTTGAAGAGGCGGGTGGAAATATGTGCGGTTTTGAATATGATGATTATTGGGAGGGTTCGCCGTGGCAGCGTTCGGTGATTGCGGCACTGGATCCTGAATTGTTTGCCCAATGGCGTGACTGGGTGAGGGAAAACCGGTGAGCGAAATAAGTGTGCCAACGGCGTAATTTCAAAGCAGGGTAAGCATTTAATTGAAAATAATCATTCTTGGCGCAGGGCAAGTGGGCTCGTCAGTGGCCGAGAGTCTGGTCAGTGAGGCCAACGATATCACCATGGTTGATACTGATCCTAAACGGCTGGTGTTATTACAGGATCGTTTCGATTTACGTACTGTTGTAGGCAATGCTGCACACCCATCGGTACTGGTCAACGCCGGTGCTCATGATGCGGATATGGTTCTGGCGGTGACCGAATCCGATGAAACCAATTTGGTAGCCTGCAAGCTTGCTGCCACGCTGTTTAATACTCCCACAAAAATTGCACGAATTCGATCAACCGAATATTTGAAGCATCCGGAAATTTTTTCAGATACGAATTTTTGTGTCGATTTTGCGATCAGTCCCGAACAGATTCTGACGGGATATATCGAGAAATTAATCGAATTTCCAGAGGCGCTCCAGGTGCTTGATTTCGCATCCGGAAAAGTCAGTCTGGTTGCGGTGCGGGCATTAAAAGGTGGCGCACTGGTGGGTCAGCAGTTGCAAGAATTGCGTAAACATGTACCCAATGTCGATACGCGGGTTGCTGCTATCTTTCGCAAAGACCGCCCCATCATTCCTGAAGGCAACACGATTATCGAAGCTGAAGATGAAGTTTTTTTCATTGCTGCTACGGAAGATATTCGTACCGTCATGCGAGAGTTACGCGGCATGGATAAACCTGTCAAGCACGTCATGATTGCGGGAGGTGGGAGGATAGGTAAGCGCCTGGGCCAAACTCTGGAAAAAGACTATCAGGTGAGGATCATTGAGCATAATTATCAAGCCTGTGAACGTTTGGCTGCAGAATTGAACGATGCTTTGGTGTTGAATGGCGATGCCACCGATGAGACATTGCTTGAGAGCGAAAATATCGCCGATATGGATATGTTTTGCGCATTGACGAATGATGACGAGAACAATGTCATGTCAGCGTTGTTGGCAAAGCGAATGGGTGCGCACAAAGTCATCTCATTGATTAATCGCCGAGCGTATGTTGATTTGGTGCAAAGTGGCGGTATCGATATCGCCATTTCACCGGCGCAGGTCACTATTGGGTCTTTGCTGGCATATGTCCGGCATGGCGATGTCGCGGCTGTCCATAGTTTGCGACGCGGCGCGGCGGAAGCGTTGGAATTGGTCGCCCATGGCGATGCTCGGTCGTCCAACGTCGTGGGACGGAAGATTGAAAATATCAATTTGCCCAAAGGAGCGACGATTGGAGCCATTGTTCGGGGGCTGCCGAGATCAAAAGGAATCGTCGGGGAGAATTTGATAGCGGAGCAAGAAAAGCTGGAGCCAAAGAGCCGTGTACGCGTAATCATTGCCCATCACGATAGCATCATCGAGCAAGAGGATCATGTCATTTTATTTGTCATCAACAGAAAAATGATCCGGGAAGTGGAGAAGCTGTTTCAAGTTAATGTCGGTTTTTTGTAAGCAAGAGGAAGAATGAATCGACTTTTTGCGGTTCTCAATGTACTCGGGAAGATGATTCTGATATTCGGCCTTACCATGATCATTCCGTTGGGTCTAGCAGAGTGGAATGATGATGGAGCAAAAGTCGTATTTGAAGAATCTATCGTGATTACGATATGCTGTGGATTCATCGTGTGGTTGATGACATTGCGTTACAAACGTGAATTGCAAACGAAAGATGGTTTCTTACTGGTGGTGATGGTTTGGTCAGTATTGCCTATTTTTGCTATGCTGCCTTTGTTGTTTTATCTACCCGAACTGAACGTCAGCATGGCTTATTTTGAAGCTGTGTCGGGATTGACCGCTACCGGAGGCACAGTATTATCCGGTTTGGATGCGTTGCCGCCTTCTATCAATCTTTGGCGTGGAGAAATCATCTGGCTGGGTGGCATGGGGCTGATCGTCTTGGCAGTAGCGATTTTGCCATTACTGGGGGTAGGTGGCCGGCAGTTATTGAATGCTGAAATTCCTGGGCCAATGAAAGAAACTAAGCTTACTCCTCGCATCGCGGAGACTGCCAAAGGATTGTGGTCTATCTATGCCAGTTTGACATTACTGTGCGCTATTGCATACAGATGGGCCGGTATGAGTTGGTTTGACGCAATAATGCATGCCTTTACGACACTGGGATTGGGTGGTTTTTCGTCTCATGATGCCAGTTATGGGTATTGGGATTCACCGCTCATCGAATCGGTTGCGGTTGTATTTATGTTAATTGCTGGAATAAACTTTGCCACCCATTTCTTGGCTTGGCGGGCGAAAAGCCTTAGCTTTTATCGCTATGATTCTGAGGTGGGTTGGTATCTCGTTATTTTATTGATCAGTTGCGTGGGATTAGCATTCTATTTGTGGTTTGCTGAGGTATATTCTGATCCATTAACGGCATTGCGGTATGCAGTTTTCAATATCGTTTCTGTAGCGACGACCACGGGATATAGTAATACCGATTATAGCGTGTGGCCGGTTTTTGTGCCATTGTGGATGTTATTTTTGTCGGGATTTTGTACTTCTTCAGGTTCTACGGGTGGCGGTATTAAAATGATTCGTGCGCGCATCCTGTATCAGCAAGTTTATCGAGAAATGATTATTATGATGCATCCAAGTGCAATCATTCCCGCCAAAGTGGGCAAGAATGTTGTTGCCAATCGAGTTATTCTGGCAGTTCTTGTATTTTTGTTTGTTTACTCGGTGAGTATTGCGTTAGTCGCACTTGGACTTACGTTAAGTGGATTAAATGTGATCACAGCCTTTTCAGCCGCAATCGCATGCATTAATAATTTAGGCCCCGGTCTTGGTGAGATTGGGCCTTCCAATACCTATGCTTTGTTAAATGACTTTCAGACATGGATGTGCAGTTTTGCAATGCTATTGGGCCGATTGGAATTTTTTACTGTGTTGGTGATATTTACCCCCGCTTTTTGGAGAAAGTAAGTTAACAATTTACTTGCTGCCGAAGCTTTTGAATAATGGATATTCGTGCTCAGAATATGATTTATAAAAAATCGGAGAATTACTGTGAACGATGTTAATAAGTTACAAAATGTTAAGGTTATGATTATCGATGACAGTAGTACCATCCGGAAGAGCGCGGAAATTTTCCTGAAGTCATCGGGGTATGACGTTATTCTGGCAGAAGATGGGTTCGATGCGATTTCTAAAATCGTAGATAATCAACCGAATATCATTTTTATGGACATTGTCATGCCACGTTTGGATGGCTATCAGGCATGCATGCTGATTAAAAGAAATCCTGCGTATCAATCCACTCCAGTGATTATGTTGTCGAGCAAAGACGGGATTTTTGACAAAGCGAAAGGAAGAATAGCAGGATCAAATGATTATTTGACAAAACCATTTACCGCGGAAGGTTTATTGAGCATAATACGAAAATATGTAGTATAAGAAATTTATATTGCATTATAAAAAGTAAAAAAAAGCGTCTAGATAAAAATTTTTTCTAAAGAAAAATTTTCTGTAATGCACCTTGTTTCATTCCTTCTTTATCCCTTGAAGAATCAAGG
>NZ_QRCB01000054.1 GCF_009833095.1 Nitrosomonas sp. JL21
TGGTGTAGGTATTGATGCGTGTGTCTGAAACGATCAGATCATTGACTGCCGTCAAGCTATAGCTTTGACTGCCTGCAACGCTACCGCCATTGCCGTCAACGACGTTGTAATGTAACGAAACCGGACCATTGTAATCAACAGTGTGACTGATCGTGAAAGTACCATCGCCATTATCGACTACCGTGCCATGATCAGCGCTGAGATCCGCTACTTGCAAGACATCGCTGTCCGGATCACTGAAGCCCTGCAGCAAGTCGGCTGAATCGATGGTGTAATTGACATCCTCTGTACCCGCTGGCAGAACTGCGGTAGCACTTCCGGTCGGTGCATGGTTAACCGCCGTTCCAGTCATGTTCTTAATGCCAGAAATGTTCAGTGTTCCATCGCTGACGTTCGTGGCAATGGTGAAATTACTGCTGAAATTAGCTGCCGGCGTAAACGTAACGCCTGCCAATAACGCATTCACATCCGCTACTGCGCCGCTCGCTTCCCATACGCCCGTGCCGGCATTGTAGGTGGAAGTCACGGCGCCTGACGATGCTGTGCTCAAACTGCCCGCCGCTACATTGGATAAGGTTAATGTAACGGTAATCGTGGAGCTGTCGATGTCGCTCGCTACAATGTCGGTGAGATTCAGCGGAATGTCTTCGATATAGTTTTCAGCGGCATCCAAATTGGTGGCCGTAGGCGCATCGTTGACTGCTGTTCCGGTCATGCTTTTGGTGCCGGAAACACTCAGCGATCCGTCATTGATGTTTGTGGCAATCGTGAAGTCGCCATTAAAATCAGCAGCCGGTGTAAACGTAACCTCTGCCAATAAGGCATTCACATCCTCGACGGCACCGCTTGCTACCCATACGCCAGTCGCGGCATTAAAGGTCGATGTCACCGCGCCGGAGGTCGCAGTGCTGAGATTACCGGCGGCTGCATTGGATAATGTAAGTGTGGCGGTAATGATGGCGCTGTCCACATCACTGGCAACCACGTCGATCAGATTCAGCGGCGTATCTTCGGTATAGGTTTCGGCGGCATTTAAATTGGTGGCCGTTGGAGCATCGTTGACTTCCGCACCGGTCATGTTTTTGGTGCCGGAAACACTCAATGATCCGTCACTGATGTTCGTGGTAATCGTAAAGCTGCTCGTAGAATTAGCAGCCGGGGTGAACGTAACGCCTGCCAATAGTGCATTCACATTGGCCACGGCACCGCTCGCAACCCATACGCCGGTAGCGGCATTATAGGTGGAGGTTACCGCGCCTGACGTCGCAGTGCTCAGAGCGCCGGCTGCTGCGTTGGATAGCGTCAATGTGGCGGTAATATTGGCGCTGTCAGGATCACTTGCGACAATGTCGATGAGATTCAGCGGCGTATTTTCGGTGTAGGTCTCGGCTGAATTTAAATTGGTCGCTGCGGGTGTATCGTTGACTGGCGTAATGGTCACAGAAGCACCACTTGAAGATACTGTACCGCCACTAGTGTCATCCAATGTCAAGGTGATCGCACGATTTCCCGATGGCGGAGCATCCGATGTATTTGCAAACTGAAGTGCACGTGCCAGCGCTTGCACGGCATTGCTATTAGTCGCCGTATTATTGTTCAAATTGATCACTAAGGATTTGCCATTGATGCCATTATTCGTGCTGTTGATGGTGCCAATGATGGCCGGTGTGCCGCTGCCAAAGCCGCTGGTATAAATAATATTAGAACCGGAGACAGAAATTTGATTATTACCGGACGTTGACAGAACGGTTAATTGATCGCCTGCATGAGCAGAAGCTACTGAAATCGTTAACGAGGTATTCGTGCCATTATTCCAACTATTGATTGATACATTGGTATCAATTCGAGTTGCCGCTGATTGTTCAGTATAGGTTGCTGGGTTATTCCATGAATTGCCTGTGATGGAAACCAATGCCCCTTGGTAGGCAGGTATCTGTAACGCACCAGCTCTCACTTCACCGCCCATGTTCACTGCTTCCAACACCCAATCTCCGCCGAGTGCTGCGGCACCGGTCAAGTTAGTCGATGCAGCCACATCTGCGCCGATCAATTCCGCCAGTCGATCAATGAAGCGTTGCCCGGCTTGTCCCGCTGCCACGTAGCAACCATACAGCAGGATATTGGCATTCTGAGCTAATTGATGACCGATATTAGACAATTCGTCTTCGTATTGCGCAATGTTATCGCTGCTCAAGGCCGTCGAACCGAGATACAAAACGCCTGCGTCACCATGAGAAACGATATCGACAGTGGAAATCGAACCAGTCGTGTTAGTCAGATAACCATGAATTTGTCCGACGCCATCGGTATGTGCATCCAGCACAACGATCGTTGCGCTCGTGCCGGTATGGGCGATCAAACTTTGATAATCAGCCACGCCCGGATCAACGAATATTATCCGGTCAGTGATCAAGCCGTTCAGATTCTTGCTTGCGGTAATCAGATTGATATCTGCCTGATCGAGATGATGAGCAGCAATGTATTCCTGAATCAAAAAAGAATCGGTGCGAGGATTGGATAGATATACCAAGTTCGTTGATCGGGCATCGTATCGTTCAACAATAGCCTGATAATTTGCAATGTGGGTATCAACGAAAATAGTGCGTGGATTCATGATTATTCCTTTAATGAGTGATTTGAAATCTTCGAGTAAAGTCAATTGTGTTATCTGGTCATTTGGATCTGGTCTTGCCGATTTCACCTGAATGGATCCCATTGAGTTGAAATACATGCGGTCGAGTTACTAGCCGGTATCAGCTTGTTTTCCCGAAAGGAATTGGGAAAATCTTTCACTCTGAATCAAGTGCTGCTTTCCTCCTTATCTTCATTGAATGAAGGGAATTGTTCGAGGTGAATACTAAAGAGAGGGGGAATTTCTGAATAGATACTGTGTGTTAACTTTGGCAGTTAACATTGCTCAATTTTTTTCGTTAACAATTGTTAATAATGAAAGGTATAGGCTCAACGCAATCTCCCGCCCCACAACGTATTGAGGTCGATGGCGCACTTAGAAATGCAGAGGATTACGCTGACGTGAACGCCCAAAATTTGCTGCTGACGGCTGAGCCGTCCAGGCTATTCTGACGATACACAAATGGATTTCAGTTGTTGCAACTGCTTCAAGAATGTGGATTCTTGATAATTGCATCGACACGGAGTAAATCTTCTTATATCTTTGTCGACACTTACGAAAACGAATGAAGTTTTGATGAATGTAGATGTGTTCCAAGAAAAACTCACCGCTGACATTCATATCAGCAGAGGCTCATCCGATCTGCAAGCTGAGCCATCGTCTAAAACTCGTCCCAGAACTTTCTAAATAAACCCTTAAAGATAAATAAATTTTGTCTTATTTACTTATCTATTCTGCAACTCTAAGATGAATCGGGTTTAGTCAGAGGCTGAATTATTTCCCGAGGTATCAGCGGCTGGCCGCAGTAGATCAGGCACAGAATTATTCTTAACAATCTCATACTGCTCAGATTCTGATCAATCATTTGGTCTGAGCAGCATGCGTTGATTATTCATTTGAGAGTACGAAACAGAACATGAACGATAACAAATCGGCAATTTCCCACTTCCCTTCTTTACATCAATGGCTGACGATGACTGTATTGGTGTTTGCTGGGAATTGTTATAGCGACGGCGCTTCAGCAAGTAACGGTTTGCAAAGCTTATCCAATCAAATCGGAGGCACATCGATTGTCATTGATGGCAATCGAGAAGGATGGGCACAAGCCATACCTTATGGCAGCGACCCAGCCGGCGACAAAGCTGAAGCCGGGCATATCGATTGGGAAAATATCACGATAGCCCATGATTGCGATGATCTCCATATACGCTACAAAGTGCTTGATGGGCCTGCCTTTGTTCCGGATGGCTATCGATATAATTTGCTTGTCGATATCGATAAGAATCTGATGACCGGCTTCAGAGGAAGCGGCAGTTCACTTTCAATCGGCGCTGATGTACTCATTCAGGGCGGTCAGAACAAAGTTACCATTTTTAAATTTACAGGCGACTCTTTTCAAGAGGCATGGAGCTGGCAGCAAATCAACTTTTATCCGGTCAGCGATCTCGCAGGTGCTGATGGGCGGCGGGATATAGAATTCAGTCTCAAAATAGCGGATCTGAATGTTCTGGGTCAGGGGGTGCCGAGTTTCAACTGGGTCGCCTGGGCTGATCATTCAGCGGCTATCAAAGACTATTATCCGGATAACGGCTTTGTCGGTGATGCGGGCGATTTCTATACGTACACATTGAGTTACAAGCCCATGGCAGGTGCAATAGCCAATCCAGAGCGCGGTTTTTTTGCAAGCGCAAAAACAAAAGCAAGCCATTACACGCCATTGGATCCGGGTACGCTTCAATGTTATATCAAGAATGAAGGAATCAGCCTGATTCACCGGTATTTTTATCTGGACACTTTCTCTAACAGCGACATCAGTCAACAGTATTTGGATCTGATGCAAGCGGATTTCAACTTGATTCGCCAAGCAGGATTAAAAGTGATTCCGCGGTTTTCATATTCCGAAACTTCAGGTCCCAATTTAACGCCGCCTTATGGGGATGCCTCCAAAGACAGAATAATGGCTCACTTGAATCAATTGTCCGGCATACTGAACAAACATAGCGATGTCATTGCTGTCATGGAAGCGGGATTTATTGGACTGTGGGGTGAATGGTGGTATTCCGATCATTTCCAGCCTGACTCCGACTGGAGCAAACGCGCTGAGGTCGTCTTTGGAATGCTGGATGTATTGCCCGCCAATCGTATGATCCAGCTCAGAACGCCGCGATCGAAGCAAAATATCTTCAGTGACACTTCACCCGTTAATAGTACCACGGCACATACGAACTCCCAGTTGGCGCGTACCGGACACCATAACGATTGCTTTGTGTCGAGTCAGTCAGATGGCGGAACCTTCATAAGCTCTTCCGAATATCCCTATTTGGCAGAAGAAACGAAATGGTTACCCATGGGCGGCGAAACCTGTGATTACAATTCTCTTTCCGATCCGGATCCGAACCGGCTCAGTTGTGCGACCGCATTAAATGAACTGGCAAAGTTTCACTGGTCGTTTCTGAATCAAGATTGGTATAAGCCTTTATTACGAAAATGGGTCGATGAAGGTTGCTATGCTGAGATTGAAAAAAGGCTCGGTTATTACTTCACTCTGTTGACCAGTAATTTTGATAGCCAGATCAAGCCGGGTGAACAATTCAAATTTAATGTACAGCTAAAAAACGAAGGGTTTGCCGCACCATTCAATCCGCGCCTGGTCGAGTTGATTTTGCGGCATACCAACGGATCATTGCATACGTTCAAATTACAAGCTGACCCACGATTCTGGCTGCCTGGTCAGACCCATGCCATCAGCGGTGAAGTCACCATTCCGGAAAATTTACCAGCCGGTAATTATGAGCTATTGCTAAATTTGCCGGACCCAGAAACCGAATTGTACCGAAGACCCGAGTATTCCATTCGATTGTCTAATTCCGGCATCTGGGAAACTTCCACGGGTTATAACAAGCTCAATCGCACTTTCAATGTCGAGCCTGTCCCGATTTACGCCGACAAGATCGCCATTACTGCAGGGAAATACGACACGGGAACGCTTGCCAGTTTGAAGGCTAATGACGCCGATACCTACGACATCAAAGCCGCCAATGGATCTGGCGGCAAAGTTACCGATTGGAATGCATCGGTCACTATCTCCGCCGTTTCGCCCGATAAAATTTCAGAATTAAATATTGTGTACAGCGGACAGTATTCCAAAAAGAACGTGAAACAGGAAATTTACCTTTATAACTTTAAAAAAGCTAAGTGGGATCTGATGGACAACCGTTCAGTCGGTAATACCAATGATGTCGTGGTTCAAATCAATCCTCCCTCGCCGCAATCCTATCTTTCATCCGATGGCAAAAGCCGTCTTCGAATCCGCGGGTTCAAAAGTGGAACTGATCAGTTCTCTAGTTGGGCAAATGCGCTCTCTTGGAAGGTAAAATAAGACAGAAACACCGACAGTAGCAGAAATTCCGTTCGCAATTGACAGGCAGTGAATGTATATTTACTGCCTGATTTTAAGATAATCTGACTGCATGCAAGTACAGTCATTTTTCCGAGCATCCTGACTAAGCGTTTTTGCAGGATGCTACTTGCTACAACCATCGATTCAATCCGTACATGATGAAATGGTTGACATGGAATTTATTCCCACGTATATTCTCGTTGCCGCATGGGAAGGTATTACACACCTAAAGGACTCAATGAGAGTTTTCATGAATAAACTGTCATTTACCCCTTTCTTCAAAGATCACTCGTTATCGATTCTGTTAATTTGTCTGACTCGTCATTAAAGCGGCTTGATGTACGAGGATTCGTTCTGCTATTCGCAGCATCCTTCCAAAAGTAGGAAACCCTAGAAATCGCAGACAAGATCAGCCAATCATTAAGCCGACGAGTGGAAAAATAGAATCTAGCGGTGGCGACTAGATTGAGAATTTCAAACCGCCCCGATTCTGATGTCCGATTAACTAAGTTAACTTAGTTCCCAATTTTTAACATCTGCAAAGTCAATTCTCTGCTTGGGAAGAGCAGATCAAAACACGAAGAGTGCTTTGCTGTCCGCAGTGAAGTGACTCCATCATTAAAGGAGAATAATTCTATGTCTGAATCCGGAATAATCCCGATATCTCATCATTCTTTGAATAGCCCCCTCATGGGTAAGGAAGGAAAATTTGTTTCTTACGGAATAAATAGATCTAACAAAATAAAAATGTCTGGGCGAGTATTGTTAAGCATGGCGCTGCTCATGTCGAACATCAGTTTTGCAGAGCTGATATTTCCCTCAGGTTTAACAAATAAGCTAGGTTCTGCATCATCACAACCTTTGGAAGTTCTGGCTGTGAAAGATCAGCAGGCAACGGATGATAATGCGACCAAGTATATAGAATTTCATCCCAGCGCGGCCGGATATGTTGGGAGGTTTAATTTTACGGTGCCGGCTAGCCCCAATACGACAGTCGATAAACTTGTGTTACGAGCAAATTATCGTGGTCAAGAGGCTACTGCTCAAAAATGGACATTCCAATTACTCGAGGTCAATACCGGGAAATGGGTCGATATCGCCAATAATAGCAATGCAGCAAACTGGCATTGGAGCAATATCACATCCACGATCACTACTCCAGAAAAGTTCATCAACAGCAAAAACCGGGTCACCTTGCGTTATATCACATACAGCAAGGATACCGACATGAGTCAACTCGACTACATGGCCCTGCAAGTCACTCGATCAGCAACGACTCCACCACCGCCGGATCCGGATCCAGGTACCCCGCCTTCTACAGGTGCCGACTGGAAACCTATTCCTGGACTGAAATGGCACATTCAATACACGGGCACACTTAACACCGCCTTGAATGTCGATGTTTATAACATCGATTTGTTTGATACCAGTGCAGCCACCATCTCGACACTTCGATCAAAAGGCAAGCATGTGATTTGCTATTTCAGCGCCGGAAGCTATGAAAACTGGCGCCCCGACACCAATAAATTTCCTGCCTCGGTACTCGGTCGCGATTTGGACGGCTGGCCTGGTGAAAAATGGCTCGACGTGCGGAAATTGGATATTCTGGTTCCAATCATGCGCGCACGGATGAAAATGGCTGCGGATAAAGGTTGCCATGCAGTCGACCCCGACAACGTCGATGGTTATAGCAACAATACCGGTTTCGCGCTCAGTTATAATGATCAACTCGCCTATAACGTTGCCTTGACTGAAGCAGCTCATGATCTTGGCCTGGCGATCGGATTGAAAAATAATCTCGATCAAATCAAAGATCTCGTCAATCATTATGACTTTGCGGTCAATGAGGAATGCTATCAGTACGATGAATGCAATTTGCTCAAGCCCTTTGTCGCCGCTGGAAAACCTGTATTCGGCATCGAATATAATCTTTCATCATCGAGCTTTTGCCCGAAAGCAAATGCGTCGAACTTTGATTTCCAGAAGAAAAGATTATCTTTAGATGCCTGGGTTGAAGCATGTAGGTAATTGCGGCACGCATCCGTTAGCTACTGCCTTATAGATAGATGGGCAGTAGCTAGCTCAGCATCTTTTCTATCCGTAATACAGCACTCCTGATCTTAAACAGATTTCCAGCAATGAGAAATGCAATATCGTTGGAGACGTGTAGCAAATTATAAAGGGCCGACGCCAAGCATATTCAAGCCAGGATTTGCTACCCACGGCGTAAAACCAAGTCGAGATATTTGCTTGGAAGTTTTTTGCGCCAAATCCTTTTGTGCCGGATCAACGTAATCGATAACAATGATTTGAAATTTAAATCGTTTTTTCGCTTCGGTTAATTTATTCAACAGCCATTTTCGATCAGATTCAGGAACTTCCGCATATTCCTGTTTGGATTGATCCCAGCTCTGAAAAAGTGACTCAGCGGCCAGCGCAGTCACATATTGTCCAACTGCCGGCAAAATCTCGAATCCTCTGTTGAAGATGAGTTCAACACCTGGGAAATGTTGATGAATTCGTTTGATAAGGGCTATCAATGCTCTTTCCTGTGTCAGCCTATCTTCGAAATCAACGCTTGTCCTGTGATAGCTATCGAGCGTATCAAAAAAGAAACCCCGGTACCCTTGATTCCATAGTGAAGTCATATATCGATCGATTAAAAAATCATGCCAACCTTCATTGGTCAAATCTACAATATCACTGCCCCAAGCGTCATGATTACCAGCGAACCAATTTTTGGGGATTTCTGAATACCATGAGCGGGTACGATTCACTTCTCCGACACTGATGTAAGCAAAGACCTTAGCGCCTTTCCCATTGAGATACTCCAGGTTTTCTTTGCTCATATTCTCCGGCTCAACAACAACTTGCTTGAACTGAGAAAGCGACTCGACAGGCACAGAATGGCCATAAAAAAAAGCGATACTGCGATCACGATCAGTATGCGCCGGCATACACGATAGCAACATACTGTTAATGAACAGTATAAGAGAGCGACAATTTAAAAGACTTGTTTTCATTTCATCAATACTCATATTTGTGACGTGATCAGCGTCCTCATATATATACGGCTCATACTAGCGCAGCATGAAGGTTTCATAGACCAACCGGTTCAGCTTATTGGAAACCATGACGATACCCAGTAGCGTAGTCAACAACACCGACATAGCAAAACCATAGCCATAAAATGCCGGCCCTAGATACTGGCTCAGCAGTGTAAATGCGATATTCGACACTACAAATAATAGGCAAAGATAGAGCGCTTCCTTACGATAATCAAAATAAAACAAAAGATTAAGGACTGCGAGTAATAATACTTGCACACCGACGGCAACCAGGTCGATATTTAGCAATACTCTATAAAACGGGGAAATGCCCACCCATTCCAATAATTTATCCCCTATGGCCAGTAGAATAATGATCGTCAACCCTTGTATCTTGAAAAGCTCAAAAAATCCCCTTCGAATCGCCAAAATCATCTCATCATAGATTTGGATGATGGTTTTCAAAGAAGAACCATTATTAATAGCATCATAAAACTGGGAATATTTCTCAACAAAATCAGTTTCCATTCTCAGCAGAAATACAGCCATGCCCGGGATAATCGATAAATAAGCAAGAAAAATAGGCAAATCGTAAAGCTCAGAGCCCCGCAACGGTTCAATGATGACCGTACTGGTCTGAGGATTGAACCAGAAAATAAATTTATCCGCCCAAATCGCCAGATTATAAAGCAGGCCAGTAATAACAAGGCTTGGATATATTTGATTCTTATCTAAGAAATCAAATGCGATCAAGGTTTCACTGGAATATGAATTAAAAACCACCACCAAGAGCATGAACAGCAGGACACTATGTCCCAGAATGAATCCGAACAGAAGGCCTTCGAGCCCGAACTCTCCAAGTTCCATCGCAACCAGTACCGTTATTCCATAGCCTAATAAAAAAGCGAACAAAATTTCCCGATACGCTTTCAATCCTGACAACACGATCACGACGATCCAAATCGTGGAGAGAATCACCAGTCCACTGAGCATCAACAATCGATACAGCACTGATCCGGTGAACAGATAAGCAAGACAAAACAGCGCGAGTGTTCCACTTATGGCCACGACAACGAAAATAGCGCCGGTCAAATTCGGGAGCACTTTTTCTTCATGCTTTTCATACAGCCGGTCAGCGATAAAGCGCGTCAGCATGAGCTGCAATGGGCCAGTGAGTATGAGAGAAAGCGCCATCAAATAAGTTATGGATATCTGGAATTGGCCAACGAACGAAGGGGTAAAGAAATTTTCTGTGTTGATAATGCCTATCAACAAGATACCCACGATGGACAAAACCCATGGGCCAGAACTAATGATCCCGGAAAAACCATAGGCCAGAAACAATCCGGACAATGTTTCCGTCTTCATCAGTTCCCGCAATCGGAATCCAATGCCAGCCATTATGATGTCAGCGCCTGATCATAAACGGTTTTGTAGCTGTCCAGCATTCTTGCCTGTGTATAATAGCGCTCAACCCGTTGAATACCCGCTTTCTGGGCCGCATACCAGCGATTCTCATCGCCCAATAGATCGACCACAGCATGAGCAGTAGCTTCCGGATCGGCCATGGGAATAACGATGCCGGCACAACCCAAAGCGCGATCCTCATCACTGTTGCCTTCGATGATTTCTCGACAGGCACCGACATCTGTGGCCACCACCGGCAAGCCGCTGGCATAGGCTTCGAGTATCACCAATGGAAATGCTTCACTGATCGATGTTAAAACCAGCACACCTAAACGAGGAAGAACATCACTGATTTTTTGAAATCCCATGAACCGAACTTTTTCTTCTAATTCCAGCTCATGCACTAGCGTTTTGCATTCCTGAACATAGCCCTTGTCTTCATCTTCGGGGCCAATCAACCAGCCTTCGGCTTCAGGCAAATGCGACACAATGGTATGCATTGATCGAATAAACGTTTTGATGTCCTTGATCGGAACAATTCTTCCCAGCAGTCCAACGACCAACGGAATCTTTTCTGGCCGCCGGGCACGGAGCTCGAGGAATCGTTCCACTGCCATCCCATTGGGAATAACTTGGGTTCGTATTCGGTCTGCTCCATCGTTGACTTGGCGCTCTCTATTGGTTTCATACAAACTGATGATCGGATCTGAGGCTTTATAAACCAACCTACCCAATGACTCGAAAAATCGTATCCACAACATTTCTTGATATTGCATCCCCATGGGCAGCGCATCCCCCAATATATCCCGATGCTCTTTTATGAAAAGCGATTGCAGATCAATTTTTCGTTCCTTGGTATAAATCCCATGCTCTGTCAGGATCAACGGTCGATCCGTTAAATAGTGCAGAATTACGCCCAAGAAGCCAGCAAAACCTGTTGATATCGCATGAAATGTTCCCGTCGAAAGGGAAAATTGATGGGCCACCTGAGCAAGCCTGAACAGCGGCGTATGCATGGCTTTGATGGTCCAGATATAATCGATAAATGAATTCTGTGAATTATATTTTTCATAATATTCACATAGTTGCTTCCAAGAAGCCTTACTATAAAAAAACTCTTCCGCAGTGAAACCGGATGGCTGTCCTAGAGTAACCAGCAGCTTATTCACGATGGCTTCATCGAAATTTGACTGCGGCGCACGAAACCAATCGTGGAGCTTTTCCGAAGCTGCGACATAGGTATGATTTCCCTTACAGGCCTTTGGCTTGGATAAAGAAAAATGATCCCACAAATAATGACATTCCAAGTGAACCACATTCACAGGGAGATTATATTTGGGTGTATCGTAGTCCTTCTTTTGAGATCCAAGAAAAATTAAAGCAAATGTATATTGCGGTAATCCTTCAATGATCTGATGAACCCAACTAGACACCCCGCCTCTGACAAAGGGATATGTTCCTTCCAATAATAGTGTGATATCGGCATGCTTCGTCGGTTGATCCATTAACTTGCCTTCTGCCAGAATTGCGTAATGGCTGATAGTTTTGGATAGTTCGTGGGAAGCTCTATCGCTTGAAGAAGTCGCTTGACCTCCTGATGCTGATGATTATGAAAAGCAATTTCTGCATAATAAATCAGTAGATTACTACGATCCATACCCAGTTCCTCGGATTTCTTGAATTGTTCATAGGCCTGCTGAAAATGCTTAAGCTTCAACAAAATCTGAGCATACAAGAAATTAAACCCCAGATCTTGAGGATATTGCTTGAGACCAAGCTCAACATATTTTTGCGCCATATTAAGCACATGGTTCTGGGCTTCTCCTTGAATTAATCCAAGCCGCACCAGTTCCCAGTAGTCATTCACAATTCGTAGAATTAATATCTTATTGTTCGAATAATCATGTTTCTCCAGCGCTTGTTTGTTTTTCAGAATGCGCTTACTGAGATGATTTTCCTTGCGATCCAATAATGCGTAGGCAAGTAATCGGATATCATCGACCGGATCTTTAAGGGCTTTATGTAGCAGAGGTACTGCTTCCAGATCTTTTAGTTTTAAGGTGGCATATACCGCTTGCAAACGCTTATGATAATTCTTGGAGCGATATAGACCATGGAGATTACCTAAATCGATAGTTTGCGAATCGCCAACTGATGCCTGTGTGTTGGACAGCTCCCTAATCTTATTGATATTTATAGGAAGATCTGATTTTTCCGAGCGGGATCTATGAAATATTGCAAGAGGAATTGCTAAAATCAAGCCGCTTAATCCCAGCACCGGCAGATAAAATATGACAAGCAAAAAGAAAACATAATTTTTTAATGGAATGCCATCGTGACCAGGAACTAGGATCTGAGAAATTAGGTAAGCCGCAGGGGCGCTGACCATAAAATGATAAAAAAAAACTGATATAAGATTAAGATCCTGAACAGCAATCTGATCCTCGACAATCAACTGCAGGCTATAGATTTCCAATCCCAGGATTAAAATCAATAGACTGGACTTAAACAGTATTCGAATTGCTCGCATATTTGCCCACCGTACCCTTATTATCAATAAATCCTTTTTTACAAAATTGATATATCTCTAATAGTATTTTTTCTCGCGATGTCTCTTCATTAAGAACCCACATATAAGTGCTGACATCACCATTGCAGTAAGTAGAAGATTTTCTATCCAATCCATGGTAGACCGATTCAACGAGCGGTAATTTAGCTATTTCAGTTCGATTAAGAAACTCATTAGTACCTTCCTCGGTTGTGTATGGCTGCAAAACCAGAAAGAATTGAGAATCACTGTTTTCACTAAAAATCCACATTTCATCGGCCCCACGCAACTCATTCTGAAATTTCGTCAAGAATTTCTGTTGCAGTTCTATAGAACTGATACTGATTGCAACTACCACCGCTGATTCATTCAATTGTGCAATTTCTTGAATGGTTCTGCTTAACTTACGTTCAAAACTCTTTCTATCTTTACTGTTAATATGAAGAAATTCAGCTCGTCGTTTAATTAAATCACCAATTTTTCCGCCTAAAACGGCGAATAAATCCATCGTACTTTCGTGCAGAGCAAATAAGGGCATTTCATAGATTACGACGATTCCCCAGATCTTCTGGTAAACATCGACCAGAGGGACTACAACTATTGCTTCAGTTGTGGTCATTTCATCGTCACCGCTCTCCACTCTGATGCTGGTGACACATCCATTTTTCAGTGCACTTTTTATCAATGGATCTTCAGGAGATGCATTAGCAGGCCGCCCCAGGTAAGCAATAGGTTCAGCGTTAACATCCTGCTGCTCGGTTACCGCATAAATTCCCGCCACCTGTACATTCACATATTGGCTAAAAATCTTAAGAATTCCATTACCAATCGTTATGTGAGAATCTCCATCTTTTTTTTCCAAAGACTCGATTTGTTTCTCAAGATCGCTCAAGGCCAATCGCAAGCTTTTCGTTTGGTTGGCTAGATGTTGCTCCAACTGGTAATGCGAAGCTTTGATAAGCTGGTAAGTATAGGAAAATTTATTCATTCTTATTCTTAGATGGTCATATCTGTTTTCTATGAGCTTTATCTTCCGATTCCACACTTCATGAAACTCAGCGGAAATCATGGTGAGAATCACCAAACCAATGATCATTTCTTTAGGGTAAACAGAAATCTCAACCCATTCCTCATAAAATCCAATTGAGATAACGCCAACTAGAATGGATGCGACCACCAGTCCGTATATAAACCCATATCGAAGACTTACTAATAAAGGAGCGATAGCCAACCATGGAAACTCATAATGAATAAAGAGTGGGTCCAATGGATCAATGACATAGCCACATACGGGAAGCAATAAGGCTATTGCAATAGATTCCACCCATTTGGTCTTTTCTAGCTCACCTAATAATAAAATTTGGTTTTTCACATCAAAAATTATGCGTTATTAATCAAAATTAAAATTGCCAAATCATTGCTGGAGAATTCTTATCATTACTGAGGCCAAATAATCTGAAATCCTGACTATTTTCACTTCACTTATGCGGAACAGCGATTAGTAAGATCTCCAGCCCTTAATTACTTTCATACTGTTCAACAACACCTCTTCGTAAGCACAAGAATTAATTATTACTATTAAATAATCATTAAATTAGATCTAATTCTCAGACTAACTTGCGCGTTTAATAGTAAGGTCGGAAATTAATTCTCTTAATAATTTCTGTGCAGTGCTATTCAGTGATTCTGTACTCCAGCCGGCTCTAGCACCACTTGCAGACCAAACAACTTTTCCTGAGGCAATTTCTATAATCCGAAGCGTAAGTCCCACGGCTGGTTCGCTACCCACACCTAATTTGTATTGCCATTCATCAACACTGCCAGCAACTGCATAGATGTAACTGTCTTTACGGGCTTTTGATAAAGCATTTTCCTGCTGTTTACGGTCGTTCATTTCAGACCAATCATTACTCTCAGCCTGAGATTGATACATCTCAATGCCATGAAGACCTCTAATCCTTAGTAAAGTAGCTAATATTTCTTCTGCTTGCTCCCCTGCTCGAGGAGTTTGTGAATAATTTTGAAAAGGCAGCACTACCCATTTTTCAGTAGTCGGGAGCGCAACATCCTTCTGAACATTAATGACTGAGCATGCCATCAACGTGCTGATAATAATCGTCATTACGAGAAGTCTAAGTTTTTCAATTTTAGTCATCATAGAATCCGCCTTATTTTTTAGTTAATCAACCTACCTCAAATTATTTGCTATTCTTTAGCCATCCATAGAGATGAAAGCAAAACATAGACTTCAATGCATGCTAAGTACATGACTCAATTATTTTTTTACCCAGCCCAGTCCGATCAATTGAAACCGAGCTGCTTCCCCTAATAACAAACTGAATAGATTATTTTTTACTAAAAATCTATCCAGATTTGCAGCTAGTTCTTTCCTTTTGATTGTTTCCGATAATATTCTGCAGCCGCAAGCAAAGGTGCTGGATCACCCCCCTGCCTTGCAACTATCTTCGCACTCTCTTCATATTGTTTTATCAATGATTTTACATGCTTAGAATGAGATTTATCTTTGAATCTAAGGCTTTTTTCTTCCTGTTCTCTGATCTTGTGATGCTTATTCCTGTTTTCCTTTTTCTCTTTGAAAGAATGCTCACCTTTATCTCCAGCATGGGCTGATAACGGCATTCCTGTTCCAATCGTGATAGCTATACCGCTTACCAGTAACGTAGTCAGTATTTTTGGCAAGAAACTATTTTTCATTTTGGTATCCTTTAATCGGTTGAATTTCAAGTCAGCGAAATTTACTGTGTCAATGCTCTATTTACTGCGAATGTCAGGGGTTGCGTATTGACTGTTACTGCTCGAATAAATTGACCTCCATACAGCTCTCCACCAGTGAGTCCAGTGACCTCGAGGTTCGGTACTGCTTTATTTGCCGATATACTGACTGTGTTGTTGGCGCGATTCCACACTGCCTGAATGATGGCTGACTTGGCGTTCAGGCGATCCTTGGTTTTATCGCCAATTTGATGATAAGGAAAACTTTTTACCGGTAATTTAATAAGCCTCTCATACTCAGTGAACACCGAATTCAACCAATCAAATTGCAGCGTATTGCCATTGGCATCATATTTAGCGACATTTCCTTGATGGAAGAAGTGAGGCCATTTCTTGAAGGTCAGCATATGTCTCAATGCACCTTCTGCTTCAGCGATCAGAATCTGCGAATAGTCCCGTGTAGCGCAGATAGCTCCGGGCACTACGCATGGATCTTGACCCGCATTCACAAATCGGTCATGAAAGATATAGTTATATTCGTCAACAAGCTGGGTCGGATTAATGGTGTTATAAAAAATATTGGTCGGCCAACGCGGTAACAACAGACGATCCGTGGTTTTTCCATCATCGACATTCGAAGCATACTGTTCGATGTTCTGGTTAAGCTGCGATGAATCAGAAGCAAGGTAAGCTATACCTGCATTTGCAGCAGCCGTAAAGAAGAGTGGATTAGCACCGGCTTCAAATGGCACATCATCGGATTGCACATCCACCATGTTGAGATGTTGTGTCGGATCATCAGTGCATTTTCGATCTTTCAAACCAGAATGGTTGCCGGTAACCATCACCTTGTTATTAGCGCTTTGATCGGGAAGACCCAGCAATCCCCACACCGTGCGATTCTTGGTAATCTCGGCTTGAATAGCCGCAACGGTGGTAAACGTAGGATAATCGCAGGGCGCAGTCGCTGGTACCGGCGGACTATCCATATCTGCATGCGTAAAGGTGTGATTAATGAAGCGGAATGCCGTCTTGTTGGCAATCACGGCTTCTACCAGATCTTCTGCCAAGTTGGGAACCAAAACTGCGGCTTCGGGATTCACAACTGCCCCAGAGCCATTGAATGCAAAGTCCAGTTTAAGACTCTTGGCCGTTGGGTGCGCAGCATAAAAGGCAGCTTGCTTGCTGACTGCATTGCTGATATCAGCGCCGTTCAACCGATAGGTATGAGTTGGATTGTCACTTTTAAGGAGTGGATCCCATAGCGTATTTTCCAGGAATAAATCATCCAGGTGCGCCGTCATATGAATAAACCGCGAGCCTACAAATACACCCTGTGTTGCCCAGTTAATGAACTCATAAGCAAGAACATTCGAGTGAATCAAGAAAGAAGCATTGGTGATTGTTGAAATCAATACTTCACGGACGGGTGTGGTTTGGGATGGCGCCATGTACTGCACAATCGACACCAGTGTTTCTTCACCGTTGCCGGTTTTCAAGAGTGGGGTCACCACTGGGACCGTACCATCACGTGGGCCTGGATTTGCCTCAGTAGGTGGCGGGCTTGGAACGGTTACAAATGCAAAATCCGTAACGGGCAATGCATTAACTTTGTTGATGTATTCGAAAACTTCTTTTTGAAAGGAAGTAGGAATAGACCACTGCCCATTATAATTATTTCCCGAAGATGTAAATGTCAAACCATAGTCCAGATAGACGCCAAACGGAGAGTTGCCATCCCAATATTTGGCAGGCCAACCCGATAAAACCGCTTCACGAACTTTGAAATCTTTTTCATAGTTATGAAGTAAATCCCATTCTGCGGGTGTGAATGCCGGATCCAAATCAGAGTCTGTTAAAATGATGCCATTGAAATTACCCACACAACCGCTATCCAATACACCGCAGGCTACTCCATTTAAAGAAGCAAGCATGTCAGCGGTTAAATCTTGCGTTCCCGCATTCATCACCTCGTAGGGAACTCCCATTTCATCAAGCGCTGGTTTAATGTAGGCTAATCCTGGATCTTGTGTTTCATCGCCTACAGCGATAACAAGTACTTTCAATTTAACGGCATTGTCGGCATAATTCGGAGTGGCGACCAACGTAATTAATAGTGTCATCATTGCTAGCAGGCAATAATTGATATTTAGGACTTTTTTCATAAACTGTGAACCCTTGTAAAATATGGTTATTGAGGAAGTACTGATAAAAATGAAACTCTCCAACTATTCTTATCAGCACTCTGCTATTTAATTCTTTGCTTCTTCCAAACTTTAAGATGTCAGGTTCTACACCCTGACAGAAAATAAAAATCTCACTCTTGTCTGTATAGAACACCCCTCTTGCCACTGAAACAATATTAGAGAAATTGCCTTACTGGATATATAGGCCGTTACTTGTTTTTGCCTAAATAATTACTTAAAAACAAACAAGTAATGTCCTATATCTCTATCAAGTGATTAGTCTTAGCATGCCCCTCTGAGAGAAGAGCATTCCAGATCATTCCGACATCAAGCTCAATTGATGAAATTTGGAATAACCGATCGAGCACGATGTTTAATTAATTCTTTTACAGGGGAACTACTAATATGGTTTTAGATACACGCATCAATACCTACACCA
>NZ_QRCB01000055.1 GCF_009833095.1 Nitrosomonas sp. JL21
TCCCGCCAGCAAAGGCTGAAAATCCGGCTTATCTTTTATCCGGAACTAGTTGACCACTACATTCTGTAGAATTCTGCTTTTGTTTCTAGCCGGTCTATATCTTGGTTTCGTCTTTCAATCTCGCTTTTCAGTAAACTTATTTCCCGTTTTAAACTAGCTGCTAGTTGAGTTTCCCAATACATTGAACGGATATCCTGTGCAGACAATCCGCGCCGCCATTCGGGTATGAATAGCAAGTTATTCCTGAAAATGTGGTTTTTCCAATCAGGGCCAAGCAATACGCTAGCGTCTCCATCGAAACACAACCGCAGTAATTTGCTGGCCGCTGCGGGAACACGCCGGGTTCCTTTTTTCCATTGCTTGATGATTCTCAGTTCTTCGCCTGTAATGTTTTGTATTTCTTCGCAGCTTGTCGTTTTTATGAGGTAGTCCATTTCTCTGCGCAAAAAGGTTGATGATGTCAGGTTTCACAAAAAAACACGGCCCTAAAAAGGGCCGCATTTATTGCTGAGTTAAAAGGTTTATACCGCTGAATGGGTATAAGCCAAGGAAGGGGCGAAAATGATCTTAAGAATTTTCTCAATTGCCGAGCGATATCTAAAAAACGTTTTACATAATACAAATTATACGCAATTGGTTTATAATTTTTGCGGAATAGTTTTTCGATTTTAAGCGGAACAGTTTTGCTTCTTTATTGGAGTTTGAAAAATGAAAAATGAAAAGACTGTCACTTTGAAATTGACACGCTCTGAATTTGGTAATTTGTTTGATTTTTATCTTTATCGCATCGATGATGTTCTTTCATCATCAGATTTATCGGATGAGGAGAAATCAGATTTGCTTGATGATTTGCGGCCTGTCGGCCTGGTTTTATGGTCTGCGCTACCGGCTTTTGTACCAATGCATTCATTACGATCTTTGAAAGAAATCGATTGGTGGATTGATGATGAACAAAAAGCATGAAGTTCAAGCCGATAGTCCTGTTCTTGCTCGTAATTTCGCTATCAGTCGCGGCTTACGGGTTGCTCAGGTCATTCGTTATTGTGAGTCAGGCAAGATACCCGGCGCTCGTTTTGATCGGGTTTTGTGGCAATGGGTTTTGTATCCACCAATCAAGCTCATCAGGTGAAAAAATGCAGAAATCGACGCAACCCATTTAAACCGATTGATCATGGCAAATTACGCGAAACCCGCATTTTTGCAGGGCTTAGCAAGCAGAAGGCGGCTGACATGTTACATGTAACTCATCGTACTTGGCACAACTGGGAATCCGGGCGGGTTCAAGTGCCATATGCTGCTTTTAAGCTTCTCAGGAGGTTTTGACCTTCCATGAATCGCCTGGAAGGGCTGGATACTCTCGGGTGTTTCTGTGCAAATTCAAGATAAGGCATATCTAAAACTACACTCGGATTCCCAGCTTGCATTGTTCTGAGCAAAATACCCCGCTGCTTGCGGCGGGGTTCTTTATTCATTTCGCAACGCCTTTGTTTGTATAAAAAATTACTTGCCTTAATTAAGACATCAGTTTAAAAATAATTTTTTAGAAACATTCTTCTTCTATATCATGTTATAGTCTGAGTGCAGTAGAAGTATTTTTTTAAATTCTATGGATATAACGATAAATGAAACTTTCAGTACTTTTTGTTACGATATTTTTTGCATTAACCCTCGTTGCATGTGGTAAACCAACTGCGCCAGAAAGTGCTAGTTCCGATAACTACGGTACGACACATGAAGGCAAACCTGCTGAAGGTCGCAACGAAGTTCCAAAATAATCATCATTAAAATCATTGCACCTATCACAGGTTAAAGCAATTTAGATTTAATGAATTGAAAGTAAACCTGTAGGATCTATCATGATTCTACAGGCATTTTTAAAAGCCTTGAGCCGTTCGTGCGGTAGCTCTAAAAAATTTTCCTCGTTTTAATAATCAATCTTAGCCATTTCTTGCCCACGTTGTTCATTCACCGTCATCAGTATCACAAGCCCGGCAATAAAAAATCCCAAGGTACTGAGCAAAGCGATGCGGTGGTCTCCTTCGAATACATACACCATTCCGCCATAGGTCAGCGGGCCGATGATTGCGGCCAATTTTGTCGCCAGTCCCCATAATCCAAAAAATTCTCCTTGGCGGCCGGCTGGTGTGAACTGCCCGACCAATGCCCGTCCTGCGGATTGTGCACCTCCCAACGCGATACCGATCAAATTGGCAGCCAGCCAGAACAAATTCTCTTCATGCGCCTGATACGCGCAGATAATCGCTATCGACCAGATCATCAATGTCAATGCAATGCTGCGCTTGGAGCCGATGCGGTCTTGCAGATGACCGAACAAAAACGCGCCTATGGCTGCGGTCACATTGACCACCATGATCAAAACGATGGTGTCGCGGGTAGTGAATTCCATCACTTCCTGCGCATACACTGCCGCCAGCACAATCACGATATGAATGCCGGCATAGTAGACCGTCAACGACGACAAAAACCGAAACAAATCGGTATGTACGCAAGCCTGGTGCAATGTCATTCGTAATCGACCAAATCCTGCGCTGATTGCCGTTGCAGCGATAAATGTGGATGCGACATTTGTTTTTCTTTCGCGTAACCACAGCAACGTCGGCAAAGCCGCCAAACCAAACAACACAGCCACGATCAAGGTCGTCACCGGCACGTAATGGGCTGCATCCCAACCTTGTTTTTCAGCATACGTGACATAAGCCAGGCACAAGATCAGCGACAGAAGTCCGCCCAGGTAGCCCAATGCCCAGCCATAGCCGGACAGCCGCCCCATCGTTTCTAGTGTCGTAATTTCCGGTAAAAATGCCGCGATCAGGTTTTCGCCGCTGGCGAACATGAACGTTGCCAGGATGACCAATGTGACCGCCAACATGATATCACCCGGGCCAACCATACTCATCGATGCGGTAAAACCTACGCACCCCACCGTGGTGATCATCAAAAAGCGCTTCTTGGCATTGGAATAATCGGCAATAGCGCCAACCACCGGCGCACTGAACAACACCAACATATTGGCCGCAGCAATGGTCAGCGTCCACAGCAGCGTAGCCTGGCCATTGCCCTGCTCGGCTGCGACGACTCCGACAAAATACGCATTGAAAATGGCGGTCAGAATGACCGTGGTATAACCGGAATTGGCAAAATCATACATGCACCACGCAAAACGTTCGCGCCGCGTGGCTGGATCCGTGGATGTAAACGTGTCTGCCATGAAGCGCGTGCGGAAATTAACCGCCCTGCTTCCCAATCATGTTTTCAGGTATGACCCACGCATCGAATTGCTCGGCGGTGACATAGCCGGTTGCGATGGCGGCTGCTTTCAATGTGATGCCCTCGCGGTGCGCTCTCTTCGCGATTTCCGCCGCTTTGTCGTAGCCAATATGCGGATTGAGCGCCGTCACCAGCATCAGCGAGTTGTGCATCAATGCATCGATGCGCTCCACATTGGCTTCGATGCCGACCGCGCAATGGTCATTGAAACTGACCATGGCGTCTGCCAGCAATCGCACGCTCTGCAGAAAATTATGAATGATCAAGGGCTTCATGACGTTCAGTTCAAAATTACCCATCGACCCGCCGATATTGATCGCCACATCGTTGCCCATCACCTGACAACACACCATCGTCATCGCTTCGGATTGGGTCGGATTGACTTTGCCGGGCATGATGGAACTACCGGGCTCGTTTTCAGGAATGCGCAATTCGCCGATGCCGCATCGCGGACCCGACGCCAACCAGCGGATGTCATTGGCAATCTTCATCAATGATGCCGCCAGCGTTTTCAATGCGCCATGTGCATGCACCAGCGCATCATTGCTGGCCAATGCTTCGAATTTATTCGGCGCCGTGATGAACGGCAACCCCGTCAACCGCGCCAGCTCCGCCGCTACCCGTGCAGCAAACTCCGGATGCGCATTCAGACCGGTGCCGACCGCGGTGCCGCCCAACGCCAATTCATGCACATGCGGCAGCGCAGCTTGAACATGTTTCAAGCCATGCTCCAATTGCGCGACGTAGCCAGAAAATTCCTGCCCGAGCGTCAGCGGCGTCGCGTCCTGCAAATGCGTGCGCCCTACTTTGACAATATTGGAAAACGCCGCTGCTTTGGTTGCCAACGTATCGCGCAGCAACTGAATGGCCGGAATCAAATGATGATGCAGTTCCTGCACCGCGGCCACATGCATCGCGGTTGGAAACACATCGTTCGACGACTGGCCTCTGTTGACCTCATCATTCGGATGCACTTTGCGATCCGCGCCCCGTCCGCCGCCAAGAATCTCCGACGCGCGGTTCGCCAGCACTTCATTGACGTTCATGTTGGTTTGCGTGCCCGAACCGGTTTGCCACACCACCAGCGGAAACTGATCGTCGAATTGACCGACGATCACTTCGTCGGCCGCATCGATGATCGCCGCCGCGCTGGCGGCATTGAGCAAGCCCAAATCGTGATTAACTTTTGCTGCAGCGCGCTTGACCCTCGCCAACGCATGAATCAGTGCCACCGGCATACGCTCATTGGAAATCTTGAAATTCTGCAACGAGCGCTGGGTTTGCGCGCCCCATAATGCTGCTGCGGGCACTTGCACCGTTCCCATCGTGTCACGTTCTTCACGGGTTTGCATGGGTAGTTACCTCACAAAAAAGATAAATCTGGATAACAACAAAGATTTTGATTTAATGTTTTATTTACTGCATATATAAAGCCTGAATTCAAGGATGCTCTGTCGATAGAAGAGGCATTTTCTGCTCCGCAAGATTTGGACATTCACGAATAACTCGACTTTCCAGCATAAAACGTTCACCTCGATCGGTAAGTGACCAAAACAATGCCATGCCTCCTTGGGTAGTTTTAGAGTATTGGGTTTGGATTAGTCCATAAGCACTGAGTTGAATGGCAACGGTCTTGAATTCTTGATCGTTGATCCTTGGATCCTTCCCTCTCCCTTTCTCTGTAGTTCGCTCAAAGAGAAGTTGGGACAATCGAATTTTTACTGATACATCATTAGGGTATTCAATCAAATATGGAGCAATAAGCGCAAATAAATTTCTCCAAGAGATTGAGCACTCGAAGTCCAACTTTGATGCGCTATAAGAGTTGTAATATGTTCCATGAAAGGTATAAAGCGAGTCGATATTGGCAATGTCATCGATAACTGGCCGGTCAGCTGAGGCCAATTTCTGAACGGATTGTTCAAGCTCTGTGTTCTGCTTTCTAAGTTCGTTGAGCTCAAGTAGTAAAGTTTCATTCGGAACACTGCTTCCCCGTACCCACCCGACCGCAGGATAAGTCTTAATAGTTTTAGATATGCTACGCGCTGCCAAGCCAGGAAGCTCCCCTGTGGTTTTCCAAAATTTGATCAAACGCCCCGCCATGACTTTTTGTTTGAAGTTCTCGAGTCGAGTGCGCAAGTCGGGGTCTTTTTCGGATTTTCCGAAAGGAATGTTATCCGGCTCCCCATGGATTAGAGCAATCACTTTGAGTCCAATGCTTACTGCATAATCGAACTCCTTTTCCGTGTAGCTGATGCCATCAGATGTGGTCGATCCATACCGACCACCTATTACAAGTAAGTAGTAATCACAGTCGTCAATAACTTTCTTAATGAATAGCCATTGTTCTTCATCTGCGGCTGGGAAAAGTTCCATGCCAGCGGGAATGCAATCCATCTCCATCAGCGCCTGTATTACGCACTGCCGTTCCTCTTTTAGGTCAGCATATGTGGAGCTGACAAAGACTTGATATCGTTTATTCATGACAAATCCGGTTCGCCTAGACCCCTATTAATGTATACCATGGTTAGCTATTGCAATCCTCAATCCCAACTCAACGCCCCACCCGTCTGATATTCCGTTACACGGGTTTCAAAAAAATTCTTTTCTTTCTTCAGATCCACCATTTCGGACATCCACGGGAAAGGATTGGTGGCGTTCGGATAGAGCGTGTCGAGGCCGATTTGCTGGCAGCGGCGGTTGGCGATATAGCGCAGGTATTCCTTGAACATCGGCGCGTTCATGCCGAGCACGCCGCGCGGCATCGTATCTTCGGCGTAGCGATATTCGAGTGCGACGGCTTTTTGCATCAGCTCAGAGATTTCCTCGCGGAACGCTTTGGTCCACAGGTGCGGATTTTCCATTTTGATCTGATTGATGACGTCGATGCCGAAATTGCAGTGCATCGACTCGTCGCGCAGGATGTATTGATATTGCTCGGCTGAACCGGTCATCTTGTTCTGCCTTCCCAGCGCCAGCACTTGCGTGAAACCGACATAGAAGAACAAGCCTTCCATGATGCACGCGAACACGATCAGGCTTCGGAGCAATTGCTGATCGGTTTCCTGCGTGCCGGTTTTGAAGTGCGGATTGGTCAGCGTGTCGATGAATGGGATCAGGAATTCATCCTTGTCGCGAATCGACGAAATTTCATGATAAGCATTGAAAATTTCGCCTTCATCCAGGCCAAGCGATTCGACGATGTATTGATACGCATGGGTATGGATGGCTTCTTCAAAGGCTTGGCGCAACAGATACTGGCGGCATTCCGGATTGGTGATATGCCGGTAGGTGCCGAGCACGATATTATTGGCCGCGAGCGAATCGGCGGTCACGAAAAAACCCAGATTGCGCTTCACCAGCCGGCGCTCATCCTCGGTCAAACCGTTCGGATCCTTCCACAGCGAGATATCCCGGCTCATGCTGATTTCCTGCGGCATCCAGTGATTGGCGCAGGCGCCGAGATACTTATCCCAGGCCCATTTGTATTTGAACGGCACCAGTTGGTTGACATCGGCGCTGCAATTGATGATTTGCTTGTCTTCGACCGAGATGCGCCGGTTGCTGCTGCCGGCGGTTGATTCCTCCTCGGCCGCTGGCTTGCCGGCTAGCGCACCACGGTCATGACCCTGTGTGGAAATCGTTGCCAATGCTTCTACATCGTGCATGCCTGTCGGATGCCCTGCATGAATCGGGGTTACGTTCGCGGGTACGGCTTCATCTTCAAATGTCAGCATCATTTACTCCCTTCAGTTTAAGTCAGAGAAACATTGTTTAATTTACCGAGCAAGATGAGTTGTAAGGCGGATGGAGCGCAGGAAACGAGACATATCGCAAGATAGGCGAGTTTCCGAGCACCACCCAACGCAGCAAATCGCTTGCGCAGGCAATTAATCGGTGTTTCGGATTTATTGGCAAGATTCGCAACTCTCATCATCAATGGCGCAATATTTGATCTCGACCGACGCCACCTCTTCTCTGGCCGCCAGGGCTTGAGACATGCCGCCGTCCGACGGCACCGCATTGAGGGAACCGGCGCGCACTGTCGATTTCTCGGCGGCAGTCGCACCCAGTGAACGCAGATAATAGGTCGTCTTCAAGCCACGGATCCACGCCAGTTTATAGGTGTCATCCAGTTTCTTGCCGGAAACGCCGGCCATATAGATATTCAGCGACTGCGATTGATCGATCCATTTCTGCCGCCGCGCGCCCGCCTCGATCAACCAGAGCGGATCCATTTCAAAAGCCGTGGCATAGAGCGCGCGGATATTGTCCGGAATGCGGTCGATTTTGCTGATCGCGCCATCGAAATACTTCAAGTCCGCAATCATGACTTCATCCCACAGATTGAGCTTTTTCAGATCCCGCACCAGCGATTTGTTCGCGATCGTGAATTCGCCGGACAAGTTGGATTTGACATACAGATTCTGGTAGGTCGGCTCGATACTGGCGGAAACGCCGACGATATTCGATATCGTCGCGGTTGGCGCAATCGCGAGGCAATTGGAGTTGCGCATGCCGTGTTGCTTGATGCGCTGCCGCAATGCATCCCAATCCAGTGTCGTGGATGAATCGGCTTCGACATAACCGCCGCGCTCCTGACGCAACACGTCCAACGTATCATGCGGCAGAATGCCGCGATCCCACAGGCTGCCGCGATAGGTGCTATAGCAACCCCGCTCTTCCGCCAATTCGGTCGAAGCCCAGTACGCCTGATAGGCGACGGCTTCCATCGAACGATCGGCGAATTCCACGGCTTCCTGCGAACTGTACGGAATACCGAGCTGATGCAGGCAATCCTGGAATCCCATGATGCCCAGCCCGACCGGCCGGTGTTTGAGATTGGCGTTGCGCGCTTTGGCGACGGCGTAAAAATTGATATCGATGACGTTATCGAGCATGCGCATGGCGACCTGGATGGTGCGCTTCAATTTGTCCATATCAAGCTTGCCGTCATTCAAATGTGCGGGCAAATTGACCGAGCCAAGATTGCAGACGGCGATTTCCTTGTCATTGGTATTCAACGTGATTTCCGTGCATAAATTGGAACTATGCACGACGCCGACATGATTCTGCGGAGAACGCACGTTGCAGGGATCTTTGAACGTGATCCACGGATGACCGGTTTCAAACAGCATGCTCAGCATCTTGCGCCAAAGTTGAACCGCAGGCACTTTTTTATGCAGCGTCAATTCGCCGCGCTCGACTTTGGCTTCGTATGCCAGATAAGCCTGTTCGAATTGCTGACCGAATTTGTCATGCAGATCCGGCACGTCCGACGGCGAAAACAATGTCCAATCGCCGCCGTCCATCACGCGCTTCATGAACAAATCGGGAATCCACGTGGCGGTATTCATGTCATGGGTGCGGCGGCGGTCATCGCCGGTATTCTTGCGCAATTCCAGGAATTCTTCGATATCCAGATGCCAGCATTCGAGATAGGCGCACACCGCACCTTTGCGTTTGCCGCCTTGATTGACCGCGACCGCCGTATCCGACACGACCTTGAGGAAAGGCACGACACCCTGGGATTTACCGTTGGTGCCCTTGATGCGCGCGCCCATCGCCCGCACCGATGTCCAGTCATTGCCCAGACCGCCGGCATATTTGGCCAGCAGCGCATTTTCCTTGATGGCTTCATAAATGCCGTCCAAGTCGTCCGGAACCGTGGTCAGATAGCAGGACGATAACTGCGAGCGGCAGGTGCCGGAATTGAACAGTGTCGGCGTCGAGCTCATGAAATCGAAGCTCGACAGCACCTGATAGAACTCGATCGCGCGCGCTTCGCGGTCGATCTCATTCAATGCCAATCCCATCGCGACGCGCATGAAGAAAGCCTGTGGCAATTCGATGCGCCGCTCCTTGATATGCAGGAAATAGCGGTCGTACAACGTCTGCAAGCCAAGGTAATCAAACTGCAAATCCCGCTCGGCGTCCAATGCTTCTGCAAGACGTGCCAGATCGAATTGCGCCAGGCGTTGATCCAGCAGTTCTGCTTCGATGCCCTGCTTGATGAATACCGGAAAATATTCTTTATAGCGGGCCTGCATCGCTTGATGTGAAATCTCTTCACCCAGAATTTCATAGCGCATGTTATTCAATAATAAACGCGCAGTCACATAACTATAGGCGGGATCTTTTTCGATCAATACGCGCGCCGACAGGATCGCCGATTTTCTGACTTCATCGAGCGACACGCCGTCGTATAAATCCTTCAGCGTGGATTTCAGAATCAACGACGCATCGATGGTATTGCCCAATCCCTTACAGGACGATTCGATCAATGCCGACAATTGGGCGATATCCAACGGCACCTTTTTGCCATCATCCATGACATACCGTGTTTCGGCGCCCGCTTCGGCAGTGGATTTCTGCTTCAGCTTGGCTCTTTCCCGCGCCCGCTCCTCGCGGTACAGCACATAAGCGCGCGCCACATCATGCTCGCCGGAACGCATCAGCGCCAGTTCAACCTGGTCCTGAATATCTTCGATATGGAAAGTACCGCTGTCCGGTTGACGGCGCAGCAATGCATTCACCACGTCTGTGGTCAGGCTCGCAACCACTTCCCGCACTCTGACCGATGCCGCGCCCTGCCCGCCATCGACCGCGATGAACGCCTTGGTCATGGCCACCGAGATCTTGCCGGGTTCAAATGCAACGACGGACCCGTTGCGGCGTATCACTTTGTAGTGAGAAAAACGGGAATTCTGTGATCCGGTATCAAAAAAGCCTGGCTGGGCAGATAGTGGTTTGAGGTTGGTATGTTCCGTCGTCAGTTGCATAGATGATCTCCCCTAACTGATTATTCAAGACCAGAGAAAAGACAATTTCCATGAATTCAATGAAATAGTATTTTCCCCGGTTAACCACAACATATAGTGTTGAACGTATATCGATACAGCACCAATGGTAGGGCAAGTATTGCACAATGTGCATCGGTGGTAAACAAAAAAATTATTTTTTTCCGAAAAAAGAACGTGCTGAATCTGCCTGATCGGAGATCCTGCTTGATTCCTCCGCCATTCCAGGAGTATTGTAAAAATCGCTTCAATCACCATCTAGGCAATAATCGTTTTTTGAGGAGAGGCACCGCCATGCGCAAACAATTTTTGATCATGCTGTTGATCAGTTCGCTCGCTTTAAGTGGCTGCGGCTACAATACGCTTCAATCCACAGACGAACAGATCAAGGCAAGCTGGGCAGAAGTGTTGAATCAATACAAACGCCGCGCCGATCTAGTTCCAAATCTGGTCAATGTCGTCAAAGGATTTGCGGCACAGGAAAAAGAGGTATTGATGGGCGTCACCACGGCCCGTTCCAAAGTCGGCGGCATTCAGGCAACCCCGGAACTGATCAATGATACCGAGGCTTTTTCGAAATTCCAGGATGCTCAGGGTGAATTATCGAGCGCTCTTTCGCGGCTCATGGTGGTCGTGGAAAATTATCCGGAACTCAAATCGGACACGCATTTCCGCGATCTACAGGCGCAACTGGAAGGTACCGAAAATCGCATCACGGTGGCCCGCAACCGCTATATCAAAGCAGTGCAGGATTACAATGTCACGGTGCGGAGCTTTCCCAGCAATCTGACGGCGATGGCATTTGGCTTTCACACCAAGCCGAGCTTCAGCGTGGACAATGAGCAAGAAATCTCTTCCGCACCGGTGGTCGATTTCAATCGTCCGGATCGCGACAGAAAATAATCTTATCCCCACTTGAGCCATGATAGTTCAACGATTTTTCCGAAACTGGGCAAGAAAGCTGGTATTTTTCGCAATTCTATGGATTGCTCAATATGCGTGGGCAGACAGCGCGATTCCGCAGCTCAAGGCACATGTCACGGACTTGACGGCGACGTTGTCCATTCCCGAAATGACGCGACTGGAACAAAAGCTGATCGCCTTCGAACAGAAAAAAGGCAGTCAGATTGCGGTGCTGATCGTGCCGACCACGCAGCCCGAAACCATTGAGCAATATTCGATGCGCGTGGTTGAAAGCTGGAAGCTGGGACGCAAAAATACCGATGATGGCGTGCTCTTGCTGGTAGCCAAGAATGATCACGCATTGCGCATCGAAGTCGGTTATAGTTTAGAAGGCGTGTTGCCGGATGCTACGGCGAAGCAGATTATCGACGACATCATCGTGCCTCAATTCAAAGCTGGACATTTTGGCACAGGCATCGATGCCGGCATCGATGCCATTGTAAGACTGGTCGAGGGTGAACCGCTGCCCCCGCCACCCGCCCAGCACGGTTCTGCATCCTCAGGCACGGCCGGCATGCTCGATCATCTGGCATTCATCGCAATAGGACTCATCGCATTCGGCAGGGTGTTCCAATCGCTATTCGGCCGTTTTGCCGGTGCTGCCGTGACCAGCGTGGGTGCCGGATTTGTAGGATGGCTATTATTTTCTTCGTTGGCGGCCGCCATTGTTATTGCCATCCTCGCTTTCGCATTCGGGCTGTTCCAATCGGCCGGACCCGGCATTTACAGAACGGGCCGCGGCGGCCATTATTGGGGGGGCGATAGCGGCCGGGGCGGCGGCTTTGGGGGTGGATTCGGCGGCGGTGGCGGCGGATTTGGCGGTGGCGGCGCATCCGGGAGATGGTGAAATGAATGTGAGCCGTATCAAAAGCCATTTATTGGCGGGGCAACTGACCGTACGCCGGCTGTTTCCGGCGAAAACGCTGGCGGCAATCGAATTGGCAATCAAGCAATCGGAAACGCATCATGCCGGCCAGATTTGCTTTGCGGTGGAAGCCGCGCTCAGCACCATGGCGCTATTGAACAACCAAACCGCCCGGGAGCGCGCAGTGGAAGTGTTTTCCCGATTACGGATCTGGGATACCGAACACAACAACGGCGTATTGATTTATGTATTGCTCGCTGACCGGGATGTGGAAATCGTCGCCGATCGGGGGCTCAATCATTGCGTGTCAAATTCTGAATGGGAAACGATCTGTCAAGCCATGGAATCAGCGTTCCGGCAACAGCAATTCGAAAGAGGCGTTATTGCAGGCATCAAAACGATTGACCAGTATTTATGCACGCATTTTCCTTTGCAGCGGGAGAAACCGGTCAATGAATTGGCTGACAGACCGGTCATCCTGAAGTGAAATTTGCAGGAAAATACCGGCTATCTTTATTTATGATTAAGCGCAGGATAATCAATATAACCCTGCGCACCTTGCGTGTAGAACGTCGCCGGATTCGGCTCATTCAAGACAGCGCCCGCTTTAATCCGAGCTGGTAGATCGGGGTTAGCCAGAAAACTCGCGCCAAAGGCAATGGCGTCGAGTTGTCCCGCTTGAATCACCTGATCGGCTTCGTAGGCGGAATATCCCATATTGCCGATCAATACGCCGGTATAGTTCTGGCGAATGGGCGTCATGATATCGCCGCTCTGTTGTTGAAAAAAATCGCCGCGCATCACATGCAGGTACGCAAGGTTAAAGTCATTGAGCCGTTTTGCAAGCCACGTGGATAACCCGATGGGATCACTATCCCGCATGCTGTTGTAGCTATTGAGCGGCGAAATGCGCAGCCCGACGCAATGACTTCCCCAAACGGCACAGACCGCCTCGAGCACTTCCAGCATCAGGCGAGCGCGATTTTCTATGGAACCGCCATATCTGCCGGTACGCTGGTTCGAGCCGTCCCGCAGAAACTCATCCAATAAATAACCATTTGCGCCGTGGATTTCGATGCCATCAAAACCCGCGGTTTTCGCATTCTCGGCGGCTGTTTGAAAGCCGAACACAATCGCGGGCAATTCATTATCGCGCAGCACTCGGGGAACCACATAAGGTTTTTTCCCTTCAGGCGTGTGGACTTCATCATTGGTAATGGCAAGCGCGCTCGGAGCGACGGGTTGAGCACCGCGATTGAGCAAGGGATGACATGCTCTGCCGCCATGCCAAAGTTGCAGGAAAATTCTGCCTCCCCCCTCATGAACCGCATCGGTAATTTTCCGCCACCCTGCGGTCTGCTCTTGTGAATAAATGCCTGGTTCGCGCCAAAAGGCCGAATGGCCTTCCATGATCATGGTTGCCTCGGTGATGATCAATCCAGCCGTGGCCCGCTGCACATAGTATTGCGACATCAAGGCATTCGGAATGTGGCCGTCATCAGCTCGGCAGCGCGTAAGGGGCGCCATCATGATGCGGTTCGGTAGTGTCAATGCGCCCAATTGGAGCGGCGAAAATAATGAAGCCATGGAAATGATCCCTTGCATTTCAAAATTTCATTGTAACGCACCAACACGGCAGTGCATCTGCTCACGACATAAAGGGCAATTCTTGCTGAACGCCGATCTGAGCATGCGACACATCTTGGGAAGACAGTGAGCTGGCTTTTACTCCCAGCAGGCGTATTTTCTTTCTGAGTTGCACTCTGCGCAGACACTCACGCGCTGCAATGCGAATAATCGCAGCATCGGAGGTGGATGAAGTCAACGTAAAATCCCGTGTCACGGTTTGAAAATCCTCAAAGCGTAATTTGATGCTGATCGTGCGACTGCTCAGGGCTTTCTGTTGCAAATCTTCGGCGATTTGCCGGCAAAGGGCCGCAAATGTTTCAGACAATACATCGCGATCGGTGCACGGGTGAAGGTCGCGCTCGAAAGTGGTTTCCCGGCTGAGGGATTTAGGATCGGCATGGGTAACGACCGGTCGATCGTCTATGCCATGGGACACTTCATTCAGCCATGCGGAATAGCTGCGCCCAAAATGGGTTTGCAACAATCCAGGGTCAGTCTGAGCCAATTGGGCAATCGTATGAATTCCAAGAGATTCAAGCTTCTTTGCTGCCTTAGGACCGATGCCGTTGATTTTGCTGACCGATAAGGGCCAGATGCGGTGAGCAATATCGGCGTGTTGTATAATCACCAATCCATCAGGTTTGTCCAGATCCGAGCAGATTTTCGATAATAATTTATTCGGAGAAATTCCCATCGAACAGGTAAGACCGGTTGCCTCTTGTACCACCTGCTTGATGCGTTGCCCCAGCGTCAGAGCATCGTCTACCAGATCATTCAAGTCGATATAAATTTCATCGATGCCCGAATCCTCGATGTGAGGCGCAATGGTGGCAACGGCCGCTTTGAAGAGCCGGGAATAATGGCGATAGCGATCAAAATCGGCCGGCAGAAGAATGGCGTCCGGCGCAAGCTGGGCTGCTTTCATGACGCCCATCGCAGAAAAAACACCCAATGCGCGAGCTTCATACGTCGCCGTGGTAACGACACCGCGGCCCGTATAATCGCGCAGCTTAAAAAAATGCCTAGAGCCATCCGGCCGAATAATGGGTTCATGTTCGATCCGGCCTGCAATGACCACGGGTTGACCGCGTAATTCCGGATAACGGGATAGCTCGACAGACGCATAAAAAGCATCCATATCGAGATGAGCAATTCGGCGAGTGGGAGCGTTCATGGCGTCGATTTTGAACGGAAAAGATGGCTTATCAAGGATGATTCATGACTCTATTTGATCGAATTATAGATAAATCATCGACAAAATTGGTGAATCGGAAAAAACACGCTATGATCCACGCATTCATTTCACCCTCCTCAATGACATTAACGCCGATGCGAAGAAAATATCCACAATTAGCTGAAATCATAATCATTGCATCCCTAATCGCCTTTTCTCCCGTTACCTACGCATTACCTGACGATTGCCTGAAGTTAACCGCGCCGGCAACATTTCTGGAAACAAGTGGCCTGGTGTGCTTGCAAAAAGTCATCATATCGAGCGAAGCAAGTTCTCAATTCTACAAAGGTTCCTTGCAATGGTTGGGTATCGGCAATCCTAATCGCTTCAAACTGATGAGTATTGAATTTGATCAGACATCGGAAGTTCATAGCCCTATCTATTCCGAGATTAATGAAATACTGACGTTGCCCAAGGTGGATATTCCGAAATTATTCGGCACAGAGCGCTATGCGGTCAATTTAAGGATGGTTCCGGATATTGAAGGTTCGGGCGATGTTCTATTCGAATTGGCTCAGGTCGAGATCTTTAACAATCCGGATTATGTCGCGGGCAAGGATTGGAAGCCGTATGGCATGCTGCAACCAGGCGAGCGCAAGATTGTCGATATTCTTGGACATTCTCTGCCGTATGCGATGATTGCGGATGCAAGCTATGATTTTAAGAATGTAACCGTTGAATCCTGGGAGTTGATTGATTCTATGCAGAGAAGCTCCGGAATGGATGCAGGCGTCTATAAAAATCGCGATACGCAGGAACTGGTGATAGCATTTCGAGGCACGGAAACCTGCGATTTCTCATGTTCTCTGGATGAAGTGCAAAATTCCACGCGAGACATGATCGCTGATGCCGCTATCGGGACTGGGATAGTCAGTGACCAATTCAAACATGCCTTTAATTTTGCGCAAGACATTGTCAAGCGTTACCCAATCAGCAAAATTACCGTGACTGGGCATTCACTCGGCGGCGGTCTGGCGCAGGCGGTAGGCGCAACATTAGGGCTTGAAACTTACGCGTTTAATTCGTCTCCCGTTCCAGATCATTTTTTTGATACCTACCAAATTACTTTGACGAGTGAGCAGTTGGCTGAATTGATCCATGTCGTCGCCGATGTTCATGACCCTGTCTCAAATACCAATGAAACCGGGGATTTTTATTTTGATTCCCATCATGTTACGCCTCTGATCCAATTGAATTTTGACCGCAGAGAAATTATTCCTGTTCGAGCAGTGAATTTGGATGATCTAAGATTTGATCGTCATGGGATAACCCGTTTTTATGATAATGCCTTAGCGCTGATCAATATTTACAGAGCAGGCTGGTAACTTGAATTATTGGGGCCCCCTACTTGAGCCTTCAAACACACACTGATCAATCGCATCAGCATTGAATTCGATCACATTCAAGTGTACTGCAACTGAAGTGCATTACTTTTCTCTATCCCCTTTGTAACAAAACATCCTGATTTCTAATAGTTTTAATTCCCAAAAAACTCAATATTCTGAAATATGCCATAAAAACCTTGCTATTTCACGCAACCTACCAAGAGCTTCAGATTTAGAATTTGTGAAAATAATGTTAATAAAGTGTGAACTTTTTGTGAATATCAGTACCAAATGGTTACAAAACTTTAAAAAGAGCTACTTACTTTAGGAGAATGGAATGAAAACGAGTCAGGTGTTTGCAATGTCAGCAGTCGTTATCACGACGACGTTTTTTGGTATCTTATCGATATTTGAATTACCACAATCGGTAATGGATTGGGTTATTTCAGACATCATACTGGGAATTATTCTATATTTGGGTTATTTGGGCGCAGTAGTGGTAAGCGGCCCATCTAAAACTCGGCTGTATGATTCAGCCAAAAAAGTGACAGCTTAACAGTTAACCTCCCTCCGGGTTCAGTGCTACTAATCGATATATTGAATAGGCAGCGCTGAACCCGATTCACCATTCAATTCTTCCGATATCCGGTGCAAGATATTGAATGGTCATTCTTCTTCATCAAATACTTTTGAATCGTTCAATCGGATGATCCAGCCAATGGATGAGCCCGAGCGTATTCAGCTTGATATCCGATTGCAATAAACGATCGATTTGCTCCTCGGGCAACCGACATCCATGCTTGGATAAATGTTGCATCAGAAGGGCTCTCAGAGCTGCTGCAATGATGGATTGCCTGTCAGCAGGCGTATGTTGGGCTTGTTGGGCAATATTTACATGAGCATCCAGCAACTCATGCAATATATTCACATGATACGTCAGATGATCAATCCGGCTGTAATGAGTAAGATAGGCATAGCGTGGCTGATAGCTCATGATACGATTCAAGGAAGTATGCGCGGCATCCGGATCAAATTGCACAGGCGACGTGGTTGGAAATACGAACTCCACGCCATTGACATCAAATTCACGATAAGAAACCCCGAATGTATCACCGGTAAAAAAAGACTGGCTTGCTTCATCAAAAATGCAATTATGATGACGAGCATGTCCGGGAGTATCGATACATAGTAATGAGCGGCCGTTGAGGTCGATACGGCTTTCATCCGTCGCTTCAATAATGCGATGAGCATCAATGGGATGGATTTCACCATACACCCGTTTAAATTCTTTTTCACCATATACGCTCATGGCGCCGGCAATTAATCGCGCTGGATTTGCCATATGGCTAGCGCCGCGTGGATGGACGACTAATTTTGCATTCGGAAACAATCGCATGCATTCACTGGCGCCGCCCGCATGATCAAGATGGATGTGCGTCAATATGACATAAGCCACATCTTCCACAGCAATATTCTTTTGCTGGAGCACTTCGATGACCCCGGAAATTGAGAAAGAAGTTCCGGTATCGATCAATGCAGCTACGCCCTTTTCAATGATGAGGTGGATAGCAGCCCGCTTTGGGCGATGATATTGAGCATCAATGGCGCTGATGCCGTGGTCAAATTCGGTAACAAATGGTAACAGCATATCTTTTATCTTATAGATCGATCGGATTGATCAGCATGAACTGAATTATGACGGGTTTTTTAATTGTTCAAGAATGGCCGGATTCTCTAGGGTAGAAATATCTTGAGTAATCTCTTCGCCTTTAGCCAACGCTCGCAATAGTCGGCGCATGATTTTACCAGATCGCGTCTTAGGAAGATTTTCTCCGAATCGAATTTCTTCAGGTTTGGCGATGGGGCCAATTTCCTTGGCCACCCATTCGCGCAGGGTCTGCGTAATATCAGCAACTTCTTCTTTTTGAGGATACTTGCCTTTCAATACGACAAAAGCAATCACTGACTCTCCCTTAATTTCATGCGGCTTCCCCACTACAGCGGCTTCTGCCACGAGCGGATGGGCAACCAATGCAGATTCAATTTCCATCGTGCCCAAGCGATGCCCGGAAACATTCAGAACATCATCGATGCGGCCCATGATCCAGAAATAACCATCCTTGTCTCGATATGCCGAGTCTCCGGCCAGGTAAAATTTTCCATGATTGAGATCTTCTGGAAAATAAGTCTGCTTGAAGCGCTCTGGATCACCCCATAAGGTACGGATTTGAGAAGGAAAGGGTTTCTTGATGACTAAAAATCCCCCTTTGCCACTTTCAACATCATGGCCCGCTTCATCAACAATGGCAGCAAATATCCCAGGTAGAGGAAAAGTACATGAACCTGGTTTCAGCGCCATTGCACCTGGAATCGGTGCAATCATATGACAGCCGGTTTCAGTCTGCCACCATGTATCGACGATGGGGCAACGCGATTGCCCTACTTTTTCATAAAACCACATCCAGGCTTCGGGATTGATCGGTTCCCCCACCGAGCCTAGCAACCGCAATGACGATAGATCATATTGCCGGGGTAAATCAGCACCCAGTTTAATCAACGAGCGAATTGCGGTGGGCGCGGTATAAAAAGTTGTAACGTGATGTTTCTGGATAATTTCCCAAAAACGCCCGGCAGTCGGATAAGTGGGGATTCCTTCAAAAATAACTTGGGTAGCGCCCATCGCCAGCGGCCCATATGTCACATAACTGTGCCCGGTGATCCAACCAACGTCAGCAGTACACCAAAACACATCTGCTGGCTTGTAATCAAAAATCCATTGCATACTCACTTTGGTTCCTAGCAGATACCCTGCACTGGAATGTTGCACACCTTTTGGTTTCCCGGTTGATCCTGACGTGTAAAGCGTAAACAGCGGATGTTCGGCATCGACCCACTCGGGGTCACATTCTTTCGAGCTATTCCGAATAATGTCATGCCACCACACATCGCGCTCAGGATTGAGCGCAATCGCAGCACCTGTCCGTTGATAAACGACCACCCGTTTTACTGTGGATACATCGCTCATGGCTATGGCCTCATCGACGGTGGCCTTGAGAGGATTGTGCTTACCGCCGCGGACTTGTTCATCCGCTGTTATCACGGCGACCGCCCCGGCATCATGAATACGCTCATGCAGGCTTTTGGAAGAAAAACCGCCAAACACGACCGAGTGAATGGCCCCGATGCGCGCACACGCCTGCATGGCCACCACTGCCTCAATACGCATGGGCATATAAATTACGACTCGATCACCCTTCTTGATTCCATTTGATTTCAAAGCATTCGAAAATTGACACACTCGTTGATGCAGATCACGATAGGTCGAATAGATCACTTCGCCAGCATCGGACTCAAAAATGATGGCAGTCTTATCGGCTTGTGTAGCGAGGTGACGATCCAGGCAATTATAGGAAACATTTAGTTTGCCATCACTGAACCATTTGTAGAACGGAGGGTTGTGGTCATCCAGAATCTGAGTAAATGGTTTATGCCAGAAAATCTGCTCATTGGCCTGCTTGGCCCAAAAGCGCTGAAAATCTTCTTCTGCCTCTGCACACAATAATTGATATGCCTGAAAATTAGGAATATTGGCTTGTTGAGAAAACTCATGTGCCGGTTGAAAAATTCGAGTTTCCTTCAAAATTGATTCAATGGTTGCCATATCATGCTTCCTTATTATTATTCAAATGGATTAAGAGGAATTGTAACATTGACTATTTGCATTTCCAGCACAAAGCGACGCTCAGCGAAATTCTGTAAAGCAGCAATCAATGACTAAGCAGTGCAATATCCAATGTAACCCATGAATGATCTATGAGCTTTTTATTCTGAGTGTGATTCCAATGAAGCTTCACGATTGAGACACATCCTTTACTTTACAGAACTTCTTAAGATGCATTGATGTGATCCTCGGCCATACCCCGAGGGAAAAAGTTTATATTTCATCTTTTATAAATTTTTGATAGAATTCAACCATTGATGGGATGGGCTTTTGCAGCCCATTTTTTATTTGTGGTAAAGCTATGGCATTAGATGAGTTACTCGAAACCACTCTCATTGGAATGGGTTACGAGTTGGTTGAAGTAGAACGATTGTCACACAACAAGCTAATACGAATATTTGTTGACAAAGAAGGTGGAATTACCATCGATGACTGCGTGGAGATCAGCAATCACCTGAGCAGATTACTGGCGGTTGAGAATATTGACTACGGTCGCTTGGAGGTTTCTTCACCCGGATTGGACCGACCACTCAGAAAAATAAAGGACTTCCTTCGATTCAAAGAGGAAGTCATCAAAGTCAAACTACGTATTCCCATGGATGGGCAGAGAAATTTCGTTGGCGTTTTGAAAGAAGTAAACGATGGCATAATAAGAATTGAAATCGATGGAAAACTAGTGGATCTTGAATTAAGTAACTTAGCTAAAGCACGCTTAGTTCCAAAATTGTAGGTATTTAAAAATTTGGCTGGAGGATTATGAGCCGCGAAATTTTACTGTTGGTTGATGCATTGGCCCGTGAAAAAACCGTAGGAAAAGAGATTATTTTCGCTGCCCTGGAGCTCGCGTTGGCATCAGCCACAAAGAAACGGTTTCAGGAAGATATCGAAACACGCGTATCAATCGATAGGATAACAGGGGATCATCAATCATTTCGTCGTTGGCTGATAGTGGAAGATGATGCGGTAGAAGATCCGAATCGTCAAATTTCTTTGAATGATGCAAAAAAGAATCATGAAAATGCTCAGGTGGGTGAATATATAGAAGAACCACTAGAGCCGATCGAATTCGGTCGGATTGGCGCACAGGCCGCTAAACAGGTAATTTTTCAAAAGATACGTGATGCCGAGCGAGAACAAACGCTGAATGATTTTCTTGAAAGAGGAGATTATTTGGTAACAGGAACGATCAAGCGTATGGAACGCGGCAATGCGATTATCGAATCTGGAAAAATCGAGGCCGAATTGCCACGTGACCAGATGATTCCCAAAGAAAATTTGCGCGTGGGTGATCGAGTTCGTGCTTATTTATATAAAGTGGATCGAGCATCCAGAGGGCCGCAATTAAAACTTTCACGAATCTCACCTGAATTTCTAATGAAACTGTTTGAGTTGGAAGTCCCTGAAATCGAGGAAGGGTTATTAGAGATTAAAGTGGCAGCCCGAGATCCCGGTTCGCGCGCCAAAATTGCAGTCAAGTCGAATGATCAGCGCGTCGACCCCATAGGAACATGTGTCGGTATGCGCGGCTCCAGAGTTCAAGCTGTCATCAGCGAGTTGGCAGGTGAACGCGTGGACATAGTGCTGTGGTCGGAAGATCCGGCCACATTCATCATTAATGCATTGGCACCTGCGGAAATCAGCAGTATTATGGTTGATGAAGAAAAGCACAGCATGGATATTGTGGTGGATAGTGACAATCTTGCACAAGCCATTGGCCGCGGCGGGCAAAATGTACGCCTTGCTTCCGAGCTGACGGGTTGGGAGCTAAATATCATGACGGTCGAAGAATCCAAGGCCAAGCATGATAAAGAAGCTTCGCAAATATGCCAGCTTTTTATGCAGAAACTGGATGTGGATGAAGAGATAGCAGAAATATTGGTGCAAGAAGGGTTTGTTACATTAGAAGAAGTTGCTTATGTACCCCTGAATGAGATGTTGGAGATTGAATCTTTGGATGAAGAAACCGTCAATGAAATACGTAACAGAGCCCGCAACGTATTGCTGACCGACGCGATCGTCAAAGAGGAAAAAGTTGAACATGCCGCCGAAGATTTACTGGCCATAGAAGGAATGGATATCGACCTCATTCGAGAATTGGCATCACGTGGAGTCAATTCCCAGTCCGATCTGGCTGATCTGGCCGCTGATGATCTGGTTGAAATGACGGGTATTGATATCGAGCGGGCGAACCGGCTCATTATGAAAGCACGTGAACCATGGTTTATGTAATGTACTACCGAGACATGCGACAGTACGAAGATTGAGAATGGCTGCTGCAGTTTTGATTGTTGAAAGGTTATAAATGGCTCAAATGAGTGTTGAACAATTTGCAAGTGAACTGGGTCTGTTGCCAACAGTGTTGTTGGAACAGTTAAAGGCTGCTGGCGTAAAAAAAATGATGGCAGAGGACAGTTTAACAGAGCAAGACAAAGCGCAACTTCTTGACTATCTTAGAAAAACTCACGGGGCCAGCGAAACCAAAAGCAGAGTCACGCTGACTCGACGTCAAACTTCAGAAATCCGCAAAGCGGATAGCACGGGTCGTGCTCGCACTATTCAGGTTGAGGTGAGAAAAAGACGCGTGTTAACACGACCGATGCCGGGAGAATCAGAAGTTGGTGCTTCTGCGGCGGCACAACCTGCTGCGGAAAATACTGTTCAACCAATGCGACAACCCATCATTGACGAAGAGCAATTAGCATTGCGTAACGAGGAAGCCCGGAAACAAGCTGAACTGATTGCGCGTCAAACTGAAGAAATCCAGCAGAAGAAAGCTCGTAAAAAAACCGAATTTGTTGAACACGATAAAGCACCCGAAACCATTGCTCCCGAATCCTCGACAGAAATTGAATCAGCACCAGCAGTTGCCTCGGAATCGACCACTGCATCATCTAAGGAATCCATTGAAAAAATAGAGTCTAAGTCATCCAGTGAGAATCCGGCACAAGCTAATCCCACCGAGGGAACCTTACATAAGCCTGCGGTAAAACCCGAAGAAAAAACTGACAAGAAAAAGAAGCAAGCAAAGCAGCAAGTCGTCTGGAAAGATGAAAATACCAAAAAACGCAGTGTAAAAACCCGTGGTGATCTATCTGCGACCCAAGGTTGGCGTACGCGCAAAGAAAAACATGGCAAACCTGCATCTCATCAGGCTGAAGAACACAATATTCATGGTTTTTCGGCGCCGACCGAACCGATCGTGCGCGAAGTGATGATACCGGAAACTATTTCGGTGAGTGCACTTGCCCAGAAAATGTCGGTAAAGGCTGCTGACGTCATCAAGGTATTGATGAAAATGGGCAGCATGGTGACCATTAATCAAATGCTTGACCAAGATACCGCCATGATCGTAGTTGAGGAAATGGGCCATATCGCAAAATATGCGGAAATGGATAATCCTGAGAGTTTCCTGACAGATAGCGAAGCCGCAGTGGCAGAAGCGGAGTTATCTTCGCGCGCGCCTGTGGTCACCGTCATGGGGCACGTAGATCATGGCAAGACATCATTACTGGACTATATTCGCCGTACGCGAGTTGCCGGTGGTGAAGCTGGTGGCATTACTCAGCACATCGGTGCCTATCACGTCGAAACAGACCATGGCATGATTACCTTTCTGGATACGCCGGGACATGAGGCATTCACTGCAATGCGCGCGCGCGGCACCAAAATCACCGATATCGTTATCCTCGTGGTGGCGGCGGACGATGGCGTCATGCCACAAACCATCGAGGCCGTCCATCATGCAAAAGCCGCAAAAATTCCCATTATTGTGGCTGTCAACAAAATCGATAAACCTGAAGCCAATCCTGAAAGAATTCGACACGAATTGGTTGCGCACGAAGTTGTACCTGAAGACTGGGGGGGCGATACCATGTTTGTCGAAGTCTCCGCCAAAAGCGGCCAAGGCGTTGATGCTTTGTTAGAAAGTATTCTATTGCAAGCTGAAGTCTTAGAATTGAAAGCTCCGTTGAATACGCCTGCCAAAGGCGTCGTGATTGAGTCCCGCCTTGACAAAGGACGTGGTCCGGTCGCTACTATCCTAGTACAATCGGGAACCTTGAACCGTGGTGACGTACTGCTGGCTGGAGCCGTTTATGGCAAGGTACGCGCGATGAATGACGAAAATGGCAAGGCAATCAAACAAGCCAGCACGTCCATTCCCGTGGAAATTCAAGGCTTGTCAGAAGTACCGGAAGCAGGAGAAGTGGTCTTCGCTTTGAATGATGAACGCAAAGCCAGAGAAATTGCACTTTTCCGTCAGGGTAAGTATCGAGATGTGAAACTTGCCAAACAGCAGGCGGCAAAACTTGAAAATGTATTCGATCAGCAAGCGGATGTTAAGATACTTTCCTTGATCATCAAAGCCGACGTTCAGGGTTCTTGTGAAGCATTGGCTTATGCACTGGAAAAAATATCGACTGATGAAGTCAAGGTCAACATCATCCATAGCGGCGTAGGTGCGATTATTGAATCGGATATCAATTTATCGCTCGCGTCGAAAGCAGTCGTGATCGGTTTCAATGTTCGCGCAGATGCCAGTGCACGCAAACTGATCGCATCCAGTGGCGTCGATGTTCGCTATTACAACATTATTTATGAAGCTGTCGATGAGGTCAAAGCTGCACTTTCAGGAATGATGGCGCCTGATCGCAAGGAAAATATTATCGGTCTGATCGACATTCGCGAAATCTACCGCATTCCAAAAGTCGGCGTAGTAGCGGGATGTTATGTCATGGATGGCTTGGTCAAGAGAAATTCCATGATTAGAGTATTGCGTGAGGGACTAGTCATCCATAGTTGCGAACTCGATTCTCTGAAACGTTTCAAGGACGATGCCAAAGAGGTGCGCGAAGGGTTCGAGTGCGGGCTTTCCTTGAAGAATTTCAATGATATTCAAGTGGGCGATCAACTCGAAGTCTATGAGATCGTTGAAACAGCGAGATCGCTGTAACGCGTGCTCAGATTAAAGCACACCTTCCGCCATGCCCAAAGATTATTCCCGCTCGCTTCGCGTTGCCGATCAAATACAACGTGAACTGGCTGACTTGATACAAAATGAAATCAAGGATCCTCGAATCAAGCAAATCACGCTGACTGCGGTTGAAGTGACGCGCGACTATAGCCACGCCAAAGTTTTTTTCACGACACTAGCGAACAAGGAAGACGTTTTCCTGATCGAAAATGGGCTCGAGCACGCCAAAGGTTTCCTGCGCTCCAACTTATCGCATCGAATGAAACTGAGGATTACGCCGGAACTGCATTTTGTATATGACGAATCCGTTGAGCGTGGCGCGCGGTTGTCAAAATTGATCGACAATGCCGTAGCTCAGGATACCGCTCTTCACCGCACGGATCCGGATAGTTCAGCATAATCGGGTTCACACAGAACTTTCCACGCCTCTCAATCTCAGTCCAGCCCCAATTCTCATCCATGCACCGTAAGATCAATGGCGTTCTCTTGCTCGATAAACCCTTAGGGTTCTCGTCGAACCAAGCAGTGCAAAGGGTCAAGCGGATTTTATCGGCAGCGAAATGTGGTCATACCGGCACATTGGATCCCATGGCCACTGGCTTGCTTCCATTGTGTCTCGGCGAAGCGACCAAGTTTTCATCGACATTGCTAACGGCCAACAAAACCTATGAAACAACGCTAAAACTCGGTTATCTGAGCACAACCGGGGACGCGGAAGGCGAAATCCGACCGCTCCTGACCCAGATTGCTCGCCCTACTCTGGCGCATTGTGAAGATGTGCTCAGCAAATTCATCGGGCATATTCAGCAAATACCGCCGATGTACAGCGCCCTGAAATATCAAGGAAAACCGTTATATGCCTATGCCCGGAAAGGAACGGAAATCGATCGTCCCGCTCGCACTGTCCATATCCACGAAATTCGAGTCGATGCATTGCATGCTGACGAACTCAAACTCAGTATTCGCTGCGGCACTGGCACGTATATTCGCACACTCGCCGAGGACATTGGCAAAGCGCTGGGTTGCGGCAGCGCTTATTTACTTGAATTACGGCGCACCGCCATCGATAACTTCGATATTTCGCATGCACAGACATTAGCGAGTCTCAATGAAACAGCAATCGATCAGCTCGATCGCTTGGTATTGCCCATTGATTGCCTGTTGCAGAAATATCCGGCAATCACATTGGATGATATGAATGCACAACATCTCATACAAGGTCGGATTATCCAACCTCTCTTATCTGATACTCTGGCGGCCTCGGAGCATAACACGGTACGGCTATACTCTCATCGCCAGCATTTGTTGGGATTAGGAGAAATTATGCCAGATCGAAAAATCGTGGCTAAACGCTTATTGGCAAATTCTGAATTATTCGGGACAGCAATATGAAATATCTGCAATGGCTGAAGATTACGGGTTGCGAAACATGAAATACACCGCCCCGATCATACATAACGCAGCCCATACATAATCGAACTTCTTTCAGATACAGCAGCGCAAAAGGTGCGAAGACCATAAGCGTAATGACTTCCTGCACTATTTTCAATTGCGCGACAGACATAACAGTAAAACCAATGATGAGCAGTAATAAATCGTATAACCAATTTCACGCATCGTTAACAGTCATCATCTGTACTTGACTGAAAGAATCGCTCATCAAATTCCCAATTCCGTCCAGATTGAGTCGACTCTTTTTTTCGTTGCTTCATCCATCACGATCGGAATGCCCCATTCACGGTTGGTTTCCCCGGGAAATTTATGGGTTGCATCCAATCCCATTTTTCCTCCCAAGCCTGAAATTGGGCTGGCGAAATCCAAATAATCGATCGGCGTATTTTCGATCAACAAGGTGTCTCTTACTGGGTCGACCCGGGTGGTGATTGCCCAGATCACTTCTTTCCAGTCCCGGACATTGATATCATCATCGGTTACGATGATGAATTTGGTATACATGAATTGGCGCAAAAAACTCCAGATACCGAACATCACCCGCTTGCTGTGCCCTGCGTACTGCTTCTTCATGCTCACCACCGCCATGCGGTACGAACAACCCTCCGGCGGCAAATAGCAATCGATGATCTCCGGAAATTGTTTTTGCAGCAGCGGTATGAATACCTCGTTCAGCGCCACGCCCAAAATAGCCGGCTCATCCGGCGGCTTACCGGTATAGGTGGAATGGTAAATCGGATTGCGACGCATGGTTATGCGGTCTATCGTAAATACCGGGAAAGTTTCCTGTTCATTGTAATAACCGGTATGATCGCCATACGGCCCTTCCAGTGCTGTTTCATCAGGATATATCGCCCCTTCCAGCACGATTTCGGCGCTCGCCGGAACTTGAAGCTCATTGCCGATGCATTTCACCACTTCCGTTTTCGAGCCACGCAGCAATCCGGCAAATTGATATTCACTCAATGTATCAGGTACTGGGGTTACCGCCCCGAGAATAGTCGCGGGATCCGCCCCTAATGCCACGGCCAGCGGATAAGGCTTGCCCGGATTGAGCAAGCCAAATTCACGAAAATCCAAGGCTCCTCCTCGATGCGCCAACCAGCGCATGATGACCTTATTCGAGCCAATGACTTGCTGGCGATAAATGCCCAGGTTCTGCCGAGTTTTGTGCGGGCCCTTAGTGACTGTCAATCCCCACGTGATCAGCGGCGCGATATCTCCTGGCCAGCAGGTTTGGATCGGAAGTCGACTCAGATCGACGGCATTGCCTTCGAGCACGATATCCTGACAAGGTGCGTTGCTCAATTCTTTGGGAGCCATGTTCATGACTTGTTTCAACAGCGGCAACTTATCCCACGCATCCTTCAGTCCCTTCGGCGGATCAGGTTCCTTCAGGTAAGCCAATAATTTTCCGACCTCACGCAACGCCCCGACGGATTCCTGCCCCATACCCAGCGCCACGCGCTGAGGAGTACCGAACAAATTACCCAGTACCGGTATCTGATGACCTTTGGGATTCTCGAATAAAATCGCTGGCCCCTGTGCTTTCAGGACTCGATCGCAAACTTCCGTCATTTCCAGTGCAGGATCAATTTCGGTCTTAAGGCGTTTCAATTCACCGAGCGCTTCCAGTTGCGCGATGAAATCCCGTAAATCCTTGTATTTCATTATCACAATCCTTATGTCGTGGCGCTTTAAGCTCAGTGGACGAGAAAATCAAGTGCTATGCCAATGAATATCGTCATTCCCACCCAATTATTATGAAGGAATGCTTTGAAGCATAATGCCCGCTCGCGGTTTCGAATCAACGTATATTGATAGGCGATCAAACCGCTGGCGACCGCCAGACCGGCATAGTAAATTGCACCCATATTCTGCGCGAAACCGATCAGCGACATAGTGGCAATGAACATACTGTGGCACAGCATTACGCCCAGTACATCAAAACGCCCTAACGTGATCGCAGATGTCTTGATGCCGATTTTCAGATCATCCGGTTTGTCGACAATGGCATACGCCGTATCATAGGCAATGACCCAGAATAAATTGGCCAGCATCAGAATCCAACTGAGGGGCGGCAAACTATTGGTCTGCGCCGCAAAGGCCATGGGTATGCCAAAACTGAACGCTATTCCGAGATAAGCCTGCGGCATCGCGAAAAACCGTTTCGTGAACGGATAAGTTGCAGCCAAGAACAATGCCGGCACCGACAGTAGAATAGTAAATTGATTCAAAGGCAGAATCAGCAAGAACGCACACAAACTCAAACCGGCCGCCAACAGTACGGCTTCTTTCGATCCCACTTTACCTATGGCCATTGGACGATTCTTGGTGCGCTCGACATGGGGGTCAATGTTACGATCGGCAAAATCATTGATCACGCACCCTGCCGACCGCATCAATATCGTGCCCAGCACGAAAATGACTAAAATATGCAAATCCGGCACGCCCTGAGCAGCAAACCACAATCCCCACAACATGGGCCATAACAACAGCAAAATCCCTATCGGCTTATCCAGCCGCATCAATTGTGCGTATGCGTTCAGTCGGTCAGCTATATTCATGGGTGTAAATCAAGAATGCTCGGCAAAAATACTTCGGTGACCAGAATGGATTGTCCATTTAACGAAAACAATGATCGTCGCGCCCACAAACTCAAGGGCTTAACGTGTAATTGGGCACACGCTCGGTCATACAGAAAATGACCCGAGCTGATTTTTTTGAACACCAACGGTGTGCGTTTGATTTTACGATTGGTGAACAACAGAGTGCCCAGTGATTTATTACCCAATCGACTCAATCCTCGCCATGCGCCCTGGAGATTCTTTCGGGCGATCACTGAATGCGCAAAAACGACCGGCGTACTGCCGCAATATAAAAAAACTTCACGCACCATCGCTAATTCTCGCTGCCTCAATCCCATCACGCTCAGTTCATCGTCATAAACTTTGTTCAATGACTGAAACACCGGCTTCACACTGAAGTGCGCACAACGATCCTGAATACGCCGCGTCAATGATCCGCGATCCTGTAACCACATGCGTTGATGATAAGAAACGGATACTAATGCGGAATGCCATGCCAGCGAATGTGTTTCAGACATTGGGATAAAACGGATCAATGAAATTGTCGTATAGGAAGAAAAATACTGGCGTCCGGCAAATTAATGTAAGCATGGTTGGAACGGAATTATACATTAGCCTATAGCGAAGAATGCGATCAATTGAGAGCGCAAAAGCCGCTCAGTCAATCGAAAAATACGCATTTACAGGAAGCATTTCCCGATCTGGCATCATTTCACTTCAAAATGTCAAAAATTGATATTTTTACTATTTATCAGTAGCTTATATCATTTAAGTTTGACACCTGCAGCGATTTTCAGTATGTTTGTTTTTGCAGTAAAAAATACCATATTTTCTTATGGTTATGCCACAAACTCGTAAGGTATTGTTTAATTTCAAGGCTTATTTCGCATCTGAGTATGGAATGGCTTTGTATCTGGTATTGCAATTGAGGAGATGACAATGGAAAAAACAGTTTTCGCTTTGCTTATCGCTGGTGCTTTCTCCACGTCTGTGCATGCTGTCAGTGACACTTTCAACAGGCCTGCTCTTGGCTCAGACTGGATGATCCAATCTGGAAATTTCCATGGGAATGGCGCCACGGTAAGTGGTACTGACCAAGCGCTAATGACATTTGCACCGGGCAATCATGCCACATCGGTAAGCCTCGACATCTCATTTGATGGCATAGGCACCGAATATGGAGCCATCGTACTGGGCTATGCGGGAACTGACGAAAATGCCTTTATCAAAATCCAGAGCCAAAATGGTCACGGAGCACTGGAGAGCGCCGCATTCTATTATGGAAATAATGGTGACGGAAACTTCTTTTGTTTGCCCTCAGATTTCCATCAATTTTCCAGCGCACATATCACCGGTACGTTAGAAGGCTCGCGCGCGGCATTGACCATCGAAACCGGCGACATTAGTCAGACATTTACGTGGGATTATGGAGGTGTAACATTTGGAAGCGGCGTAGGAGTGGGTGTGTATGGCGCTGCTCAACTCGACAATTTCATTGCTTCATCAGTGCCTGAACTCGATATGAATGCCATGCTGCTGGCCGGCCTTGGGCTGGTTGGATGGATGGCGAACCGCAAAAACGTCTTATAATATACGGATCATGTTTTGTTCTGATTTTGATCGTGCTAATCTTTGTGAAGCTTCGAAATGAGTGATAATCAACAAGGCAGTAACCAGTTTTATCAGCATGCATTCGGGCAACATAATACGCATGTTATACCTGATTCCAATGCAACTTCAGCAACGAGTGCGAGCACAGTAGTTTTTCAGAATTTCCTTACTACTCAAATTTAGGATGTTTCTTTCTGGAATTATCTCACTTCAATAAATCCTGGGTCATCGTAATAAGAGCACTTGATAAAGCATGACCTAAGCATTCGAGGTTGAATAGGTAGCGCACTTCCTTCCTTAAGATGTGAAATAGGCTGCTGGTAATAATGTTTCTTTTAAGATTACAGTGGAAAACCCTATGCTCTTTTAAGATTGCAGTGGAAAACCCTATGCTAATCTTAAAAGTATATCGCTATTCATTTCATTTTCTGCGAATGCAGTTCAATGTGGAATTGTTCATAAAGAAAATATCATCGGTGAAGTAAAACGAACCAGTGAAGAAGCGAGGAAATCATAATGAGTTTCCGCATTACAAAATACCAACGATGAAAATAAATTCAGTATCTTAAAATAATTAACCATTAAAAAAATGATAACCCAGCACATGACAAATCGGCTTGTAATTTTTATCACGCTATCTCTGATCACCACAGTGGGTTTATTGAAAAGCCTTACTGTACTCGGTGGAGATCAATCGCTGTTTGTGGTGATTGCTCAGCTCTTGGATGCGGGGAAAATACTCTATAAAGACTTATTCGATTATAAACAGCCGGGCATTTTCATGTTTTATCTCGTGGCAGGTAAAATGATCGGATGGAGCGATATCGAGATCCATTTGTTCGAACTGGGCTATTGGTTATTATTTTCAGTGATCTTGATTTACTCGCTCAAAGACTATCATTTTTTCCGGGCGAATTACTTCCATGCTCTACTGCCGTTGTTTATTGTCGGGGTATATTATTGCAACGCCACGTTTTTTCATTTGACTCAGCTCGAAGCGCTGATCAATTTCCCACTCTTCCTCATCGTCTGGCTTTTGGACAGAGTCTACAAAACCGAACAGCATGTGTTCATCACTTATCTGGCTATCGGATTCCTCATCGGTATCGTCATCCTGAGTAAGTTGGTCTTTGCACCGATCATTTTTTCGTTTCTGGTGATTCATTTCATCTTCACGATTAAATATAAGAGTTTCATTCATATCATCAAAAAACAACTACCGCCGATGATCGTGGGATTTATGCTCCCCCTCTCGGTATTCATAGGTTATATTGTTCACTACCAGATCGAGCATCTCGTCGTCGATATTTTTTTAAGATACCGGCCAGCGTCATTGGACTCACCGATCAAATTGATCCCAGCAGGCTGTATTCGTCGGTTTCGTGGTTCGGGAAAAGAATGGCTCTGTTGGCGTTACTTGCCGCCATTGGCGTATTGATCACGCCGCGAAAAGAATTACATTTCTTCGGCATGATCATTTCCTGGGGTGTGGTGGGTTTATTCGTTATCCTCATGCAAAAAACGTCGTGGTGGTCGTACCATTTTCAATTGCTCTATGTTCCGATTGGCTTATTTGCAGCCCTGGGTTTGGATTTTGTGATTTATCATACCTTGCAGGCCATCAATTTCAGAACCCCTGCGGTCACAGGCTTCATTGTCATTTCGTTTGTCGCTATGGCTTTCAATAATCAATACGCTGCCCTCAAGCAGGGTATGTTATCCACTAATTACACTAAATTGGACAGCTTCGATTACGCCAGAGATGATGCGGCCAATATCATCCCGATGATAAAACCAGAAGACAGTATTTTTATTTGTGGCAACCCCCGGATGTATGTGCTGACCTCGCATTTGCCTGAATTAAGCACCAATGGCTGGATTTTAGAATACTACTTGGATTTTCAATGGGAAGATTTCTACACTGAATTCAGAAACAAACCGCCCACTTATTTATTCGTAAAGAATGATTACGATAGACTCATTGAATCGAAGAGTGAAAAACTCTGGCAGGTCATACTTACTGAGTATCGGGAAATTGATACGGTAGAAAATGGAAAATGGTATAAGAAATTATCGTCCTTGTAGGAAACATCTCTAAAAACCTTAGAAAATTTGGCGCTTATGCCTGTCTGATCATTGCGCACGAGTTTTTCTGATGATGGGTGGCATCACAGGTTTCAATCGATGCGTTTGGATCTGATTGGCGGAGAGCGTAGCTGCCAAACGTCCGTTCACAATGCTGGCGTCGGTAATGTCGGTTTCGATGTGCGTGGCTTTCTTGCCTGAAACAATACCTGGAGCGAGCGACAGCGTATAGTTCTTGGCGGCATTGGCCTGGTTCCAGACGCGGGCGATTATGCCGTTCTCGATGCCGTCTTCAGCGGGTTTGAGCGCCC
>NZ_QRCB01000056.1 GCF_009833095.1 Nitrosomonas sp. JL21
GCGGCACGTACGCCGCGCCGGCTTTGAGCGTAGCCAAAAGGCCGACGATCATGTCGACCGAGCGCTCGATCGCAATGCCGACCCGGCTTTCCGGTTTCGCACCCAGCGCCATCAACCGGTACGCCAGTTGATTGGCGCGCCGGTTCAGTTGCGCATAACTCAATTCGATGTCTTCAAAAATCAGCGCCACGGCATCCGGTTGCTCGGTCACACGCCGATCAATCAAACGATGGATTAGCTCGGCCTCGGCATATCGCGGTTCATGGCTTCCCCACGTTCTGAGTTGGTTCCATTCCGCTTCAGTCAGAAAATTAACGTCGCCGAGGCAGTGATCAGGATGCTCCATCAATTGGTTCAATAGATGGACATACTGTCTGCTCAGCCGTTCCATGGTTTGCCGTTCAAACAATTCGTCAGCAAAAGTGAACCGCGCCTCTATCGATCCACCCGGTTTTTCTATCGTGTCCAGCATCAGTTCAAATTGAGCGCCGTGCTCGCCCAGCTCGTATTCTTCAACGGTCAGGCCAGGTAATTGTTGCAGGGCACGATAATCTTCTCGCATGTGATTGAACATCGTCTGAAACAGCGGATTCTGGTGCAGGCTTCGTTCGGGCTGCAGCGCTTCCACCAATTGGTCGAACGGTAAATCCTGATACGTTTGCGCGTTCAAAGCCGCGTCACGGGTAAGTTCCAGAATACCCTGCAATGGCATCCGGTCATCCATCACGTTGCGCAACACCTGGGTGTTTACGAACAACCCGACCACCTTTTCAATCTCCATGCGATGGCGGTTGGCGATGGGTACGCCGACACGGATATCCTGCTGTCCGGTACATCGATGCAACAGCATTTGGAAGCCGCACAACAACACCACAAACATCGTCATCCCGTGGCTTTTGGCATGTTGCTGCAGCCGATGAGCCATCGTCGCCGGCAACGTCACACTGTGCCGCGCCGCACGATAATTACGCGTTGCTAAGCGAGGATGATCGGTCGGCATTTGCAATACCGGATGCTGCTCACCCAACTGTTTGCGCCAGTAGCTCAATTGACGATCTTTTTCCCCCGCCTCCAACCAGTCGCGCTGCCATAGCGCGTAATCAGCATATTGAATCGGCAAGGCGGACAGTGCTAAGGTTCGCCCCTCGGCATGGGCCCGGTAATGCGCGGCAAACTCATCGACGATGATGCGATTCGACCATGCATCGGAAATGATGTGATGCATGACCACGACCAAATGATGTTCTTCCGCAGCCAACCGGATCAGCGCAACACGCAGCAGCGGGCCACGCGTGAGATCAAATTCCGTCGCGTTGATTCGCATCGCTTCATCGCGCGCTTGCTGAATACGCTGCTCAGGGGGAAAATTGCTGACATCGATTTCTAGCAGATTCAACGTTGCAGTTGCATCAATGATCTGCACTGGAACACCTGTCGCATCGATTGAAATTGCCGTGCGTAACGATTCATGGCGCATCATTACCGCGTCAAAGCTGGCGTGTAAGGCTTCGATATTCAGCTTACCGGTCAATCGCAGCACACTGCTCAGGTGATAGGCGGTATCGTCAGGATCCAGTTGCCAGAGAAACCACTGCCGTTGCTGCGCATAGGAAAGACGGAGAGGAACATCTTCTGGTCGATGCTTGATGTTCCCCTCCGTGGCTTGCTGCAAGGAATCGTTGTTTGCCCGCAGGCGTTGCGCCAATCGTCGACGTTGCTCAGGTGTCAGTCGCGCGCGCCGTTGCGCGAGATCATCATTTTCTGCCATACATTTTCCTGGTTATTTCAGTAAAACACCCTCGTGATTACGTTATGCGTGCCCGCTCTTCACGACGGGCATTCAATTTCATCGAGCAGCTTTGTCTCGACCAACACCGCCAGAGCTGCGATCGTCGGAGATCGAAAAAAATCGGCGGGATGCAGTTCTACCGAAAAACCTGCTCTCACTCTGGATAACATTTGCACGCCCAGCAACGAATCCCCCCCCAATTCGAACAGATTGTCGTTCACACCGATCGCGTCAATTCCCAACAGGCTTTGCCAGATCTCGGCGATACTGCTTTCTATGTCATTGTCAGGAGATTTGAACGGAATCGGCAGTGGTGGTCGTGGGAATCTTCCTGATTCCGCAGGGGCAGTTAAAGACAGCGGTTGTGCCAGCAATTCTTCCGTGGATTGATGCAATCTCGCACCCAACTCAAGGGTAGAAATGATGACTTGCGGCACATTCGGACCATTGACAATCCGCTCGAAAATCGCTGCGCCGTCTGCGGGAGCAATTCCGATGCCTTCCGGCATCTCCATATCTGCCGCCATACCGACGTCTCGCCAGCTATCCCAGTTCACTGAAATCACTGGATAAGCCGAAGTCCGGTACGCGGCATGCGCTACCGCATCCAGATAGGCATTGGCGGCGCAATAGTCGACTTTATTCATGCCGCCCGCAATGGTCGCAAGCGACGAGCACAACATCATGAAATCGAGCGAATCGTTTTCAAACGCCGCACGCAGAGCTTGCATGCCTTGAACTTTCGGCGCCATGACGCGTGCTATCGTCTGTTCTGTTTTGGTTGACATCAAGCCGTTGCTGACTTCGCCCGCGCAATGAATGACCCCATGGATCGCGCCAAACTTGCGGCGTGCCGCGGCAACGACCGCGCTCAGCTCGTCCGGATTGGCAAGATCGGCCTGCAGTGGCAATACCTCCGCTCCCAGCGTTTCCAGTTGCAGGAGTTGTTCTATTCGGCTGCGTACGGCGGCGTGCTTATCTGTAGTTGATACAATCGTCTCCCAGAGCTCGCGCGGCGGAATAGCAGATCGTCCGAGCAGTACCAATTTTGCGTGCAGGTTACGCGCCAGATAAGAAGCCAGTGTCAGGCCGATGCCGCCGAAACCGCCGGTAATCAGATAAACGCCCTCTGGCCTGAGGCGATTCTGGATCACAGTCACTGGCTGGTATGAAGGATAACTCGGCACCCAGCGGTAAGGGCCGCGGTAGGCTATCGTAGTGTCGTTTGAATTTTGCTGTATTTCGTTGATGATTTGCCGGATCAGGCGCGTGTGCACAATACCAGTCAACTGCGGCAATTCAACATCGACGATACGGCAGTGAAGATTGGCATATTCCTGCGGAATGACTTTAGCGGGGCCATACAGCAACGCTTTTTCCGGGCAAAGCGCCTCAACACCAGTGACATCCGCTAACTGATCGGTCACTATGGTAATACCGGTGGTGCTTCCAGGAGCAATCACACGCTGATGATTTTCCAGCGATTTGATGAAATTCAGCAGGCTGTAAAAATTCCTGCTCAGGCTTTCCTGCGACGATCCAGCCTGGTGGCCACTCAAGCTCCATAAATGAATAACTTGCGCAATGACCTTCTGTTCAACCTGCAGGCATTGCAGCAACTGATCGAAATCGCCCGGCAGATCCCGATCAACGGTGTAGCTGCGTGCACCGATCTGCTGAAACCCGGTTGCGTTGGAAACCATCACCGCTTCGATGCCCAATTGTTCCAGGTGCCCGACCAGCGCGGTGCAGAATTCTTGTTCGTCGCCCAGAATGAGATAACAGCCGGTGGACAAATTGGCCAATTCGGCATCAATGGCATTGATGGCCATATCGGCGCGTTGCCACACCGGCACATATAACCAGTCATTGAGCGTACGCGATGCCTGTAGACTGCCGTGCAATGTTGGCCCATTGCCCGCAGCGATAGATCCCGACTCCCCCGTCTCGGACTTGATCCAGTAAGATTGCCGTTCGAACGGATAAGTCGGTAATGAAATGCGATGCCGACGCTCATGCGCATAGAAACCCTGCCAATCGATTTCCACGCCGTTTAGCCATAACTTACCTACGGTAGCATAAAAATGCTGCTGTGCCAGATGGGTTTTGTTGGGATGCGGTAATGAGGCCAGCAAGAGATGTTCCGGCCCGGCCGACGGATGACGTTGCGCCAGCATGGTCAATGTCTCGCCCGGCCCGACTTCCAGCAATACCTGCGCTTGCTGGCTCAACACTTTGTCCAGACCATCGCTGAACCGCACCGTGCCGCGCAAATGCTGTCCCCAATAATCAGGATCGGTGGCTTGCTGCGGCGTAATCCAATCGCCTGTGACATTCGAGATGAAAGGAATTTTAGGCGGATGCAGTTTGACCTTGGCGACCATGTCGACAAACGCGGGCAATATCGAATCGACAGTCCGCGAATGGAAAGCGCGCGACACATGCAAGCGGCGGCAGACTACGCCATGATCGGTCAGATCTTTCTCAACCCGGTCGATGACCGCAGGTTGCGCAGATACTACGCATAATGCCGAACCATTCACCGCGGCCAGATCGCAGTCTCCGGTCAAGTATGGGGCTAGTTCGGACTCGGACAACATCACCGTCAGCATGACGCCGGACTCCGTTTGCTGCACCAGACGTCCGCGTAGGGTCACCAATTGCAGGGCATCCTGCAACGACAATACCCCTGCCAGGCACGCCGCCACATATTCTCCAATGCTGTGACCGATCATCGAAGAAGGCTGAATGCCCCAGGTCATCCACAATTTGGCGAGCGCATATTCGATGATGAACAACGCCGGTTGCGTGATTTCTGTTTGTTCCAACCGCAGGGATGCCGAGCTGCGCCCATCGTCATCGGCTGGATAGAGCAAGGCGAGCAGGTCAGAATCCAGTTGAGGTTGCAGCAATGCCAGGCAACGATCCATTTCCGCGCGAAAAACCGGTTCATTGTGATAGAGGTCGCGCGCCATGTCGACATGCTGCGCACCCTGACCCGGAAACAGGAAGGTGACCGAGTGCCGCTCCGAGGCTAAGGCCTGCGACCAACCATGATGGCTTTCAGGCTGCTTTAATATCTGCAGAGCCTCTTCGCGATTTCGGCACAACACCGCTGCCCGATGGTTGAAATGCTTACGACCGACCTGGAGCGTATACGCAATATCTGCCAGAGACTGCTCAGTATGATCCACCATATGATTATGCAGACGCTGCGTTGCTTTCTGCAATGCTTCCGGGCTTCGCGCCGATATCATCAGCACTTGCCAATCGCGCGATGGATCGGAAGGATTCAGCCGCGGCGCTTCTTCGACGATCATATGAACATTGGTACCGCCGATGCCGAATGAACTGACGCCAGCCCGGCGAGGCGTAGCATTGCGCGGCCAATCCTTGCTGATTGTATTGACGTAAAAAGGACTCGACGAAAAATCAATCTGCGGGTTGGGCTGGTCGAAATTCAGGCTGGGCGGCAAAATCCGGTGCTTCAGCGCCAATACCGTTTTAATCAGTCCCGCCACACCTGCTGCTGCATCGAGGTGACCAACATTGGTTTTGACCGAACCGATGCCGCAATAGCCTCGCCGATGAGTGGATGCTCTGAAGGCCTGCGTCAGTGCCGCCACTTCAATCGGGTCGCCCAATGTGGTGCCGGTGCCATGCGCCTCGATATAGCTGATGCTGTCCGCAGATACCCCTGCGATCGCCTGCGCCGCCAGGATCACTTCCGCTTGCCCTTCCACGCTGGGCGCGGTGTAACCTGCCTTGGCCGAGCCATCATTATTGATGGCAGAACCTTTGATCACCGCATGAATGGTATCGCCATCCGCAATCGCATCAGCCAGCCGCTTTAACACGACAATGCCGACACCGCTGCCGATCACCGTTCCCGCTGCTTTGGCGTCGAATGCACGGCAGCGCCCATCGGGTGACAAGATGGCGCCCGGCTGATAGTGATAACCGCCGTTATGTAACAAATTAACCCACGCTCCGCCAGCCAGCGCGATGTCGGTTTCATGATTCAATAGTCCCCGGCATGCGACATGTGTTGCTGCCAAGGATGTCGAACAAGCGGTTTGCACGGTAATTCCAGGGCCGCGCAAATTGAGCTTATAGGCCACGGTGGTCGTCATCGAATCCTTGTTATTACCGTTCATCAGTCCCTGCAATGCCGAAATGTCCTGCTTATCAGCCAGGCGGCCATTTCCCATCAGATTCATCATCAAATAGGTGTTTACGCCACAGCCAGCATACACGCCGATCGGCAATGAACAACGCGCGGCATCGTACCCGGCATCTTCCAGAGCCTGCCATGCCACTTCAAGAAACAAACGATGCTGCGGATCGGTTTCCGCCGCTTCCCGCGGCGTATATCCGAAGAACTGGGCGTCGAAAGCATCGACATTGTCCAGATGAGCGCCCGCTTTGATGTAATGGGGATGAGACAAGGTTTCTGAAGAAACACCGCGTTGGCGCAACTCCTCGTCGGTATAAAACGCAATCGATTCGACACTGCCTTGGATATTGCGCCAGAATGAATCGATATCATCCGCGCCGGGAAAGCGGCAGGCCATGCCGATGATCGCAATATCAATATCCGCCCCATCCGGCAGTTCTTCGACAGTATTCATGAATGTATTCTCTCCGTTCTTGGTCTTCTTGATAGGAATGTACTTCGTTGCCGCTGCGCTCTTTGCTGATGCTGCGGCAACGAAGTCGAATGAACTTCACCCTGGCTCAGGAATTTTGCCAAGCTTGCCACGGTGGTATATCTGAACAGATCCACGATTCTGACTTGGACATTCAGGCTGGTCTCCAAACCCTGCTTGATTTTGATCAGCAACAATGAATGTCCGCCCAGATCAAAGAAATTGTGGTGCAGTCCAACCTGAGGAATGTGCAAAACCTCCCCCCATAGGTCTGCAATGACGGTTTCGATCGCGCTTACCGGCGGCTCATAATCAGAATTTTCCGATTGTGTAGGTTGAGGCAGAGCATTTCGATCAATCTTGCCATTCGGAGTGAGCGGTAATTTGTCCAGAAAAACAAATATTCCGGGCAGCATGTAATCGGGCAGCACATCCGCTAACGCCATTTTCAAAGCCGCGGCATCTCGCTGCGCAGCCTCACGAGCGATCACATAAGCTACCAATCGCAAACCCTGTGGCCCTTCCTGGGCGATCACGACTGCTTCGCGCACACTGTCCTGGGTCAGTAATTGCGCTTCAATTTCTCCCAACTCGACGCGGAAACCGCGCAATTTGATTTGTTGATCGGCTCGTCCCAGATATTCGAGCTGCCCGTCGCTACGCCAGCGCACCAAATCTCCGGTGCGATACAACCGGCCACCCGTTTGCATGAACGGATCGGCAATGAACCGTTCACCCGTCAAACCGGGTCGATCGAGATAACCACGAGCCAAACCGGATCCTCCAATGTAGAGTTCACCGACCGCGCCCGGTGTCACCGGATTGAGTTCGGTATCAAGAACGTAGGCTGCGCGATTGCCAACGGGTCGACCAATCGGTGCATATTCACCCAACTGCGACACGTCGGTATCCGTCATTGCCACCGCAGCCACCCAGGCCGTCGGCGTGATCACCGTTTCGGTCGGTCCGTAGGCGTTTACTAAACGAGCGTGAGGAAAAATTGCCCGTACCGCTGCTACGTCAGCCGCATGCCATGCTTCTCCGCCGGAAATGCAAGTGCGCACTCCATAATGCCGGCTATCGAGAAAAGGCAATAACATGCGCAAATATGCCGGTGGCAGATGGATAGTCGTAATCTGATGGCGAGCCATCAATTCGGCAAAAATCTCACCGTCGAGATGATCAATGGAAGAAAGCACTAACGTCGCGCCTTCGGTCAATGGGGTGATCCATTGTTCGACAGCAGCATCGAAGTTCATCGAGAAAAATAGCAGTTCACGGTCGCCGCGGCGCACATCATATCTGCGTCCAATCGCAGAGAGATGCATGCCAAGCGGCCCATGCGCCACGATCACGCCTTTGGGTCGGCCTGTCGATCCCGAAGTATAGATGACATAGGCAAGATGATCGGGATGCAGCGCTACAACTGGATTGGCATTTGAACCTGCTTGCCAGTCGATGGTATCGAGATCGAGCACATGCAATCGTTCCTTCACCGGCATCTGTGTCATCAGATGCGATTGAGTCAATAGCAGGCGAATATCGCTGTCGTTGAGCATGTACTCCAGTCGATCATACGGATAGCCGGGATCCAGGGGCACATAACCGGCGCCGGTCTTGAGAATGGCGAGCAATCCGACGATCAGTTCGATCGAGTCACGCGCTACGGCGATACCGACACGCATTTCCGGTCTCGCGCCCAGACTGATTAAACGGTGCGCCAAGCGGTTGGCCCTAGTGTTGAGCTCGCCGTAACTTAGTTCAGCACCACCGGAAATCACCGCAAGTGCTTGTGGATTCTCTTGCGCCTGCTGTTCGATGCGGTGATGCGCCGGTAAAAAAGGGATTTGCTCATCTGTTCCGTTTCCCCAGGCGGCAAGCATGCGTTTCTCTTCGTCATCAAGTAGTTCGATGTTGCCTATCGGCGTATTGGGATCCTCCGTCAGCGCTTGCAGAATTTGCATATAATGACTCGCCAGCCGCTTTATCGAAATCAGGCTGAACAGGTCAGTGGCGTAAATAAAATGACCACTGATAGTTCCATCGGGCAATTCAACCGTTTCCAACCTGAACTCCAATTGTCCTTCTTGCTCGGGAAGCGGGTACTCCGCAATCTGCAATCCGGACAAGCGCTGTAATTGTCGATAGTCCTGCTGCAGATGATTGAGGGTCACTTGGAATAATGGGTTATGTCGAAGATCGCGCTGTGGATGCAATGCTTCCACCAATTGCTCAAACGGAAGATCCTGATGAATCTGGGAATTTACAACGTCTTCACGCACTTGAAGCAGTAATTCATTCAGTGTCATGCGTCCGTGCAATCGGCTTCGCAACACTATCGTATTCACAAAGAACCCGATCAACCCCGCTGTTTCGATGCGATTGCGATTCGCTATCGGAACGCCGACGCAGATATCCTGCTGTCCGGTTTGACGGAATAATAACGCCTGGAACGCTGCGAATAATGTCATGAATAGCGTTGCATGCCGATCTACGGCTACTTGACGCAGCTTTTTCATCATTGTTACCGGAAAATCAACACGATGACGCGTCACCCAGTAATGGGTAACGGGTTTGCGAGTACCGTCGACGGGTAGTTTCAGCACCGTTTGCGCACCGTCCAGATAGTTTTTCCAATACGACAACTGCCGGTCTTTTTCATGATCATCCAACCACTGCCGATGCCACAGCGCATAATCGCCATACTGCACCGGTAACGGTGATAGATCGGGTAATTTCCCCTGTGTGCGGGTTTGATAACATATCGCCAATTCATCAAGCAGAATTTGTATCGAAACGCCATCCGCAACGATGTGATGCATCACCAACACAAGGATGTTTTCCTGAGGCGCCGCCCGAATCAACGCGATCCTGAGCAGTGGGTCTCGTGTCAAATCGAAAGGCTGCGTAATAAAATGCTCTGTTTCCTCACTGATGCGCTGCTCTTGCTGAGTGATAGTGAGATCCTGCATATCGATTTTACTGATCGTCACAGAAACTGCCGGCAAAATCACCTGCTCGACCAAATCGGCGTTGGTCGTGCGGAAAATGGTGCGCAACGATTCATGTCGATCGATCAAATCCTGCCAACTTGCATCCAGCGCTTGCTTATCCAATGCCCCTGTCAATCTGATCGCATGCTGCACATGATAGGCGGTACTGGCAGGATCCAATTGCCACAAGAACCAAAGGCGCTGCTGACCAAATGACAATGGCAAGGTGTTGATATGATTAGGTCTGGGCACTAGCGGAGGAATAGCAGCCAAGATCGATTGCTTGCCATGCTCAGCAAACTGTCGCTTGATTTCCGCCGCGCATTCGTGCAGTCGGGAAAATTGAAATAGACTACGCGTAGTAAAAGGAATGCCCCATTGCTGGGAAATACGTGCCGCTACCTGAACGGCCTTGAGTGAATTGCCTCCGAGCGCAAAGAAATGATCGTTCCGGCTCAATCCGGAGCGGTTCAGCACCGCACCCCAGATTGCCGCCACGGCTTGCTCGGTTTTGTCCGTCAGAACCTGAGGCAATTGATTGCCGCCCCCCAAAACGAAATGGCCGGATTCATGGATAGCATACGCATCCAGGCTGCGATCAAGCCAACCCTGGCGGCATGCCGACCGTTGCAATTTGCCGCTCGATGTTTTCGGCAGCGCGCCAGGATTGAGTAACACCACCACGACCAGCGGTTCTTGGCAGGCCATGCTGACGACCTCGTTTAGCAGATTGACCAAGGTCTCGGCGACCACCAGCTTTTGCATGTTACGCGACACTTCTACCGCGACACCAATGCCTTCGCTTTGCTCCAGATCCACCGAAAACACGGCCACTCGACCTTTACGCACGGCATCCACTTCGTTTTCAATGAGTAATTCGATATCCTGCGGATAAAGATTTTGCCCACGAATAATGATGAGATCCTTTAATCTCCCCATCAGATACAACTGCCGCGCATGAATAAAGCCAAGATCGCCCGTGCGTAGCCAACGTAAGCCATCCTGGCATAAAAAAGTGTCCTCAGAATCCCTCGAACGCTGCCAATAGCCTTGCGCTAAACTATCTCCCGCAGTCCAAATTTCACCGACATGACCATCCGGTAATGGCCGTAAATCGCCTGGATCGATAATCTTGATGGAATGATTCGAAGCCGGAAAACCGCACGCAACCACCGACACGCCGTTTGACGCCACTTCCGCTTTGCCTTGTGCTAGAGATTGCGGAGAAAATTCATGCGATTTCATACCTTCCCCGCGCATGCCGCCGGTCACAAACAGCGTGGCTTCCGCCAAGCCATAGCAAGGATATATTGTGCCTGCGGAAAAACCGGCAGATGCAAAGCGGCTGGTGAATGCCTGCAGGGTATCGCGCCGGATGGGTTCTGCCCCACAAAATGCGACACGCCACGATGACAAATCAAGTTCCCGAAGTTGCGAATCCCGAACCCGCTCGACGCATAATTGGAAAGCAAAATTCGGTGCACCGCTGACAGTAGCGCGGTAACGAGAAATGATTTCCAACCAGCGTACCGGACGTTCGATAAAAAACTTCGGCGTCGTCAGAATGACCGGCACACCGCGGTGCAGCGGCTGCAATAACCCCCCGATCAACCCCATATCGTGATATAGCGGCAACCAGCTAACGAAGATATCGTCGGCGCAGATTGACATGCCTTCTTCAAATGCCCGCGCATTTACCATCAAATTATGATGACTGACCATGACACCTTTCGGTATTGCCGTAGAACCCGAGGTATATTGTAAAAATGCGATATCCTCAGAACAAGGTTCAAAAGTTCGCCACTCTTCCGAACGGCTGATTTCGACAGTATCTACAGTCAACACGGGAAGATCGGTGAATTGCCTCGTGTGTGGATCACTCAACAAAGCTAACGCATTACTGGTGGTAATGATGTACTGTGCGCGGGCATCCTCCGCGATTGCCCGCAATCTTGCCATATGCTGTTCTCTGATTGATTCCGGCGGGAATACCGGTACTGCGATGAGACCGCTGTAGAGGCATGCCAGAAAACCGATCACATAATACTCATCATTTTCCATCAGCAATAACACGCGCTCGCCAGGCGTCATACGACCCTGCAGTTCAGCGGCGAAAGCTTTGGCGCGTTGATCAAGTTGGCGGTAATCGAAACGTTGTTCCCGCGAAACACCATTCACTTCGGATACCGTGATCAAAGCGGTATCCTCGGGCCTAACCCGGGCCAACTCTTGCAAGTGCGTTACGAGATTCACCGGAAAAGCACGATTCGGAATCAATCTTGTATTCATAACATTTATACTTGATACGCTTTATTCATTGAAAATGAAGAATATTTTCTAATATGAAAATGCTCTGTTTCATCGCGAGGAATAGTTATTTAGTTGGCGAACCAAAACCAATGGATAGGGTTTGCCGAAACTGGCATGGAAATTCGCTCTGATAAGATTCTCATACGCTTTGCCCACACACCCCAACACCATCCGATGGAGTGCGCTCGGAAACCGCGAAAACCATGCTTTTGGGTGCTCTCGTGCATCATGAGGAGTAATTCGTAACAAGCTCATGGTGCTGTGATAATTGCGAATTTGCATCCCCACCTATTGATATTCGCGGACACCGCCTCAAGCCACTGCAGAGGAATCACTCATCTTTCCTACTTGACTCTCTTGCATTCGTTTCATAAGAACATGCACGAACGCAGCTTCAGATTCACGCAGAAAAAAATGTCCACCATCGAACAAATCAAGCGTGAAAATTTGACTGCCTTCCTGCTGCCATAGACTCAAGTTATCCGTGCCAATCGAATCAGACCTGCCGCCAAAGCAATGAATCGGAATCGAAAGAAGCTCTTCTTTAAGGTACTCAAAACTGCCGCACACGCGATAATCGATTCGCAGTAAATCCACTATCATGGCCAGCAATTCCGGATTGTCGAATACTTCTTCAGGGGTACCGCCTTGTTTTTTTAAATCTGCAACTAGCGCAGCTTCTGTGCGAATTCGGCGATAGCGCTCACCATCCTGCCGTACTGGCGCCTCACACCCGGAGACCAGCAACGCATCAGGCAATCGACTTGTCAATTGATACAGCTGACGGGTGATGCCATAAGCCAGCAATGCGCCCATGCTATGGCCGAAAAGCACATAATTTTCCTTCGCAGCCGATTGAATTTCTTGACTCAGGATCTCAACCAGCCGGCGATAATTTTCTTGTGGATTTTTACCCAACCGGCTGCCACGCCCAGGCAATTCGACGGGAATCAGTTCGACCCAGGAAGGCAGTAATCTTTTCCAGCGCAAGTACATCACCGCACTGGCCCCGGCGCACGGTAAACAATAAAGAGCTACATGAGACGGCATCCCCATACTCGCTTACGCCGTCTTGTCCATGAACTGCCGCAGACTGAGCGGACGCATGTCGGTCCAAACCTCTTCGATATAAGTCAAGCAGGCCTTTTTATCGCCCCTAAACCCCGTATCTTGCCAACCTCCTGGAATTGCTTTCCATTCGGGCCAGATCGAATATTGCTCTTCATGATTTACCAATACTCCAAATCTGCCATCTTCACGATCAAAACAACTCGTCATTACTTTTCTCTCATAAATTGAATTTAAGAATAAGAATGCTTCTTATTCTTAATAGACGATCAAATTTATGAAAATTTCAAAAAATATTTTTTTATAGTAATTTACCAACTCTAACTGGGAAGCATTTTCTTGCAATGACGAATTGCCGTATGAAGCAGATTGTTTACCAAAGCAACAGATATATTAAGTTCCTCAGCAATCATGAGTTGCGTATATCCATAAATCCGATACAATTCAAATACCTTTTGAGTCCTATCAGGTAATTGACTTAATGCTTTCGTAACTGCGTTCAAATCTTGAGAATGCATCAGGCAAATATCTGGAGCGCATACAACATCGGGGATCAACAATCCCTCGTCCTCGCTTGCAAATAAATCCATTTCGAACATCGAACGACGGTATTGATCAATCGCCATATTTCGAACCATTTGAATTAAATACGCAACGGGTTGTTTTATCCTAGATTGACTATGAAGGCTAGCCTGCATTCTCAGGTAAACATCGTGAATTACATCGTCGGCGCGGTCCCAGTCTCCTAAAATACTGTATGCAGCTCGCCGCAGTTTCATTCGATGCTCAATAAATACCGCATTCAATTGTAGAATCCATTCATCTTCTGATTTCATAATTTAAATCAGACAACAAGGGAAGGAAGCGGAAATTTAAGTAATACTAGATACTTAAAATTATTTCTTTCAACCATAGTGCTATCACCGAAAATAATGGAATAGCTGGCTGACAAACAATCTTAAATTTACGTTGGCTGGCTAGGAATTTAATTTTAGAAATTAATAATGGAAATGTAAATCATTACTATCAAGATTATATATTTTCCTTAGCCTCACTAAATTTCTTTAACTGGGAAGCAACGCTCTTAAGGTGCTCTGATGTAAGAATTTTTAGCGTTGTTTACAGTATTTAGGAGGATACTGTAGATAAACATACACAAACGTACTGAATTAACTTTATTGGATCGCCAGGAAATCTGGCGGCTTTATCAAAGCCGGTTGTGAAAAGTAGCGCATTCGGCTACTGCAAACGATCAAGGTAGCCCATTTCCGACTAGCTCACAGTCGACGAATGTTTTAGCGGCATACCCGCGTGAGACGCAGGAAATGGTATTTGATGCGCATATCAGGGCGTTTGCTTGCTTTGGTGGCGTACCTAAGCGGATGATTTACGATAATCTCAAGACTGTGGCTGATGCCATATTTACCGGCAAGGAACGTCGATTTAACCGGCGCTCACCCTGGCAAATCATTATATGCTTGAACCTGTAGCCTGCACACCGGAATCTGGCTAGGAGAAAGATCAGGTTGAGAATCAGGTGGCGGCATCAGGGAATGGCTATTTACACCCGCTCCTCGGTTCGATAGCTTCGCTGAACTCAATGCGTGGTTGGCTGTGCGTTGCGAAGAGCTGGGGGGGGGGCGTAGGCATCCAAAGCAAACCGGACGTACCATTGCTGATTGTTTTGACAAAGAAAAACCGTTACTCATTCCTGTTAAAGCTACATTTGATAGCTATGTAGAAAAGACCCTGCGGGTTTCCAGTACTTGTCTGATCAAGGTTGACCATAACCGTTACAGTGTGCCGACCGCAGCCGCTAATGATAGCTTGCGGAGGATGCGCTATGGTCATTGATTGTCAGGCGCAACTAAAAGCGCTTTCTTTGCATGGCATGGCTGTCGCCTGGCAAGAATGGTAGATCGAAGGAAATGCACGACAAAAGCCGGTTATGCCCGAAATCTGGCTGGATCGGCCGCCGAACAATCAAATCGCAAGGCACGCAGCCTACACTATCAATTGCATGCCGCCAAATTTCCACACCATCGTGATCTTATCCATTCTGACTGGGCGGAAAATCCTTTGGTCAAGAATTGCATAGAGCAACTGGCTACCGCTAGTTTCGTGGATCAGGCAAACAATCTTATTTTTATTGGCGGCACAGGAACGGGTAAAACCCATCTGGCAATCGCTTTGGCAGTTTCAGCCATTCACCTGGGAAGGCGTGTTCGGTTTTATAATGCCGTTAATCTGGTCAATCAACTGGAAAAAGAAAAATAACTAGGCAAATCCGGCTCACTTGCCAAACGGCTTATCCAGATCGATGCTGTTATCCTCGATGAACTAGGCTATCTACCATTCCTAGAATCTGGCGGTGCTTTGTTATTTCGTCTTATTAGCCATTTGTATGAGAAGACTTCACTGATTATTATTACTAACCTCAATTTCACTGAGTGGGTACAAGTCTTCGGTTATGAAGAAATGACCGCCGCCTTGCTTGATCGAATTACCCATCACTGTGATATCCTCGAAACTGGTAACGATTCTTACTGATTTAAACATCGCAAAAGAGCTCTCGAAATTTAAATTGTGCAACTTCTAAACTGGAAACTTTTGAATGTTGATAGGTGGTAAATTTTGGGTGTTAATTGACACATATTCTTTTCTTATATGACAGATTTAATAGACATTATTTTTTATTCGATCATTGCATTAGTTGCGGGATTCATAATTGCTCAAAAGTTTATGAAGAAGTAATCATCTCCTGGCCATACGTCTAACTTTTGTCGGATATGAACAATTCAATGGGAAATTTCTCTCGAAGTTGTTGAGGTTTATTTTTTTGACTTTACGAATATTCGGTTACCAATTCTAGAATGCCCTAATGCGCCAGATCGGAGGTTGAGAGGGAAGATACGCATTAGGGCAATCCAGCCATCCGGCTAAGCGAAAGGGGTACGCTCTGGCTGGCGCGGTTGATTCATCATAAATGGCAGGATGAATACTGAAAGAATTTTGCTCTTATCTTTGCTGTTTTTCTGTTCGCCGACGTACATATATCAAACATCTGCGCAACATTGATGAAGTGGAATTCGCCGCCCTAAGTTAAATTACCTCCGGCAGAGCTGGAGGCTTATCGCTGGAGCCCCTCAAAGGGGCTGTTTGCGAGCCGCTGAAGCGGCACCTACATACCCAGTTTCAA
>NZ_QRCB01000057.1 GCF_009833095.1 Nitrosomonas sp. JL21
TCAAGCAGCGGAAGTTGTGCTTTTATTTTTTCTGCGCATGAGGAAGAAAGCGACGACTGCAATGACCAGCACGACAGGGGCGATGATCGCCGCTTTTGGCGTCGGACGTCCTTCGCCTACTGAGAATGGAAAACGCGATACATAGTCCTGCGCTCCGCCTGTGACCGTCACCAAGCCTACAAACTTCCCTTTCTCAGGAAAACTATGCTCTATGGCTATCGATGCCGAAGGATATACTTTGGGCGGTATGTGGAACACCGTGATCGCATCCAGATTCTCTTCCGAACCCGTGTCCCGTATGATTCTCACTTCTGTGGTCAGTGGACGCAGTTCTTCTTGTATGTAATCCAATGCGATCACTGTCTTGCCTACTTCCGGTATGTCTTCACAGAATTCTTCTTCTTGTGATAAAGGCTGATAACCTGTGAAGTGCATGCGGTACGGCCCTACCGTCAGTACACACATGTCATCCGCCAGCGCCAGTCCCCCATGAGCCTGCACTTGCGTTGTAAACATCACGCTTGCTGCTAATAATACCGTCAATACCACCTGTTTTATTTCTGCTAATCTTGCTGACATTATTTAAGATTTCCTGTCGTTAAATTGTTAGGTTATGATGATTTCTTCTTTTAGATCATCCATCATCTAGTGTTTCTTCGATTCTCGTGATCCCGCCCACTCTCTGAAACGTCTTGATCTGAAGAGTTTATACCCAAGTATTGTTGCCAGCAATAGGCCAACTACAGGTCCTATCCAGGCTCTGAATACTTCCGCATAATTGATCATTTCCACTCGTAAATGATATTCATAATTCAGGGGCGGCACGCCCTCAGCTGTTATCAGTACCAGATATTTCCCCTGGTCCAGCAGACTTTGAGTGCTGATCACACCGTCTTGATACAATGCCGGTCGAATGTTGGAGACAGTCTCTCCTTCTTCCACTTTACTGCCCTTGACTATCTTCATTCCTATGGGCATCTCACGCAGTGATGGATCCACCAGGTCTATCACCAATATGGCGTTTCCTGCCTTGGGTATATCCGTACAATAATGACCTTCTTCATCGACTTGGGGCTGGTAGGTGCTCAGATGAATTATATTCTCGCCAATTCGGCGCATGCAGCTGTCTTCTTCCATCGCAACTTTGCCATGAGCTCTCGCTGTATCGGTGTAAAGTGCCATCACAAAAATAACAACACATAGTCCTACCTGTGTTATTTGCCTAACCACGAAAAACCCTCCTCTAAGTGCGCGACTCTCATTTTCTTGTTTTAGTTTTGTTCGCATGATGTGCAGTGGTTTATTTCACACTGTTTTTTCTGCTGATAAAAAAAC
>NZ_QRCB01000058.1 GCF_009833095.1 Nitrosomonas sp. JL21
CTTGCATCGACGTTTTGAATTGCTGATGCGCGGTGGCGTACAGCGCTTTTTTGGCTAATCTCCCTGCCTGAATATTCTTGATAATGCCGCGTTTGAGTGCTGCTTCTCGTTTTGCGCGCTCAATGAGTTGATCCCGAGTATGTCGCAACCCAGCCCATTGCATTGAGCGTTGCTGAGACACATTGCTCTGCTCTTCTTGATATCGTGCATACAGCTTGGATGTATCAATCCCGGGTTGTAATGGCCGTGGCTTAAATTGTCTGATAACTTCCCGATCATTGCGTTGTGCTGAAGTAAGCACATTGGGTACAAAAGCGCCCAGCCTCTGAGTCAGATTCCCTTTGGAGAGAGAGCGATCAACTGAGCTTGCTTTAACAGCTACGCCATTGTCGGCAATTATGATAAATCCATTGCCTCGTTCTTTGAGTTCAAGTCCATGACCTTTAAGTATCCCGTGTAGTGCCTGCCAATCATCAGCTTGTTTGATTTCACCGAGTACTTCACGCTTGATCCAGCCCAGCAGACTTTCCACCCCTGTTCTAGCTTCAATGTCCTGCGCTATTCTGGATGCTTCATCTTTCACGGTTTCATGATTAACTATTGTTAATTCATATTCCTGCTCGATCTGCTCACAAGTCTTAGCGACAATCTTATAGTCATAATAGGGATTGTGTATGGTAAGCCGCCTGGGATGTATCTTATTGATGGCAATATGCACGTGTAGAAAATCAGTATCGTCATGGATGACGCTCACACGTTGATGATCCTTAAACCCTAACGCATCACAAAATCGCGCTTCAATGGCATTAAGATCGGCATGCGGCAAACGCTCCCCTTGCGGGAAGCTCAGCACCAGGTGACAGGTTTTATCTGATCTGGCGCGAGTATTCATGCCTTGGGTATTCTGAATTTCAAGCACAGCTGCAGGCAACTCGTCTGTAAAACAGTTTGCAACCGTAATCTGACTGATCCGCTCGCTTTTACCCTGCGGATTGGTCAGATACTGTATCAGTGCAGAATAGTTGCTTTTGCGCACCGATTTGATGGGGATGATTTTGGCGATCATGGCAACGTTAACTGTTAAGTATTCATCTTTTTTTGAGTTCCAGAATGGCTGTCAACATGGCGTTCTGTGTTGAGCGTATCGCATACAGCGTGTCTTCAATGTCTGATTTGCTCGTAATCTTTAGCCGTACATCATTGGTTAGCCACATTTTCAACAACCCCCCTACCCTACCCATATCGCCGTTGATTCTTAATAGCTGTTCTATTTGTCTATTATCGATAACGCTAGGTACTGTGTACCCAAGGCTCACCATGCGCATATATCTGGCCATGGATAGCCCAGCGGTTTTTGCATTTTCCTGGATCTCCTGCTTTTCAATCAGCGTTACCGGCACTCGAAGATGACATACGCGTTTCTGATTCATGACCTTCCTTGGTGGTTGTTTTTAGAGATATCAGCCTCGCAGAGCAAGATTCGTTGAGCACAAAGTGCGAATAAGAGAATGTGAAGTTAGCTAACTTCACATATCTTGCCCGGTAGAGTTAGTTAATAACGGAGATAGTATCACTAAAGAATTACATTGCAAACATACGATATATGGATATAATAATATTAAAAGGATATAAAAATATGTCTTTAAATAACTTTAATATCATTCATATACATATATTTATATGAATATAGAAAGCAAAAACAACGAAATGCTAAGTAAATGAAAAGATCAATTAACAAAAATTATTTTTCATCACACAAAGTCAGGAAATTGCTATGAGCCTCTCTTTATCTCAACGCATTGCTCTGAATGAGCAGAAGAACCCGGCCCGAAGAAAGAATCTATACGGCCCCTCATTTCTGGCTCTAAAGACTGATATTAGTAAGGCACTCCAGGATGGGTGGTCTATGCGCCAGATATGGTCGACATTGAAGGAAGAGAAGAAAATTGGCTGTTCCTATCTGTGGTTCAGGAGCCTTGTCAAAAAGCATATTTTTGACAAGGCAGAAAAGAAGCAAGGGAAGGTGACAACAATGATCACTTCAGAAAATGAAAACAGTGGATTTAACTTTCGTTCATCAATTGATAAAGAGGATTTAATCTGATGGCTAAAATACACATGATCTTGCAAGGAAAAGGCGGTGTCGGAAAATCTTTCATCGCATCAGTTCTGGCTCAGCACAAGCTCGCCAAAGGCAAGAAAATTGTTTGTGTGGACACAGATCCAGTCAATGCAACATTTCACGGATTCAAGAAGCTTAACGTCAAACGAATCAATGTGATGGCCGGCGATGAAATCGATCCCAGACGTTTTGATGAGCTGATTGAACTCATTGCTATTACTGAAACCGATGTGATTATCGATAATGGCGCAAGCACTTTTGTGCCGATGTCGCACTACCTGATCAGTAACCAGATCCCTGCCCTACTTCCGGATATGGGCCATGAGCTGGTCGTTCACACCGTAATTACCGGCAGCCAGGCATTGATCGATACACTGACGGGTTTTGCGAATTTGATTGAGTCTTTCCCAACTGAGACGAAGTTTGTGGTGTGGCTGAATCCCTACTGGGGCGACATCGAAATGGATGGGAAACGGTTTGAAAACATGAAAACGTATCTGGACAATAAAGCCCGAGTCTCGGCCATCATCCAAATTCCCTCCTACAAAGCCGATACGTTCGGCAAAGATCTAAGTGAAATACTGCAATCTAAATTGACCTTCAATGAGGCATTAGATAACAAAGCGCTGCCCATTATGGTGCGCCAGCGGTTGAACATCATCAAGAAGCAGCTTTTTACCAATATTGAAAACGTGGCGGCCGTATTGACATGACTATCAATGCGGATGACCAATATACCCGGATCATGGCAGCGATCGCAGCAAAGCACGGCGTAGCGCTCTCCGAAGATGATCCGATATTGATGGTTTATACCCTGAATGAAATCCTACTCCAGGAAAACAATAAAGCCCATCAGATGCTTCTGAATAATTTTCGCGCAACATTGGAAGAAAATATTCATCATTGGTCACAAGCAACCGAAAGCAGGGCCAATTTACTTTCCCAAACTAGCTCGCGCAATATCCATCAGTTAAGCGAGCAAGTCGTCAACGCCTGCTTTGAGTCAATCGATCAAAAGATCGAGTCGAGTTTTAACGAAAAGTTAAAAGAGATAACCACCCTCTCCCGCAATATCCGGCTTGCCGCTCTCATCAATTTATGGGCGACAAGCCTCTTCTTTGGGGCTGTTTTGATTCTACTGCTCGTTTTCTAGGGGTTAAGTACTCTTCGGAAAATTTTATAGTTTTCAGAGGTTTTATGATCGACACACA
>NZ_QRCB01000059.1 GCF_009833095.1 Nitrosomonas sp. JL21
AGGAAATTTCCAGACAGGTCAATTCCATACTCTCGGCATAAATCTGCCACAGCTATTCCTCCCTCAGCCTGCTTCAGTATCTGCATAATCTGGCTTTCCGTAAATCGCTGCTTCTTCATCAGTAAAATTCCTCTTCGTCTGCGATAGAAAATTCTACTGCTTTACTCGGTTAATTTTTGGGGGGATTACCGTTTTATCGCAATAATAAATTAATACAGAAGATGTGATTGACAGAGCTTTGTCTGTAATTTTTTATACTGGCACAGTTCATGCTCTCCACATAGTGCAGTATCAAAAAGGCAAACTCTGCGAAAGCAGAGGACGCAAAGTCACTGATCTAACGGGATAAAAACCCTATGATGGCAGGACTGCCAGATGACGCAACCAGTTTTAGGCGGGTTCGCACTTCACGAGCATTCGCAAAATTCTTTTGATGCGTATCTATGCAGTTCCGTCCTTTTACACCTATAAGGAGGAATCAAGAATGAATACTAAAAATTCAGCTATAAATAGCGCAAGTATACTAGCGCAACCTTTTAAAAAAGCTATGGGATTAAATGCTTTTAATACCAATGCTTACAAAAGACCTCATATATTCCATCAGCATTCTGAGGAATATACAGTCATTGTCCAGAAATTCAAAATTTTGGCTACATTTTTATTTACGATAGGAGTGGGAATATTATCAATACAGCAAGCAACTGCACAAGTAACGGGACCTGGTGTTAAATGGCACCCCGGTCATTACTATGAGCTAGTTGGCCAGGGTAGTAAAGGAGATGCGGGGTATTTAAACAATGTTTACAAAGAACTCCAGCAAACCCAGGCTCTGAACGGTGTAGTAATTCGATACCGTTGGGGGGAACTCGAAACCTCCACTCCTAATACATATGATTTTTCCGCAATTGCTAATCGACTTGCTGAGCTTTCAAGCATAAAGAAAAGACTCATCGTCCTTATAGAAACAAAATCTAATACCCCTGATGTAGAAAATACCCTGGTACCAAGTTATGCAAAAACGGCTTTATATGAGGGGGCCATTTATCCTTATGACGCGAGTGCCTCTAACAGTGGATATGGTACCAAATTGTGGAATGCCAATGTACGATGGAGGTTGACTAGATTAGTTCGGGAATTAGGAAAGCGTTTCAATTCAGATCCTTATTTTGAGGGAATAGGCTTCTCGGAAAGTGCTACAGGTAAACCAGCTACACCGTTAACCTCTACTCAGGTAGATGGCTTCTACACAAATCTCCAAACACTAAATAAAGAGTTGAAAACCAGCTTTCCCAATACTTTGACCTTTCAATACTTGAACTATCCTCGCAATATACTTGCTTCATTTATAGATATTTTTAAACAAAAAGGAATTGCATTAGGAAATCCGGATGTGTTTCTTGATGATCCAGGTTTGAGTTTTCCAGGAACAAAATACTCTCCTCCAGGAGTGTACATCCATTATCCCAAGCTCGCCGGGACAATACCCTTGGTGGTTCAAGTGGAACACGCTAATTATTTAAATACTCGGCATGATAATACGGGGCATGTACCAACTGCAGGAGAATTACTCACATTTGCGCGCGACACGCTTGATGTGAATTACCTCTTCTGGACCAGAACTCCAGGTTTTTATCCCAATGTATTAGAATTACTCAATTTTAGTGCTCAAAAAAATGGCGTTGCAGGCGGATTGAAATCTGCTTGTCCCACTACTTATTCTTCTTGTATTCAATAATAGTTCAATCTATCCAATAACACAGATAGGCATCTTATAGATGCCTATCTGTGTTTTATCATTATCTCCATAGATTGCTGACGGGTTGGCAAAAGCTTTTAAAATAAAACCTTCTACTGCAAGATTCTATTAAAAATTAGGGAATTACCAGATCAGATCCGAGCTATTACAAATGAATAAAGCTACTAGGAAAATTCCTCTACTTCCGACTATTCTCAAAGATTCCAAGGCAATTGATGAACGCCAATTAGTTTTTGTAACTCATCAATACTAGGTTTGTAATATTGCGCTAAACGAGCGTAGCTCTCATCGGAAATGTCATCATAGCCTTCTCTAGCTTGATTAATTTTTTTATAAATACTCACAAGACATTGTTTTAATTCAGGCCGCTGCCGTAACATTCGCTCAGACTTCGCGTTAACAAACATAGCCAATTTATGCAACCATTTTCTTTTGCTTTCATAAGTAACATTAACTTTTTTGAAGTCATAATTCTCGAAATGAATAGGAGATATTTCTAAAAATTGGCACAGTTCATACATAAACGCTGCTGTATCCTGGGTAAGATTTTCAAAGAACATCACTTTGATTTGCTGTTCAGGAAATTGCTGATAGTAATACTTGAGAAAATGAGCGTAACGACCGAAACTAATGACCTTCAAATACCATTCTTCAATACCCAATTCAGTCGGTGTTTTCTGACCACAGTCATAAGCTATACATTTATCAACATAATCTTCGAAATCTAAATTCTTGTCCAGATTCAATTTACCTTTATGGAAATTGAACGAAGAATATATCCTATCTATAGGATTTCTTAGTATAAACAACAACTTAGAATTAGGAAGTAATGCATGAATGCGAATTGCCACCTGCTCTCCACTACCAAGATAACCCGGTGAAGCTTCCATAACAATTGACGAATTAGAAGCACACCGCTCAAAGTACTGAGCGTAGTTAGCAATATCCTTCTGATGATCACCCGTATATGAATTTCGAAAAAAGTCAGTTTCTTTAACAACTGAGCCACAAACTGATGGGTGGGCGCTCAAATAAGTAAACACTGAAGTTGTGCCCGCTTTCTCAGTACCTGCAATAATGAAGTTAGCCAAATTAGAACGAAATGTCTCTTTCATGTATAAACTAAAGAAGTTTGACGTGGGTCAAGATAGCTTTAAGCCTGTTAATCAAGGCAATGCTTAGCTATTGTTGCGCAACGAGCTCTTTTGTAGAGGATTTTCCTGCAAAGCTTCTTTTCCTTTTAAGCGCCTCCACGATGCTCGAAAGAGAAAAATCGGATTTCCTAAAACATAACGACGAAACAACCTTCTGGGTTCGATCATCAATCGAAATAACCATTCCAATCCCCACTGGCGCATCAGTAATGGTGCACGTGGTACTGCACCCGAATAAAAATCAAACAGAGCGCCCACTCCCAGCAAAACCGGCGTCCTCAGGCTGTCGGCATGGCGATTAATCCACAGTTCCTGCATCGGCACACCCATCGCCACGAAGAGAATTTGTGCTCCACTATTGTTTACAGCAGCAATCAGATCTGCTTCAGTATTTGGCGCAAAATAACCATCGTGGAGCCAAACAATTTTTAAATCAGGAAATTGTTGCTTCATGTTATCAGCACACTGTTGAGCAATACCTGGACGAGCGCCCAACAATCCTATTCTTACCCCAGCGGCAGCGGCATCGCGACAGATAACAGGAAACAAGTCCGTTCCATTAACATTATCTATGAGCGGCAAACCAGCCCACTTGGATGCAATTCGCATTCCGATGCCATCTGCGAATAATAAATCCGCAGCCTGCAGCACAGAAAGATAATCTCTATCCATAGCAGCTACGTTAACACAATGAGCATTCACGAAATAAATTTTTCGATGTAAGCCGGACTCGGCATCCCGAATAATCCTCATACTGGCATCTGATAATGTTGCATTCTCAATTGTTAATCCAAATAGAGTAATCTGGTCCATGGTTATTTATTAATGTGATCACACAGCAATATATTAATTGGCAAGAACAGCATCGTAGATACGTGCCACCCCTTTTGCCATACTAAAATTCGAAAATTTCTCCACCTGTAAATGATAAGCGTCAGTTCGCAAAGAATGCCAGTCGTATTTATTATCCATTAGATCGGAAAGTGCAGAAGCCAGTTGGTCAGCATCTCCCGGAGGTACTATTATGCCAGTTCGCCCCTGTTCCAGAACTTCGGGAATACCTTCCACATTGGATGCCACGACGGGTACTCCGGTTGCCATGGCTTCCAGGATAACCATCGGCATACCCTCACCAAAAAGGCTCGGCAAAACAAGAGCATCCATTTTAAGGAACTCAAGATTAACATTTTGCACAAACCCAACCCATTCAATCATGTGGGCTACACCCAACTCTATCGTCAAATCTTTGATCGCCTTTTCATACACTGGGGTTTCAAAGGGACCTACGGCATATAAACGCATCATACGACCATTTTGACGAAGAACTGCCAAAGCCCTGATTAAAACCTCTATACCTTTACGAGGTCGAAATAATGCAACGCAACCGATTGTCCATTCCGACTGAGGAAGCGGTCGATCAGATAAAGGACCTGGGGTTACTACACCATTGGGCACCATTGTGATTCTTTCCGATAACCATCCTTGCAGTTTCAAGTAATTCTCCAAGCTTCTGGACACGGGAATTAATTGCGCAACTCCAATTAAACTCAGTCGTTCAATACATGCATTTACCCGATTACGAAAAAAACTTTCCGTATCACGTGTAGTAGGACTATGCACGTGATGTACAAATGGCACTCCAGATAACAAAGCTGCTACACGTCCTATTAAAGCAGCGCGCGGAGTATGAGTATGCAACAATGTATATCCCTCTTCCTTTATGATACGAGCAATTTTTCGTGCAGGAGCTAGATCAATTTTTGATCTCATAGGTATATCGAATAATGGCACTGTAGAATTCCGGCGCTTAGAAAACTGAACAAGCTTCAAACAAACAAAACCAACCTCATAATTATAATTTGGCAAATAAAGCGCCAATACGTCTTGTACTCTTTCAGCCCCAGCGAAAAATTCTCCATTGATGACATGCAGTACCTTAATTTTTTTTTTGCTTGTATTCATGAGCATACTTTGAAACAAAAGATGAGAGAAGATCAACTACTTTTCAAAATTTATGTAATTCGCTGACATGTGAGCTTGTAAAGTAAGCAATCGCTCATTCATGGATTTTAAAACAACAACTTGAAACTCAATAAAATTTGAATCACATTTTTATTACTGAAAGAATCAGCATACTTTTCGTGCTGACCGCATGGTGTCTGATTTATGGAATCTCTGTTCCAATCTCTAAAGTTAAAGTTTGTCATCTTTAGGGATTCGCTTTCCCGCCAGCATAACAACTCTGGCAGGAACACCAACAACGGTAGCATCATCTGGTACGTCATGAACCACGACTGCATTTGCTCCCACTTTAACTCTATTACCAATACGAACACTACCAATTACCTTTGCTCCAGCGCCAAACTCAACATCATCACCAATTACCGCATGTCCAGAACCGATCGTCACATGTTGCCTTATTTTTACTCGACTACCTATTTTTGCCCCTGGAGCAATGACAATACCCATACAATGAGAAAAATTTACATCAGGACCTATTTTTACCCGGTAGGGTATAAATGCCCCATATATCACTCGTATGATGAGCATAATAATCCGAGGCACAAAAGGAATATGCCAAAGGTAAAGTCGGTGCATCAAATAATAAAGTGATTCCATCAACTATTCCTCCTGACTTTTAGTACAAAACATCAATTAGTCCTTATTCCATGCAAAAAGCCTGATCAAGCCAGCAGGTACACGTATTCCACGACTAAGCAACGCAACATCCGATGAGTTCAGGGGCTTAACAATTATCAGCCCTGATCCATAAGCAATGATCACAGCTATCAATGTAGACCACTCTCCAAATTCATCTTTAAAGAACAACCCCAATGCAGCCAGCAAGACAGCCAAGCCCATACCACGATAGATACCAAACCAATCAATCTTGATAAAATTAACTTGACGCTTCAACCACATCATAATTATGCTATTCATAAGCCAGGCATTTAACACAATTCCACTAATCACACCCAACAATCCCCAATTGGCTCCGGCAAAAACTACTAAAGGAGTTAGCACCAGCAGCAAACTAAACAACCTTAATTGCCGTGTATATGAAAGCATTTCCATAACCATGCTGATCAACTGTCCCTGACTGGTAATTCCTAAACCTAGCAACATGATTAACATGAATAAACCAGTATCTAGAAACCGCCCCCCACTCACCAGCTCTATGATTTCATCGCCCGAAATACTGATTGCTACCATGCTAAAAGCTACTATAAGCAAATTGCTCTTCCACAATAGCGCAATCCCCTGTCCCACTATTTCGTATTCTCCTGCCACCTTGCGAGAGATCAGCATAGGGCGGATGATATTGGCTAACAAATTAGCAGGAAGATAACGTCCAACGATAAAAAGCAATTGCTGCAAAAAAGCGTACATGCCTGCTATTTCAAGCCCCAAAGTACGTGCTACAAGCATGCGCAGCGCTCCCATACTAGCAATAGCTCTGCATAAATTAACCCCTGCCATATGCCATGCAAAAGTTGCAATCTCATATGCACTAACTCGCAAATCCCCTATTCCGGTAAGATTCTGTAATTTTCGAATCAAAAAATATTCACACAATATCAAGCAGATGAATGCCACTATTAAATCCACCCACAGCAACTGCTCCAGCGTAATATTTTCGCTAATCACTAGTATGGCAACCCCTACCAGGCGTCCGAGAGGCATAAAAGCATGTGTAAGTTGTGACCAGCGCTGTTCAAGCAAACATTCCAACATCTCCGCGGCATACCGAAACCCGAGAACAGTGATGATGAGACCCAATCCAAGTAATGTAGCATCCTGTTGTAATTCACTGAAACCCATCCAAGTGGCGATATCTGACCAAAAAACAGCAATTATTATTGTCCAGATAGTCATAATGGCAAGACGGATCAATGTCATCCATCCAACAAATTTTTTTAGGGCATCGGGTGCTCCTCGAACTGCTAATTCAGGTAAAAAACGTCGCACAGCTTCCAACATACCTAATGAACTCAATGGAACCATCATTTCCACTAGGCCCCACAAAACCATATAAGCGCCATAATCCGAGGATCCTAATAAACGCACGAGCCATAGCGTTAAAAAAAAGGATGTCAAAGATTGTGCAGCCCGACCTAGTAGGAAATGTTGAATTGCTTTACGAAAACGCTTACCTGTATACAATCCTAAATTATTCAACTTTCAATCCCAGCAATTTACGATATTGCAGATTCACACTCTCGGCAATTACATCATATGTACGATTCTGGCGTACCCACGTTGGACCCTTAGATGCCATTTCTCGTGCACGGTCGGGTTCATCCAATAGATAGCACACCTCGTCGGCAAAAGCCTGCACATCCCATTCAATACATCTACCCACCCCACTGTCGCGCAGAATTTGGCATTGCTCGGGATGCTCATTCGCAACGATACATTTTGCCATGGCCATATATTCAATGAGCTTGGTCGGAGATGTCGAAAGCAGTACCGGAATGGGATAAAAAGGCGAGAAGCAGATATCGGCTTGCTTAACCAGCTCCCACGCTTTTTCCATTGGAAGAAATCCAGTTATAGTCACAGCGTCAGACAAGCCTAGTCTACTCGCTTCCTCTTCAACTGCTTGCCGATCACTAGGCAACTGACCTTCTCCTACATATAGCAAATGGGCCTTCGGATAACGTAATCTAACTTGCTGCAATACTTGAACTAGAATCTGCGACTTTCTCAATTGCAGAATAATCCCTAAATAAAGTAGCATGGGAGCATCGGTACGAGGAGCACGTGCCTTTTCAGCATTGCCTACTTGATCACTTCGGATTCCCATTGGAACAGGCGTCATTTTGTTGGCGGGGATACCGTATTTTGTGACATCTTGTTTCATGCGCTCACTCTGCACGAAAATATGATCAGCTAACGGAAGAATAATATCGTACAGTAGCTTCTGAATAATTTTCCCTTTCAGCCAAACTAACTGGTGATGAGGAACAAGCCGGTTACGCGCTTGGTAGAGCTTAGATTCTGCAAAGGGATAAGACATCCAGTAAACAAATCGCGCACCGGTCAATTTGGCTGCGATCCAGGCAATCACACTGGCAAAAAATTTATCCCGAACTTGAATGACATCGTAATGAGTTTTTAGCGCTAAGGGAAGAATCATACAATCTCCCCACATACCCTGAAGATTATTCAAAATTCTACCAAGCAATCCATTATTTCGACTCCCAGGAGTCAGGTATACCGTATTACCAAACCACTTTACAGGTGATTCCTCGTTTAATGCATCTGGACCTCGTTGCATTACCCAGTCTATCGTATGTCCTTGAGCTGGCATCTGTTTGGCGAATAATTCGACAACATCAGCTCGAAATGGAGGAAAATGATCCTCAACGATGTAAAGCATCTTCATAATTTTTTATCAAATCTATCGTCTAAGATCCACATTTATTTCTCCAAAAATAAAACACCCCGCCGCAAGCGGCAGGGTATTAACTTCGCTCTTCAATCTGCTGGTTTTCAACCAGCTTTCGCCCCAAGAGGCGAGGAATTAAACCCAAAGCGATTAATTAACAGCTTTATTTCGAGGCATATTCTTAATTTAATAATTGAATGATTCAAAATTATAGAGTTTTTAGTAAATCTCGTTAGTGATAACCTAACAAAGAATTCATGCTGCCGCCAGTTCGTTGAAAAAATTCCAATTCAGTTCCCAAAAGTTTTGTTCGCCAACGTTCATCCAAATGTATGCCTTTTCCTGGAGAAAAACGGGTATCATTACCATTTACCAGATGCCTATTTTTATTAGATAAATCAAGCATTTGTTGCTCAAAACAGATACCGACAAAATCACATAGTAAATGCCCTGTCTTCTCAGGTTCTGATGCAAGCTCTTCATATCGAAGTTTTATTAAACTATCGGAAGCAATATGGCGTTCTAACAAAGGTAGCGCACGTTGATAATATTTTAGCCACCCGCTTACACTTTCAGATTGACTGCGCCCACTAGAACGACGTGATAGATACACTCCTCTCCCATCACGTGTTAATAGCACCACTTTAACCCGATTTGGCCAACGTTTATGCAATTCGACCGCTTCTCGTGCATTTTTAGATGAATCCAAAATAATAAGTTTATTCCAGCAACGAGAAATCTTTTCATATAAATCCATCTTGTTGCAAATTGCCTTATGCAATATTGGCGGTATAGGAAAATGTTCTCGCAAATTATTGGGAAGGTAATCACGGACTTCCATCCAAGCCTTACGCAAGTTTACTCCTAAATGATACGCATTGGTCTGATGCTGATGGTCAATTTCTCGATAAGCAAGTGCATCCCAAAGCCTAAGCTTATAAGGATCTTCAATCATGTTGATACCCTGGCTTAATAAAATTGCATCAAAAACCTTCTGCCATTCACCACACTCCCGTATCTTACTGCCACAGCTACATGTGGCATCTAATTTAATGGCTTTATTGAGGAGATTAATTTCTCCTAATGATGCAGCTTGAGAATGTCCCCCCATAAACATATCAGTCAAAGTGGAACCACTTCGAGCAGCCGAACAAATATACAAAATCTGAAAATCATTTGTAATATTTTTCTCTGGATTAATGCTCATATTTATCATTTCCAATCCCTATGCTTCTAATTACGCAAAGTGTGTATTATTAGCTATGTTTATCATTATTAGGTTTTCAGCTTAGAATGCAACAGATACTGCTTAATAGTTAAAGTCTGACCCGACTTCTCAAAGTTTTATAGAAATCCAAGAATTCCATGAATGGTAATCTCACATTCGAAGCAAAAAAATTATTTGTCTACGAGATAAATATGTGCAGTAGTGCATTCAAGCGTTAAGAAATTGTCACTAGTCTTTCGAAATAACGCTCTCAACCATTATCCTTAAATACAAAGGAGCCTGATCGATACAACTAGGAAAACACTAATCGAGCAGATTTTGAAAATTTCTATAAATATGACAAAAATATGTAAAAATTCATAATAAAGCGATATCACATCTCAATCTATTTTACTTTCCATGGCCTTATTTTTTATATTAAATCCCCAGTGACAGAGAGTTTCTTGTTGTAAATGATGCACGAGATTCAGTTCTGATTCAGTCCAAGAACTAATCCATTTTTCTTGCTTAGGTGCAAGCTGCAGGGTTTCAAGAAAATTCCAGAAAACAGTATCTTTTTGCGAAGTCACCCCCATAAAATCAAAGATACATTGTATTTTCTCATGAGGATATTGTAATAACTCATCATATCTTACTTCTAATAAATGGCTTTCCTGAAGCAATTCGATACCATTTTGTATGGATTTCATTTCTTCCACCCAGTTTTGAGCTGCGAGTTCTAGAGGATTAAATCCGTTTTCAACCATTTGACGGGGTGTTTTCCCAGCCCAGTATAATAAATGATCATTCCACCACGCCACCTGAAGCGCAGAATAAGCAACTGCTCGACCATCTCGAATCAAGTGAATATATTTTGCAGAGGGAAAAATTTCCTTTAAAAGTGGGATACGACGATTATTGGCTGTTCGTTTTGACAATAATACTTCACCGTGAGCACTCTGACGAATACACTCAAACTTATTTTGTATGCACTCAGAAATTTCCAGCTGCAAACAAAAATCATTCGCCGGCGTTAGCGGAATACCACAACTAGCATATACAGATTCAGCTTCTGAAGGGGTTGGAACAACAGCATGCAACCACTTACGTTTCTCATTAAAATAAGCATTACCCTTTTCTTTAAACCACGTTCGACGTTTATACGCCGGAAACTGATTAAGGATATATTGGAGATAAGCCAAAGATGGCCAGTTAGGATAACGTTTTTGATAATTGCTCAAATATGCGATGCTCCGATGCATCGACAATATTTTATATAGTAGTGTAGTGCCCGAACGGCCTGCGCCGAGAAGAAATATTACATTTTTGCCTTTTTCGCTCATGAATTCTCGGAATACTTTTCTGTCGATTTTGAAATAAGCTATAGATAGAGATACGCAAAGTTAAGAATTAGTAGTTTCGCCAGAAACACAGTTTTTGGTACAGAAAATTCAGAAATCATTCCGCAGTTACTCTGTTTTTAAGTGCTCGCCAGCTTGGCCAAGGTAAATTTTCTCGCCCTAGCTGTTGTGATAACACATTCATATCATCAGCTAGAATCTCTAGTAAACGTGTTCTAGTGTCGCTAGATAAGGGAGGAATAATCTGTCTTAAATCAATCTGATTATGTTGTCGACGAATATGACGAACCAAATCATTTTTTTTAACAGTCTCTATCAGCTCTCCTGCTCCAACTGATCGACCTAGCTTTCCGAGTTGCTTTAAAAAGTAATCAACTTTAGTATTCTTTATTACAAAGCTTTCATTTACTTTCTTTTCTAAAAACCAAGATCGATGATCTTCCGATATATCTAAAAAATGGTACAATTTTTGTGCTTGAATTATAGGGTTGTCGCGAATATCTTCTTGAAATATAACTAGAACCTGATCTCTCGGGAATACCTTTAACCATTGAGCCAGTTGCTGAGAATACTGTGATTGAATTAAATACATGGGGTTGTTGATTAATCCTTTTTCAAACTCTAGATTTTCTCCTGTCACATGACCCAGCCTAACTTCATGCAAGTGGTTTGAGTAAGCACGTTCGATTGGGTCTCGGAGAGAAAGCACAATCCGCATATTGGGATTATAGAGATACACGCGCTCGGGGATATTGATATCAGCAAAATAAGAAGGAGATACTTCTCCTACTTTTTTTAAAGAATCGACTTTACCAATATGCCGTTCATACCATTCATATCCAAAATTGTAGTAATAAGAAAAGAAATCAATTTCTTTTCCCGGCATGACAATCACGTCAGGGTGATCAGAAAGAACACGATGTACCCATGTGGACGCACATTTTTGTGCACCAATACCAAGAAAGTCAACTTTCATACAAACCTTGGGTAACTAAATACATATAATATCAACACAATATTTAATGGAGACTAACACTTATCAATAAAAAATAATTGAAAAAATTCATCAATATTTTATGATCTTGGAAAGTCAATTTGATAACTATTTATTTTCATCTAGCGCATTAATCTCTGCGGGTACAATTCCCTGCCCCTTGGGGGCGAAAGCTGGTTGAAAACCAGCAGGTTGAAAGGCGCAGTTAATACCCCGCT
>NZ_QRCB01000060.1 GCF_009833095.1 Nitrosomonas sp. JL21
GCAGTAATTTGGCGCGGATGACAGCGCCGACTTCTTCATGCCAGATATCCGGCGAATTGATGTTGAATGAATAATTCCAGCTCAGCACATCACTGAAATTCTGCGTGATGGTATTGCTGATATCGATGCGGTTCGAGCCCCGCAGTAACGTAATAAAGGTAGTATGCCGCAATGGATCTTCAGAGACTGACTTGAGTGTCACACTGACGGCTCCTATATTCTCAATCATCACAATTCCCTGCCGTCCTCCGAGATCATTGAGAGTTTTCCCATCAATTGCACGCACGAATTCCCGATCACCGCGCTTCTTGTCAAGAAGGCTCGTGATGGCGCCAGTGTTTGACACGGTGATGCGGTAGAAATCGTTTTCCAAGGTATTGTCGTCGACGGTCGCGGCATGTGCAAAGACTGCACCCGCACCATTTCGGATTTCAAATACTTTATAACCGACCGGCGGCACGTCCTTGGCAAGAATCCTCAGATGAAGCACTCCATTCACGGTGACATATTGCGACGGCACTTCTTCACCAATGGAAATATCGACCACGTGCACAGCGTTTTCAGTGGCAATAGGAAAGTCGGCGTAATCGGTGCGCGCCCAGCTCAGGCTATTGAATACATAGAACCGCGGGTTGACGCCTTTTTTGGCGATCATACCGCCAAGCTGATTGCTGGCATCGTCGTACAATGTATCGACGTAGGAAGTAATTTCGCCTTCGATCTTGCGCTGCCATTCTGCCCGCGCACCACGTGCGACCTGGCCATCGGCAGTCCAATTGTGTTCATAATACAGGCCGAAATTGAGCATGGCCTTATTGCGCGCCTCGCTGCGGCTGTCCATGAACGTCGGATCCTGCAGCGCAACCAGCGTCGCCATCGCATCTGCGCTGCGTAGCTTTTCGACAGCACGTTTGATGCGTGCGGAGACTTCGGACATCGATGCGGAATAGAGTTCCCATTCATTGCCATAGCTGGCTGCAAAAGTTTCCAGATCGGCGCCATGATGGGTTTCAAAATCCTTGAAAAAATCCAATTGATTGGATACGACAATCTTGCGTTTTGAAGTGGTCAGGTCTTTGGCGGTAGTCACAAATACATTATCAGTAGTGAGTAGATCATCTTCGCCTTTTCCGAAAACGCCAATCACTGGGAAAGGATAGAGCGACTTGAACTTCGCATCATTGTCGATAAAATCGACGGCTGCATAAGCATCGCGTCCTTCGGCATAACTCCCAATCGCCGCATCTTCGTTATTGTTGATCAATTGATAGGAATACCATTTCATCAGAACACGGCTGCCATCTGGACCACCCATGTAATAAATTTCACGGTCGCGGTTGCTCAGGTGCGGAACATGCGACGCGCAATTACACACCCCTTTCCATGAATATTTAGCACCTGATCCCGCCCACAACGAAGACAGGCCGTACGGCAGGGTCTGATTTTCCATCGCGATCGCAATCGGAAAATCGACATCATACGCGCGCTGTATCTGGCCGGGATAATACATGCCGCGCAGCACCGCTTCTGCCGGCGTGCCGCCATTGGACAGCACCAGCGCATTCAACGGCATGCTGAAATGACCGCTCTTGATCCGATTGATCAATCGTTGAAATTGAGCCGAGGTACGGTTCTTCTGATAAACCCACATCCAGAAGCTGCCATCCGCATTCCAACGGGCTTGATGATGCGAGGGATCGTTCCCGCTGGCATCCATCTGGTCGAGGTAATAATCGATCATTGTCAAAAAAGCATTTTCATACCCGGCTTCATCGGCGGTCCACATGTAGTCAGTATGATCATCCGGGGCGAGATAAATCCGCTTCTGAGCGACAGCTGTTTGCGCATTGGTCAATAGAAATAGAAAAATCCAGCTTATGAAAAGCAAAAGCTTCATGATAGATTCCAGAGATCGAGCAGGTGAATGTACGGCATTTATCAGGAATGATAATGTCACCGAGGGGGCAGCGCTAAGAGGTTTACTTCCCAATCACCAGAATTCGCTCAGGGATTGGCGCTAGGAGGCATAAGATGCCACAAAGGGGGAATGATTGATTATTCCGCCACCGAAGCTGCCAATAGCTCAGCCTGATGTTCGGCCATCAATGCCGAGCAAAGTTCATCGATATCGCCATCCATAATCTGATCCATTTTATAGAGCGTGAGATTGATACGATGATCAGTTACCCGGCCTTGCGGGAAATTATAAGTACGAATGCGTTCTGAACGCTCGCCCGTGCCAACCAGTGATTTGCGCGTAGCAGCCTGTTCAGCGTGATGCGCGCGCATTTGCTTGTCATGGATACGCGCCGCCAGAACACTGAGCGCCTGCGCTTTATTCTTATGCTGGGAGCGTCCATCCTGGCATTCCACGACGATACCGGTTGGCAAATGCGTCACCCGCACAGCCGAGTCGGTTTTATTGATATGCTGACCACCCGCGCCGGAGGCACGGAAAGTATCGATTCGCAGCTCGGCAGGGTTCAGAATGACTTCGCTCACTTCATCGGCTTCCGGCATCACCGCGACCGTACACGTTGAAGTATGGACACGTCCTTGTGTTTCGGTCACAGGAACCCGTTGAACGCGATGACCTCCGGACTCGAATTTAAGGCGTGAATAGGCGCCCTGCCCGATAATTTTCGCAATGATCTCTTTATAGCCGCCGATATCCGACAAGCTTTGTGAAATAATTTCGACTTGCCAACCGCGTCGTTCCGCATAGCGCGAATACATCCGGAATAAATTGCCGGCAAACAGCGCAGATTCATCTCCACCTGTTCCAGCACGGATTTCCAGAAAAATATTACGCTCGTCATTCGGATCTTTCGGAAGCAATTGCTTTTGGATTTCTGATTCGATCTTGAGCAGTCTTTCCTTGCCTGCTTGAATCTCGGTTTCGGCGAAAGCGCGCATTTCGAGATCGGCATGCATTTCACGTGCAGTTTGTATATCTTGCTCACTTTGTTGGTAAGCACGATACAGTTCGACGATGGGAATGATTTCGGCATGTTCGCGCGTGAGCTTGCGGTAATTATCGAGATCAGAAGTTGCCGATTCGCTGCTCAAAAAATGGTTTAATTCTTCGAGACGCACACTCAAACGAGTGAGCCTATCCGTGATGTTTTTGTTCATTGTGGGCGGTGCAATTGATAAAGTCGATTGATTAACTCGACTAATTCCTCGCGTTCATCAACTGCTGCCTGATTCAATGTGCTGGACGGCATATGCAAGAATTTATTGGTGAGGCCGTTGCTCAGTGCTTCGATGACTTTTTGCGGATCCTCACCCTTTTCCAGCAATTTACTCGCTCGCGCGAGTTCGTGACGACGGTAGCGTTCTCCTTGATCGCGCAGTGCGCGTATGGTGGGAACCATCTCGCGAGTCGCCAGCCAGCGCATGAAATCGATGACATTGGAATCTATGATGGTTTCCGCCTGAGCTACCGCATTCTGGCGGGAGTCTAATCCTTCTTTTACAATTTCTGCCAAATCGTCGACATAATAGAGAAAAACGTCATCCAATTCGGCCACTTCGGATTCAACGTCGCGCGGTACTGCCAAATCGACGATGAAAATCGGCCGGTGCTTGCGGATTTTGATGGCACGTTCAACCATGCCTTTACCCAAGATTGGCAACGGACTGGCCGTGCAGGTCACGACAATATCATGCATTGCCAGTTGCTCGGGCAGATCACTCAAGGTAATCGCCTGGGCATTGCTAAACCGTTTAGCGAGGGCCTCAGCACGTTCGGTGGTACGGTTGGCAACGGTGATCTTTTTCGGATTACGGGCAGCAAAATGATTCGCGCATAACTCGATCATTTCTCCGGCACCGATGAACAATACTCGCTGTTCCCCGATATCGCCAAAAATCCGCTCAGCCAAGCGCGCAGCCGCAGCGGCCATCGAAACCGAACTGGCGCCAATTTCGGTCGAGGTGCGGACTTCTTTGGCGACGTAGAAGGTGCGTTGAAACAGCTTATGTAATAGTAAACCCAATGTGCCTGCATGTTCTGCTGATTTTACGGCACTTTTCAATTGTCCGAGTATCTGCGGTTCCCCCAACACCATGGAATCCAATCCGCTGGCGACGCGAAAAGCGTGCTTAACGGCTTTTTCGCGCGGCAATTTGTACAAATAGGGATCAAGCTGGCGCGTCGGCAGATGATGAAAATCCGCTAACCACGTCATGGCGTCTTCAGGACGATCAGTACAGCAATAAATTTCCGTGCGGTTGCAAGTCGACACAATGGCAGCTTCTTTGATTGGATTTCGTCCTACCAAGTCATGCAAAGCATGTTCCATCGTATTTTCAGGAAATGTAACCTGCTCACGCACGTCCAGAGGCGCAGTATTATGATTGATGCCGAAAGCGAATAACTGCATGAAAAATAATGCCAATCAATATGAAAATACAAGCAACGGTGATACTCAATAGTCGGCTATTATAGTATTAGCTTTTATTAAATGCCATCAGTCGAAAAATTTATTTTTTATTTTTCCAATCAACTTATTAATGCCACGGTGTCACTGGAATGATAGAGATGCTGTTTTTGGGCGAACCTTCGATGATTCTGTCGCTATAGGACAGATAAATCAGTACATTGCGTTTCGCATCATAAAATCGAACCACTTGTAAGGACTTGAACAGCAATGATGTGCTCTTCTTGAAGACTTCCTCGCCGTCTTCCTTGCCATTCTTGACTTTCTCCGGCAAGGCAATGGGGCCGATCTGACGACAGGCAATGGAAGCATCCGAGGTATCTTCAGCCACGCCAACCGCGCCGCTCACTCCACCTTTTTTTGCACGGCTCAAATAACACGTCGCACCTGGAATATCGGGATCATCAAAAGCTTCAATCACGATTTTGTCATTGGCTCCGACTAATTTGAATACCGTTGAAACACTGCCGATGGTTTCCGCCAATACCGCAGTCGGCAGCAATGCAACTAAAAAGTACATCACGCTGATCATGAGGCGGTTAAATTTCACTGGATATCTCATGGATTTTCTCCTGTTGAAAAAATGATTAAATGCATTTTGACATGAATATTACCTAATTTCCTACCTATCAGGAATGAATTAAGCATTAATATCCACCGATGTTCCTACATTGACCGAATCAAAAAGCTCTATGAGGTCGTTATTTCGCATTCTAATACATCCGATTGATCCCGGTTTGCCCATTTCTACGCTATCAGGGCTGCCGTGGATATAAATATAACGGCGCATGGTATCGACCCGACCCAGACGATTAAATCCGGGTTCACAACCCGATAACCATAGAATCCGGGTCAATATCCAATCTCGTTGAGGATATTTCCGACCGAGTTCAGGGCTATAAATTTCACCCGTCGGCCGGCGTTTGATAAAAACGGTGTTGACCACTCGACCGCTACCGATTTTTGCTCGAATGACATGTTTACCCAGCGGCGTACGAAAGCTGCCATACTCTTGGCCCGTGCCTTTCCTCGCAGAAGAAATCAAGAATTCTTTCTTAAGCCAGCCTCGGTCATCAATTAATTCAAGTTTCTGATTAGAAATATTAATATTTATTTTCATTATGTCGAAGCCCGGAGTTTTTGCGTCTTTGCGCAAAAAATTGTTTTAACAATGCACTCGACTCTGGTGCTAGAATACCTCCCGACACTTGCAAGTGATGATTGAGTCGTATTTCTGCGGGTAGATCGATAACACTACCGCACGCTCCTGTCTTAGGATCAGAAGCCGCATACACCAGCCGTTTGACACGTGCATGAAAAATAGCTCCCACGCACATGGCACAAGGCTCCAAGGTGACATACAAAGTGCAATCCAGCAAACGATAGTTTGACAAGTTAGCACCCGCATTCCGCATAGCCATCACTTCTGCATGCGCAGTCGGATCGGCGGTTGTAATTGAGGAATTATAACCACGCCCCACCACTCTGCCATTTTGCACGATGACGGCACCGACCGGCACTTCATCGCGATGTTGTGCTTGATGCGCCAACTCCAATGCAATGTGCATAAAATTGATATCATCATGATTCAGCGTCATTTTTTATTGCACTCTGGCGAATAGCTCACGGAAGTAGATCAATTTTTGAAGAATATTTCTCGACAAGATTAATGTGACAGCCAACGTCTTAGCAAGCGATTTTTCAATCAGCCAGTCAGCGCTTTTTTAACATCAAAGCTTTTAATTACCAGACCATGATTACTCAAAACCCTTCTCAATTACAAACCATACGCGATCTGTTCCGTTTCGCAGTCAGCCAGTTCAATAAAGCCGGCATTCATTTCGGCCATGGCTCATCGAATGCCTATGACGAAGCCGCCTATCTTATTCTGAAAACCCTGCACTTGCCGTTGGATCAACTGGAACCTTTTCTGGATGCGCGAGTGGTCAAGGAAGAACGCGAACAATTATTGACCATCATCGAACGCCGCGTCACCGAGCGTATTCCCGCTGCCTATCTGACTCATGAAGCTTGGCTTGGCGATTATAGTTTTTATGTGGACGAGCGCGTCATCGTTCCCCGTTCCTTCATCGCAGAGTTATTACAAACCCAATTGTCCCCATGGATTACCGCTCCCGACAATATCGCGTCGGCGCTAGATCTCTGCACGGGCTCCGGATGCCTCGCGATTCTGATGGCACACAGTTTTGAGAATGCCGATATCGATGCCGTCGACATCTCCAATCCAGCACTCGCCGTGGCGCATAAGAATGTGCAGGATTATGGCCTCACCGACAGAATCCGTCTGGTCGAGTCCGATCTGTTTTCAAATTTGTTAGGAAAACAGTATGACCTGATCATCAGCAATCCACCTTATGTCAATGCCGAATCCATGGCGCAATTACCCAAAGAATATTGCCACGAGCCTCAGAATGCGCTCGCGAGCGGCTTGGATGGCTTGGACGCGACACATCAGATTTTGCAGCATGCGGCTCAGCATCTGACCTACTCAGGCGTGCTGGTGGTAGAGATTGGCCATAATCGCAATGTGCTCGAGCAAGTCTATCCGCATTTACCCTTCACTTGGCTCGAAACGAGTGCAGGCGATGGATTTGTCTTTTTACTGCGACGCGATCAGTTGCTGTCGTGATCACTATATCTCGGCTGAATTATGCACCGATCGCTCGCCTTCAAAAGCGAACAATTGGGATACAAAAAACCAATCCCTATGACGTAAATCTCGTGAATCATTGATGCACTGCCTAAGTTAACCCGCGTATCAGCAGGCTCCTCACCGCGCGATCAAACTGAGCAAGCGGCGAACTTCCTTGTCATTCAATTCCAGCCATTGTCCGCGTTTGATCCGCGGCGGCAGATTGATCGGACCGAAACGCACGCGCATCAAGCGGCTGACCGTCAGCCCGATCGCCTCAAACATGCGCCGCACTTCCCGGTTCTTACCTTCTTTCAGGATCACGCGATACCACTGATTGACGCCCTCACCGCCCTGCTCAGCCAAATAGGAAAACGCCGCCGTTCCGTCTTCCAACTCAATGCCGGTCGTCAATTGGGTCATCTGCTCAGCAGTCAATTTGCCTAATAACCGCACGGCATATTCACGTTCCATTTCAAAGCGCGGATGCATGAGCTGGTTTGCCAATGCACCATCGGTGGTAAACACCAGCAGACCACTGGTATTGATATCCAAGCGTCCAATCGCAATCCATTTCGATGATCGCAAATGCGGTAATTTATCGAATACCGATGCGCGGTCTTGCGGATCATGCCGGCTGACGATTTCACCTTCAGGTTTATGGTACAGCAATACCTTGGGCAAGCTCTCCTTCAGGTTCGACCGCACAATGCGTTTCCCGATGCGCACCACATCATCGGTTCCTACGCGATCGCCCACGACAGCAATTTCGCCGTTCACGCTTACCCCGCCTGCAGCAATCAAAGCTTCCATTTCGCGCCGGGAACCCAAGCCTTTCTGCGCCAGGAATTTTTGTAATTTGATAGTGTCCGTTGGAGCGGTTGCTGCAGGTATACGTTGTGGAACGGCTTTGGGTTGACGATCAGAGGCTTTATTTTTTGCCGGTTTGATGATTTTCATAGCCTTCTTGATATGCATCTTACAATTGAATGACACTCGTCCTTGACACTGATCGGACAAAGCACTGGAAATCGATTTTAAATCATTTGGAGATTTCTCTTTGCATTTATCTTGCGCAAACCCATAGCGGCAGAGAAATCCGTTCCATCCCGAAACCATTAGGTAATCTGAGTCACTCCAGGCATAATCGCTTACCTCTTACTGCTGAGGAATCCACACTCATTATTAACGAACTCATCATGCCTGCATCTTCAATTCCACGTCACACCGCACCCTATGTCGCACCCGCTTGGCTCCCCGGCGGAAATCTGCAAACGCTCTATCCGTATTTTTACAAACCCGCGCCCCGTTTCGATTACCGTCGTGAGCGATGGGAGCTCGATGATGGTGATTTTGTCGATGTCGACTGGACTCATGGATCTTTGGATGCACCATTAGTGATTTTTTTTCATGGTTTGGAAGGTGGGTCGTCGAGTCATTATATCTTGAGCATCATCAACGACCTGAGCCATTATCGATGGCGCAGCGCCGTGATTCATTTCCGTGGCTGCTCCGGCCTGCCTAACCGCTTGTCGCGCGCCTATCATGCCGGAGATTCTGCTGAAATCGACTGGATGCTGCAGCGCATCCGCAGCCAAGCCCAATCCCATACGAAACCGCAACCGATCTATGTCATTGGTGTTTCCCTTGGAGGCAATGCCTTATTGAAATGGCTGGGAGAAAAAGGTAGGGATGCTCAAAAATTGATCTCCGGCGCAGCCGCTATTTCCGTGCCCCTTGATTTAGCAGCAGCCGGCGCAGCACTGGATGTGGGCTTCAATCAAGTATACACGCGGCATTTCCTCAATACCCTCAAAGTCAAAGCACTCGACAAGCTCGAGCAATTCCCCGACTTATTCGATGCCTCGGCGCTGAAGAAATGCACATCCATTTACGACTTTGATAACCTGGTGACCGCGCCGCTGCATGGTTTTCGCGGTACCGATGATTATTGGCACCAGTCCAGCAGCAAGCAATGGCTGGAACACATTCAAGTCCCGACGCTAGTGATCAATGCGCAGAATGACCCTTTCATGCCTGCTTCGGTATTACCCACGTCCGAACAAGTATCGCCCGCGGTTACGTTGGAGTTTCCGGCAGAAGGCGGCCACGCCGGTTTCTTGCAAGGACCTTTTCCGGGAAAACTGAGCTGGTTGCCGAAACGGATCCTCAGCTTCTTTCACTATCAATGCATGTGATTTCGCTTAAAAGAAACGAGCGATAAATGCATTTTCAACCTGTCTGTCCAGCGGTATTTTCACGCGGTGGCCGCTGCCGGGTGCGAGCGACACTGCTTGTCCTCTGGCATCCAGCATTTGAGACAACTCGATCGTGTAATTTCCGGTCGGGTGTATGATCTCCAAGCGATCGCCCACCTGAAACCGGTTCTTGACCAGGATTTCAGCCATACCATTGGCAGCATCGAAGCCAGTCACATCACCGACATATTGACTCCGATTGGATTCGGAATGCCCGCGCAGATAGTTCTGCGTCTCCTGCGTGCTATGGCGTTGATAAAAACCACTGGTATAGCCGCGATTGGCCAATCCCTCCAATTCACTCAGCAGCGCTGGATCGAAAGGTCTATGTGCTACCGCATCATCGATGGCCTGGCGGTAAACTTGAGCGGTGCGGGCGACATAATACATGGACTTGGTGCGCCCTTCGATTTTCAAAGAATCAATACCGAGCTTGACCAACCGCTCCACATGCTCAACTGCGCGCAGATCCTTCGAGTTCATGATATATGTGCCATGCTCATCTTCCATGATCGGCATCAATTGCCCCGGACGCTCTTTTTCTTCGATCAGATAGACCTGGTCTGCTGCAGGATGGCGAGCAACCGTGCCACAACCGCTTGACAGGTTGGATTCATTGGATTGTTTCATCGCTTCACCAAAATTGAAATCAATCGTCTTGATTTCCTGAATATCGCCGCTGGGGTTTTCCTCAGCAGATTTCACGCTGTAATCCCAGCGGCATGAATTGGTACACGTGCCCTGATTAGGATCGCGATGATTGAAATATCCCGATAATAAACACCGACCGGAGTATGCAATGCACAGTGCCCCATGCACGAACACTTCCAGTTCCATGTCCGGACACTGATCGCGAATTTCGGCAACCTCATCCAAAGATAATTCGCGCGACAGAATCACGCGCGTCAGACCGATCTTCTGCCAGAACTTCACGCCCATGTAATTCACAGTATTCGCTTGCACCGACAGGTGAATGGGAATATCGGGCCATTTTTCCCGCACCATCATGATCAAGCCAGGGTCTGCCATGATCAGAGCATCCGGTTGCATCTCGATGACCGGCGCCATATCCTGCAAATAGGTCTTGATTTTGGCGTTATGCGGCATCAGATTGCTCGCCACGAATAATTTTTTCCCCAAGGCATGCGCTTCGGAAATCCCTGTTTTGAGCTGCTCCAACGCAAACTCATTGTTACGCGCTCGCAAGGAGTAACGCGGCTGTCCCGCATACACCGCATCAGCGCCGAAAGCATAGGCGCAACGCATTTTTTCTAACGAGCCTGCAGGAAGTAAAAGTTCTGGAGGTTTCAACATAATGTAAAATAAAGTCCGAGGTGATCAATAATGAGCGATGGATATGGATCAGCTTCTGTATCCACGCGCTCAGCTTGGGAAATTCAGGAAAACGACTGCATTGCGTTTTTTTTGAGCTTCCCTGGAAGTAAGGTTTTCTACTGGCATTTCATTCCACTGAACAAACAGGTTATTCCAGCATTGAATTGTAACACTATGACCACTGGCCCTGCTTTTATTCACTTACGCTTGCATAGCGAATTCTCCATCCTGGACAGCACCATCCGCATTCCGGATGTGATTGCAAAAGCTGTGGCTGATCAGATGCCGGCGCTGGCGCTGACCGACCTATCCAACCTGTTCGGTCTGGTCAAATTTTATCAGTCTGCTTATAAAAAAGGTATTAAACCGATACTGGGCTGCGATGTGTGGATCACCAATGAAACCGACCGCAGCAAACCCGGCCGATTGCTACTGCTGTGCCAAAATCATGGGGGTTATCTGCGTCTATCACGGTTGCTGTCACGGGCTTACCGGGAAAATCAATACCAAGGCAGAGCCGAAATCCGGTCGGCATGGCTGGAACCCGATGAATCAGGCACTGACGGGTTGATTGCATTATCCGGCGCCCGCTTTGGCGACATCGGCTTATCCATTGCTCTGGGCAACATACGCCAGGCCGAGACCCAGGCGCAACAATGGACGCGAATGTTTCCAGATCGTTTCTACATTGAAATTCAGCGTGATGGCCATGCCAACGACGCGATGCTGGTGCAACAGTCGCTGTTGCTGGCACGGCAATTCGATTTGCCGGTCGTGGCCACCCAGGCGGTGCAGTTCTTGAATGCCGAAGACTACCGCGCGCACGAAGCGCGCGTGTGCATCGCTGAAGGCTACATTTTGGAAGATAAGCGCCGTCCCAAAGAATTCACTGCACAACAATTTTTCAAGACACAGGCTGAAATTACTCAACTGTTTGCGGACATTCCCAGCGCGCTCGCGAATACGCTGGAAATCGCCAAACGTTGCAATCTAACGCTGGAGCTGGGCGTGAATCGGCTGCCGGTATTTCCGACCCCGAACAATGAAAGCCTTGATCTATATTTACGCAGCCAGGCTGAAACCGGTCTGCAAATCCGCATGGAAAGTTTGTTCCCAGATGCCGAGTTGCGTAACGGTAAATTGCCGCAATACCTGGCTCGCTTGGATTTTGAAGTCAATACCATCATTCAGATGGGATTTGCCGGTTATTTCCTGATCGTGGCCGACTTCATCAACTGGGCCAAGCACAACAACGTTCCGGTCGGGCCCGGGCGCGGCTCCGGAGCTGGCTCATTAGTGGCCTATTCGCTGGGCATCACTGACCTCGATCCATTGCGCTATGATTTGCTGTTTGAGCGTTTTCTCAATCCCGAGCGCGTCTCGATGCCCGATTTCGATATCGATTTTTGCCAGGATCGGCGCGAATTAGTGATCGAATACGTCAAGCAGCGCTATGGCACCGGCAAAGTATCTCAAATCGCCACGTTTGGCACCATGGCCGCCAAAGCTGTCATCCGCGATATCGGCCGGGTATTGGATTTACCGTACAACTTTGTCGACCAGCTCGCCAAATTGGTGCCGTTTGAGATCGGCATGACACTGAAAAAAGCCCGCCAACTGGAACCCCAGCTTAATTTGCGCGCCGAGGCCGAAGAAGATGTCCACAATCTGCTGGAACTGGCCGAAAGCCTGGAGGGTATCACACGCAATATTGGCATGCATGCCGGCGGCGTGCTGATCGCCTCGAGCGAAATCACCGACTTTTGTCCCATTTATTGCACCGAATCGGGCGATTCGGTCGTCAGCCAACTGGATAAGGACGACGTCGAAAAAATTGGATTGGTCAAATTCGATTTTCTGGGATTACGCACCCTCACCACGCTGGATCGCGCCGTCAGTTATATACGCCAGTTGCATGCAAGCACCAGTTCTTTCGCCGAGCCAAAAACCGATCAGTCAGCCTCGCTTTTTTCGCTGACCACCTTGCCACTGGAAGACGAACTGACTTATGCGCTGATGCGAAAAGGCAACGCAGTCGGTATTTTCCAGTTTGAATCGCGCGGCATGGTCGATTTATTGCAGAAGGCAAAACCGGATCGGTTCGAGGACATCATCGCATTGGTCGCGTTATACCGTCCGGGGCCAATGGATTTGATTCCCGAGTTCATTGATCGCAAGCATGGCAGGAAAACCATCGAATATCTCGATCCCCGGCTTGAATCGATACTCGGGCCGACCTACGGCATCATGATTTATCAGGAACAGGTCATGCAGATCGCGCAGGTGATCGGTGGTTACAGCCTGGGCAGCGCCGATCTGCTGCGCCGCGCGATGGGCAAGAAAAAAGTCGAGGAAATGGCGCAGCAACGCGATATTTTCGTGGCGGGCGCAGTCGGCAACGGTTTGAGCGAAGATAAGGCAACCGAATTGTTCGGCCTGATGGAGAAATTCGCCGGCTATGGTTTCAATAAATCGCATGCCGCCGCGTATGCGCTGATCGCATTCCAGACCGCCTATCTGAAGGCGCACTATCCAGCAGAGTTCATGGCTGCTTGCTTGTCTGCGGATATGGATGACACCGATAAAGTGCATATCTTCGTCGAAGACAGTCTCGCCAATGGATTGACCATCCTGCCTCCGGACATCAACCAATCCGAATACCGCTTCATCCCGATCGACAGCAAAACCATCCGCTTTGGTCTCGGTGCAGTGAAAGGCACCGGTGAATCGGCGATCGGCTCGATCATTGCAGTACGCGAACAAAGCGGTGCATTCACTGATTTGTTTGATTTCTGCCATCGCGTCGACCGCAGAATTGCGAATCGCCGCGTGATGGAATCATTGATTCGCGTCGGCGCGTTCGATACCCTCAATCCGAACCGCGCCAGCCTGATGGCGTCAGTCGGCCTGGCGATCGAAGCAGCCGAACAGAAGAGTGAAGCCGTCAGTCAAACGGCCCTTTTTGCTGAATCATCCGAGCAATCCCCTTTGCATACGCAACTCCTATCCACAGAAGCCTGGTCTGAGCGGGAAAAATTGCATCAGGAAAAAATCAGCCTGGGCTATTATTTCAGCGGCCATCCTTTCAATACCTACGCTCATGAACTGAAACGCTTCATCCGCACCCGCTTGGATCGGCTGATGCCTCAGCGCGAGCCTCAACTGCTGGCCGGCATCATCCATTCAATCCGCGTGCAAATGACCCGCCGCGGCAGAATGTGCGTGATCAATCTGGATGATGGCAAAGCGCGCGTCGAAGTCGTGGTCTTCAGTGAAGTGTTCGATGCACATCGCGCCTGGTTGAAGGAAGATCAGTTGTTGATCGTCGAAGCCAAAGTGGGCATGCGCGGATATGGCGGCGATGACGGCGATGAGCTGCGCATCACCGCCGAGCAGCTGTACGACTTGGCGGGCATCCGTTCGCGTTTTGCCAAACAAATCAGAATTCATTGCAATCCGTCGACACTCAGCCAGGTATCCAGCCTGAAAGCATTGCTGGCTCCTTTTTCCAGTCAGGCGCAATCATCCGCTATCGCGACCAGCGGGTCCTCATGTCCGGTTGCCATCGTGTATCGCACGGATTGCGCCAGCGGCGAACTCGAATTGGGCAACGACTGGCGAGTGAATTTGCACGAGGATTTACTCCAATCGTTGACAACACATTTCAAGACAGGCAATGTTGAAATTGTTTATTGAATGAAAAAAATGAAAGAAATTGCTCTTTTTTTATTTCTTTCTCAGTCATTAGGAAAACTACAACCTTCTGATTCACAATGACTTCCCACTTCCAGTACTATTATTGACGAAACGATGTGAATTCTTTGAATGCGCAATCGTCAAAATAAATGAAGTACAAAGCGCTGGACAATGATGTTTAAAGAATAATCGGTTGAGATTGCCTTGCACGGCGTAGGATTACCGTCCCTAACCCTCATCAAAATTAATTGCACCCCACGATTAACAAGACATGTTTTATTTGCATCAGTACAGTAACGATAACGAGGACTATGTGCTCCACATTGACAAATGTCACCAGTCTATAAGCGGGTGGATTGTCGGAAAGTGCTGTTCAGTGAAGGAATTAATTGTTCGTTATCAATATGTAGAAGAAAAAATCCCCTTGAATCAAGAGCGTTTTGACGTTGTAGAGTCACTGCGATATCTTGACGTCAATCCATGTTGCGGATTTTCATTTACACCGCAAAGGAAAGAAAGTCTTACGCTCTGCCTCCAGCGTAACCACTCGGTGATAGAAATCGCAAGCATCGCTTATTTTAAGGAAAAAACGGACAATCGCCCCATCATTTTTATTCATATTCCAAAAACGGCAGGTACATCGTTTAGAAATGCCGCCAATGAAATAGAACTTCGAACGCTCTATGATTATGGCGAAAACAACCCCGAAACCTCCGACATCATCAAAAACTCCATTTATGCAAATGATAGACACTTATTATTTGATTATGTCATGACGAATGAAATACAGTTTTTGGGCGGACATGAGATATCCGATTATTCTGCTATGTTCAATGAGATTGGACTTTTTTGCACTTTCTTCAGGGAGCCGATCCAGAGGGTAATCTCTGAATATCAGCATGTTGTCAAACATTATGACTATCCACATTCGCTGGAGATTTTTTGCACCGACCCAGCTTTTTGCAACCGCCAAACACGACTCGTCAATCATCTGGATCTTGAATCATTCTTTTTTTTCGGACTTACGGAAGATTACAAGGCATCGTTATCATTGTTCAATACATCAACAGGCCTAATCTTTCCCTATATCGAAACAAATTTGGGGCGTGAAAAATGTGAAGACGAATGGTCTATTGATACAGATATCATTGACTTGATCAGATCACACAACCAGGAGGATTTGTTGTTGTACGAAAAAGCCAAAGAAATATTTTATAACCGAATTTGAGCAAATAGTGGTTCAGATTTCTTTAATAATAAGTCAGCTATCCATCTGTGGTCTACAACAATTTCATCAATACCCATCTACAAACTACACTTTTCTCTGCATCGTCAGCAAACGTGAAATCAATATCGCCAGGTAGAGCACGCCGGTAGTTTGCTCGATCATCACGATCGAACGCGCAGAATCCGAGACGGGTGTTATTTCGCCAAAACCCACGCTGGTCAAGCACGTGAAGCTGAAATACAGTAAATCCCACCACGACGTCGTATTGTCCGGATTATTGGGGCTATTGATATAGAAACTGCCAGGCTGTACATGTTCGACCAATGCATAGCAATAGCCGAACACGAAACCAGCCAACACATACAGCGCCGCTGCCGCGAATAGCTCGTCGAAAGTCATGACATTGTCATGCAACATGTAGCGCAGCAAGCAAACCACCACGAAACCATGAAACATGATTTGCGCGAGCATGTGTGCTGCGATCAGTTCTGCATGATCAAATAACGCCACCGCGGCATACAGCACCATCGCCGGAACGGCAAATGCGTAGCCCAGCCAAGGCTGATACCAAGCTTTGCGCGACGCCCGCAACGCCAGAAACAGAATCACCCAATCGTACAACGCCAGAAAAGCCCGTCCTCCGGCGGACTGATCGGCGGCGGGATAGATCGCAATCAGGGTTACCAACGCCAACAGCAACCAGAAATTGGGAAATGACGTTATTCGCATGACAAATCGGTACTAAACATGGCTTTCATGGAAATCATTGGCTGAAAATTCAGTGTACAGCAATTTTGATTTCATCAACCTGCGAAGGCAAATTTCTGAGAGAATAAACTGTAGGAATTTTGGAAGAAAGCCCAAGAAAACGCGAAATAACCAGAAAAGAAAACTTAGTCGAAGTGCAAGCAATAGCGTAGGATTTGACTGCAATATCTGTCGAAAATGATCAGCCTTACATGGATCACTCATCGGCATCTCATGGTGTGTCACTCTGATCGCATAACCAGCATGCGATCACCGCCTCAAAGCTTTCTCATCGACTGGCATCGCCAAGTCATTCATTGATGGTCGTGGCCGATTATTTTAAAGCGGGTTCTCGCTTGAGCATTTTCCTGAATATCCGAATTGCTGATTTTGACTCTATAACCACAACTGGGAATCTAATTAAAATAATGAACCATTCCTTAATTTTTTGCGCCTGCCTCATAGTGATAAGCGGTTGCGCTGCAATAGAGCAACCCCATGACACTAGCGGCAAAACACCGCCAACCCTGGAATCGGCGGACAACCCCACTCCAGCAGAACCAATTCCGATTGTTAAATCCGCACCGTCAAGCGCATCCATTCAGAAAGCAAAGCCGCTAGGGTCCCCACCGAGTCTTTCTCAGACTGCTGACAATTCAACACCCGATCCATCCTGGCCCACTGAAACAGGTTATGCAACATATTACGCCGCTGAGATGGAAGGCCGGTTGACTGCCAGCGGAGAACCCTACGACGCCGGGCAATTGACCGCCGCGCATAAAACCATACCGATCGGCAGCCTGGTTCGCATCACTAACCCTAAAACGAAGCGGCAAGTCGTGGTGCGCATCAATGACCGATGGGGAGGCGGCGGCGACCGCATCATCAATCTATCGAAACATGCGGCTGAACAACTTGAATTCGGCAAATCCGGACTGGTTTTCGTGCACGTCGACGTAGAATCCGTTCCCGCTAAAAGCGTCACGGCATCAACCGGCCCGCGGCCTGCGCCCCTGCCCGAGCGGATCGAGGAGACTGAATCGGTGAACCACTCAAAGCTGAGCATTTGCCAGAATGAAGCGGATATTCTCGGACTTACGGGAGAATTCTTTCGCAATCACGTCGCGGGGTGTTTAGCGCGCGGAAAATGAGTTTTCAAAGCAGCAACGCAGCCATCCAAGACGGGATTTACTATTGATTGCCTTGTCACGCTTCCAACAGTGGACTCATCGGATATTCCAGCGCTTCTTTCATTGCCACCAATGATAACACCGCTTCGCGGCCGTCGATGATGCGATGGTCGTAAGACAGCGCCAGATAATTCATCGGACGGATCACGATTTGCCCGTTTTCAACGACCGGGCGTTCCTTGGTTGCATGAATGCCCAGGATGGCGCTCTGCGGCGGATTAATGATCGGTGTCGATAACATGGAACCGAACACGCCGCCGTTGGTAATCGAAAACGTGCCGCCGCTGAGTTCTTCAAGGGTTAGTTTGCCATCCTGCGCGCGCTTGGCAAAATCGGCTATTTGCAACTCGATTTCGGCCAAGGTCAACCGGTCGGCATCACGAATGACCGGCACCACGAGTCCTCGCGGGCTTCCGACTGCAATGCCGATATCGTAGTAGTCGTGGTAAACGATCTCGTTTCCTTCTACCGATGCGTTAACAATTGGGTATTTCTTCAGCGCAGCGATGACCGCTTTAACAAAGAACGACATGAAACCGAGCTTGACGCCGTATTCTTTCTCGAATTCAACTTTATAGCGCGTGCGCAAATCGATGACGGCCTGCATATTGACTTCGTTGAACGTCGTCAGAATGGCAGCGGTCGACTGGGATTCAACCAGGCGTTCAGCAATTCGCTGCCGCAGCCGGGACATTGCAATCCGGCGATCGACACGCGTTCCTTTTGCTTGGAAGTCGGGTGCTGCCGCAGGCTCATCGGCAGGCGCTGCTGCAGCGACCGACGATTTATTGGCGATGTACGTCTGCACATCTTCCTTGGTAATGCGGCCACCCAGTCCTGTGCCTTTGATCGCGCTGGTCTCCATGGTTTTCAGATTATTTTCTTCGACTAACTTGCGCGCGGCCGGCATCAGCATCGGAATCGCTGCATCGGAAGCCTCGGCCTTGGCGGTTACCGTGCTTTTAGGTTCATCGGCCGGTTTCTCCGGCGCAGAAGGTTTTTTAGCCTGATCATCCGGTTTCGGTGATGCATTGGTTTCGATCATCGCAATTACCTCTCCACTGACCACCGTGGCGCCGTCTTTTTTCAGAATTTCAGCCAGCACGCCCGCGCTCGGGGCAGGTAATTCGAGGACAACCTTATCGGTTTCGATATCGATCAAATTTTCCGACCGTTCGACAGAATCTCCCGGCTTCTTGTGCCAGGTTACCAGCGTAGCCTCAGCTACGGATTCCGATAACATGGGAACTTTGACTTCAACACGCATGAGTGCCCCCTTTAAATTTTTTCTCTGAAAGCTGCCACAATTAATTCATTCTGCGTAAATTTATGGCGGGCCGTATAGCCCACTGCGGGTGACGCGGATGATGCCCGCAACGCATACCCCAGAATCTGATCGCGCCGCATGTGGCGCAGTAAATAATGCTGAATGCGGTGCCATGCGCCTTGGTTACCGGGTTCTTCCTGGCACCAGATCACTTCCTTGGCGTTCTCATAGCGATCGATCTCGGCTTGAAATTCGTCGTGCGGAAATGGATACAGTTGTTCCAGGCGTATGATCGCCATATTCATGATCTGCTGCTCTTTGCGGTAGGCCATCAGTTCGTAATAGATTTTGCCGCTGCATGCGATGATGCGCCTGACTTTGCTCGGATCCAGATTCTCAGCCTCCGGAATTACCGGTTGAAAATATCCCTGCGACAAATCCCGCAGACTGGATACCGATTCCTTGTGCCGCAGCATGCTTTTCGGACTCATGATGATCAACGGCTTGCGTATCTGGCGGATCATCTGTCGGCGCAATAAATGAAACATCTGAGCAGGCGTCGAAGGCACGCACACTTGAATATTGTAATCCGCGCACAACTGCAGATAACGCTCGAGACGGGCTGAGGAATGTTCCGGGCCTTGACCCTCATAGCCATGCGGCAGCATCATCACCAGGCCGCACAAGCGGCCCCACTTGGCTTCTCCGGAGGCAATGAACTGGTCGATCACGACTTGCGCGCCATTGGCAAAATCTCCGAACTGCGCTTCCCAAACCACCAATTCATTCGGTTGCGTGGTTGCGTAGCCGTATTCGAACCCGAGCACAGCTTCTTCCGACAGCATCGAATCAATGACGACGAAATCCGGCTGTTCAGGATAGATATGCCGCAACGGTACGTACAGGCGCTCATTTTCATCGGCCGCCACTTGGTCATGCAATACCGCATGGCGATGAAAGAAAGTCCCGCGCCCTGAATCCTGGCCGGATAATCTCACCGGATATCCTTCCTTCAACAACGATGCATAGGCGAGATTCTCAGCCATCCCCCAATCCAGAGCCAGTTCGCCGTTACCCATCAAGCGTCGGTCGGAAATGATTTTTTCAACCCGGGGATGGAGCTTGAAACCCTCGGGAATATCGGTCAAGCGGGCAGCCAATTGTTTCAGCGTCTGGATGGCAACACCCGTTTTGACAGGCTTGTTCCATTTGATCGGTTTGAGGAACGGCTCCCAATTGATGGCATACGGAGATTTGAATTCGTAGCAAATATTCTTGTTGGGATTGACGCCTTCGTCCATTGCCTCACGATAGGCATGCACTAAATCATCCGCATCCTTTGGGGTTATCACACCTTCTGCAACCAGTTGATCGACATAGCATCGGCGCGTGCCCGGATGGCGATTGATGATCTGATACATTTTCGGTTGCGTGACCATCGGCTCGTCCTGTTCGTTATGGCCAAGTTTTCGAAAACAAACCATATCGATTACCACATCCTTATGGAACCGCATGCGCAAATCAAACGCCAGCTCTGCCACCATGACGACAGCTTCGGGATCGTCGCCATTGACGTGAAATATCGGCGCTTCGATCATTTTGGCGACATCGGTGCAATACAACGTCGAGCGGCTATCGCGTGGATCCGACGTGGTAAACCCGATCTGATTGTTGATGATGATATGCACCGTTCCACCGGTACCGTAACCACGAGTTTGCGATAAATTCAATGTTTCCATCACCACGCCCTGCCCGGCAAAGGCCGCATCGCCATGGATCAAGACCGGCAAGACTTTGTCGCCGAGTTTGTCGTTGAGCAAATGCTGACGGGCGCGAACCGATCCTTCCACCACTGGATTGACGATCTCCAGGTGCGACGGATTGAATGCCAACGCCAGGCGCACGACGCCATCGGGAGTTTTGATGGCAGAAGAAAAACCCTGATGATATTTGACATCCCCCGAGGGGAGATCCTGCGGTTGTTTTTCTTCGAACTCGCGAAACAGATCCGAGGGCATTTTTCCGAGCGTATTCACCAACACGTTGAGCCGGGCGCGATGCGCCATGCCCATCACGATTTGTTGCACTCCGGCTTTGCCAGCCTTTTGAATCAAGCAGTCGAGCAATGGAATCAGGCTTTCGTTTCCTTCGCCGGAAAAACGCTTCTGCCCGACATAGCGCGTATGCAGATATTTCTCCAACCCTTCTGCGGCATTCAACCGCTCCAGGATATGCCGCTTATAGTCTGCAGAATAATTCGGGTTCGATCGCTGGCCTTCCAAACGCGCCTGGATCCAGCGTTTCTGCTCAACCGATGAAATATACATATATTCAGCGCCGACCGATCCGCAATAGGTTTCGCGCAGAATCTGCAAAATTTCACGCAACGTCGCATGCTCCGGCCCGACCAGTGAGCCGGTGTGAAACACCTTTTCCATGTCCGCCTCGGTAAACCCAAAACGGGCCGGATCTAATTCCGGCACGTCAAGCTGCTGCTTGATGCGCAGAGGATCAAGCTTGGCCTGGCTCAATCCCAGGTAGCGGTACATGTTGATCAATTGCAAAACAGCCACCTGCTGGCGGTCATCCGAGCCGCCGGCAGTTACGTCAGGAATCGCACCTTGGCCTTCGGTCACAAGCGGCTTTGCAGATGTGGCGATCGCAGCAGGACTGACTACAGGCCGAGGTTGAATATGAACGATGCTATCCGGCTGCTTGGCCAATTGATCGAAGTATTCGCGCCATGCGAGCTCGACCGAGTTTGGATTATGCAGATATTCGTCATACACCGCTTCGATAAACGAAGCATTCGAACCAAATAGATGAGAATCACCCAGCAACTGCTTGTTCATACCATGGCGGCCTTAAAAAGAATAGAAAGAGGAACTATTTTCTGGAATAGGAAGCCGGAACATCTCGAACGGTTGTTCCGGTATACAGTTGCCGTGGCCGTCCGATCTTGTATGCTGGATCTGAGACCATTTCATTCCATTGCGCAACCCATCCGACTGTTCGGGCCATCGCGAAAATGGCGGTAAACATTTTGGTAGGTATGCCGAGCGCGCGCTGCACGATGCCCGAATAAAAATCGACGTTCGGATACAGTTTCCGGGAAATGAAATAATCGTCTTCCAGCGCAATCTTTTCGAGCTGCAAGGCCAATTTGAATAAGCGATCGTTCTGCAGACCCAGTTCGTTGAGCACTTCATGACAGGTTTCGCGCATCAATTTGGCCCGCGGATCAAAGTTTTTATAGACCCGATGACCAAAACCCATCAGCCGGTAATTGCTGTCCTTGTCCTTGGCGCGCTTGATGTATTCATCGATGCGTGACACGTCGCCGATTTCTTCGAGCATGTTGAGGCACGCTTCATTGGCGCCGCCGTGCGCCGGTCCCCACAGGCATGAAATGCCCGAAGACACACAGGCAAACGGATTGGCACCGCTGGATCCCACCAGCCGCACCGTCGAAGTGGACGCATTCTGCTCATGATCGGCATGCAGAATCAGGATACGATCCAGCGCCCGCACGATGACCGGATTGGCCACATATTCTTCAGTTGGCACCGCAAACATCATATTCAGAAAATTTTCGGCATAACTGAGCCGGTTCTGCGGGTAGATGAATGGCTGTCCGATATTGTACTTATACGCCATCGCTGCGATGGTCGGCAATTTGGCAACCAAACGATAAGCGGATTGTTCACGATCCTCCGGATCGGTGATGTCTAGGGCTTCATGATAAAACGCCGACAATGCGCCCACGACGCCGACCATGACCGCCATTGGATGCGCATCCCGTCTGAAACCGCTATAAAACCTGACCAATTGCTCATGCAGCATCGAATGGCTTTTGATCGCCTGGTCAAAATGGGTTTTCTGTTCGGGAGTCGGCAACTCGCCTTTCATCAGCAAATGGCACACATCAATGAAATCACAATGCGTGGCCAATTGCTCGATCGGATAGCCGCGATACAGCAGCACGCCTTTGTCACCATCGATGAAGGTGATCTTGGAACTGTTGCTGGCGGTCGATAGATACCCCGGGTCGTACGTAAATAAGCCACTTTTTGCATGCAGAGCGCGAATATCCACGACATCGGGCCCCATCGTCCCGGATAGGATGGGTAACTCGATCGGAGCACTGCCATCGTTGAGATTTAAAGTCGCCATGCGTTGTTGCGTCATAATACTTCTCCACTTATTACGTACGATTGTTGAGTATGCACGATCAGAAAGCTTCGGAATCGCCGGAATACCAGCAAAAAGCTAACTCTTTTGCAGTAATGTCAAAACGTGTTGCATGTTTTCGTCGTTGGTAACTTGCCGCTTTGCGATCAATTCCCACAGGTCATTGTCCGGCAAGTCTAGCAGGCGCTCAAATTGCGCCAATCCTTGATCATCCAATTGAGCGTAGTACCGATCCATGAAACGCTGCAAAATGATATCCAGCTCCAGCAAGCCGCGCCGGCAACGCCAGCGCGCGCGCTCGAATTCCTTCATACCATTCTTTTTACCATCATATCCTTGATTTTGCCAATGGCGCTGGTAGGGTTGAGACCCTTGGGACAGACATCGGCGCAATTCATGATGGAATGACAGCGGAACAGCCGGTAAGGATCTTCCAGATTGTCCAATCGCTCGGCCGTAGCCTGATCGCGGCTATCGGCGAGAAAACGGTAGGCTTGCAATAATCCCGCCGGCCCGACGAACTTATCCGGATTCCACCAAAAGGACGGACACGCTGTCGAACAGCAGGCGCATAGTATGCATTCGTACGCCCCATCCAGTGCCGCTCGTTCTTCCGGTGATTGTAACCGTTCAGTCTCCGGCGGGGGATCGTTATTGATCAAATACGGTTTTATCGAGTGATATTGCTGAAAAAACTGCGTCATGTCGACGATCAGATCACGAATAACCGGCAATCCCGGCAATGGGCGTATTTCTATGGGTTCCGTGAGGCTCTTGATCGGCGTGATGCATGCCAATCCATTGCGGCCATTGATATTCATCGCATCCGAACCGCATACGCCCTCGCGGCAGGATCTGCGCAGGCTCAAACTGTCATCGATCGATTTGATGCGCAGTAACGCATCCAGCAGCATTTTGTCGGTAGCTGCCAATTGAACGTCATAGTCCTGCATGTACGGCTTTTCATGTTTATCGGGATCATAGCGGTAAATCGAAAACTTCATTGGCTGGCTCCAAATGGTTTGAAAATACTGCTTAACGTCGACAAAGATATCGATGAAGGTAACAAAGTATACAGATTCAAAGCGAGATTAGCATATATCAGCCGGTTTTTTCCATGCGTATCCACACATATATTCACCATCACCGAACGGTAGAATGGCAAAAACACTGTTGAATGACATAGATTGTAAGAAATCGGGTAAAATTTACCTATTGGTTCGTGTGGCTGAGCCAACGTCAAGCACTCGCGAAACGGGTATCATCATCAAGCCATGGTCAATATTTATAAAGGAAAATTTCAGATGAATCTCAAATATAGCGCGGTAGGTATCGTTATGCTCAGCAGTGTTTTGATCGGTTGTGATTCGGTTCCGGAAGCGGATGCGGTTAACTGTGCGGGCAGAGGCATGGAAAAAGCCTTGACAGCGTTTAAAAACGATGAAGCCAAACGGCAGGAATTTATCAATAAATGCGAAGAAATAAACAAGGCTAACTAGATAGAGCATTACTGAACACCCCGATTCAACCCTGAGAATCCAGCTTGATTTTTGGGGTTGAAGCGTTCTACTCCAGAGCATCAACTCCATAAACCCGCACGATACTCTAATTCACTGTATGTGATCTTGCAGCGATGACATCCTGAATCAGAGAACTGTTTAACAAAACATCAGAATTTCCATAAATTGAACGGTCAAACGCGAAAGCAGCATGCAGTGAAAGAGCGTTCCCCGCTCACCGGATAGGATTCTCTAGCAACGATTTGAAACGATGATCTTTCCAGCCGGGTATCCTGAACCTGCAAAGTATCGACCGCCAGCAATTCACTCGCGATATCGGCCGGGCTCAAATCACATCGCGCGCCGCGAATCAAACCGACCAGTCTCAATGCATCCACGCCATACGGTTCCAGACGCAACGATTCGAAATATACTTTCTTGCCTTTCGAATCGATCTGACAGAAATGATCGCTCAAGCGGCACATCATTCGTATCTCTTTCTCATAGTTCCAGCTTGAGAATTTTGTCGATATTAATTGATTCAACTCGAATCCTTGAAAACTGCCGCGCTGGATAGCAGCATCGACATCCAATGTAAAGCGTTCGGGTTGATAACTGATACGAATCGCCGTGTCATCGGGAATTTCAAAAACCAAAGCAACTCCACGATGATGATCGGCATAATGACTCCACAATACCGGATCATCATAGCGTTCAGAAAAACAAACGATGCCATACTGCTCGTTCACCTCATTTTTGAATTCTTCCAGCTTGATTTGGGTATTGTTATCCGTACAATCCGCTGCAAAAAATTCAAATGGATCATTCAATTCATTGAGACGGGCAATTTTCAATCGGCGATCACGCAGCGCTCGCAATCCAAATTCAGCAGCTAAAAAATGGTAAACGATCATGAGCCGGTATATTGCAGAACATACACATCCTGCGATTGTGCGATCTGAAACAGTGTATTGTGCTGAGGATCATTGCCGTTTGGAAAATAACCTCTGATTTCGAAGCCCGTAAACAAATCACGAACAAAATCATGGCGATGAAAACTGCGGTAACGGTTTCCTCCTTCCACGCTGGCTTGCCCTTCTTCGACATAGCCAGCACGCATGAAAACATGAAAATGTTCGTCCTTTTGATCAAAGGTATTTCGCACATATAGTTCGCCGTGCAGCGTCACCAGCAAATATCCCCCTCTGCGCAGAATGCGTTTGAACTCCTGAATCCAGAGTTTTTGCGTCTCCAGTGACAGATGAGTAAAGACTGAAATCAAATAGATCATGTCGAATTGCTGATCGGGGTAAGGCAAAGGCGGATTCAAGCTGCTCATGCGGCAATCGATAGCTTGTGATACGTGCTGTTGCGCCCACTCGATCAATTGCGGATTCAAGTCGCAGCCGTGGAGTTGAATGTGCGGCTTGATAATGTGCCAGCCGACCAGCAAACGTCCTGAACCGCAACCAAAATCGAGTAAATATCTTATCTGATCGACATCGATGCCGGATTTTTGTAAATACGATTGCATCGTCAGCACAGCGGGAATGATGCCATTCTGATACTCGTCGGTTTGCGTATGTCCTTGCGTCAGGAACACCAATTCTGCGCTGGGTACCGGAATTTCCTGCAATTGCCGTTGGTACTCGGTTAGCTTGGACGCAAGCTGCCGCACGCTGTCGATATCGTAAATCAAGAAAGGTACGCGTGTGCCATCGGCGTAGATTACATCGAGGTGAATGTTATGGATGTCGCGCGATGGCACCGGCAATTTGAAATGAAAGCCGCAGGTCTGTGCGGCAGGAATGAAAGGTACGTGTATACCGATATCCGGACGCGGCATGTTGACCGGAAAATTTCCGACAACAGCTTCATCTGCTGTCACTGCCAGTTCAGTGATGACTTTCTCGCCAAAATAAAAAACCCAGCCGGTCATCCAATTTTCACCGTGGAGATCGAATAAGTGATATTTTGGCGATTCCAACCGATAAACCAACGGCGAGAAAGATCCCGTAAATATCTTTTCGGGAACATTTTTAGCGGAGAAAAGGGATTTAAATCGGTTGATCAAAGATGCCATGGACATTGATTCTTGGATTGAGAATTTCGAAGTAATTGATTGGTAGAGAATCAGAGATCTGTGTCGGAGAATTGATTCAGAAAACGTCCGAAAGCCACAGGTATCGTTTAAGACTCAATACTACAGATTTGCTTGATTCGCCTGCCCCATTAACCGGCGTTGCATTGCTCATCAATATACATTTTGACCGCCTCAGCATCCGCATCCTTGACCACGAAACGCTGCGGCAGATCTTCCAGATGCTCGAAACCTGCCGGGCGCTCGGGTTCACGGCCGATGGCCTCCTGTATGCTTTCAGCGAATTTCACCGGCAAGGCGGTTTCGAGGCAAATCAACGGAACACCTGTTTCACGATGCGCCTGACCGACCTTGAGGCCATCGGCGGTGTGTGTATCCACCAGCACATGATAGCGCTGATGGAGGTCTCGAATGGTGGCGATGCGCGCGGCGTGATTGCTGCTGCCTGAGATGAAGCCATAATCCTGGATTTTGGTGAATAGCGGCGTTTTAGATAAATCGAAAGCATTGCCTTGGTCGACTCCTGACCAAAGTTTCTTCACCTGCTGCGCATTCCGACCAGTCAGGTCGAAAATAAAGCGCTCGAAATTGGACGCTTTCGAGATATCCATCGACGGACTGCTAGTATGCCGAGTCTCGGCAGTAGTGCGCGGACGATACACGCCGGTGCGGAAGAATTCATCCAGCACATCATTTTCATTGGTCGCGAGAATCAGATGCTTGATCGGCAATCCCATCATACGCGCAACATGACCGGCGCAGATATTGCCAAAATTGCCGGATGGCACAGCAAACGACACCTGTTCATCGTTGCTTCTGGTTGCCGCGAAATAGCCTTTGAAGTAATACACCACCTGCGCGACGATACGTGCCCAGTTGATCGAATTAACGGTACCGATGCGATACGCTTGCTTGAAAGCATGATCGTTGCTGACCGCCTTGACGATATCCTGGCAATCGTCGAACACGCCGCGAATGGCGATGTTGAAAATATTCTTGTCCTGCAGCGAAAACATTTGCGCGGTCTGAAAACGGCTCATCTTGCCCAGCGGCGACAGCATGAACACGCGGATACCGCGCTTGCCGCGCATGGCGTATTCCGCGCTGGAGCCGGTATCACCCGAAGTCGCGCCGAGTATGTTCAATTCATCGCCGGTTTTGTCCAGTTGATATTGGAATAGATTACCCAGCAACTGCATCGCAATATCCTTGAATGCCAAAGTCGGGCCGTTCGACAATCCCAGGATATGCAATCCAGGTTCCAATGTTTTCAGCGGCGTGATGTCCGGCGAGCCGAATACTTCGGCAGTGTAGGTCTGATTGATGATATGGCGCAGATCGTCTGCCGGAATGTCATCGATGAAGCGCGATAGGATTTCGAATGCCAGTGCAGGATAGCTCAATGCCCGCCAAGCGGTAAGCTCCGCAGCAGTGATTTTGGGATAAACTTCCGGTATCGCCAATCCGCCGTCTGGCGACAAGCCGCTCAGCAGGATTTCCGAAAACGGTTTGGGCGGCATGCCGCCACGGGTAGAAATATAGCGCATGGTGGGTTTCAGTAAATTGTCAAACAACGCAAGATCGGGTCTGCGGCAAACGCCTTCTCCGCAATCGGCGCTGCTATGATCCGTCATTTAGTTATTCAGTTCCTCGATGCGCAGCCGAAAGACTTCTCCAGCCACAACCGGCAATGCTTCGATGCGAGCAATGGCCGCATTGATATTTTTCTCGACCGTCTTATGCGTCAGCATAATGATACTGACTTGCTCGGACTCATCGCTCGCTTCCTTCTGAATCATGGCACTGATGGAAATAGCACAATCCGCGACAATGCGCGTAATGTCCGCCATCACACCGGGTTGGTCAACGACTTGCAGACGCAGATAATACGACGTTTCCACCTCCTCCATCGGTATAACCGGCGTATCCGACAGCAGATCCGGTTGAAACGACAAAGTCGGCACACGATGCATCGGGTCGGCAGTCTGCATGCGCGTGACATCGACCAAATCAGCAATGACCGCACTGGCGGTGGGCTCTGCCCCGGCACCGGCGCCATAATATAACGTTGCCCCAACGGCATCGCCCTTGACGACAACTGCATTCATTACGCCTTCGACATTGGCAATCAGGCGCCGCACCGGAATCAGCGTCGGATGCACGCGCAGTTCGATGCCTTTTTCAACGCGTTTCGTGATGCCCAGCAATTTGATGCGGTAACCAAGCTCTTCGGCATAGCGAATATCTTCACCGGTCAGTTTGGTGATGCCTTCGGTATACACTTTGCTGAACTGCACCGGAATGCCAAAGGCGATTGCCGACATCAGTGTGATCTTGTGCGCCGCATCGATGCCTTCAATATCGTAGGTGGGATCGGCTTCGGCATAACCCAGTTTTTGCGCTTGTTGCAGCACTTCGGCGAACGATAGACCCTTTTCTCGCATCTCGGACAAAATAAAGTTTGCTGTGCCGTTGATGATGCCAGCGATCCAGGTGATGCGATTCGCGGTCAATCCTTCCCGTAGCGCCTTGATGATCGGAATACCGCCAGCCACCGCCGCTTCGAACGCAACGATTGCACCTTTGGCGCGCGCCACCGCAAAAATTTCGGTGCCATGATTGGCCAGCAACGCTTTGTTCGCAGTAACCACATGCTTGCCGTGCGCAATCGCTTCAAGGATCAGATCCTTGGCGATCGTTTGACCGCCGATCAACTCGACTACGATGTCGATATCAGGGTGAGTCGTAATGTCGTGCGCGTTGTCGGTGACGATGACGCCTGGATCAGCCAATTTCCGCGCCTTGTCCAGATCCTTGTCGGCGATCATCGTGATGACGATATCGCGGCCGGCGCGGCGCGCGATTTCCTCATGATTGCGTTTCAGAACAGTGTATGTGCCACCGCCAACGGTGCCAATGCCAATTAAGCCGATATGAATGGGTTTCATAATATTCAATAAAAGAATGGACGGGACAAGCTACCGGATTATAGGAGCCGGGACAGAATAAATAAATAGAGAAGTCCAGAGCCGACGTTGCGATCAAGTGCCATGGCGTTTACGGTAGCGCTGAAGAAAGTGACCAATGCGCCCGATGGCTTCGGTCAGATCATCGACATTCGGCAGAAATACGACACGAAAGTGATCCGGATGTTTCCAGTTGAAACCGCTGCCTTGCACCAGCAGCACCTTTTCTTCGAGCAGCAGATCCAGCACAAATTTCTGGTCATTCTCGATCGGATAAATCTCCGGATCCAGGCGAGGAAACAGATATAACGCGGATTGCGGTTTGAAGCAGCTCACGCCCGGAATATCCGTCAGTAGCTTCCACGCGACGTCGCGCTGACGCATCAGCCGACCGGTTGGCAGCGTCAGATCATAAATACTCTGGTAACCGCCGAGAGCGGTTTGGATGCCAAACTGCGATGGCACATTGGCGCACAACCGCATCGATGCCAGCATGTTCAGGCCAGCAATATAATCGCGCGCGTGAACTTTTTCGCCGGATACCACCGCCCAGCCCGAGCGGAAACCGGCGGCACGATAATTTTTGGATAGACCGTTGAACGTGATGAACAGCACATCATCCGCCAATGATGCAATCGACGTATGAGTGGCATGCTCGTATAAGATTTTGTCGTAAATCTCATCGGCATAGATGATCAATTGGTGCTGGCGCGCAATTTCGATCAGTTCCAGCAATGTTTCCTGCGGATATAATGCGCCGGTTGGATTATTCGGGTTGATGATCACGATTGCACGCGTCCGCGGCGTGATACTGGCGCGGATATGATCCAGATCGGGCAACCAGCCAGTGGTTTCATCACAGATGTAATGCCGGGCTTTACCTCCTGATAGCACCACCGCCGCAGTCCACAACGGATAATCGGGCATCGGAATCAGCACCTCATCGCCATTATCCAGCAATGCCTGCATGGTCAGCACGACCAGCTCGGACACGCCATTGCCGATGAAGATATCGTCCAACTGCACATTCTTGATCTGCTTTTCCTGCGTGTAGTGCATGATCGCCTTGCGCGCCGCGAACAACCCTTTGGAATCGCAATACCCTGATGCATCCGATAAATTACGGATGACATCCTGCAGGATCTCTTCCGGCACATCGAAACCGAATGTCGCCGGATTGCCGATATTCAGCTTGATGATGTGGTGGCCCTCTTCCTCCATTTGCTTGGCGCGTTCCATCACCGGACCGCGAATGTCATAACACACATTGTTCAGCTTGCTGGATTTCAGGATTGGACGCATGTTCACAGAATCATTAGAAATGAGTGTTTAGATAAACTTCGCAAACAGAGTGAAACCGTCGAGGCGCTCTGCAAAGTAACGCATTATATACGTAATCTCGTTGATTTCGTTATCAAGCATACAGGGAAAACCAGCGTATTTTGCCTGATAAATTTCTGAACGAGGTATCAAACAGGTTTTTTTAGAGCTTTCGTCGGCATTACTGAATATCGCAGCATATCTGAATGACTACTCGCAGTCATAACGAATGCTTCAATACATTGAGACAAGAAATCTCCAATCAACAATCACTTAAACGATCAGGTTGGGGATGAACGGAGAGATAAGTCGGCATTTTCATGTCAGCGACTCAGCGATTGATGATCAATTAAAATGAAATTACCGACAGATCGAAAAACTCATCAGTAACTATATAGTTTCATTTTTAATACGTAATCAATAGCACTTTACAGTGCAACCACCGGTTTACTTATCTTCACCGGTGGTTGACTGTATCCTACCTCCCTTTAGGAAAACGCAGGGAAACTCTGAAAATTTTGGCCTTTCGAAAGCTTCCCGAGATCATTAATTGCACGACACCCGATACGAGTTCAGGTCAACTTTTTTATACAGCGTGGAAAATTGAAGGCTATTTGCTCGGGCGCAGACATTATTGCTTGCGCTATAAGCCTTATATTCAACCTCGAAAACAGGCTTACCGGCTTCGATGAACATGTCGTAGCCGTATTGCCCATCGGTATTCGGATCGGTTCTCGTGCACTCTTTGTATGCAAAGCACTCCTCCACGACAGCGAAGTCAACATAATTCAACACGGCTGGTATCTGCTCCACGTTGGATTTGAGCGCCATCGTCAAGCCCAGATCATGAGCCGAATTCGCCAAGTAAACGATGAATGCAACTTCATCCTCAAACGTGATGTTCAGCCCCGTTTTGTTGGCAGTTTGCCAGCCATCGACATTGTCGAATTCAATGGCATCAAAACCTTTATCCTTGCACATCTGCATTTTTCTCTTGAGCCATGGATCCACCTTCGAGATTTGACGAACATCGATCCAGCGTTCATCGGCGAAACCGGAATAAGGATTGCCGAGAACCTGGGGATTGAGATCTTCCGAATCAGCGCGCCAATTTTCCAAAGTACCCGCCGTGATGTAACAGGTCACATTGCGATTGGCGACAGAAGTACCGGGTAGATTCTTGAGCTGATCAACGATGGATGCATCGTTGGCATATCCATCGATGTCATACATATCCGCTACAATCGCTGTATTGATCGCAGTCTGACCGTTATCGGGATTCAATTGCCATTGCCACGTCGCGCCGACGGATGGATGATAACAAGCCGAGCCATCAGCTTTCACGCAGGGAACAGGAGCAGGCAGCGGAACCACCGTCCAGGTATGGCTGGCCACCTGCGTTCCATAACTGTTGGTCGCGGTCACTTTCATTGTATGACTGCCTGGTGCAATATTGCCATAGGTTATCTTGTTGCTGGCTGGACATACCGTAGCTGCTCTGTTATCCAATTGACAGGTCAGAGATACGCCCGTGCCTGTGGGTTGAAACTGAAAAATGGTTTTGCTGCTGTACGATCCGTTTTCTGGCAATCCATTGATAAACTCAACGAGCGGTGCTGCTGAGCTTGGATAGGCTGCCACGACATCTGTCAGCGCAGCAGTCGCATTTTTTTTACCGCTGGGATTGGTCGCGGTGACGATCACCTTGATCCGTTTGCCGGCGGTACCTGCAACCAGCAGCAATGTTGGCCGAGGCCCATTGGGAAGCAAGCCGGGCGCAGCCGCACAGTTGGTGCCGGTCGCTGAACAAATTTGATATTTATAAGCAAACGTCATGGGGCGGTCTCCGTTCCATGTTCCCGGATTGACCGTGATCGTCGAGCCAACTTTGAGCGTGCCGCTCACCGTAGGTAGTTGGGTGTTAGTTGGCACTACGGCTGATGCAACATTGGCGAGACTTGCGGTGAGCAACAAGCCGGCCAGTTTAACCAGTATTTTTAAAAAATCATTTCTCATAGATAATTGCTCCGTTCTATTTTTATATGGGGCGGTGGGATAGGAATCGCTCTCTTCTGCAGAACGGCATTCATTACCGTGCTGAAAGATAGGCAAATTTCAGCAAAGATTGTAGGACTGCGATATGGGCAAGTAAATAAGCCGTTGTTTAAATTTACATAGGTATTTACTTAGGCGGCGTTAAAAGGCCGCGCAATAGTTTTCAGAACGTTCCGGCTATTTTCAATCAGTGGAAGTTTCGGTCAGGGAATGCTATTGCACCGTCATTTTTCCGAGCGTGACGGTAACCGCCGGTGCTCTGTTTTGGGATGCTGCATCACTTGGCATGCACGCCGGAAAACCAGCAATGTTCTCTGGACGCTTCCCAGCACGGTATCCGAAGGATAACCCGCGATCCGCCCCGTATCCTGAATTCCCACCGGCAACCCGGTCAGCAATTCCAATCCCTGCAGAACGTGTTCCATTGTGTAAATCGCGAACAAGCCTTTCTCGACTGCTTCGATGATGTGATAGCCCAGCATCAGATGCCGCCGGTTTGCATACGGAATCAGAACGCCCTGCTGACCTGTCAGACCGATCATCTCGCATAGCCTGAAGTAACCTTCGATCTTGTCATTGATTCCGCCAATCGGCAGCACGTCGCCATGCTGATTCAATGCACCCGTTACTGCAATACCTTGATGCAGCGGTATTTCCGCCAATGATGACATGAGTGCATAAAACTCTGCGCAGGATGCCGAATCACCTTCGATACCGTTATATTCCTGCTCGAAAACGATCGAGGCACTGAATGTCAGCGGCGCCAAATGGGTAAACAAACCGGACAAATAATTCTGTAATATCAGCACGCCTTTATCATGCAGCGGGCCGGTCATATCCACTTCACGAGCAATATTCAGCAATCCATCTTCACCTGCAAAAGCTCGCGCTGTCACCCGCACCGGCGTACCGAAACAATGATCACCGAGGTCGATCTGCGTCAATGCGTTGATCTGCCCCACCTGCTCTCCTTGCACAGCAATCGCAATTTCGCCTTCGATAATCGCCTCCTGCAGGCTGGCATCGGGATAATTATGGCGGAACAGCCGCGCTTGCATAGCTGCTTCGATATCGATCACCTCCACCACGTTGCCCCGGCGTGCCGTACAAAGCGCCGCACTCTCAAACACCAGCATTTCAGTGCGCCCAAAAATTGCACTCTGGCGCTGTTGATCCTCGATTTCCCGATGAGATTCTTCCAGCAGGCGTGCAACGGCTCGTGAGGAAAAATGCGGAAGTCCTGAGGCATTGCATATCTGCGCCACCAATACCGCAGACGCGTGATAGGTTGCTGCGCTAGCCAGGAAACTTTCGGCAAAATCCACCTTGACGCGGAATCGCCGCATGAATTCGGGATCAATCTCCTGCAGATCATAATAGGCTTCGCGCGATCCGATCAGAATGATTTTAACGTTCACTTCGATAGCTTCCGGTTCAAGCGCGATCGGAACGGGCAAAGTCAATGCCGAACCGGATTCTTCGATTTGTATCCGCTTACTGCGTAAAAATCGATGCAATTTTTCCCAAAGCTGATGGTCGGTCAACACATCATCCAGGTGCAGCATCAGGAAACCGCCATGCGCCTTGAGCAAACTGCCGGCCCGTATGCGCATGAAATCGGTTTTCGTCTTGCCGTTTTCCAATTGATAATCGATAGCGCCAAATAACGCGCTTATTGACGGATTGTCTTCAATGATGACCGGCGCTCCCTGCAATTCAGCGTTATCGACCACAAGATTGATTTGATACCGCGCCAGAACCTGATCCAGATCCGATCTACGCTTGGCGTCATCGCTGGCGTTGACATCGAACACAACCAGATTACCGAGAAGATCAGATTCGATCTGGTCAAAAAAATCGTTCAACCGGGGATTGTGCTTGGATCCCTTGTGCAATCCTTGCTGAATCTTCTTCAAGGCAGTATTCAGCAAAGGTTGTACGATACGACGCTGCAATACCGTCACGGCGCTGTTTTTTTCTTTGTCGATCTGTTTCAGGGTTTCGAAATACTGAATGATCGCTTCGTGCAATTGCTGTTCCGCGAGTTGTTCCTCGATGCGCCGGCTCTTGGGCAGTTTTAGCACATTTTCCTCGGTGACGATCTCGCCTTTCTCGTCAAGCAGCGTAAATACGATTTGCTCATTTTCACGACGCAGCGAAAAATGCAGCGATTCAGCCATCTTTACCAGTTTGGCATAGGCTTTCCCAGCTTCAGTATTGAATTTCTTCTCGATGCGAGCGCTTTTGAGCTTAAAATCCTGTCCAGTCAAGCAGCGCGCAATCTCATCGGGAAGCGATTTGACCAGTTGCGATAAGGATTGCCGCAACCGGCGACCCAGTCCGGCTGGCACATGCAATACCAGCGGTTGCTCGGGAGCAGCAAAATTGTGCAGATAACACACATCGGGCGGAACCGACCGATCAGCCGCCACAGCCGCCATAACTTGCTGCAATAACGATGAGCGGCCCGAGCCTGCTTCTCCCAATACAAACAAATGATAATCCGGTTGCAACATATTCAGACCGAAACGTGCCGCCACTTCCGCTCGTTCCTGACCGATCCAAGACAGTGACTGATGTGACAACTCCGAAGTATCTGAAAATCCGAATGATTGCGAGTCAATGACGCGGCGTAATTGTGAGGGAAGTAAAGGTAAAGTCGGCATATTCGAAGCAGGGATAAATTGCGGGTATTGTACCGATTTAGATGCCTCCAGGTAATTAATGATTGTCATGCAAAACTCCAGTCGCTAGAGAAGATCGAGAAACTTCCACGCGCGTTGAACGCAATTTCGCCTTGCGCGATTGGCGCGTACCCCTTTTCGGAGTTTCCCCAGATGTTGATAAAACATCGCCGGCAAATGCTATGCTAGCCATCAAACAGCTAAGCGGTTTAATTGATGTAATTTTTCAAGCCATCAATTATTTTGTCGCTGTTCAAAGAACGGTCGTGGGTGAGAACAAGTGCTTATCGATAGGCGATACTGATTTCCTTACTCAATGATCACTTTTCAACCTTAGCCGCCCTATTGCTCAATAGTCAGTCGATCTGAGATCAATGCGGTGCCCTTTTTCCAAAGGATTTTATTATGTTACGAAAACTTCTTGCATTCACTATGGTGTTCATGCCCCTCATGGCGCAAGCCGCCGAGTCACTGATTCTGGAATACAAATTCACTACCGACAGCGGAAAGTCAGTCATGGATTCCAGCGGCAATAACTTGGACGGCACGGTCATGGGAAGTGGCGCCAATCACTTTGGCGCAGGCTTTTCTGGTCGAGGGCTCAAATTAAATGGTATAAATAATCATGTCCTAGTGCCGGACAATCCGATTTTCGATTTACATCGCTATACATTGATGGCTTGGATTAAATTCAAACCGAATCAATGGGATCGGGAAGAAGTCATGGAGAAAGCCGGCGCATTCTGGATGAATATCCGCCAGGACACGCGGCGCGTGAGAGTAGGCGGCTTTTATGGTGGTTGCGCCAATGACATGTATTATTTCAAATTCGATAGCACCAAACCCGTGCCCGTGGATACCTGGACCCATGTGGCTACCAGCTACGACGGCACTACCTTGAGAATTTTCATCAATGGCGTATTGGCCGGCAAATCAGCGGTGCCTGTGCCCGGCCCCGTTTGCGTCAACATCGAGCCTTTGTCGATCGGATCCAAGCATCGCACTATTTCCCCTCCTGAAGACGCCGCATTTTTCTTAGGAAACATGGATTCCGTAAGAATTTTTGAGGGTGTATTGCCACCTGCTCGCATCAAGCAAGAAATGCAGAAATAGAGAGATATAATTAAAAAGTGAGGATGTAAAATTGAAAATGATCAGCGATTCGCTCAACATTTTTGAGCGAATCGCTGATCATCGAATTTCCTCTGCGGTAGTTTAAAAGCTTCCTCAGAACGGTAATTTGAATCCGGCGGGTAATCCCAATCCGCTGGTCAATTCCGCCATCTTCTCCTGTGTGGTGGTTTCAACGCGTCGAACAGCATCATTAAAAGCTGCAGCGACAAGATCTTCGAGCATTTCCTTATCATCCGTCACCAGACTCTGATCGATGCTGACTCGTTTGACATCGTGCCGGCAGGTCATCACGACCTTCACCATGCCGGCGCCGGCCTGGCCTTCAACTTCAATGGTGGCAAGTTTTTCCTGCATCTGGCGCATGTTTTCCTGCACCATTTGCGCCTGTTTCATCATGTTTCCAATGTTACCTCTCACGTCACTGTCTCCTTTTATTTTTGAATCGGTTTTATTGAAGAAACGATCAATTTCGCATCAAACTGTTCAATCAATTCCTGCACAATGGGGTCTTTCTCAATCGTTGCAATGGCCTGGGCCTGTTTCTCGGTTTCTTCGCGTTGTTTCAACACCGCCGGGGTCATCCCGGTAATACTGCCGACTGAAAAGCTAATTGTGATGGGCTTACCGAAATAAGCTTGCATTGCAGTCTGAATTTTATCCTGGTATTTCTTTTCCAAAAGGTGCTTATGCACGTCCGGTATACACAATTCGATTTGATCCACTGAAACTGCCTTGGCTTCACTATATTGCGCCAGCATCTTGGCCATCCCCGTCAATTTCAATTGCTGCACCAGTTCCGGCCAATTGAAATTCGACAATGCGCCGGCTGAGCCTTGGGGCAGTTGATCGATGACAGGCTGAGAATGACGAATCGCTGACGCATCAGGCGATTGAGTCTTCGGTGCCGCTGTGGACGCGGCTTGATGATTCTCAGAAAAGTCATCCGGCATAAACGCCAGCATGCGCAGCAAAGTCATCGTGAAACCGGCATATTCATCAGGCGCCAAACTGAGATCGCTACGTCCGTGCAATGCAATCTGATAAAACAATTGCACATCTTCGGGTGGCAATCTCTGCGCCAGTGCGAGGATACGCGCTGAATCCAGCGTATCCTCGCTGATTGCCTCAGGCACAGCCTGCGCCAGCGCAAGCCGGTGCAGCAGAGCGGCCAATTCCTGCAAGACAGTGTCGAAGGACAAGCATTGCGCCTCCATTTCACCCGCCAAGGACAGCAGCGTCAGTCCATCCTTTTGTGCCAGCGCCTCGAGCATATCGAACAGATAGCCTTGATCGATGATGCCCAGCATGTCTCTTACACCGGCTTCGTCAATTTTACCTTCACCGAAAGCAATTGCCTGATCCAATAAGCTCAATGCATCCCGCATGCTGCCCTGCGCAGCGCGCGCGATGAATTGGATCGAAGGAATATCATTAGGAATACTTTCTTTCGACAATACCTGCTGAAGATGATGAGCAATTTGCACCGGAGGAATCTGTTTCAGATTGAATTGCAGGCATCGCGATAAAACGGTGATGGGGATTTTTTGTGGGTCCGTGGTGGCCAAAATAAATTTGACGTGCTCGGGTGGTTCTTCCAAAGTTTTCAACATCGCATTGAAAGCCGATTTGGAAAGCATATGCACTTCATCGATGATATAAATTTTAAAGCGTGCGCAAGTCGGTGCATACAATGCATTTTCGAGCAGCTCGCGCATGTTGTCGACTTGAGTGTTGGATGCGGCGTCCAATTCGATAAGATCAATGAAACTGCCGGAGTCGATCTGCACGCAGGCTTGGCAAGTCCCGCATGGCGCTGAGGTGATACCTGCCTCACAATTGAGTGATTTGGCCAGAATTCGCGCAATGGTCGTCTTGCCTACGCCGCGTGTGCCGGTAAACAGATAAGCATGATGCAACCTATTTTGTTCAAGCGCATTTCCCAGCGCTCTCACCACATGTTCTTGCCCAGTCAATTCTGAGAAATTTTTGGGACGCCATTTACGTGCAAGAACTTGTGTTTGCGACACGGTGTTGGGATTGAGTTAGAAAAGATAATTCAGAACAGACTTATCAAATCAAATTTTATTAATGATAGCTATCAGATAGGAGGCGAGCCAAACCCCCGGCACTCGCAATAAACGGCTGTGGCTGCTTCCTTCCGGACCTGACCAGATTCACCATCTTGCAATGCGGGGAGGCCCGCCATGAAAACTTTTTAAAAAGTGCCGGAAGTATACCAGCAGACGATCAATTACTCCAATGCAGCGGGTAAAAATGGAGCATATCAAGAATCTTCCAAACTGATTAGTACACTCGGTAGCCGCACAAATCCGATAAACAGGTGCTCTTAGATGATAGAAATGATGGAACAATGGCATAGCTGCTTGACGCAGCATTCATAAAAGATGCACTGACTGATGATTGAGCTTATAAAAAACTACGGCCCTGAACAGGGCCGTAGAGTAAGCAAGTTTTTTTCATATGTCTGACTCATTTTAATTAATCACACTGCTGAGCAGATATATGCGATCTTGAAATTATTGATTTGTTTGACCTGCTGCTTCTTTTTTATTTTTTTCAAGTTCGGCATCAGACAATTGACTTTCTCTTTCTTTGTAGAGGCTTGGTGGATATTGACCCGGTTTTCCTTCACCTTTGCATGCGGTCAACATAATGGCAAGTAATGCAGCAGCTAAAATTGAATATTTCATTAATAATCTCCTTATTAACAATATCAAATGTTGTGGGCATCCTAAGATGTCACCTTAACATCTCGTCAGCTTAACCCATATAGGTCATTCGCATTTTTGTCTCAAATTAAGCTTAATTTCAGAAAAAATACTTTCAGGAAGCTAATGGCGATTCATTATTAGCCTTCTGTAAATGACGAAATACAAGTTTTATTATAGTTATGAATAAGCAAAGAACGCTTATCCTTTTTAAGGATAGCACTAAAAAAACGAGTTTGGAATTTAAAATGTAAGCAAAAAGAAAAAAAGCAAGCCTTTTATGAACCTAATTGCATATTTTTTATAAGAAAATGAATACCATGCACAGATCAGGGTATATTTTGGCAGTTCATATCGATCTTTAACCTGCGTGATTGCTGAAGAAAAGTAGCTCTATGCCGATAGATGATGTCAATTGATTGATTACAAGCAAGACCTGTGAATCTACCTAACTAGCATCCATGAATACTCAAGTTAATCCCAGAAATGACACGATTGCATCTGCCGATCAGGAAAGTCTATCCGTCAAGGATAAAATCATCGAAATGATCTGCACCAATCCGGATTTGCCTACTTTGGGCGCATCCATATCTAATATCGTGCAGCTATCTTCCGCAGAAGAAGATTCTGCCGATCAACTTACCAGCATGATACTGGCGGATGTCGCCCTCACGCAGAAAATCATACGGCTGGCAAACTCCGTTACATTCCGCGGCGCGTCGAATCAAGTTGTCACCAACATTTCCAGAGCGATACAATTATTAGGATTGGACACGATAAAATCCTGTGCATTGGCGATGATTCTGGTGGATGGCATGCCAGGAAAACAGACTCAATATGTCAAAAAGGAATTAAAATTTGCGTTGACTGCCAGCTTGGCAGCTCGCCAGATGGCGAAGCGCAGCGCTTTTCCCAATGCTGAAGAGGTCGCCATCGCAGCATTATTCAAAAATATGGGTCGTCTGTTAGTAGCCGCCTTTGACCATACCCTTTACAAAGAAACGATGGATCTCGTCAAGCAGCGCACACACACCCAAACACAAGCCTCATTGAAAGTCATCGGTTGCAGTTTCGATGACCTGACAGAGTTCGCGCTGCAAACCTGGCATATCCCCGAATTCATCATCAGTGCAATGAAATTGATCACTGCCAAGCGTTTAACCCCGCCGAAGAACCGCCAGGAATGGATGCGGCAAGTCACCGAATTCAGCGAAATATCTGCGCAATTGATTTGCCATTCCGAAGAATCATCAGAAAGCGAGTTGAACGAACTCATCCTTCAGCGATTTGGCAGTTCTTTGAACATTGATGAAGCAAAATTTGCGGAACTGATCGCGCAGATCACTGAAGAAGCCAGCGCTGTCAGCAATCAAATCAACTTGCAGTTATCTGCTGCTTCTTCATCGACCACCTCCGCTGAATCGGATTCAATCAATCGTCATGGCACGACTGAGGAGTCATCGGCATCGACACCGCATCATGCCAGCGGAAAACCTCATGATGCAGCCGATCAATTGAATTCCGGCGTCAATACCATCACCACAATGACGGCCAGTAAACAGTACAAGATCAATGAACTCATTCTGTTGGTACTCAAAACCCTGCATAGCAGCCTGGGGTTCAGTTTCGGAACCTTCTGCCTGAAAGATGCGGCGAATAGCCAATACCGAGCGCGTTTCTCATTGGGTGATTACAGTGAAGAACATCAACGGCAATTCATTTTTTCTGAGTCTTCACCCGACATTTTCAGTTTATCCATCAAAAAAAATGTCGACTTATCCATTGCTGATTCCCGCGATGACAAAGTACAACATATGCTACCGTCGTGGCATCGAACACTGTTCACACACACCCGCAGCTTCATCATTCTCCCGTTGGTGGTAAATGACAAGCCCATCGGAATTTATTATCTCGATCGCGCACAACCCGCGCCGGAAGGTATATCTTCGGAAGAAATGAAAATCATCAAGACACTCAAAAACAAAGTACTAACTGCGTTATTAGCCCACTAATCGGCAATTAATTGATCTTTTCCGGTCATTGTGCCATTCAAAGATTTTCATCACTGTGACCTGTCTGGAAATTTCCT
>NZ_QRCB01000061.1 GCF_009833095.1 Nitrosomonas sp. JL21
TACTGGCGATCAAAATTGAAATGAACATGAAAAAAAAACGTTTAATCATTTAATTATTGTATATTAACTTTGATTAATACAAAATATTTTTTTATGAAAGTATTTTGATACAAAAAATTTATTTTAGTTTCATCAAGATAATTTAGCTATCTATTTATTCGTTACAACAGATAGTTATACGATATTAATGAATAACATTAAGCTACGGTTTAATTTGGAGTTACTTTAGCGCATTGGGATTAAGTTAAGAAGTTATGAAGTAAGCGGATAAGCTAGAGTGTATTTTTTCTGAAAGAGAACGGATGCAAGGAAAGATTCATAAGCACGAATTTCAGTCGGTCTGTACTATATTCTACCAATCTACTGATTGTTCGCTGATTCCATTAACTCGATCGCATATTCTTACATCATCAGGTCGAAGAATGTATAAATAATTATACGTGTCATCACTAAAGATTCTTCTTGATAAGAAGCTCACCAACTCGAGATTTGTTACTAACATTCAAATTGGGTTAATTTTTTATTCCTGTTATATGATGAGTCTCAGTTAAAATATATATATACTTATTTAGAAGCTATGAAAATATAATTGATTTTGGCAAGGAGCTTTTCTTTTATGGTTAATAAACTTAATAGTGATTATGAATTGAATTTATATCAACATGCATTAGATATAAGGGCAAAAAGACAAGAAATTTTAGCAAATAATGTGGCAAATGCTGACACTCCAAATTTCAAAGCTAGGGATATTGATTTCTCAAAATTTTTGCATGAAAAACTTGAGGAGAGAACAACAGAAGCTAGCACTCTTAAATTGACTTCTACTTCTCCCAAACACATCAATAGCTTATCTGAGCAAGATTTAACGGACAGTGATATATCATATCGTATCCCATTGCAACCTAGCGCTGATGGTAATACGGTAGACATGGATATAGAACGTACTCAATTTGCAGATAACTCTCTTAAATATGAGGTAGTTTTATCAATCTTGAAAGATAAATATAACGATTTAATTCTAGCTATGCAGGTTAGGTAAAGGCATATTTATATTTTTTACTTATGCATGAAATTTTTGATGATAAAGGAATCTTTTTTAATTATGAGGTATATATATTCTTTTGTTTCATTACTCTTTATCGGCTTAACCATAGCTAGTTCTGTAAAGGCATTTGATGAATATGAGCCTAGCCATTTCACAGAGAATGGTATTATTGGGTTTCATGAAGGTGAGTTTTTAGGAAACGGGCATGAAGCATATATTGATTATAATCTCGATCATTTAAATTATGATTATCATCACCAATCTCTATTTTTTCCTTATATTCCAATTAATGACTCTCCTATATCATCTTCAACGATTACTCCGCAAATTTTATACTCTAACCCAAATCACGAAAACAGCTATTGGTACTGTAGAGATTCTAACGATTATTATCCCCAAATTAATGATTGCGCCAGAGAATGGGAGATTATATCGTTAAATCATTAATTCATTTATCAAACATTTATTTTTCTAAAGTTAAGTTATTTCATTTTATTTTCCTATTTCAAAATAGATTGATAATAGCGACATTAGACACCAGGTATTTAATTAATTGATTCTTGGGAAGATAGCACTAATACTAAATCTTTCAATCCGGCCTTACGGCAAATTTACCGCTCCCAAAAAAAAATAACGCAAGGCCTGTAAGCATGAAGAAGATCTGTACTTCTAAAGGATATCTACCATGATCATATAGGTTAAATAATTGATTAATATGTCCTAATAAAATTGCAAAGATCACATTGCCAAAAACCATCAATCCACTCAATCGAACAAATATTCCTAGAATAATCATATGAGCTAAGATAACTTCTCCCATATAAATTCCGTAAGCTACTGCCTGGGGCAGGTCCATTTTGATAAGCTGATTATCAATAAAATCAATAGAGGCTGGATTAAGCACTTTATGCACACCATGAACCAACATTAATATGCCCATAGTGAAACGTAATGTTAGTTTCCCTAATTCATCACTTTTAAAGGGAAGATTCATTTAGTTTTCTCCTTAGTCTAAGTAAACCATTCATTAGTTATTCATTTAGTTTCGGTGATGCAAGGCTGTATTTTCATCAATAAGCTTCATTTTTAATTTTTGGGATAATATTTGAAGCTTTTCAGATCAAGTTAATGCAACTAAAAGACACAATGCTCATTAAAAAATCGCAAAGTCTGAATAAATTAAACCCTACTCAAAAATTTGGTTAGCACTAATTGCTATGACGCTAATTTTTATATTGATTGAA
>NZ_QRCB01000062.1 GCF_009833095.1 Nitrosomonas sp. JL21
CGGAGGCTGCAGCAGACTCGCTCTCCCCACCTTCTTCGTCATCTTCTTCATCTTCTTCCTCTTCCCCGCCACCACTGTCCTCATCCTTCGCCAGCACCATCTTGCCAGCTGCAAGGCTTGCATTCAGGTCGGTCTTCGCTACTTCCTCATGCACCAGGTTCTGGTGGCAGTCGATACAGGTCGCACCTTCCGTCTTCAGCTTCTTGTGCGCTTCCTGGGCATCCGCTCCTGGGGGATTCGGGTTCTTATGGCAATCACGGCACGTCACGCTGTCCCATTTCTTCAGGTTCATCCGCGCATCGTGCGCCATGATCAGCCGCCGTTCATTGAATTTCTCCAACGTCGAGTAATCATTCACCAGTTCCAGATACAATTCCCGAGCTCCATCCACTGCATGCGTATATAACGCCAGATGGAAGTTCTTGAAACCCTGCGGTATATGGCAGTCCTTACAGCCAGGATTCACTCCCAGCGCTCCATAGTGCGTCGAGTCCTTCAGTTCCTTTTGCGTATAGGTCATCGAGTGACAGCTCGTGCAGAATTCTTCGGTCGATAGCGCCGCTTCTCCTCCAAACACTACCGCTACCATCACAATCCCCAGCAACCCTCCCGTCAGCAGAGTCCCTATCGCTCCTTTCTGTAAACCGGTCATTACTCTTTTCCTTTATCTTTTTTGGTCTTTTCTTTGGCGTTTGCCTGGAATTCGTCATGATATTTGAATTTCGGCTCGCCAACAAAGGTGCCATCCAGCTTGTAGTGTTCGTGCATTGCCTTCACGTCCTTGACCATCTTGTCAAAGTCAAACGTGTATTTCGGATCCACTGCCGGGGTGAATGGCGTATAAGGCGCTTTGGCTCCTTTCCATGGTGAGCCTTCATAGTTCAAATGGCATCCAGCGCAGGCTTCTTCAAACTGGAAGTCCTGGCCTTTGTCGGCAACGACTTTACGTTGCGTGGTGGTACCTTTGCTTTCAAACGCCTGGCCTGCTTTGCGGTGGTCACCACGGTAGTTCTTGCCAGGGCCATGGCAGGATTCGCAGCCTACTGCCGCCAGCGGTTTTTTCGCCGCTTCTATCGTATACCCGCCTTTCTTGCCAAATCCATCAACGTGACATCCCACGCAGTCCTTGTCCTGGGTGTAATCCTTCTCCGGATCCAGCTTGGCTTTGACCTTCGCGTCCTTGCGCGTGCCTGGTTTCAATGACTCCATCGCTTTCGCATGAGCCGTGTCTTTCCAGGATTTGGCTTGCGATTTGTGGCATGAGCTGCATTTCGTGCGGCCTTCGTACGTGTCTGCCAGTGCTGCGCCAGAGAACAATGCAAACATCGCCAGTACTGCAAATAAATATGTGATCGGGTGCTTCATCCTTCCTCCTTTATACTTATGCTTTTTTAATTCAATCTTCGATTGGCTTCGTATTGTACGCTATCATCGCATCGTGTAAATGACTATGTGGCCGTCTGGAGTATTTTTTTAAGGGAGCTTGTACACCCAATAGCCGCCTTGCTGATAGATCAGTTGCGCCACGTCCAGGTCTACCGGCGATTTCTTTTCCACAAACGGCAGCATCCTTGCCAGCAACGTTTCGCTGCTCGCTTCATCGCTCAGAAAGAATGCCCTGATTTCGTTGTCCGAAATCGATTGCAGGGTATAGGTATTGAAGTCGTTTTCCTTGACCTGCACTTTCATCTGATTGATCATGCCGTGCATGTTGCCTGTCATCGGGAAGTTCTGATAGGCCACACCCATCTTGTCCGAGTACATGACGCCCAGTTTGTATAAGTCGGTGACATGGATGATGACATAGGTTTCCCGGTCTGAGCCAACCAGTTCGCGCAGCGCTTTCACGCCTTCGGCTGCCGGTTGCGCCAGCGCTTGGCTGAAGCGCTTGAATTGGTCGCGCTCTGCCTGTCTCGCGTCGCTGCCCCAGAATCGTTCTTCATACGCTTGGATGGCTTTGCTTTGTTCCAGCCAGGGTACCGGCACCATCATCGGTTCATTCAGGTGGCTGGTAAACAGTGTGTCGTGTCCTGTGAGTAGTTTGATCTGCCGTGACGTGTCCCACCACGATAGGATGAGCGCGCCCTGAGGGGCGTGTTTCTTGATCGCCGCAGCCAGCATCGTCAGTTCCGATGGCTTGCGGTCGAAATTGTAGAGTATTTCGTTGGTGCTGTTCTTCCAGTATATCAGTACCGGGGAGCCGTCGCCTTGGCGTGCCGTGGTGAATTCGGCAATCGGCTTGTCTATGCCTTCTGCCTGGACTTGGTATAGGCTGAGCTTCAAGTCAGGCCAGCCGCTGGCTAAGTCCATCTTCGGATATTGCTTGCTGTCGCCTTCCGATATCAATCGATATTGATACGGTGCGGGTGCCGGTTTGAACCATGCATACGCAAACCAGCCCAATAAAATCAAACCTCCCGTCACCAGCACGATGCCTAATGACGGGAGTATCTTGTCTGTCGACCGCACTGCCTTCGCAGTGCGGTCATCTATGCCAGCGTTTATCAAGCTTCGTTTTGCTTACGTTTACGCCAGCCTGCCAGCGCCAGGGTACCAGCCAGCAGCATGCCACCTCCTAAACCGCCCAGCGAGATCTTCTCTGCTGTGCCGTCCAAGTCGAGCAGGCTTGCTTTCTTCGCGGATTCAAGATTCTTCACGCGTTCTTGCAGTGCAACCATTTCACGGATGCGGGTGTTTTCGTCTTGAATTTCCACATATGCGCGGTTGATCGGACCCCAACCTTCCGTGTAGGTCCATCCACCTGGGTTGACGTGCGCCAGGCCCACGTGCATCTTGGCCAGATCGTTTTCATGCATTTCCAGCACTTTCAGCTCGATCGCTGCAGGGCTGTTGCCTTTCGACCAGAACAGTTGGGCAAAGTAAGCATAGCCTTCTTTCTCTGGTGCAGGCGGTGCAGGACGGTTGGTTTTCTGTCCCGTCAGCAGGCCTTCCTTGTACAGTTGATGTACGATGTCGTTGGCTTCCTGGTATTTAGCCAGGCCTTCCAGCGTGCCTTTGTCCATCAGGTCCAGATAGGAGCGCGCAAAACGTTCCGAGTGACATTGAGTACAGGTAACCACCCATGAGTCCAGACGTTTTTCCGCCCATTCGCTCTTGATGTTTTCTGCTACACCGGGAACAAACGGGTAGTTCGCCCAACGTATCTTTCTAACCATGTTGTGGCTGTATTCGCCTTCATATTCCATATGGCAGCCTGCACAGGTCGGTGCATTCTGGCCGCCTACTGCATACGCGTCCTTCAGAGGCGCTTCCCAGTTCCATTTGTCTCCCAGCATCGATACCATCTTGCCGTGCTTGGACATCGAGTAGGCTTCCCAGTTGTTGTGATCCACGCCGCTGTGGCAGGTCGCGCAGGCTTCCGGTTTACGCGATTCCGCTGCCGAGAATTCATGGCGGGTATGGCAGGAGTCACATTTGTTTTGGTTGGTGTGGCACATCGAGCAGCCTTCCGCTACTTCGCGTTGTGGCATCGCCGCCCATACCGTCGTCTCTACGTTGGCTTTGTAGTCCAGCGCGTGCGATGGGCGTCCATCAGGCCATTGACCATGTGGCCATATCATCGTGTCACGTTCCGATTCGCGTTCCGCAAATTCTGCCAGGTGACAGGTGCCACAGACGTCTGCCGTCGGCATCTTGATGTCTTTGGTATGGTCCGCTTTCTTCTTCGTGCCTATGTCCACGTGGCAGTCTATACAGCCCACTTCCTTCAGATTCTCCCCTTCCGCAAGCCTGCCCATCGAGCGCAGATTCTTCTCTACTTCTTCGAGCTTCGCTTTCTTATAAAAGGTCGGGTCTTCAGGTTTCAATTTACGGATCTTGTCCAGGTTCGAGTGGCTGCTGCGCTTCCACGCCTGCACCCATACCGGCGATTCGTCCGTGTGACATTCCACGCATTCCTTACGGCTCGCTATCTCCTTGTTCGTGGTCGGCGATTTGTAGAACGTCGCAGGATCTAAATATATCCCGTACGGTATCGGTTCCCAGTATTGCGCCAACGTCCCTCTCCCCGCTCCTTGCGCAGGATCCTTGTAACGTTTTACCAACGCTTCATGCAGTTCCTTCGGCGTTACCTTCGTACGGTCCAACTTCAGTGCTTCAAATAATTCATTCGGAACAGTCGGTATGTCCGCTTGGGCCGTCCCTATCAACAACCCTCCCAACATCATCCCCGCTATCCTCAGCCACTTCTTGGCATTCATCTCTCTCTCCTTTGGTTTTCCATTGCTTTCTCTCTTATACTTATACTCTCTTATTATTTGTCCCTGCTTTCGTCCTTACTTCTCATCCAACCGCCCTAGACTACTTAGTCAATCCTCCACTGTCAAGGTG
>NZ_QRCB01000063.1 GCF_009833095.1 Nitrosomonas sp. JL21
CAACCAAGCACCCACATTGGTAACACCGCTGACCGATCAAGCCGTCAAATTCGACACTACAGGCTGGAGCTACAATGCCAGTGCTTCCTTCAGTGATCCGGATCTGTCCGATGTCTTAAGCTACAGCGCCACTCTGGCCAATGGAAGCCCATTGCCATCCTGGTTGCACATCAACTCATCGTCAGGCCTGGTTTCAGGAACACCTGGCTTTGATGATCGCGGCACCTATGCATTGAATGTCACCGCAACCGATACCCATGGCGCAGCCATCAGTGCACCGTTGATCATCGCTGTGACCCTGTTCGAAGCAGGTCAGTTGCTGGTCAGCAGCAATGGCAACGATACGCTTGCCGGCACCTCGGCTAACGATACCGCAACATACGGCCTCGCTTCCGGCCTCGTAAACGTTTCTCTGGCCATTAATGGTCAGCAGAACACTGGCGGAAGCGGACTCGATACGCTGACCAATATCGATAACCTGATCGGTAGCGCTTTTAGAGATACCCTCAGAGGCAATGCCGGCAACAACATCCTCGATGGCGCGGCAGGCGCAGACACCTTGATCGGCGGCGCAGGCAACGATACCTATTTCGTCGATAACGCCGGCGACCTCGTCACCGAGAACGCCAATGCCGGCATCGATGCGATCTTCAGCAGCGTGACCTATACTCTGTCAGGCAACCTCGAGAACCTTACATTGATCGGTACTTCGGCTATCAACGGCACCGGCAATGGCCTGGCAAACACGCTCACCGGCAATGCGGCCGATAATATCCTCAACGGAAATGGCGGAATCGATACGCTCATCGGGAACGCCGGTAACGATACGCTCAATGGCGGCGCAGGCGCGGATATTCTGATCGGCGGATTGGGAGATGACACTTACACCATCGATAGCACAGCCGACGCCATCACTGAGAATGCCAACGAAGGCATCGACAGAGTCAACAGTAGCGTGACCTACACATTATCAGCCAATGTCGAAAACCTGACCTTGACCGGTGGCACGACAAACATCAATGGCACAGGAAACACATTGGCTAACGTTATAACTGGCAATGCAGGAAATAATCAGCTGGATGGAGGTGCAGGTGCGGATACCTTGATCGGTGCAGGAGGCAACGATGTTTATATTGTTGATAACGTCGGTGACGTCGTTACCGAAGCCAACAATAACGGCACCGATAGCGTCAACAGCAGCGTCAGCTATACACTGCCTGGGAATGTCGAAAACCTTACGCTAACAGGCTTATCGGCTATCAACGGCACAGGCAACACGCAAGCCAATCTGATCACCGGCAATGCGCAAGACAACATTCTCAGCGGCTTGGGCGGCAACGATACCTTGATTGGTGGCGATGGCAATGACACGCTGGATGGCGTACTTGGAAACGATACGTTGACAGGCGGCAAGGGCAATGATACCTATATCATCAATAGCACCGCAGATAGTATCAACGAACTTGCCAATGAAGGTATTGACACAATACAGACCTCGATCACGAAGAGCCTGGCAGGTACGCAGCTTGAGAATATCACGCTGACAGGCGCCAGTGCGATCAATGCGACCGGCAATGCTTTCAACAACATTCTCATCGGCAACAGCAACAACAATAATCTGGTCGGCGATGCCGGTAATGATACGCTCAACGGCGAAGGTGGAAACGATACCTTGACCGGAGGCGCTGGTGCCGATACGTTGACGGGCGGAGCAGGCAGCGATACCTTCGTGTATGCCGCCACGGCGCATTCCTTCGGAGCCAATCAGGATACCATCGTCGGGTTTGTCAGCGGCGCTGACCGTATCGACCTCAGCGCGCTCGATGCCAATACCACGAATGGCGGAGGAAACAATACCTTCCAATTCATCGGTAATGCAGCGTTCACAGCACCTGGGCAAGTTCGTTATGATGCAACCACGGGCTTGCTGGAGGCAAATGTGAATGGAAACTTTGCCGCCGACTTGCAGATTCAATTGGCTGGTGCTCCAACACTGATGGGAACGGATATCATT
>NZ_QRCB01000064.1 GCF_009833095.1 Nitrosomonas sp. JL21
TTTTGGGGTTTTGGGGTTTTGGCTGTATCCGGGCTTCATCGATCTGGCGGCAGGTTTTGGCATTTTATTCTCCAGTATCGGCCTGATACTGGTGCTGGTCATAAAAATGGTGCTCGCCAATTCTTCCAGGACACATCAAGGATTATACGGATCTGCCAGGTGGGCTGATAAGAAGGACATTCAAAATGCTGGCCTGATTGGAGCACGGAAAAAGCAGGGTATTGATTCGGTCTATGTGGGCGGCTGGCAGGATAATTCCGGCACAGTCCATTATCTAAAGCACGGCGGGCCAGAACATATCCTATGTTATGCACCGACCCGTTCAGGCAAGGGTGTGAGTCTCGCCTACCGACTCTGCTTTCCTAAACTCAGAATGCAGTCATTACTGATCTCAAAGGTGAGTTATGAGCATTGACGGTCGATTAGAGAAAGCATCATGCCAAAAACAAGGTGCTGCGTTTGATCCGGCATCTTTGATGAGCGCATATTGGAATCCCCAGATTGATGTTCAAAACCTGACCACCTTAATCGTTGACCCGGTATAAAATATTTTTGCTTTATAAAATTTCCTTGAGTAAGATAATATCTTACCTATTGGAAGATATTAAAAACATACATAGGAAATAGAAAAATGAAGCGCACCGATAAAGCAGAAAAAATCAGCATTACACTTCCACCTGATATGCTGAATATTATTAGGGAAAAAGTGAAAGATGGCGCTTACGCTTCCACAAGCGAGGTTATTCGTGAAGCGATGCGCTTATGGCAAAAACAGGAAGAAGAACATCACGCGAGAATTGTTGCCATCCGGACGCGCCTAGAACAATCCGCACACAGTGGCGAACCTGTTTTGCTGGATGCTGCGTTTGAAAAGCTAGAGCAGTTTCATCAGCAACACATAAGCACACCAGGCTATGAAAAGCTATGATGTATATTTAACACCCGATGCTATAAAAGACCTGATTGATATTTATGAATATATAACTGAGAAGAGCGGACTTCCTGAAGTCGCGTGGGCATATATAGAGAAATTACGCCAAAAGTGTCATGAACTTAGAACGGCGCCTCTAATAGGACAACAGCGTAATGACCTACGTAAGAATCTCAGAATTGTTGCCATCGATAAAAACGCAATTGCGGCTTTTGAAGTTATTGAGGATAAACAAATCGTCACTATTCTTAACATTTTTTATGGCGGCAGAGATTATGAAGCGATTATGGGTAGTGAAACATCGCATAAAAATGATGAGCTAAACAAATAACGCCACAGACATTATTATTACCGGAAATCGCAGCACTCACTGCAAAAGAATTTCAAGGCCTTGCTGATGTTCCACCTGAAGTGAAATGGTTTGCCAATTTAGGAAACAAAGCCACTCGGCGCGCTTCGCTTATAAAAATGCCTTAAAGGATTTTATGAATTTCACGGGTATTCAGAATCCGCAAGAATTCAGGATTGTAACTCGTATTCAGGATTGTAACTCGTGCCCGTGCCTGGCGCGATGATTTGTTGAGCCGATCATAAAGCAGTATGAGTATTCGCCACCGCTTGGCGGCGCTATCCTCTTTATTTGAATATTTATGTGAAAAGAACAGTTACGCATAATCCCGTCAAAGGTGTAAAACGTCCAGCGGTGTGGAAAGTTATGAAGGCAAAACACCGGTAATCGGCGATCATCAGGCCCGCGAATTACTCAATGCACCGGATGGAAGCTCCCTAAAAGGGAAACATGATCGTGCGATATTAGCTACCCTACTCTATCACGCATTGGGGCGTGACTTTTCTATTGCTTTGTATTACTTTGTTTATTTCTTATTTAAATTTTTTGATAAAAATACTCTATTCTTTTTATCCCATTGCGCGACTTGATAGGCCTCAAATTCACTCAGAACACCACCTTTCCAGACAAAACCCTTAGGCAAATGCCTAAGCTTTCGATTGGTTAATGCCTCAAGATCAGCCGTGCTCATATCCATACTATCCAATAGCATCGGCAGTGGGGTTTCCAGTGCCTCTGCGATCGCCTCTATAATCCTGAGTGATGGGTTGGCTTTGTCATTGGTTAAATCAGTAAAAAAAGAAATGGAGACCCCCGCCTTCTCTGCCAATTCTGATTTAGTCATATCCTTTTCATCAAGGATACGCAAAATATTTGTGATGAGTATCAAATTATACATATAATAGCCCTGCCTTTTTTAGGGTTTAAGCAGCTTAACTAATCAGCATCATCGTTTTGTGGTAGTTTTGCTGCTATTTTAATCTAAAAATAAAAACAGAAACTTATTAATCAATATGAGGGACTAAATAATAGTTTCGTTATACACATAATTTAGAGATAATTATTAATAGGATAGAAATCAAACTTAGAATTATCTAGATAATTGATTTTTATTGCTTAAAGTTAATAGTTATTCAGATAGATGAGTAACTGATGGAAAGCCCAAAGAATCTGTAACGTATATCAATTCCTGATACGAAAGGTTAGACATTCAATGATAGACAGGATAAGAAGAGCAAAAATCGAGCAAGCGCTAAGGCATCTTTTTTGTGCGGTTTTTACTTTCTTGATGATTGAATTCATATTTTTTATCTTTCTAATCATGAATGGGTAAAATTATTTAATTCCAATAATACTTCTACCTGGTATAACGAGCACAAATTAGCCTCATAATAAAAATGACTGGAAAAAGGAAGGAAAATAAAAAAGGGCCTGTTGCATCTATTGGCGCGACAGAGATTGACATCAAGTTAATCAGTGAAGATATCCATCAACCCAGGAAGGAATTTAATCAAGAAACATTACAAGAATTAACGGAAACGATTAAATTACGCGGAGTGAAATCACCCATATCGGTGCGCCCTAATCCGGATAAACTGGGAACCTATATTATTAACCACGGCGCAAGGCGCTATCGTGCCAGCATTAATGCCGGATTAAGCAAGATTCCGGCATTCATTGATACCGATTACAGTGAAGCAGATCAGGTGATCGAGAATCTGCAAAGAGATGATCTTACCTCCAGAGAGATTGCTGATTTTATTGGGCGACAATTAGCAGCTGGTAAAACAAAATCGGAAATTGCAAGACTCATCGGCAAAACCAATCCTTATATCACCATGCACGCAGCGCTTCTTGATTTGCCTGATCCATTAGGTAAAGTGTACCGCTCAGGCCGTTGCACCGATGTTACAGCACTCTATGATTTAACGAGACTCTATAAAGCCAATAAAGAAGAAGTAATCACTTGGCTGGCATTCAGTACGCAGGAAGAGATATCACGATTGGATATATACCAATTCAGTCAATTCTTAAAGCTGAAAAAAACGTCCCCATCCAATTCTACAGATGGCCGAGTAGTCAATGGTGAAGACAAATCCAATAATACGCCCTCAGCCCATAACGACGATCAAAAACAAACCTCTCCGAATGCATTGCTGGACTCTATTTACAATCTGATCAAAAAAGACAAGCGCAAGCCACGGGATTTAATGCGTGATCTATCTAGTGAGAATAAAGAATTTCTCCAAAGCAAAATAAAGAACTATTTTGAGCAAGGCAGAAATTGCAAAAATACAGTTCAGTTCACTATCAAAGCACTGCAAGATGGCAGCTTCTCAGCCAAGGGCAGCGGTGCATTGCAGTTGATCGCCTTTTTGCATGGCATGGAGAGAACTGAGCCTTTTGATCTCATAAAAATACTGGAAGAAATTGCCGAACAACAGGAAGCAGGATAATTTAATTCTGTCAGCCCCCTACTTACAGCTAATTTGAATGACGACATCACTAAAGCTACGAATGATTGTAATGAATGGACAAAAAATTCTACAAACTCAGAAAAATAATAAGTGGGAGACATTTGGCACTATCAAGAAGGTTGATGAAGGTATTAGGCCTGGTATCTATAATATTTTTTTAGCTAAAACACCTGTCGACAAAAATCGGTATGAAGGGCAAATTATTCATATTGATAAAGAAAATGCTATTTTTTATCAACAGGTCAACAAAGATTTTATTGTGCACCAATTAAATGCTGTTGATAACAAACCTATTGCAGGGAAAAATGTGGCAATTCAATATGATGGAGAGAAAGCTACGTTAACCTTAATAGATATGCTTAAGAATAAAAGATCGTTGAAAATTTGATATTAGGTTCACCGAAATAAGAATTTCGTCAAAAATATACACAAAATTAGGTATCGCCCAATTTCTCCAATAAAACTATCATGTATTCATCTTTATTTTCAAATAACATTATAAGAAATTATATCAAGGTCATTATCTAACATAATAATATTGCTAGCTTAGATCCAACAGCTCTTTACCTAGCAATTCATACAATGCTTGTTTCAGACAGTACCGGAAAATTTGTTCACTCATCTCGTTATCTGCATATAGAGGCATTCGGTTCACTTAGTCTAACGGATTTAGAATTAATAGCAGATGCAGAGAAACTTGCACAAGTTAATAGGAATGTCGATTACAACGTTGTGAAAATTTCTGAGAATAAAGAATTTATTTCTTTTCTTTACTACCCTGATTTTTTTAACCAACCCTTCCCTAAATTAAATACCAGCTGGCGAGCGGAGCTCACAGGAACGCGGCAAGTTCGGAAACGCTCCTACGCTGATTCGTTTAATCCACCCATTCTCCATCGCAAGGAGCTGTTGCTCCCACTTGAACATACAGAGATTGCTAAATTTCAGGAACTGACCAGTACAGCTGAAGCATTGGGACTTTTTGATGACCCTTCTAGAATAGGTTTTCAAAATCAATGGAAGAAAATAATTGCGGCAAAAGGTTATCAGCTTATAGATTATGAGTTCGTCCCGCTGGGTAACGATTTATCAAAATTCGACAAAGCCGATAATTTATCGCCCTCCGATGAAGTGCAACGACATTTAACTGCGCTTGTTCGCTATGGGTTTTCTGCACCGGTTCAATTGCTCGCAAGATTCGGTTTTCTAGATGGTTCCCGCAGCGTATTTGATTATGGCTGCGGACGCGGAGATGATTTGCGTGGTTTACAAGAAAATGGCATTCAGGCATTGGGTTGGGATCCACATTATGCGCCCGACAACTCAAAGCAATTATCTAATATTGTTAACCTAGGTTTTGTCATCAATGTAATTGAAGATATTAATGAACGGATTGAGGCACTACAAGGTGCTTATTCGTTAGCTCAAGAATTGCTTGTCGTATCGGTGATGCTTGCAAATCAGAAGGACTCCAAGGGAAAACCGCTGTATGATGGTATTCTAACATCTCGCGGTACTTTCCAGAAATACTACACACCCACCGAACTTGAGATATTCGTTGAACAACACCTGCATGAAGAATCTATTCCAGTAGCGCCCGGAGTTTTTTTTGTTTTTAAGGACAAAGATGCTGAACAACGCTTCTTAGTTGGCAGGAGTCGTTCCCGATCTAATCTTTTGCGCGCAGCAAGCCAGGTGCGTAGCCATTTAAGTCCCAGCAAAGCTGAAAGAGATGCCGCCCGCTATGCTGAACATCAAACATTACTTGATTCACTGTGGCAACAATGGCTGGAAACCGGACGAGAACCGGATAAAAGTGAAGTCAAAAATCTACCGCAGGTGCTTGAAGTATTCGGAAGCTTGCCGAAAACACTACGTTTCTTGCGCAACCAGAAAGATGATGCCATTCTGGAAACGGCTCAAAAACTCAGACAAGATGATCTGCTTGTTTATATTGCACTTAGCATGTTTGAAAAGCGCAAATCATATCGCTACCTCGAACCATCGCTGCAACGCGATATTAAAGCGTTCTTTACTAATTATGGCACTGCTCAGCAAGCAGCAACAGAACTTTTGTTCCAAATCGCGCAACCGGAACTAATTGATGCAGCGTGCCGTAATGCGGCATCTAAAGGACTGGGTTGGTATATCGAAAACGAATCATTGCAACTCCATACAAGCCTTGTAGAACAACTTCCCACCATTCTAAGAATATACATTGGCTGTGGCACAGCATTATATGGGGACATTACATCCGCTGATCTGATCAAAATTCACACACGCTCGGGAAAACTGACGTTGATGCAGTTTGATGATTTTTTTGGCAAACCAATTCCAAAAATGATGCTTCGTGTAAAAATATCTTTTCACAAACAAGAGTTCTATTTCTTTGAATATGACAATGAATTCGAGCCACCTTACCTTTATCTCAAATCACGGTTCATAAATGAAGAAATGGAAAGTTATGCAGAACAGATTGCATTTGATAATCAACTAGAAGCTTTGAATCTTTTTGATCTATCGGGTTATGGACCAAATCCACCAGAATTCATTCACAGCCTTAGTCTTGCACGTTGGAAAATCGATGGAATGCGTTTAATTCGGAGTCAATCTATTCCCAATCTTGACACTCCATGCGGCAAGTATTTTACTTATCGCGACTTTATTATATGTGGCGAAACGCAAGCCAAAACAGGTCTTTCTAATTTACCGAAAGAAGCAGATTCCTATACAGCCTTATATGAACTTGCTACAAATATTCTTGATCCAGTTATAGATTATTTTGGGATGATCAAGTTGACATACGGTTTTTGCTCAATAGAGGTCGCAAAGGAAATACCTGGAAGAATTGCACCGAAACTAGATCAGCACGCTGCACATGAAAAGAAACCTAATGGAAAATTGATATGCGAACGACTCGGTGCAGCTTGTGATTTTATTATTGAAGATGAAGATATGGAAGAAGTCGCGCTATGGATAAGTGAGAATACAAAGTTTGATCGGATATATCTATATGGTGCAGATTGCCCCATACATGTTAGTTTTTCAAATTTCTCGTCAAGGCAGATTACAAAGATGAAACTTACTAGCAATGGCAAATATATTCCTTTTACCACCAATCTATAGCCTTGTATAAGGATGTTTCTGGTAAAAATCCATATATGACATACTGTAGTGGTCTAATAATCTCGGACACGAATTAAGGATGTAGTATGAGAAACCTTTCGGAGGTGTTCATTGGAA
>NZ_QRCB01000065.1 GCF_009833095.1 Nitrosomonas sp. JL21
ACCCTCAAAGTCCACGGTAATGCCGGAGATCAGGTGATACTGGAAGGCAACTGGGTCGATGGCGGCAGCCACGGCTTTTATCACACCTATACGCAGGACGATGCAGTGCTGCTGGTGGGCATGAATATGGAAGCGGTTCTGGCGTAGGGAGTATTCTTATCAATTCGGTAAACGTTAAAGAAATCCGGTCGAGAGAGTTGCTGACTGGATTTCTAATTACTGTACGATTCGAGATTTAGCGAGTTAAAGGGATTTTATGACCAAGGATATGAGCAAGCTCGATAAAGTCGTTCTCGAAGCGCGCCGCAATGCGGAAAAGCGTGCGCAGGGCTACCGCGAGCAGGCGCTCAAACTGTTTCCATGGGTGTGTGGGCGGTGTGCCCGGGTATTTGATCATAAAAATCTGCAACTGCTCGAGGTTCATCACAAGAACAGCAATCATGACGATAATCCGCCCGACGGCAGCAACTGGGAACTGCTGTGCACGTACTGTCATGAGCATGAGCATTCCAAACTGAAGGATGCGATGGGACGAACCGGTCATGCGCAGCATCATGATGCGGCGACCTTCAGTCCTTTTGCCAATCTGAAGGATATACTGAAGAAAAAATAATTCTTCGAGCGCTTTTCCTTTTCACTCGACATTTATCCTCTCGGCACAATTGCTGCTTGGCGTTGTGCTCATTTAGTGAGATCATTCAATCTACTGTCGGCAAATTCTTACGTATTCAGAGGGGAATGATGGAAACTTCACATGTATGGCGTTTTTTCCGCTCGGGCGGATTTGATCAAGTGCGCTTGGAAACCGGCGCTGATTTGAAAGCATTGAGCGCGCTCGATCCCAAGTTGTGGGTGGCGTTGAGCTGTCCGACCGATCATCTCGAGTTCGACAAAAAAACACTTGAGTTCATCGATGCCGACGGCGATGGCCATATCCGCGTGCCGGAGATCGTCGCGGCAGTTAGTTGGGTCGTTGCTGTACTGAAGCATGCCGAGGATATCATACAGGGCGCGGATGTCTTGCCGTTGAGTGCCATTAATGACAGCACCCTCGAAGGGGCCCTTCTGCTGACATCGGCCAAGCAGATTCTGAAGAATATCGACAAAAAAGACGCCGAGGTCATCAGTGTTGAGGATACCGCCGATTTAAACCGGATTTTTGCCAGCACTCAGTTCAACGGCGACGGCATCGTTCCGGCTACTGCGGCATCCGAAGCCGATACGCGGGCTGTGATCGAAGACATTATTGCCTGTCTCGGAGCGGATGAAGACCGATCCGGCCTGCCCGGCATTTCGGAACCCAAGGTCGAACAGTTTTTTGCCGAAGCCGGCGCATATTCGGCGTGGTGGCAGGAAGCGGAGCAGGATGCCGCCCACGTGCTATTGCTCGGCAGAAAGACCGAAGCAGCGAAAGCAGCGTTCGATGCGATCAAGGCCAAGGTCGATGATTACTTCATTCGTTGCCGTTTGGCCGAGTTCGATCAGCGCGCGGGAGAGCCGTTGAATCCGGCGTTGTCAGACTATGAAGCGCTGGCGAAAACCGATCTGTCCAACCAATCCGAACAATTGACGGCATTGCCCATCGCCAAAATTGAGGCTAAAAAAGATCTGCCGCTCGACGAAGGCACCAATCCAGCCTGGACGGCTGCGGTCGCTGAATTCAAGCACAGCGTCGTCACGCCGCTGCTCGGGGAAAAACAAGCGTTGAGCGCGGAAGAATGGCAGCACTTGTGTGACCGGTTTGCTGCGCACCAGGCGTGGTTGGATGTCAAGCAGGGCGCATTGGTCGAGGTTTTTGGGATCGACCGCGTCCGCGAAATTCTGGCAGGCGGTTATCATGAAAAAATCCTCGCGTTGATACATAAGGACACCTCATACGCCGGCGCTGCGGATGCGATCAATTCGGTAGAAAAATTGATTCGTTATCACCAGCATCTGTTTCAGCTATTGAATAATTACGTTTCTTTCCGCGATTTTTATACTCGCCGTGATAAGGCGATTTTTCAGGCGGGATCGCTTTACCTGGATGGACGGAGCTGTGATTTCTGCCTGCGCGTGACCGACATGGATAAGCACAGCGGTATGGCCAACCTGAGCGGCACGTATCTGGCGTATTGCGAATGCAAGCGCCGTGGTGGGGATGAGAAAATCATCATCGCGGCGGCGTTCACCAATGGCGATGCGGATAATTTGATGGTTGGCCGCAACGGCATTTTCTATGACCGGAATGGCCAGGATTGGGATGCGACCATCATCAAGATCATTGAACATCCCATCAGCGTGCGGCAAGCTTTCTGGTATCCGTATAAACGGATCGGCAAAATGATCGGCGAGCAAGTCGAGAAAATGGCGAGCGCGCGCGAAAAATCAGTGCACGACCAAGCGGCCGCCGGTATTTCGGATGTGTCTCAGAAGGCGGAAGCCGGCAAAGCGCCCGCAGCGGCGCCGTTTGATGTCGGCAAATTTGCCGGGATTTTTGCCGCGATCGGCTTGGCGATCGGCGCCATCGGTACGGCGATTGCGTCGGTGGTCACCGGTTTTCTGGGCCTGATATGGTGGCAGATGCCGCTCACGATTGTCGGCTTGATCCTGTTGATATCCGGGCCTTCGGTGTTGCTTGCCTTTCTCAAACTCCGCAAGCGCAATTTAGCGCCGTTGCTGGATGGTAATGGCTGGGCGATCAATACCCGCGCGATCATCAACATTCCATTTGGCACGTCGCTTACTCACATGGCTGCGCTACCGCCAGGTGCAAAACGCTCTATGGCCGATCCGTATGCGGAAAAGAAAAGCCCGTGGAAATCGTATCTCTTCCTATTGCTATTACTCGGCGGTCTTGCCTATTTGTGGCATGGCGGTTATTTGCATCAGGGGATGATCGACGAGCTGCGCCAGCAGTTTTCTGCCATTACCGGTAGCGCAACGACGAAAGAGGCTGAAAGCCCTGGTGTAAAAGAAGCGCCGCCAGTTGAAAAGGACGCTGTAGCAAAAGATCCGAAAGCGGCGAATGCTGCTGAACCACCTGCGGCGGAAGCGCCGGAAAAAACACCTGAACCTGTGTCGCCGCCACCGGCACAAGCACCAGCACCGGCTGCGGCGCCTTCGGTGGCAGCCCCGCCAGCCAAGCCTGCGCCGAAGCCTTGATGACGAGGCAAATCCCGGCATGAATGGTGCGTGACGCGGATCGTTGTGTGCGGAGGCAGGAAGGAGAAGCAGGCCGAACAGGGCGGACAGCGGCAATGATTGAACTCGACGTCGTTGATTGAAATCGACAAGCCGATATAATGAGGCTTTCACATCCTCTGGAGTCTAGTCATGGTTAAAATAACGGATGTCACTGGAATCGGCCCCGTCGCAGCCAAGGCACTTTTCGAACATAACATCAAAACCGTCGAGGCATTGGTTGCCATGAGTCTCGATGATTTAAAGAAGATTCATGGATTCAATGAATTGCGTGCTCGTTCGGTTAAGAAATCCGCCGCCGAGTGTTTACAGCAGGCCGCCAGGCAATCGGCGATTGCTGTGAAAAATGTGCCGACCCCGCTCAAAAAAGCAACGGTCAAGAAACCGGTCATGAAAAAAACGTCACCGGTAGCACAGCAGGCTGTAGAGCCGGTTGTCGCGAGCAATGCGGAAAGCAAAAAGAAAGATAAAGATAAAGCCAAAACAAAGATAAAAGATCAGGATAAAAAGAAGAAAGACAAGAAAAAAGATAAAGATAAAAAGAAAAGCGGCAAGAAAAAGGGCAAAGGAAAAAAGTAGCCAGCACTCCATGATTGATGATAGTTCATTCATGGCTAAAAGAATGTTCTAAAAAATAGCCAGTGCAGTAATTTTCTCGGGTTTTTGCAAGCCAGCCGATTGCCCTGGCCGCGGGAATATCGATCCCTGCTGATTTTGCTGATTCACAACATCGATGTATCAATTTGCAGAGTATCAATGGTATGACGTCTCCTATGGATGAATCCTATGCGGCTGTGGATCTGGGTTCGAACAGCTTTCACATGATCGTCGCGAATCTGGTCGATGGACATTTGCAAGTCATCGACCGGTTGAAGGAAATGGTCAGATTGGCTTCGGGGTTGAACGATCAACAAGAATTGTCGGAGGAATCCACGCAGCAAGCACTGGAATGTTTGCAGCGATTCGGCCAGCGCATCAAGGAAATCCCCCATGTCAATGTCCGTGCCGTAGGTACCAATACCTTGCGCGAGGCCAGAAACGGCCATATTTTTCTATCCCAGGCTCATCATGCGCTCGGACATCCGATTGAAATCATCGCCGGACGCGAAGAAGCCCGACTGATCTATTCTGGCGTTGCCCATAGTCTCTATGATGAAGACAGTCAACGGCTGGTCATCGATATCGGCGGCGGCAGCACCGAGCTGATCATCGGACGGAGATTCGACACCTATTGCACCGAAAGCCTGTACATGGGGTGCGTCAACGTAGGTCAGCGCTTTTTTGAGGATGGCAAGATCAAAGCCAAGCGGATGCGCAAAGCCATGTTATTCGCAATGCAGGAATTGGAATCATTAGAAACAACCTATAAAAAAGTCGGCTGGGATAGAGCACTGGGTTCTTCCGGCACCATACTTGCGATCCGCGATGTGGTCCAGACGCAGGGATGGTGCGACGCCGGCATCACTGCTGCAGCGTTGCAAAAATTGCTGGAAGCGTTGCTTACAATCGGTGACAGCGCATTAATCGATTTCGCCGGTCTACCGGAACGGAGGAAGCCGGTCTTTGCCAGTGGCGTAGCTATTCTGAGCGGTATTTTCGAAGCACTGAATCTGGACAGGATAGATGTGTCCGAAGGCGCATTGCGCGAGGGCTTATTGTATGACCTGATCGGTCGGGTTCATAATGAGGATATCCGCGATCAGACGATGATGGCGCTGAGTCAGCGCTACAATGTCGACATCGATCAGGCGGACCGCGTCAGAGCGACTGCGGAACATTTGTTCCATCAGGTAAAAACCGACTGGGAATTGAATGAAAAGGCCGACTTGAAATTGCTGGTGTGGGGGGCGCTCATTCATGAAATCGGCTTATCGGTAGCGCATAATCAATACCACCGGCATGGTGCCTATCTGACGGCGAACTCGGATTTGGCCGGTTTTTCCCGGCAGGATCAAACGAAGCTGGCCATGTTGGTGCGCAGCCACCGGCGCAAATTTCCGCTGGAGGAATTTGCATTGATCAACAATACTCAGAAAATTTCGGTCACAAGGCTGTGCATCTTGCTGAGATTGGCAGTGGTATTGCACCGGAGTCGATCTAGCCGCGATCTGCCGGAGATACGCATCAGCGTGAACAAGAATCGCATCAACCTCGATTTTCCATCGGGCTGGCTTGATGACCATCCGCTCACCCTGGTGGATTTATCAACCGAGCAAGATTTTCTGAACGCTGCTGATGTTAAGCTGGTTTTTGATTAGCTTTTGAGGAACGATCAGCGCTTCCTTAGGGAAAATCACAATAATGTTCCAGCAGCACCTGTTGTGCCGAGCGCGGCTTGGTGGAGCCAGGCTTTAAGTGTTTGTACGAGCCGTCGCTTTGCAATTGCCAGGCTTGGGTGTTATCGGAAAGATAACTGAGCAGGCCGTATTTGAATACGGTATCGCTGGTGCGCTTTTCTTCGATCGGGAAGCATACTTCGACGCGGTAGTGCAGATTGCGGGTCATCCAGTCGGCACTGGAACAGAATACCAGCGCATCGCCATCGTTATGAAAATAATAGACGCGCGTGTGCTCCAGGAAACGGCCGACGATGGAGCGCACCGTGATGTTGTCCGATATTCCTTTCAGGCCGGGACGCAGGCAACAGATGCCCCGAATGATCAAGTCGATCTTGACGCCCGCTTGTGAGGCGCGGTAGAGCGCCGCGATGATTTCCGGATCGACCAGCGCGTTCATCTTGGCGATGATCCATGCTTTTTTTCCGTCGGTCGCAGCGGCAATTTCTTTCTCGATATGACTGAGTATGCCCTTATGCAACGTGAATGGGGATTGCAACAGCTTCTTGAGTTTACCCGCGCGGCCCAATCCGGTCAGTTGATGGAACAATTTGTTGACATCTTCACCGATGGCCTTATCGCAGGTCAGGAGACCGTAATCGGTATAGACGCGAGCGGTTCGCGCGTGATAATTGCCGGTTCCCAAATGCACATAACGGCGCAATGTGCGCCCTTCTCGTCGCACCACCAGGATCATTTTTGCGTGTGTTTTGTAATTGACCACGCCATAGACCACGTGCGCTCCCGCGTGTTGTAATTCGCTGGCCAGTTCGATATTGGCTTCTTCGTCGAAGCGTGCGCGCAATTCGATCACGACGGTGACTTCTTTTCCAGACCGGGCGGCGCCCTTCAGGATTTCAACCACGGCGGAATCGGTGCCGGTGCGGTACAGTGTTTGTTTGATCGACAGCACATTCGGATCGGCAGCGGCCTGGCGCAGGAAATCAACGACCGGCGCAAATGATTGAAACGGATGATGCAATAAAATGTCGCCATTATGCAGCGCGTCAAAAATATTCAGATTTTTGAGCAAGCGCCGCGGAATGTCGGGCGTGAATCCGGCGAATTTCAGCTCCGGGCGGTCGACCAGATCGCAAATGGCGAGCAGGCGTCCCAGATTGACGGGACCGGTCACCTGATATAGATCGTTTTGCTGTAATTCGAATTTTTGCAACAGAAAATGGCTCAGGCTGTCGGGGCAATTGTCCGCCACTTCCAAGCGCACGGCATCGCTGAATCGTCGTGACGGCAGTTCGCCCTCGAGTGCGCGCAGCAAATCGTCGATTTCCTCATCGTCGATGAACAGATCGCTATCGCGCGTGACCTTGAATTGGTAACACCCAGTCACACTCATGCCGGGAAACAGATCGCTGACATGAGCATGGATGATCGATGACAGCATCACGAAGTCATGATTGCCGGCGCTGTATTTTGACGGGATATGAATGACTCTGGGCAGCGAGCGCGGCGCCTGGACGATGGCCAGTCCGGAATCCCGTCCGAAAGCGTCTTTTCCTTCGAGTGAGATGATGAAATACAGGTTCTTGTTCAGCACCCGTGGAAATGGATGGGCTGGATCCAGGCCGATCGGGCTCAGCACCGGCAATACTTCGTTCTTGAAGTAGCGATGGATCCAGCGTGTGGTTTGAGGTTTCCATTGCGAGCGGCGCAGCAATCGGATCTTGTCTTTCGCCAATGCCGGGATGATCATGTCATTCCAGACACTGTATTGCTCGACGACGAACTGATGGGCGATTTCGCTGATTCGCGCCAGCACTTCGGTGGGAGACATATTGTCGGCGCCGGTTTGGATCGAGCCGTATTTGACCTGTTGTTTCAAGCCGGCCACGCGGATTTCGAAGAATTCATCGAGATTGGTGCTGGCGATGCAGAGAAAACGCAATCTCTCCAATAAGGGTAGGCTTTCGTCCTTGGCCTGTTCGATGACGCGCCGGTTGAATTCAAGCAGACTCAATTCGCGATTGATATACAGCGTCGGGTTTTTTAAATCACTCGTATCCATGGCTGGCGGCTAGCGGATATAGGCTGCAGAAAAATGAAATAGCATGGATTCTAGCCTAGTTTGCGGTTCGACTGATTCTTTATGGAGACGGTGTCTGTATTTTGCGACACTGAGATGGTTCAGGAAAAGCCAGTGCTTGGCTGCGCTCAATCTTTACGGGCGTTTGGGGGTCAACCTCAGCAGTTTTCCATCCTGTTCATCCGTCAACAGATACAGCGCGCCTTCCGGGCCTTGCTCGACATCGCGGAAACGCGCGGTGTTCGTCAGTAATTGTTCTTCCCCGAGTATTTTGTCGTTTTCGGACGTCAAACGGACGATGTGTTGACCGGCCAGTGCGCCTATGAAGATATTGCTGCGCCATCCTGCGAACAGGTTACCGGTATAGAACACCATGCCGGACGGTGCGATCGATGGCGTCCAGTAATAGATGGGTTCTTCGAAACCCTGTTCGGCGTGTTCATCCTTGATCGGAATTCCCGAGTAATGACTGCCATAGCTGGCCTTGGGCCAACCATAGTTTTTTCCGGGTTTGGGGATATTGATTTCGTCGCCGCCTTTGGGGCCGTGCTCGTGAATCCACAGGTCGCCGGTTTTTGGATGGATGGCCGCGCCTTGCACGCTGCGATGTCCATACGACCAGATTTCCGGTTTTGCTTGTGAATTCTTGGCAAAAGGGTTGTCGGCAGGTACCGAACCGTCGGGACGTATGCGGATGATTTTGCCGAAATAATTGTCCAGCCGTTGGGCGTCTTCGGCATGCTCGCCGCGGTCACCCAAGGTGATGAACAGATTGCCATCGGGCGCAAATGCGAGCCGTGAGCCGAAATGAACGCCGCCGGTGGTTTTCGGTAATTGCCGGAAAATGACTTGCAGGTGTTGCAACTGGCCATTGACGAGCTTGGCGCGAGCGACGGCTGTGCTTGCTTTGGCGCCTTCAGGTTCGGCATAGGATAAATAAATAAAACGATTGGTCGCGAAGTCGGGATCCAATGCGACATCCAGCAAGCCGCCTTGCTTTTCATTAAAAACAGCCGGAACGCCCTTGATGGGTTCCGATATGCGGCCATCGGGTGAAATGATGCGCAATTGACCTATGCGTTCAGTGACTAATAGGCTTTTGTCCGGCATAAAGGCCATTCCCCACGGAAATTGCAGTCCTCTGGCAATCAATTCCACATCAAATTCAGTTTGAATTCGCTGTGACTGCGCGGCAAATGGAAGTGACAAGCTGAATGCGGCCGAGAGTAAGATGATTCTGAGCAATCGTTTCATGGCATGGATGGGGAAAATCGTTGCAGGTGTTTAAATGTATCATTCCTGTCCGCTCATCTCAACCTTGCTGGAGATTGCAGTCGGTTTGCTGTCAGGAAGCCGAGTAAGCGCTACAGAACCTGCAAGATGCGAAGAATATATTCTGCAGCCGGACGAGGCGCCAGATGATGATCGAACATTGCCGCATTGAGAAGGCCGAGTCGATGCGCATGCTGTGGATCGGTTGCGAGCTTCACCGCCTGATCCACCAATCGATCAGGGTCGCTGAAGCCGAATTGCTCGGTTAAATGAGGATGGGCTATCAGTAGCTCAGAATTATTCAGCAAGGGTTCACCGGCTGCCGGTATTCCCAACGCCATGGCCAGACTGAATTTGGATGAAATGCACCCTTCCATGCCCTGGGTATATATGACGACTTTCGAGCGTGCCAGTGTATCGAGGTAACCGGACTGGCTTAAGGGGCGGTGGTGGTGACGCGTAAAATTTTCCGGTAGCGCCGATTGGCTGGTAAACCCCATTTCGATGCTTAGATTGGTAATGCCGGCTAACATGTCCATGACGTGAAGGCGCTGTTGCATGATGGGTGCGTGGCGAGGCGCATGGCGGAAGCTCGTCACGTAAAAGATGTCGATGTCCTTTGGAGTGCTGCGATGCGCGATAATCTGATCGAGCGTCAGGAAGTTTTTGAGATCCCGCAGCCGGCGTCTCGCTGCCGCCAGATAACCCTGGTATGGCTGGCCATGACCCAGGCTGGGTCTATAACCGAACCAGACCGTGGGAAGTAAAAGGCGTTGGCTGAGCGAAAGCGGACGTGGTGGTCTGATTGGGAAGAACTGAGCGATGCTATGGATTTTTTGTTGATGCGCCGCCAGTGCAGGCGTTTGTCGGATGATCTGCAGGTTGTAGTTGACCTTGAAATACGCATCGGTGTATTGCAACAATGGCCAATGATATCCACCGGTTCGGTTTGGGATGTCGAGCGAATTGTCATCATGCGTGTCAATGCAGATATACCATGTTCGATTGCCTTGCTGGAGCTCGAACAACACCATGGAGAATAACAGGTGTTGCCACTCGCGGTTCTGAACAGCAGATCTCAACCGCGCCGGCAGTGAATGTGCGATCTGCATGCGTACGCCATGCGTTTTTCGCAGTTCATGGAAACCGTTCAGGTAATAACTGGCGTAATACGCTTGCGATGTATCGTAGAAAATAACATGAGGTATGCTCATTTCCAGCAGCCTGGCATCAATGTTCCGATGCGCCGAGTATTGATCAAGCTACCCAATCGGTTACGATATGACGCAATGATCCCAGCGCGGTGACCTGCTTTTCTGCACCAGCCTGATACCAATAGTCGAGCCGTTCACGGGCCGCACGCACCTCCTCCTTTAGATTCAGGCTGCGATAATCCGGCGAATAGAACACTCGCGAAACTAGTGCGCGGGTTGCACCCAGACGCGGATATTGTGCGTAGATTAAATCTCCCGGGATAGGCAAACGGTTGTCGTTGATTCGACCAATACCGGCAAAGCCGAACGGAATTCCCACGGTCAACATGGTATCCGCCAGCATATCCAGCAGACCCGACGTGAGCACCTCAAAATGATTCGAAAGTTTCATGTCGAGATAGAGATCGTTCAATCCGAAGTGGATTTCGTTGATGCCCGGCAGCCGGATGATTTCGCGCAATCGCATCGCTGCGGTGGCGGTTTCTACCAATAAGGACACTTGCGCGCGTCCATTGACCAGCTCTATGAAGGTGGCTGCTTCCTTTACCGTCCGGAACATGGGCAGCATCAGCACATCAACGCCCTGATCCAACAGATAGTTGATTTCGTTGCGGGAGCCGGCATGGATCGGATTGGTGCGCGTGAATAATGCCGCCCGGGTCAGTTGATCCCGGATGGTTTGCAGTTCATAGCTTTGATGATTGGAAATCCATGTTTTGCTGGCATCTTGGCGGTATTCTTTACCTATCCTTTCCAAATCCAAGCCGATCCGATTGATGCCCGCATCGTTTGCGGCTTGAGCCAGGCCGGGATCGTTGGTAAATAAGGTCAAAACAAAATCACTGCCGTAGCTCATACATTACCTCGTGTGCTGAAATTATGAGTGTTATCGGCAGATTAAGGTTCAAGATGAGCAAATGATCAGAAACGGTAGGGAATGTTATCAGTATCAAAAGGCAGTCGCCATTCATCGGGATCCGCATAATTGTAAGGGCGGTCGAAATAATTGATGAAACTGCTTTCGCTGGAGTCAATATTCTGCAGTCCATGCCAAATTCCTGGAGGAATGGTCGTCAATGTCGGCCGCATGCGGCTGAGGTAAAGGACATTGAGTTCTCCGCGCGTGCTTGAATCCGGACGGTCGTCGTAGAGCACCAGCTTAATGGATCCATTGATCACAAAGAACGTATCCATTTGCTGCTCATGCATGTGCCAAGCACTGATTGCGCCGCCGCGCAGGTTGACGTGAATCATATGACGTATCTGATCCGGGCCGACTGCCCATTCCGGGCGATATAGCTCGGTCGTGATGCCATTGCGGGTGATGATGTTCGGGATTTCTTTTTGAGTTACGCCTTGCAGCAGCGTACGTGTCGGTTTGCCATCCCTCGTTACTGTTTGCTGGTCTTTTTTGGCATTCTTCAGCATTGCTGAGCTCTCCACAAGAGTGTTGAAAAATTACGGCTTGATTAAACAGCGAGTTATATGTCATGTTTCACTATAACTAAATAATCAACGGCCAGTTTCTGAGGATTTTAAGAATTTTCAGAGTGAAAAGAATTCATTAAAAAATGCTTTTATCTGCCTGAATCGGAAATGATTGTGAGTTGGGGTAAGTCGGCATGGGTGGAGTTGACTGATGGAAAAACATCGACGGAAAGAATTTCCGTGAGGAGACGACCTTCATGCTGCGACCCATCCAATCGAATATTCATCGATTGGATGGGGGATGGAAATAGTTATTCTATCGATCTATCAACTCAAAACGCTGACGTCATCCCAACCGATCTGATCGGGTTGCACGCCCACGAGCGTGATGGATACATCCGAGCCGAAATTGACGATGAAATTCTGACCATCATGATGACTCTCGGTAATGTAACTGGCCAGGTGCTCGCGGGAAGTCAATCCCAGGCCGGTATCAAATACCAGCATGTCGCCTTCATGCGATCGAAAATCGTCAATGCGCAAGTGACTTGCTTCACGGAAAATGAAATCGTCTGCGCCTTGACCACCATGGCAATCCTCTCCTCCGCGAACTGCGAGGAAGTCATCACCACTCGTGCCGAAATAGCTGAGGTTACCGGTATATTTCGGAATTACGCCATTTCCGCCATTCGGTGAAACTTGCCATTGTTCAGAAATCCGCGAGAATAGTCCGTCGCCGTCAGAGTCGGAGTAGCGGGTGATTTCTGTTCCAAATGGCTTGATCTCTGTGCGGATCACGTCAGAACCATCAACCGTGTAAGATTTCTTGCCATGGTCGGTAAGAGATTCCGCTTCCCAGACCCCGTCATCCAGTTCAAAAACAGCTGTCACTTGACCATTGGCAATGTCAAATTTGAAAATTTTGTGACCTCCCGAAGAATTGTCGTCACCACTGCGGTCATCATTGCGGCGACCTCCATGATCGTCATTAAGATCGTGATTTGGGCCATCGTCATTGCTTGAACTCATTTTGTTTTCTCCTTGATGTAATTCATGTGATTGTATCTGAAGATTTTATCGGATTCTAAAGCTGCAAATAACGAACTTCAAAATCCCTTAACACGCTAGATCATCATCAGTTGTTAAATTATTCTTGCATGTTAGAGAGAATTTTATGCGGGAAAATTTCCCATGTCAATTGTTTTGTGGAAAATTTTCACACGTTTATAGCCTTATTTTTTATATCTTAATATAAGCAATTATTTTTATGATGCTTTTTAATAAAAAGATTAGAATGCTACTAAGCGAACTCGTACGCCGCCGAACATATTGAGCGGCGGGCCGGGTTCAAAATAACGGCCGAGCGCGGCGTTGATTCGAGTGCTGGCGTTATAATGTGCATCGAAGAGATTATTGATGCCAAAAAACACCGAACCTTCAATCCCATTTCGTTTCATTTCCCAACCCAGCAATAATTGCCCTAAGTTGTATGCCTGATTGGCTGCGGTATTGGCATCATCGACAAAAAATTCCCCGACACGCTGAACATGCATCTGGCTGAAAAACCCCCAAGGATGCGCGTAGCGTACCAATCCTTCCCAGCGATGAGTGGGAATGCCGGGGAAAATATTGCCTTTTAGATTGGCGTCGTTGACGATATATTTTTCGAATTCGAAATTGGAAAAGGTATAGCTGATTTCACCGCGCAATCCTTTCCATTCGGGCGTGGCCAAACGTGTTTCTACGCCGATGCGGCGCGACTGTCCGGTATTGCGGAAAAAGGCCCGGCCAGGCGATGAAGCGAGTTCGAATGGCGTAATCTCGTCCCAGGTGCGGATGAAAAATACCGCAGTATCGTATCGAAATCCAGCTGCATTGCCGCGAAAACCTAGTTCGCTGCTGAGTGAGGTTTGTGGATTTAACCGGGGATTGAAACCGCCGGTTCCTGAAGGATTGTTGATCAACTCAGTCGTGGTAGGGGCCTCGAATACCGACGCAATATGAGTATAGGCCTGATGCTTTTCTGAGAAGTGATACACCAGTCCGGCTGAGCCGCTGGCTTGCGATACCGTCCGGATACCCGACTGATTTCCATCGGATTTGAAAATATCATTGACCTGATAATGCAACCAATCCCAGCGACCGCCCACAACCACATCAAGATTGTCCTTCACGTTCCATTCATTACGGAAAAATGGCCCGATGCTTTGGACGCGCTCGATCTGACTCAAATTCAGCGCCCCGCGTCTGCCGAAGTTATTGTCGAAGCGTTGCCGGTCATCGCTTTGTATCCCATAATCCACGCCAATCAGAAACCGGTTGGGCCGATGGAATAGAGTATGATCATTGACGAACTGCAGCATCACACCGCCTACCCAGCGATCGAACTGAACTTGGCCGCCGTCAAAAAAAGCCTGCCGATTCTGGAAATCCCGATGCAATAAATAGCTGGTCGCAGTAAGTTCCTTGCCAGCCGAAAATCGACTGCGAAAGCGCATGCCGACCTCTTCCTGGCGGATTTCTTCGCCGGCGTTGAATTGTACATTACGCGCCGAGGCTTGACGACGATTCGTCTGCACTTCCGCGCTGGTCAGTGCTCCCGGATCCTTTGAGAGGGGCGAATAAAATTCGCGGAATACCACCATCAGATCAGAATCGGCACTTGTGCGGAAATTCAGCTTCGCCTGGGAGAAAATGTTTTGCATCGCACTGTGATCGCGCCAACCATCTTGTTGCAAATGTGAGCCAAAGACGCTGTAGCCCACATTTCCACGGCTGCCGCCCATGAATAACTCCGACTTCAGATAGTCGTATTGACCGAATACTTGCCGCGGCATGATCACGAACGTTTCCTTGGGCGCCTCGCGCGTCGTGATATCGATCATGCCTCCCGATGCATTGCCATATAGCGATGCCGATGGGCCGCGCAAAATATCCATGCGTTCAATCAGCGAAGGGTCGATCGAATCCAGCTGCGTTTGCCCATCGGGCAAGGTTTGCGGAATACCGTCGACGCGCATCTGAATGCCGCGGACGCCGAATGCCGATCGTGCGCCAAAGCCGCGAATGGCGATGCGCAGATCCTGCGTAAAATTGAATTGATTCTGGAAAAAGACGCCTGGTGTTCCACGCGCAAACTCATCCAATGTTGCACCCGGTTGAAAGCCCTGTTGTGGATCGCGCATAATTTGCGTGATACTGTTTGGAATCTGTGTCGGCGAACGCTCACTGCGAGTGGCGGTAATGTTGATAGGGTCGAGAATGACCGGATTCTTCAGAGTGGATTGCTGCGCCAAGGCGGAATCAAGCAGCAGAAAAAAACTGCTGAATATAACGACACAGCTGGCTGGAAAATATTTATCGCTGAGGAAACGATGAAGGCTTGTGCCTGATGAAATGATAACAAACGACATGCGATGCAATGAATTCCTGGGCTGGCGGGAAATAGGCGTGTTTGATGATACCGGATACCGGCACTCGTTTCATGGTGATGACGCTTTTGTGCAATGAGAATCCAATGAAGATGACGAGAGGACATAACTGATAGTTGAACGCATGATGCACTCGGAAAACATCCATTCGTCCTCTGTTTATATCCAAAATCGCATTGTCTTGCTCGGCGCGAGCAATCTGACCTTGTCGCTGCGGCTGGTCATTCATTTGATGCAACGGCGCTTGGGCGGCCCGAGTGAGATTTTGGCGGCGGTCGGACATGGGCGCGCGTATGGGGTATTTAGCCAAGCGCTTGGGCGCGGACTGCCCGGAATTGCGGCGTGCGGGCTGTGGCAATACCTGCATTCGGTGACAGCGCGTCCAACCATGGCGTTGCTGACCGATATCGGCAATGACATTCTGTATGGATTACCGCCTGAGCAGATTCTGCGGTCGGTGGAGTGGTGTATCGGCCAATTGCGGAAACAGTCGGCGCAGGTTGTCGTGACCAATCTGCCGATCGCATCCATCGAACAACTCTCCGAGCGGCGCTATACTTTTTTCCGCAGGATGTTCTATCCCTCCAGTCAAATGTCGAGAGCGCAAACGCTGCACTGCGCTCATGCTGTGCATCAGGGGCTCACGGAAATGGCGTCGCGGCATCATTTTGAATTGTACGAGCAGAAACCAGTCTGGTTTGGCACGGATGGAATTCACGTAGGCTATCTGCAACGCAAGGCATTTTATCAGGACGTCGTACAGCGATTCTCCCCAACGCGCGCCCAATCTGATTCGAAAGTAAATGAAGTTATATTCCCGCCCAACTGGCAGTGGCGTTCCCAATTTGCATACAAAACCCTATTCGGACGTCCCATCCATCGCCAGCAGCCGAGTGGTCAACTCTCAGATGGTTCAAGTGTGTGCAAGTATTAGGTTGAATCGCATCATGAGGCGCAATGACGGCAACGAGCTGAAAGTACTCATCAGTTGTTGCGATCAACTCATCTTCATTTTCGATCACGGTACATGATCACCGTATAACGAATGCCCTGTTCGGTTCGATAGGCCTCCAAATCGAACGGATAAGCACCACGCGAGTCAAGTTTATCGGCGACGGCGTCAGCGTCCAAATCGTCATACCAGTTCCAATTACCGGTATCGAAACGTTCTGCCACCGCGGTGAAGAATCGTTCATTGCCTTCAAAAAAACCGCGTATGCGAACCGGCGTGGCGTTGTGTTTGCGTAATTGAGCCTCCAATTCTTTGGCAGTGACGCGCGTAAAGATGAACGAAGGCCCTGGGCGCTCTTCGACGATCGCTGCATACTTACGAACACCGTTCACGACATAGCTGGTGAAATCTGCGATGCGGCGCTGATCATTGCTTAATTGACTCAGTCCGGCTTCATCCAGATCGGTAGAGATCTTGAAAGCAGGGCCAGGTTCCTGGTGCAATACAACTGAAAAGTGAGGCTGTCCGTCCCTGTCTTCGGCCGTGATGGAAACCGGGTTTCCGCTACTGGGAAATGTTTTGGTTTCAAGTTCTGTGGATGATAGATTCTGCAGAACATGGCTTTCGCCACCGGCTTCTTGAAAAACGATAGCTGCAAAACGCCGGCCTTTCTCGCCGCTCGAAGAAGCATACGCGGAGATTCGAACCAGATGCGCGCCGGGAAATGGCAAATCATCCAGATGATGGGGCTGGATATCGTGCGACCAGAACCAGCTATCGGGTGGTTTGCGTGAGAATGGCATGGTGTTAGAACCTGTAGTGGAAGTTGGGGTATTTTTTACATTGAGGTCCGTGGTGCAGCCGCTGGTGATAAGCCCGGTGACTAAACTCACCAACCCTATTGAGAACATCATGAGGATAGTGCGATACATGATGATTCCTCCGATCCGAAAACCTGAATTGTATCAGCCGACATTCAGATTGCATCCATTGAAATTTCCATCCATGTGGTGCCGGGCACTTTTTCTATCGCGATGCGCGAAGCTTCGAGCCGGTATGTCAGGTAACCATGATGCCGTGGATCGGACAATACCGCAGGATTGAAAATGACATAATTTTCTCCACTTGGATGCCGTGCCGAAAAAGTTAATAGCCCCGGATGACCTTCGCGATGCATTCGCTGGCCGACGGATTGTGCGAATGTATAGTCCGTTTTGTGAATCAGGTCGGGGAAGCGGCGAGGAATGATCGGGCGAAAATCCAGCAACGCAGCTTTACACATCACGGTGTAGAGTTTGCGTTCACTGACGACGGAATGCTGCTCGAAGCCGGCATCGCTGATCAAACCGTGGTACCAGTGGTAAGCGGACTCATAAATAGTTGTTTCTTCGCTATGACTGCCGTACCAGACGCCGAATGAACCGTCGGAGAAGCGACTGACTTGCCAATGTCTGAACGGCCACGTAATCGCATTGAACCATTCCGCATCTTCGAAAGGCCGGTCAATGACGGGTGTATTCGAACGGTAAGGCGGCGGTTTCACTTCCGCTTCAACCCGTTGGGCCAGTAACCATTCTTCTGAATCAGCGCTCAGATCATCGAATAAATCCTGCGACACCCGCAATGAGACGATATTGCGGATGACATCGTGCCGAACGTCGATCAGGCCCAAACGAGAAAATAATTCCTTCATGCCGAAATATCAGACACCGCGAGCATGATCCAGGTAGGATCGAACCATCAACAAACCTGCGAAACCCCATTCCTTGATGACGTCCACCGGTGTCAGGTTGTCGAATGCTTTATTACGGGTCGACATCCAGCGATAGGCCAGTTCCCGGTTATTCGGAAACAATAAACGCAGATTTTTGTGAATACCCAGCAAATGGCCGACCCGTTCGTATTGATCCCGACTGGTGCCTATGGGTTCGCCTTTGCGATAGCGCGTCAGGGCGGTGCGATTGTTCGGGGCCAGACCCAATAATACCGCCTGGTCCTCGGTGGTCAATTTCCAATGATCCAGCAGCGTCATGACCATCTTGGCCAATGCGCCGCGATCGTGGCTAGTCATACTGAGTGGTTCCAGAACTGCGCTCATGATTTCTCCGTGAATGGCACGATCATTGATGAGAAGATAAAATTTTGTTACTAAAAATACAATATTTGTTATTTTAGTTAAGATTCGCTGGTTGATCAACGGTTCCCGACCTCAATTTCTTGAGGAAATGAAATTTCTTCGGTATGACTAATCGCACCTCGGCGTTGCGAGGTTGTTTGACAGCCTATGGTGCTTTCAGTATATTCAAGACAGATAATAGCAGTCATATTTTTCAATATCCTGCCCTGAAACTTTCTGTTTAATCGTATGCATATTGTTGTTACTGGAATGGGGATTGTTGCACCGATCGGCACCGGAATCGATCAGTTCTGGAATGCCGCTGTGAATGGTGTCAACGGAATCACCCGTATTCAAGGTTTTGATGCCTCTAGCCTGCATTCGCGCATAGCGGGTCAGATCACAGATTTCAATCCTGCCGATTTTTTATCACCCAAACAGATCGAACAAACCGACCGATTCACGCACTTGGCCATAAGCGCGGCGCAGCAGGCGCTGGCGGATGCCGGGGATCTGGAAAATTATTCGCCGCGGCGCTTGGGCGTCAGCCTGGGGTCGGGCATGGGCGGATTTGGAACATTCGAATCTTCTGTAACCCGCAAATTCCAGAATAAATCCATGCCGCCATTCACCGTTCCGCGCATCATGGCCAACTCCGCCGCTGCGTGGATCGCGACCAAATTCGGTTGGAAAGGAGCGAATCTGACCTGCAGCACCGCGTGTTCGTCGGCAGGCAATGCCATTGGCATGGCGCTCGACCTACTGCGCACCGGTAAAGCGGATGCCGTCATCGCTGGAGGAGCGGAAGCGTGCGTGTTGCCGCTCACGATGTCCGGTTTTGAAGCATTGCATGCGTTATCGACGGGTTTCAATGATGATCCTGCTCATGCTTCGCGACCGTTCGCGCAAGGCCGGGATGGATTCGTGATGGGTGAGGGTGCCGCCATATTAGTGCTGGAAAAGGAAGAGCAAGCGCTGCAGCGCGGCGCCCACATTTATGCCCGGTTGGCCGGTTATGGCTGTGCCTGTGATGCGGCGCATCTGGTCGCGCCGGACATCGATGGGCAGGTCGCGGCGATGCAAGCCGCGATTGAGGATGCCGGCATGACACCCGACCAGGTGGATTACATCAATGCGCATGCCACCTCCACACCGTTAGGCGATGTGATCGAAACCAAGGCGATCAAGCAATTGTTCGGAGAACGCGCTCAGGAAATCCCGATCAGCGCCACCAAATCAATGATCGGTCATACCATCGGCGCATCAGCGGCGATCGGCAGCATTGCCACCATCATGACGCTGCATACCGGTACGATACATCCCACGATCAATCTTGCAGAAGCGGATCCGGAATGTGATCTGAACTACACGCCCAATCAGGCGATCCGGAAAAATACGCGGGTTGGGGTATGCAATGCATTCGCATTCGGCGGCAACAACGCCAGCCTCGTTTTTACAACCCGTTAACCATAGGTGCACATCAGACATGGACACAGCAGAACTCGAAGCGAAAGTCATCGCATTCATTGCGTCGAAAGTTGAGAACATCGACACTTCCACAATTACCACTGCCTCAAAATTCGAAGAATTGGGATTCGACTCGCTCGATACCGTCCAGCTTCTATTCGATGCCGAGGAAACCTTTGGCGTCAATTTCGATGGCGATGAAGTCAAGGGACTGCGCAGCGTCGGCGACATCATCGATTACATCAGCAAGCATCCCCCCGAGGATCTGAAAAAATAGACATTGAGTTAATGTAGCATTTCATTTTATTTCTGGGTGCTAATTGCAATTTGCATGGAATCAATCCCACTCAAACCAAGATATCTTGACGCACTCAAGTTCCAAAAGGAAAAAACTTCACTTTCTATTAAAGTGACGTGCAACAAGTGTCAGTTGGAAAATTTTCTCTGTCACTACAGCAAAATTCTTGCGGTTGTGCAGAGGTCTTTAATATTTGAAATTAGATTATAAAATCATGGTTATGAAATAATACAGCCGCTATTATGCTGACCCGCCCATTCTGGAATCCCATTTGAATTGATACTAAATATGAAGGAATAATATAGATATTTTTAAACTGATAACTTGCGTACACATATTCTTTATCACACTGTTCGCATTCTAATAATCGAGGAACCTCATCGCTTTTAATAATATCGAAGCCATAGGATTCAAGCTGACGAATAGCATGTTCTTTCTCGATGCCCAACGGTATATACTTTTGTACCAACGAATCGAATCTAACTTCATCCAGAAATCTAACAGGTGGCTCTAGTTGTGCGATTTCTCTGACTAGAGGGCTTTGCTTAAAATAATTAATAGGAAAAGAAAGAATAATTAGAACAATCAATATACTCAACAAAGCGCTAATGACTTTCATGATAATTACTCCAGAATTTGAGGTCGTTTAAAATATTCCTGAAGCACCTCAACGCAGTCGGATAATGCGTCAGAGCCATTCGTGGCAAGCGCATCAGTGGATTTGATGGTGTTAACACCAAACATCGCGCGACCTGAATCTTTTGCCTCACCATCGTTGCGATCCAATATTAAAAAACTGTCATTGCTTAGACCCAACCCTTACTGGTTCTGATGGTTTTAATGCTATCAGCATTGCGATCGAACACTATCGCTGTGCCACCGTATCGATTATTTCAATGCCATCGCTGTCCAGATTTAGGATCTATGCGCGGCGAAAAAGGTGGGCCATTATATCTAGGCTTAAAATTCCTACAATAGTCGCACCTGAGAAACCATCACGATTAGCATAGATATTGACGTTGAGGGGTGTTCAAGAAAGCTGGAATTTGCCAGAATTGAGGCTGTTTACTGTGATATCTGGTGAATTAGATGAAGCCAAAGAAGAAAGAACGCAAACCAATTGATGATATTTTTCGGCTGCGGCTGGAGCAGATGCTGGATCAACGCCACGCGTTGTACCGTTTGGCTGGGAAGATAGGCTGGTCATTAGTGG
>NZ_QRCB01000066.1 GCF_009833095.1 Nitrosomonas sp. JL21
AAGCAGCGGGGTATTAACTGCGTTTCGCCCCCAAGGGACGGGGAATTGTACCCACGGAGATTAAAGAAAATTTTTATCGAGCAAACTTCTGCTCGGCAAAGTTGATCATGCACGCTTAGCTTTGCCATGCAGAAGCTCAAGCAATGCCTCGTAGGGAATCGGCCGGCTGAAGTAATATCCTTGATGAAAATGGCATTCATACTGCAGCAACAACTCAACCTGATTCATCGTTTCCACACCTTCGGCGATGACTGTCAATCCGAGATTCTTTCCGAGCCCGATAATGGCCTGCACGATCTTGAGATCATTAGGATTCTCACCCAATGTTCGCACGAATGACTTATCAATTTTCAAAATATCGATCGGCAATTCACGCAGCAGGGTCAATGAAGAATAGCCTGTGCCGAAATCATCCAGAGCAATCAATATATTCAACTGCTTAACTGCTTCCAGAACTTTGCTGGCGCGCTCCATATTATGAACAATGGCGTTTTCAGTGATTTCCAACACCAGTGACTTTGCGGGTAAACCGGTCTCATGCAGCACCTGGGCAATGATCGACGGGAAATTCTTATTCAGTAGTTGGCGGGGATTGACATTCACAGACACATTGACAGGATATCCCATGCGCAAGAGCTGGCAGGCAGCCGTGCATGATGTTCTGAGAACGAGCTCTCCCAATTGCTCAATCTGCCCGATATCTTCAGCCAGCGGGATGAATTCACTCGGCGTCAAATAGCCATGCCTGGGATGCGACCAGCGCACCAGCGCTTCCATACGCGCGATCTGATATGACCGTGCATTGACGATAGGCTGAAACAATACCTGAAGTTCGCTGTTTTTTATGGCAGCACGCAATTCCTTTTCCAATTCCAGTTGATCCCGTGTCCATACCATTGAAGATTCAGGCGAATACACGCCAAAATGATTGCCGCCATCTTGCTTGACCCGGTACATGGCCGTACCTGCACGTTCCACGACCGTTTCACTATTGAGTCCATTATCCGGATAGAAACTGATGCCGATGCTGACTGAAACGAATACTTCCAAACCATCGATTTCGAATCGCTGCCTGATCGCATCGAGGATGTTCTGAGCCATTTCAAATACCGAGCTATCTTTTTCCAACTGATCCGATAACACCACGAATTCATCGCCGCCCCAGCGGGCAATGACATCTGTCGCATGGACGCAATCAAAAAGCCGCGAAGAAACCAATTTAAGCAACTTATCCCCGGCATGATGACCCATCGCATCGTTGATTTTTTTAAAATTATCCAGGGTGACGAAGAATACCGTAATGATTTTGTCGGTATCATGAATGGCTCGAATCATATGATCAAAGTGCAGCAATAGTTTCGAGCGATTGGGCAACTTAGTGAGTGCATCATGACTTTGCTGATGCGCCACCTGGCGTGTCAATTCGACTTTGTCGGTAATATCCGTCATCGCAATGACCGACCCCATCATGACTTCATGATCATCAAATAATTGGTTGCGCGTAATGCGCACGGTTCGTTCATTGCCATGCGCTGTTTTGAGCGCGCACTCAACCATGCCCGGTTTATCCAGATTGACATTCATAAAGTGATTTTCGGTGCTTGCCATCGACGTGCTGCTGGTTTTGGCATACAGATCGAGAATTTCTCTGAGGAACTTGCCCTTGATCTGATCAAACTGAGTACGCAGAATCTTCTCGGCACCTTTGTTCAGATACACGATATGATCCACCGCATCAGTGATAATCACGCCATCACCCACGGATTCAAGCGCAGTGTTGGAATGAGCGCGAGTGATCTTAAACGATCGCAAAAATGAGTTGATGCGCCGCCAGTTCCATAACGGATACAACGCCAGAATTCCCAGCACTGCGGCACTGGGCGGAAACCAGATGCGCTCGAACTGCAACAGCAACGCCGATGAGAATACGGTAAAAATCAAGCTGACACACAACACGGTAAAAATGAAATTCCGCTTCAATCCAGCCACGAGTGCTGAAACGATGCTTATCCATAGCAAGGACACAATAGCAATGATGTCAGGAGACAAGGGATGCACGCCACGGTTATTTTTGAGCATCGAAAAGACATGCGCATGCCATTCCACACCGGTCATTGCTTGATGACTGAAAAGCGATGCCGGTGTGACAAAACGGCTTCCCATGCCGGTAGCGGTCATTCCGACGATAACCGCTTTGTTCCGGAGACTGGCTAGCACATCATCATCGAACAAAACTTTCGCATACGACACTTTCTGTATATTATCCGGCTGAACCGCATAGGGAATCAGCATCTCCTGTTCGCGCACCCAGTGATTCAAGGATTCCGCAACAACCTGTTCGGAACGTCTGGATTGATATGCTTGCTTGGCCGCTGCTGGATCCGTCAGTGCCAAAGCTAATGCAAACCAGCTCGGCGCGTTGATCCCTGCATACAAGTAAACCCGGCGGGCCACTCCATCACTGTCCAATTCAATATCCGCATGACCAAGAATCGCATGCTGAGAAATGCCCGGAAGCGGCTGAGCAAGTGTCAATGTTCCGGTATTACTGTCGATGATGGGGGCTACCGGTAAAATGACATTGCCATGCGCAGCAATGGCAACAGCCAATAATCGATCAGCAAGATCATCATTGCCCTGAGCATCTAGCAGCAGCAAATCCATTACCACTGCATGATTATCAATCGCTTTCAAGCGATTGATCAATTCAGCATGAACGCCTCTCGACCACGGCCAACGCCCTAGTACATTCAGACTTTCATCATCGATGGCAATGATGACCACATCTTCTTCTCGCTGATGTGTTGACATTCGCTGCAACGCGGACAATTTGTCATACATCATGAAATCGAAGCGTTCCAGAATCTGGGTATGAATCATTCCTGCGACGCCAATCAGAATGACCGCCAGGCGTGCAATGAACCCTCCGACCCATCTTCCTGAATCGCTTGGCAGAATCATATCAGCACAAGCAATGGCAATAACATCAATAACATGAACCAATACGAAATGCCGCGCGGCACGTCAATTTCTTGCGCTGGCCCCCATGGACCCTGGAATCCATCCGCTTCAATCGTTTTAATACGCAGGTAATAGGTGCCGCTATCCGGCTTGGCAATCGTCAATTGGGGCGTGGCCGTCGATTCATCGTGCAGGATATCCGTGAATTCGTTATCCCGTGCGAACTGCGCCTGAAAGCGTTGATTTTCCGCGGCCGCCCGCCAGGCAAATGCCAAGCTGTTCTCTTGTAGTTGGGTATTTTCCAGGGATGGCCCAGGGTACGGCACTCTGAATGCCATCGCATCACTGAAAGGACCGGCGCCTTCAGTGGCTGAAACCGAAAAAATGCGCCAGAAGTAGTGGCCAGGTGCCAGAGAATCGATAAGGCTAAGACTGGTATCGCGAATCTCGGGATTAAAATAAATCGGTTGAGAAAAATCGCTATCTTGTCCAATCAAAACGGCATAATGGGAAGCTTCAGGGTTTGCGGTCCATTTGAACTCCTGCTTTTCCGGTGCGCTGACGCCACCAGGTAACGGCGCAATGACAAACGGTATTTCGGGACGTGCATTGAGTCCGAATGGAATGACCGCATCCCGCCCTTCAAGGGAAATTCGATCTATGCCCCTGACTCGCAGCCAATAGACGCCATCGGGCATATTGCCATCACGGAAAGGTAAACTGGCGGTAGTAAATTCTGACCATAGATTTTCAAACGCCTGATCTCGCGCAATTTGTGCACGATAAGCAGATGCACCCGCCAATGGCTTTACCTGGATACTCAGTGGCAGTGCCTGATAATAACGGGCTGTTTCAGACAAATCAGGTGGAGGTAATAGCTTAATCGGTAATGCGGGTGCGCCCCCTTGCGGCGTCACCGTTCCAAATCTCCCAGGTACACTGACACTCCTTTTTTTACCGCTTACTTCGACGTTACCCGCGAGTACTTCACTGCTCGTGATGGCGGCTTCCTCATTGGTTCCGACGCGGAATTCCGTACCCCGCACCGAACTGATTGCAGACGGTGTTTTGATCCTGAAACGGGTAGCGTTGTCGGTTTTTTTGGGTACCGAATTTTCAGTTCTCCCCTTTTGTACATCGATCAGTGTATCCACGAGTCCATGGTCACCGTAAATCTGCATATTCTCCAGTTGCAATAACGTATTGTCTTGCACGCGCAAATGCGATCGATCGGCAAATTCGATGGTCACGAATGCATCATTTTCAGTCTTTATCGCATCGCCCATTTGTAATTGCATACCTTCCTGTATAGGCTTGCTTTGTTCACCACGACGCTCTAATGTGGCGGCACCCTGCACGCTAATCACTTGAGCTGATGCCGAGTGAAGTATTTTGGTCCAGGCAATGGGGATCTTTATTTCTGTTCCGGGAGGAATGACATAAGGGTTTGGGATATGATTGAGTTTTTGCAATCCGGAAACATAATGCATGCTTTTTAGATGGCGCTCAGTGATGTTCCAGAGATTATCGCCAGGCCGGACGGTATAAACCCAGTCTTCAGCGATTCCCGATAGAGGGAAAAGACTCAGAGCAGCACACATCATTCCAGATAAAAAATTGAAATGGTTATTAAAGAACCTTAATCGCATAGTTTTCCTTTCAGTTCCGGGGTATTCAAGAATTACTACAAACAATAAGCTTGAGTTCTGAGAAAATTATATCGAACTCTCCGGAAACACATCATAAGATCTGGACAATTGAGGCTTATCAAGCAACCATTATTAATTATTATATATTGTATTCAATTATTTATCTTATTCATTACGATATTCTTAGTATACTGCGGATACCCGCGCTCAAACATACACAAATAGTCAATGATAACCCACACGTTCATATGCATTTTAAATTATGACAAATATATCAGCCACCCTATCACGACGGTTTTTCGGAATAAAAATATCGAATTACTCACAATTGTGAAGAAAAGTAGTGTTAGAATTCTAGTGTTTAGCTCATTAGTTCAATTAAAAAATGAAAAAAAATGAACTAAATTATCAGGTTTTGACTAGGTTTGCCCTATCGTTGGAATGATTTGAATATGGCAAATATGGAAGAGAACGAATGATCAGATGACCAATTTCTACAAAGGATATATAAAATGTTTGAAAGTTTAAAAAATCTGTTAAAACATTTTACAGGCAGTCAAGAATCGGAATCCACAGCCAGCGCAGCAAGCAATCCGCAACCGCAATCGAATTCTCAAGCAATGAATGCAAATACCCCACGCTATTACACTTTAAGCGAATTTAATTTAGGCGTAGGTACTATCGGACCTACCAATCGCACCGACATCGACTCACAAACAGTGAATGATATGTATCAGGCCATTGCTGCGGGTACTTTTAACATTCCGGTGAACGGTGCGGTTCCTGAAATTTGCGTCGATGGTCGTACCGATAAGGATGGTAATCGCAAGCATGCGCCTTGTGCCGCAGGAGGCACCCTCAGTATCGTATACGGTGGCGATCTCGGTGGAGCTTCCACCGCAAGCGATACGACCGAAACGCAATTGACCGTGCGGATCATCAATATGCTCAAGGCCAAAGGTCATGCTACCGGCGTGCATGGAGATGATCATAGCAATTGTGGCTGTGGCGCTTGCGCAAAGGCAAAGACCATTTACCAGCATATCACTGAACACATCAACGATATTGCATCCCTCGTCAGCAAGTATGGCATCAATCTGACAGATAATGAAAAAGAAGCGATCGTCCAACAAGCCAAGAACCGCATCAACCAAGCCGATTTTTTTGCCGATGATCGTTCATCCATTCTGCAAGCGGCACAAGATAATGGTTCGGTTTTCGAGGAACTTGTCGGTGTGCACAATGAACTGGGTATTGCATTGAATACCAAACCTGGCACAACGATAGACCGTTCAGCCATCCGCGCCAAATACGGCCCTCAATATGACATATTTGTGGTTGATGCATGGTCGTTCGGAACAGCCGCTAATGATGTGAATCCCACGGGTGCTGAGCAGGACGCGAACCGCATCGCCAAAGCGATTACGCTGCAAAATGTAGCAACCGCATCTGTTCTAGGACATGGCTCATTGAGTATCATACCGATCGCTTAATGTAGATATATACATCAATTCATCGACTCAAAAAGGAGGGAATGCAGCAGCCTAGACAATAATGACGCAATCTTATGCCTGTTTATTTGCGTTGATTATTTCTTCAGACTTATCAGCTTATGTTGTTACAACTAAAGGAGAAATACCATGGGTTTATTTGATTGGCTTTCAGGTCTTTGGGGTTCTAACGGTAGTGAGGTAAATCAAGAAAGTGAAAATACGCTAGCAAGAGATGGCGTTGAAGGCATAAACACAGCTGCCGTGGAGCATGATGAGATTTTGAACCAAACTCATCATTTGAATGCTCAAACTCAGGATGCGCTTGAAACGGATCTAGAAGCAATGGAATTTGAAGACGCCGTTTCTGACGAATAATCAATGTATCCTTCCTTTCAAGTGCAGATTAATCAAAATTAATCTGCACTTTCTTTATTGTAATACGGTAATTTCTTTCAATAACACGGAGTAATCCGTACACCCCAAGGCAGTTACCTCCTCCTTGTAATCCATATCAGATCTTTTTTCCCTGGATTTGGATTTTCTTTTACTCCCCCACCACCACCTCCCAAAGTGAACGTTTCTCTCATTCATTTACTCACTTATTCGCTTATGAATTGATCTTTATCAATATAGATAAAAATTATGATATTTCAATAGCATAAACAATGGTTATGTTATTACTATTTCGATCGAATAATAATATAATTTTGTAAATAAGCCATGAATTATCATTAATGACTAGAGCACACCACTTCATCATGCAAGAATCAGCAGCTTTTCAAACTAAGTACATGTTTCGTGACCTACAGGCGGGAATTATCACCGGAACCATGGCAATTCCACTGACGGTAGGGATTGCATTGATGTCCAACTACCCCATCAAAGTTGCGTTGGCCACGGTTGTCTTTGCCTGTTTTATCGGTTGGGTCAATGCCTGGATTAAGCCCGGGAATTATATCGGCGCGCCCGGCGTGGCCGCTGGCTTGGCACCCGTTCTGGCAATAGGTGTCGCGGATTTCGGAATGGAAAATATGGCGTTTATCATTTTCCTGACGGCATTCATCCAAGCGGTGATATGGAAGTTCGACTTGCAAAAATATATTCTCGTGGCTGTTCCAAAATATTTAGTGGAAGGGCTATTGGCTGGCGTGGGCCTCAAGATCGTTGTGAATTTTTTTGCGATGACCTATGAAATACCTCAGAACCTGACATCGGAAGCATTTTGGAATGAGCCACGCATTCAGATGGTTCTGATCTCGACTGCCAGTTTGGGCATTTTTTTGTATCTGTTCGCAAAATTCCAGGCCAGGCAACCCGCCATTCCTTATTTCGTGCTGATTACCGCCGGCGCGATCATTGCGCAATTCATAACCTTGCCGATGCTGCACGTCGAAGACATCCCTTTAGCCTTGTCGTTACCGCTACCCCACTTCGACAATGTCTTTATATGGATGTACGTGATCGGTTTTACCCTGATGCTCGCCATCATCGATGTGATCGAACAAGTCATGAGTAATGCCGCCATCGAAAAAATCGATCCGTTACAACGCAAATGCAATACCAACAATAGCTTATTAGCCATCTGGATCGCCAACATGGGATCGAGTTTTTTTGGCGGCATGACCAATCTGGATGGGTTAGCGAAGAGCACGACCAATAAACTGGCCGGGGCCTACACAAAACTCTCGGTACTGGTGGTGGGCGCGGTCATTCTTTTCTTTGTACTCAATACACAATTACTTGAATACCTGCCTAAATTTTCACTAGCAGTCATTATGATCTTTACTGGCTGGAAAATGATGCTCGGGTTAGCACATGTCGCCTATCAGGGCCAGTATGCATTGATCCTGGCGATACTATGTGCACTGCTCGTCTTTCGGTTGGGAATTTTTGAAGGGCTTTTGCTGGCATTGCTATTGCACGGTTCGGTCAATTACATCGTATTCAATCAAGTGCAACACGTCAAAACCGTGACCATCATAAAAAAATATCTGCAACGTTTCGCAGGCGGAGGGGGTGCGGATTAACCAGCAGTATCAATATTTTGAATGGCCTGTAGCCGTAATGGCAAGTGCCGAATAGCCTCAGCATTGCTGCTTGAGAATACTTTTTCTGCCGCCTGTTGCCAGGGCAACCACATAAAATTCAAATGCTCCCGCGCAGCCATCTGAATCGATATCGGTGCCGACACACATAACCCGAACACGTGTTCGGTATTGATCCGAACGCCAGGGGCATAACGCCAGCGCCACTCTTCATAGATTTCATACTGATTCTCAATATGCCAATCGCTCAGTGCATAATCGGCAGCATGCAAACCGGTTTCTTCCAATACTTCACGTTGCGCGGTCTGCAATAACGATTCCCCAGAATCCTGGCTGCCGGTAACCGATTGCCAGAAACCGGGATGATCAGCTCGTTCTAACAGTAGCACCTGCAAGTCGACCGTATGAATCACCACCAGAACAGAAACCGGAATCTTGTGCACGTCTAGTCATCAACCTGGTTTGGTTTCAATCTGGCGCAAGCGGATATTGAGTTCTCTTAATTGTTTTTCATCTACCGTGCTGGGTGCGTGCGTGAGTAAACACTGCGCGCGTTGGGTTTTAGGAAATGCAATCACATCGCGGATCGATTCCGAACCGGTCATCATCGTCAAAATTCGATCCAGTCCGAATGCTATGCCACCATGGGGAGGGGCGCCATACTGCAGAGCCTCGAGTAGAAAACCGAACTTCTCTTGTGCTTCCTGCTCAGAAATATTTAACGCGCGAAACACCTTGGACTGAATGTCCTGGCGATGAATCCGCACCGATCCGCCGCCAATTTCCGAACCATTCAATACCATATCGTAAGCTTTCGAGAGCGCACGACCCGGATCGGTTTCCAGCAAATCTTCATGACCATCCGCAGGCGATGTGAATGGATGATGCAGCGCTTGCCAGCGATTCTCTTCTTCATCGCGTTCAAACATCGGAAAATCAACAACCCACAACGGTTTCCAGCCGGATTCAGCATGACCGTGCTGATGGCCGATTTTAATGCGCAGTGCTCCTAATGACTCGTTGACGATCTTGGCTTTGTCAGCACCGAAGAATATCAAGTCGCCATTTTGTGCATGAGTGCGCGCCAAAATCGTTTTAATCGTATCTTCCGGCAGAAATTTCAGAATCGGCGATTGCAATCCTTCCACCCCCGCCGCCACATCATTCACTTTGATATACGCCAGTCCTTTGGCGCCGTAAATTGCGACAAATTGCGTATAGTCATCGATTTCTTTACGCGATAGCTCCGCTCCTTTCGGTATGCGCAGCGCCGCAACGCGACCATCGGGCTTTTCCGCCGCTTCACGGAACACCTTGAAAGTAACCTCTCTCATCAGATCGGTCAGTTCGGTAAATTCCAGGGAAACGCGCAAATCCGGTTTATCTGAGCCATATTTGAACATTGCATCGGCGTACGTGAGGCGTGGGAATGGATTGGGCAAATCCACATTGATGACGGACTTGAACAAGCCTCGTATCATTTCTTCCATCAATGCCATGATCTCATCTGCGGACAGGAATGAGGTTTCAATATCGACTTGCGTGAACTCGGGTTGCCGGTCGGCGCGCAAGTCTTCGTCCCGGAAACAGCGAGTGATCTGATAATAGCGATCGAACCCCGACACCATCAATAACTGCTTGAATAATTGCGGTGATTGCGGCAATGCAAAGAAATGCCCAGCATTGACGCGCGACGGTACCAGATAATCGCGTGCCCCTTCTGGGGTAGACTTGGTCAGCATCGGTGTTTCAATATCCAAGAAACCCTGTTGATCGAGAAATACGCGTACCGCCATCGCCACTTTATGACGTAAGCGCAGATTCGACTGCATGACCGGACGGCGTAAGTCCAGATAACGGTGCTCCAACCGCACCACCTCACTGATGGAGTCGTCGTCCATCAGGAATGGCGGCGTCAACGAGGTATTCAGCACATCGATCGTGGCGACCAGAATCTCAATTTCGCCACTGATCAGCGTCGTATTGACTGTTCCCTCTGGTCGTCTTCTCACCTTACCGGTAATTTTCAGCACAAATTCATTGCGTATTTTCTCTGCAGTCTGAAAAGATTCCACATTGTCGGGATCGCACACGATCTGCACCAAACCTTCACGGTCACGCAAGTCGATGAAAATCACACCGCCGTGATCTCTACGCCGATGTACCCACCCAAAAAGCGTTACGGTTTGGTCGAGATATCCGGTATTAATGGCGCCACAGTAATTTGTACGCATAACTATTTTTTCAACTGATTGAGAATGAAATGGACGGTTTTCAGCTTATTTCAGAGCATTATTTAGATGGAAGACAGTCATTCGGTCGCCGCAGCAGGAGATGAGCTACTCTCTTTTTTTACGGTAGCTTCAGTAGTTGCGGGGCTTGCTGATGGCGTGCTGTCTGAATTTTCTTTGGTAGCCGACTTGGTTTCGGTTGAATGTGCTTTGTTATTCTTGAAATCAGTCACATACCATCCGCTTCCCTTCAGTTGAAATCCTGCGGCGGAAATTCGCTTGACATAATGATTACTGCCACACACAGGGCAAATCGCAATCGGCGCATCACTGATCTTTTGCAGATGTTCTTTCTCGGCACCGCATGAATTGCAAAGATATTCATAAATAGGCATAGAGACCTCCAACAATCCAACATTGAGAAAGCCGGGATTATACCTTAGATTGAAAATAGACGATTGAAAGTCATGCACTGTTCATCCGAGTCTGTTCCTGATGACAGTGAAGTAACTGATGCACCTGACTAGGAGCATCCCTCGGAAATTTTCTATTCCACCCATGCCCAAAACCTCGCTATTTAACGCTAGATCATAAAAGTAGTACCAAAATACAATTGTTTAGATTTTTTTAATCGATACAATCTGCGCACTTTGTATGCAATGTTGTGGGTGACCAATCGCCATTCTGGACGGTGGCTTCTCCTTCAAAAGGGGCAAATTTGATGGTTTTTGATTGTGCAGAAATGCGCTGTGTCGCACAAGTATATGTATCTCTGTCTTCGCAGTTCGGAACACGCTGATCTTTTAAATATTAGAACTTCGTTTATGAAAAAAATAGTTCTGCTTATCGTGGCGTTATCGATTATTTACGCCAATTTCTTTTCAGAAAAAGCCCGATGGGACAAAGAAGTGGATCGCCTGTGCGCTATCGATGGGGGAATTAGGGTGTATGAAACGGTAACGCTACCGCCTGAAAAGTTTGATCATAAATATGGGCAGATCAATTTTTATGATCCAACTCAGGGAGAAAGCGCGCTGGGGCCAGAGTATATCTATAAATGGGATATTCATTATTACAAAAAAGGACACCCGGTATCGAAAGGAGCACAAGAAGTTGCAATGCGGCGAGATCACATCAGGATATTTAAAAAATCAGATATGAAATTGTTGGGGGAATTAGTGAAATATCACAGAGCAGGCGGAGATTTGCCTGGACCTTGGATGCCCTCATCCTACCACTGTCCAGGAAAGTTAGAAGCAAATTCAGTCAATTTGATACATAAAATATTTATCAACTTAAAATCGAGTGAAGAAAAATGAGTGAAATAAATAACTATTCTTTTCAAGCTGTATTAGCACAAGTGTGACCTGATCTGGCTTTTTCGA
>NZ_QRCB01000067.1 GCF_009833095.1 Nitrosomonas sp. JL21
TCGAAAAAGCCAGATCAGGTCATCACTATCTCCACTTAGTTTAGTTTCTGGCCAGCCACTCGCAGCGTATTGCACGCCGGCTGAGTTGGTATACAAAATAAACTGGTGGTAAACACTTGAACTAGGGCGTGTTAACACTACCTTAGTGCTTCGACGATAAGAGCGAAATGGATGAATGAGAGAAAGATGACATCCAGTTTATCGAATCTGGAGAATATTCGACGAAATCCCTTGAGTCTACGGAATAATCTTTCGATCTCATTGCGTTTTTTGTACATGGCGCGATCATATTCCCAGGGCTCCAACCGATTAGTTTTGGGTGGAACAACCGGGATATAGCCCAGCTCCAATGCAAGGATCACCCTCATAAGCGCGGTCCATCAGCAGATGAATAGGTGAAGAGACAGGGCCGAGCGCTAACGGGAGTTGTCGTCCTTCCGGTGCGTCATGTATATGCCCCGGAGATAGGGCAAAAGTCAGGGCCGTTCTGGTATCTGCGGCAACCAGATGAATTTTAGTGGTCCAGCCACCTCGGGATTTACCGATGGATTGTGGGCAGCAATTTCTCCGAGTATTGACCAGGGTAATGATCATCAAGGTATTCCCAGAGTGTCATGCCGGTCAATTCCGGTTCACGAACAAGCAGAGGGAGTATTTCAGTTTCCCAAACTGCTTCAAAAGGATCTTGACGCGTGCGCCAGTGCCGCTGTTCCTTCCGGCCTCTTTGGCTTTTCTCAATACGTCGACCACTGCGCACGCTGATACCGGCTTTTGCGGATGAAGTTTTCTGACTAAAACCTTGCGTCGATTCTTAAATGCTTTCCTGTTGTTCCTGATTCTGTTGCTGATGAACTGAAAGCTTTGATTGCGCAGGGATGGACAGTTCCTAAAATTGCGCATGAGCTTGATATAGGCGAGAGGCAGGTTTATCGTCGATTTAACGGGGCTAAATGTAAGGGGGAAATACCGTAGAGAATGAGGAAATTAAGAAGTAGATAAATTTAGAATAAAATGACTGAACTGCCTCACGCATCATTTTTTTAACAAAATTTTATCCGTTGCTGAAGTTAACTATCCTTATCAATAAAATATTAAATCTCTTTCTAAACTGGAAAGTGTAGAGTTTGTTCAATACAAAAATTTCCCAAGTGCCTGATCTAAATCATCTAAAGCTGAACCCATAATAAGCCCGGCACAACTGTGATATAACCACAGTTCACAAGAAATGGGTAAATGTAAATTAAGACGACTGGATGTCTGAAACTTGCGCCATGCCAAAATTGGCTGATCATCTAAATTACTGTCAACACATAACCATATATCTTTACTTAGAATGACATCTAATCCACAATGTTGCTGTAACGTAATCCGAAACGGATTGCCTAATCGAAGCACTACAAGTCGCCCACGATTATAACAAGATGCATCTATAGTTTTTGGAAAAATACGCCAAGGTATAATATTTGTTTCCATCTTAAGCAGGACGTTATGTTATGTTTTATTTGCTTCCCCTGAATCGATGAGCTTATTACTATCTCTTGAGTTGTTAAGAAAAACGCGGCTTGCCAAAATATCTTCCGCTTCTAATGTAATAAGATCGCTTTTTGATAACGATTTCTTTATACCTGAAAATAATCGATTGGCTTGTCGAAGTCGAGCACGGTCAAGAGCATTGCGAACCGAGCGAGCATTGGCGAAATGCTCTGATTGCATGCGTAAACGGATGTATTTCCCAAACGCGTCTTCTCCGGCTGAGCTAAAACAATAGTTTTGACTTGTTAACATTAGCTTAGCGATGGAAACTAACTCCTCTGGGCCGTAATCCGGAAAATCGATGTGGTGTGCGATACGTGAACGCATACCCGGATTACTATGAAAAAACTTATCCATTCGATCTTTATAACCCGCTAGAATAACAACCAAATCTTCACGATTATTTTCCATTGTTTGTAACAAAATTTCAATTGATTCTGCACCGTAATCCCGCTCATTCTCGGGCTTATAAAGATAATATGCTTCATCAATGAAAAGAACCCCTCCCATCGCCTTTTTTATAACTTCTTTTGTTTTTGGTGCAGTATGGCCAATGTATTGACCTACTAGATCATCTCGAGTTACCGAAATTAAATGTCCTTCACGCACATAACCCAAACGATGAAGAATTTCTGCCATGCGTAAAGCTACTGTTGTTTTCCCTGTTCCAGGATTTCCCGTAAAACACATGTGTAAACTAGGCGCGCCTGACGATAGTCCTATTTGCTTACGAACACGATCGACGAGCAATAGCGCCGCCGTTTCACGAATGCGAGTTTTTACAGGAATTAAGCCAATTAACTCCCGATCAAGTTTTTCCAGCACTTCTTGGATGTTAGATGCTTGGAATTCTGCCTCCAGATCAATTAAAACATCCGAACTTGATGCAGAGTTTTTTGATTGCTTTGACATGTATGGTTATCTCAGGATTAATGCTTGAAGAAATCTTAATTTTGTCTTTTCACATGAATGATTTCTCTCCTCTAAAAAAAGAAGAGAGAATACTTGCTTAAATTAATAACGCTCAGATTCGGGCTTGTCGGTCGCGTAGGAATGGATGGTATAACTAACACTTCTCCCTACACCTTCTTGACGTTCTAAACGAAAACCCGGTTCATTTTTGGGACGATTAACAATATATGACATCGTTGGACTCTCTACACCGCGCGTCGAGTTAAATGCGGTTACACGAATGTAATGATTTGGAAACGTTTTACGGCAGCTATTAATTTCCATTAAAATTCCTGCAGGATCCTTTAAATCAAACATTGGGTTGCCAAACATTTCCCAATAAGTATTACGTGGATGAGGATCATCTGTGTACTCGATACCGATTGCCCAACCGTTATTCAAAGCATATTTAAGTTGTGATGAAATCTGTTTATCGGTTAGTGGAGGCAAGAATGAAAATTGTCCTTGTGTGAGTACATTGCCCGAATTGGTCATCATAATCTTTTACTCCTTATTTAAACGCTTGCTGTGGCTGATGGCACAAAGTCAGCAGTATCCGTAGAATCGTAGTTAAATGTAATGTCTTTCCACGTGTCTAATGCTTGTTTAAGCGGTGTACACCACTTAGCAGCTTCTGCAAGAATTTGCGGACCTTCTTTAACGTAATCACGCCCTTCATTACGTGCCAGAATCATAGCTTCAAGTGCGACTCGGTTTGCTACTGCCCCTGCTTGAATGCCTTGCGGGTGGCCAATAGTGCCTCCTCCGAACTGCAATACTACATCTTCACCGAGATAATCAATTAATTGATGCATCTGACCCGCATGAATCCCGCCTGAAGCAACTGGCATAACTTTATTGAGCGAAGCCCATTCTTGATCGAAAAATAATCCATGCTCCAAATTTTTCTCGGTTTCAGTTTCACGTAAAGTATCGTAAAAACCTTTGATCATCAGAGGATCACCTTCTAATTTACCAACCACCGTGCCAGCATGAATATGATCGACTCCTGCCATACGCATCCATTTGCAAATCACACGGAAATTCATGCCATGGTTTTTTTGACGCGAATAAGTTGAATTACCCGCACGGTGCAAATGAAGAATCATATCGTTCTTGCGAGCCCATTTGGCCATTGACTGAATAGCTGTATAGCCAATCACCAAGTCGATCATAACAATAACTGAACCTAAAGATTTAGCAAACTCTGCACGTTCATACATGTCTTCCATGGTGCCAGCAGTGACATTCAAATAGTGACCTTTGACTTCACCAGTTGCTGCAGAAGCTCTATTTACTCCTTCCATGCAATATAAAAAACGGTCGCGCCAATGCATAAATGGTTGCGAATTGATATTCTCATCATCTTTCATAAAATCCAAACCGCCTTTAAGCCCTTCGTATACAACGCGCCCGTAGTTACGCCCCGAAAGCCCCAGTTTTGGTTTTGTCGTAGCACCGAGCAGTGGACGACCAAATTTATCTAAACGTTCACGTTCAACCACAATACCTGTTGCCGGACCTTGAAAGGTTTTGAGATAGGCGACGGGAATGCGCATATCTTCTAAGCGCAAAGCTTTGACAGCTTTAAAGCCAAATACATTACCGATAATTGAAGCAGTTAAGTTTGCAATTGATCCTTCTTCAAATAAATCTATATCATAAGCAATGTAAGCAAAATATTGAGCTTCATTTTTAGTACCCGGGCCAGTGTTAGGAACTAGTTCTGACTTATATGCTTTTGCACGGTAAAGTTCACACGCAGTCAGTCGATCAGTCCATACAACGGTCCACGTTGCTGTAGAGGACTCCCCTGCGACAGCTGCTGCAGCTTCTTCATGATCAACTCCCGGTTGCGGTGTAATGCGAAATAACGCAATAACATCTGTATCTTTGGGCTTGTAATCAGGCTCCCAATAACCCATTTTTTTGTACGGAATGACGCCAGATTTATAACGTTCTTTACCTTCTTTTATTGTTTCAGAAGCCATAATTTTTCTCCAAATTATTGAAAAACCACGCTACAAACTTCAGTCAAGAATTAGCTATGAGCGGGTAGATTTATAGTAGAATCATTAAATCATAAATAACAATCAATTGTTTCTATAGTTTTAATAGAGCTGTATCTATGAGGAAATTTATCTATTAATACCAAAAATGAGAAGCTAATACGTCACAGCACATTGAGGCAACTTGAAGTTTTTGAAGCGATTGCACGCTTAAAAAGCTTTACGCGTGCAGCTGAAGAGTTGTTTTTGACACAGCCGACAGTATCAATGCAAATCAAGAAACTGACGGATCAGGTAGGCTTACCTTTGTTTGAGCAAATCGGTAAAAAAATATACCTTACTGATGCAGGGAAAGAGTTATATAAAACTTGCTTAGGTATTTTTGATCATTTTTCACGTTTTGAAATGATCGCATCAGATATGAAGGGGATGAAATCAGGAAAACTACGTATTTCAGTGGTTACTACCGCAAAATATTTTACGCCACGGTTATTGGGTATGTTCTGTAAAAAATTCCCTAGCATTGATGTAGCGCTTAAAGTGACTAATCGCGAACATATTCTCGAGAGATTAGTCAACAATCAAGATGATCTTTATGTCATGGGCCAAGTACCAAATAATATCGACGCCATCGCGGAAGTATTTTTGGATAATCCAATGATTGTTCTTGCAGCAATCGATCATCCGCTCGCAAACTCGGAAAAAATCAGTATAAATCGGATCTCTGAAGAATTCTTCATCATGCGTGAACCAGGTTCAGGAACTAGGCTGACAACAGAACAGTTTTTTCAAAAACACAACAAGAAAATAAAAATCCGCATGGAACTAGGTAGCAATGAGGCGATTAAGCAAGCTGTAATTGGAGGCTTAGGTATAGCAATCTTATCAAGACACACTTTATCTTTGGATGCTCCCTTAGGAAAACTTACTATACTTGATGTTCAAGATTTTCCTATTAATCGCCATTGGTACTTGGCTTATCCTTGTGGAAAACAATTGTCTATTGTTGCACAAGCATTCTTAGAATATTTAAAGCAAGCACCTGATATTCTTTCAGATTTTACCTACACTCACACGTCAGCTTTAACCCCCCCATAAATACGTAAGAAGAATTAGTAGAACATTCCATTTAATGAATTATTAAATATAGACTTATTACTGATGAATTGCTGCCCCATGAATAAAGTTACCAGGGTTTGCCGGATCAACGTCAATTACGTTGAAGATCCCGCGATCTGGTGATACTTGTATATTCAGATTCCAGCCACAACCAGCGCCACAACTCAAATTTGCTGTACCACTACCATTGGCATTTAATGTGATTATCTGAAATGTTTGTCCCGTAACGGTTGAGTCGCCACATTGACCATGCATTTTAATCGTTGCGTTGTTTGCGACTCCATTTGTATTCAATGCAAAGTTCACCAGCATTGTTGAAGAACCACACCCAGTTACACCCCCTAATGTCATTTGCCAATTTCCGGAGAGATCAGGTTTTGTGATAGTGCCAATACCCGCTTCAACTGTACGCACCACGGAAAATACCAGAAAAAGAAACCAAAATCATCGCGACTATTTTTTTATATTGATAGACATTATTCAATTTCAATCTCTTATAACTAATTAAATTCCAGATTAAAATCAGATATATTCATTCTTTTAAACTGCGAACCGCATTTTGATCATACTAGTGATTGAACATCTATACAAATCAATTCTTAAAGTTTATTCCCATCAACTTCTCTGCAAACAAACCTGAGATATCTTACATATCAGAGAGCTTTATAAAAATGGAAAGCTCTAAATTCATTTTGATCATGATTAGCACATAGCTGATTCCAAGCGATTTAATTACTATATTTTCAAAGACTAAGCGTGATTCTGGTTTTGGTAAAAACCCGAACCACGCTATAAATTTCATATTGCATTTTTATTCAGAAGATGGTTTATTTCCCTTTTGCAATGTATTTCCTACCGCCGCAATTTTGTTCTCTAAGGTCTTTATCCTAGCCTCCAATTTGTGCGCCAAAGCTTTTGTTTCAGTTAAGTCTGAAGTTTGAGCTAAAGAAGTTTTAGCCGAGTTATTAGTTTCCAAAAGCGCTAGGTGCGATTTTAATTGTTCCTCGAGTATTTCTTTTTCAGGGCCAGTAAGATGAGTAAATTCCACACTATCTTCATAAGGTTCGTGGGTTGTCCCTGTTGCTTTGATAATTGCTCCTGCAATTAATCCGCCCACAATAGCCAAAAACATTGTAATAGCTATTCCGTTGAATTGAGCAATTGCCGCATCAGGAACAACTAAGAATGCACTGAATCCGCCGAGCAATCCAGGCATTCCATGTAAATTATGTACCCCACACGTATCAACAATTTTAAATTTTGATTCTAATAAAGGTAACAAAAATACATATCCCAGCACTGAAACTGTGCCCGCCATAAGGCCTATTCCAAATGCCCCAATAGGAGAAACAACATCACAAACTGAGCCAATGGCCACGCCTCCAGCTAATGCTGCATTTGCCATATCAACCATGGAAGTTTTTCCATTGTGCAACCTCGAGCTCAAAAAATAAGTAGCTAAAGTAGCACCAGATAGAGCAAGTAGCGTGTTGGCTACAGTTTGTGGCATATTTTCTAATGGAACCAATGCAGTGGCGAAACTTGGCCAAAACAACCACAACACCATCGATCCCAGCATAGCAAATCGATCCGATGTATGATCAGATTCAATCGGTTTACTTCGCTGATAATCTGTAGTTAACACTATAGACATACTTAAGCCAAAATACGCTCCAAATGCATGAATCACAATCGATCCAGCAGTATCTTTAAATCCTGTCGTATAGCCTATAGCATCATCTAAAACCAACCATTCATTCAATAAATACAGGGGAACAACCAGAAGCGCTAACAAAGCATATTGAAATACCCTTAAACGCCCTAGCACCGCTCCCATTGCAATCAAAGCTGTCGCTACGGATAATTCCGCGAACAACAAAGCATCAAGCGTATGAGGTTGCAATTGATGGCCAAAAATTCCATTGGCTCGTAATAAAATATAAAGAGGTAGTCCTGTTGCAACTACCAGATAGGTTCCAGTTACAGCACCAAAACCATAACGCCGGACAAATACCATTAAAAAACCAAAACCAACAAGTAACATGGCCAAGATATGAATAATGAAATTATATTTTGCGACCACTCCCGCCTCGCTCAGAGCCCCAGTCGCTCCGGCACTGACTCCTTCGTTTAAAAATAAACCTATTATTAGAAGTACAGTAAAATTAAAACTTTTTTTCATGTGACACTTCCTTTTTCAATTATTGAATCGGGTTTATTGAAAATTTATAGGGGAATTTACAACTCTATAAAAGTCCCCACTAAGAGTGTGAGCTTTAATTACCTTAAATACAATATGGTTGGCTCTAGACTAGGAGATACAATCCGTTAGTCTAGAAAGATGTTAAGAAATAGTAAATTAAGTAATTATTCAGTTAAAAAAATAATTCAATGTTTTAGTATTGACATACCAGCCAATAAAGCGGCGCTGCTGTTAGGGAAAAATCGTAATACGATTAATCGTTGGTATGGCATATTCAGGCAAGCAATATATCGCCCTTAGACAGCCCTTAAAAACAATTTGTTAGGTAGAGTGAAAGTTGATGAAAGCTATTTTGGTGGGAAACGGCATGGTGGCTATCATGGCAAACTCAAGCGCGGTCGCGGTACATTAAAACAACCTGTATTTGGTGTGTTTGAGCGAGATGGCAGGGTATACCCCGAAATAGTACCGGACTGTAAGCGCTTGACTTTACAAGCGGTAATACTGGGTAAAGTATCAATTGAAGGTGGAGTTGCCCCCTTTGAACGGACACATTATGTTCTGTTTAAAGGAGAAGTAAGATAACGCAAAACTACAAACCTGCCTACCCGGCTGAGTTTCGCCAGCAGATGGTGGAATTGGTAGCCTTAGGCAAATGCCCCAAGCAATTATCCAAGGAATTTGGCTGCCACTACACGTCGATACAAACCTGGTGCCGGGCAGCAGGTGTTCCAATTAGATCAAGCCAGGCAATTGCTTTGGCTGCAACATCGTGTGTTCCTTCCTTGAGCGCCAACGAGCGGCAGGAACTGCTGGAATTGCGCAAGAAGCTCAAGCGTGTGGAGATGGAGCGTGACATATTGGCAAAGGCTACGGCCTGGTTTGCAAACAACAAAGATTGATTGGGAAGGTGTACCAACTCATCAAGGCAAACCGGGCGCAATTTTCGGCTCGTATTCTATGTGAAACACTGGGTGTATCGCACAGTGGTTACTATGACTGGGCAAAACGCACACCCAGCCAACGGGCCATTACCAACTGTCGATTGATCGATCAGATCATGACGATATACCGCAAAAGCGATGGTACGTATGGCCGTCCCCGCATTACCGCTGAATTGGCCGATCGTGGAGTCAGGGTCAATCACAAGCGCGTAGGCAGATTGATGCGTGAAGTTGGAATCAAAGGGGTAAGTCACAGGCGAGGCTTTGGTAATCCTCCCATTTTTAACAGGAGTTTGCAGTAGAGGGTTTTAGTTTAAAAGCTTCTGCCAACTTCATGGCTGGCGTTATACCTCCAAGTGCCATACTCGGACGTTCATTATTATAAATCCATAACCATTGTGTAGCGGTAAGTTGTGCCTCTTCAATGGTTGCAA
>NZ_QRCB01000068.1 GCF_009833095.1 Nitrosomonas sp. JL21
AGAGTGCTCCCGAAACTCCGGGTCCCAGTAAAATGCCGATGCAAATCTGCACAACCACCAACGGCGCCCAATAATCGGTTTTCCCCAACCGCCAGATCAGATAGGGGACTGAGAAAATGATCACCATCACGATCAGGAAGAGTTCTTGGGTGTTCATCGATTTGTTTTATTTGACAAACTTTTTCTTTTCGCTACCAATAAATTGGTCAGTCTGGTCGATAAAATTAATCATTTATTGATTTATGAAACCATCAAATTTTGAATTGCGCATCAACAGAAGGTAAAGAACACATTAGCTCAATCGGTAATTCAGTCATTATGGCGTTTGAAAGACGCAGAATATGCTTAAAACGACACAAATTAACTGTTTGACTGTATTTAAATATATTTTCATAGCAACGTCAAAGAGTAATTGATAATTTCATCGTTGCACATTTCCCGCAGGCCGAGACAATTTCCAGCTAACTTGTCCTCTACTTCCCACTGTGTCATTTGTAGAATTTACATAGCTGATTCCATACCGGCATAAATCAGTCTCAGGTAGCGCTCCCTCAGCTTGCTTCAATTTCAGCATGACCTGCCTCCAATTAATCTTTGCTTCTTCATCAATAAACCGCGTCCGTTATCGTAGATAAGCTCTACTGTTTTGCTCCTAAATCTGGAGGATTACCTTTGTTTGTAGAGCTATATCTAAATTCTTGATCGGAATTTTTGATTATTTTCTGATGAGAATAGTGTTTTATCTCACAGATGAGTTTTAAGTAGATAAGTAAAGTTCTCATGCAGATCAACTGATCTGCACATTCAATATTTATTTATGAGGAGAGTAATCATGGAAAACGCATATGGCTTAAGCAATGAACAAACAATGGATGAACAAAATAGTGATATTCCAATCAATACAAGTTCAAACGCTAACGTTAAAAAAAGTAAAACGGTATTATCTTATCAATCTGATGACTCAGACATAGGTACAAGCACCAGCCGTAGCTACTTGAATTTCAAAAATTCACTAATTGGATCTGGCGAAGGGGATGGTGAATATTCTTCAGAAGAAACAATTGGAGAAGCCCCAATCACTACAGGAGGAACAGAAAGCGCTGAAGAATCTGCGGAATTCAGTGAAGAAATTAGTAATCCTAATCAAGAATCGGGTGAAGAATATTATGAGGCTGCACCCGATAAATTGACCGAAAATTACTCGGAAGAATCTAATGAAGAAGGGTTATTTGATGTGATAGGTAGTGTGGTTGGCGGATTACTTGGCGGCGAATCTGAAGAAATAAGGGAAGCGGGGACGGCAATTGAAGGCGGATTTGAGAATGGACAAGAGGTAGGTAGTCAAGAAGAAATATTTCCATTTCTCGCTGCATTAGTACCTACACTTATTTCTAGCATAGGCCCTGCTGTGGCAAAAGGAGTAATGAGCAAATTATCACCGAGAGCTCGAGTAGGGGTTAAGAAAATTGCAGCTAGTGCTCCAAAGGTTGTTGCTGGAAAAGTAATACCCAGAGCCGGTAAAAATATTTTAAGTGTATTTGCTAAGTTTCTGGAAGCAGCAAATGAAAAACCAATGAATGAATCGGGAGAAGAATTAGGTGAAGAATTAACTTCTCTTATTACTGAAGCTGCTGCTGCAATGGAAGTCATTATAGGAAAAGATGACCGTAAGCGAATCACCAATACTACAAATGACCCGTGGCAACGTATTTGTGCATTGCGTATTACTTTCCCAAGTGGAAAGACTTACAGGGGAACTGGCTTTTTCATCGGAGCCAGAACAGTTGCCACTGCTGGACATTGTGTTTATTTACATAACCAAGGCGGATGGGCGCGAAAAGTGGAAGTAATTCCTGGAGCCAATGATTCAACAAAGCCCTATGGATCATCAGAATCTATGACTTTCCGCTCTGTTAAAGGATGGGTAAACTCAAAGAAACCGGAACATGACTATGGTTGCATTGTTCTTCCTGCGGGAGCATTCGGAGAAAAAAAATTAGGTAAATTTGGGTATGCTTCTCCAAGTGGCGAGACTCTGCTCACTAAATCAGCAATTCTATTTGGATATCCGGGTGATAAGCCTTTTGCTCAGTTATGGGGTATGAGACGAAAAATTAAAACTGTAACAGGTAAAACACTGATATATGAATTAGACACAGTGGGTGGACAGAGTGGAGCGCCTGTTTACATTAAACTCAATGGAAAGAGGTACGTAATTGGCATTCACAATTATGGAAATAGCTCTGGTAATTCAGCAACACGTATTACGCCAGCAGTGTTTAACAATCTGAAAAAATGGAGTTCGATTTCATAATTAGTAACTGTATAAATAAGGCACATCATTGATTAATTATTAATGATGTGCTTTTGAATTTAACTTTACGGAAAAATTTCGATATGATTTTAAGCATACATGGACAAGTTATAAATTCTGAGAACGGAACCCCGGTTGAAAACGCATCTGTAATTATTATTGATGGTAACGGTTCTTTTCCTGAGATTGCCTCAATGACTGATTTTGAAGGAAAATTCTCGTTGGAAAATGTACCGCTTGGAAAATATCAAATAAGAGCATATGGATTAAAAGGAGAAGAAGGAAAAAAAACAGTGGTGGTAACCCATAAGATGGAAGCAATAAAAATCTTTGTTGAGTAATTACTTAATTTTATAACTTATAACCCCGGTAAAAAGTTTTTACTTTTTATTCTCTACGTTTTTTTCAGAACGAGTTACTTTTAGAAGAATGGCCTTTGCGCAATAACAGTTGTTTTACTAGAAGGGGAAAATCTCTAAAAACAACAAGTAGCTATACGCTGACATTTCACTAAAAGTAAATAAGTAATCCAAAATCTCCACGGGGTAACGTGAGGAAAAGAATCGTGCTTTGGTTGGCAAATTGTGCCGATTTTTATTTAATTATCATAAAAGTCCTCAGCAGCACTGCCGCTAGAGTCATCCCAGTAACGGCGGACAACCCAAGGCCAATCCGGCATTAATGCAGCTATCCCGCCTGTCCTGCCAGGCTTTTTTCAGATCCAATTCGATCCCGGCGATCCACACAA
>NZ_QRCB01000069.1 GCF_009833095.1 Nitrosomonas sp. JL21
CTGTTGCCAGTATTCCCGGGACTGGGCAGGGTCACGCTGGCTCAGCCATGCAATGAAATCGCGGTAGCGGTAACGCGGCAATGCCAGGCTTTTACCACCATAATGCCGCAATACTTCACCCATCAATTGCGACGTGCTCCATCCATCCAATAACAGATGATGAATCGTCATCATCACGTGATAGCGGTCATCATCCAGACAAACCACCGCAATACGCAGTAATGGCGGCGTCCGTAAATTCATACCCAGTTCATGTTCCGCTTGCGCCAATCGATCCAGTTCTTGCCGCAGTTCTGCCAATGATGCGCGGCCGCGCCAGTCATGCACCGACCACGGCAACTGCGCAGCTTTCGCCACCCACTGCACCGCAACCCGGCCTTCCTGTATGAAGCCCGTGCGCAGTATATCGTGCCGGTCCAGCGCGGATTGCCATGCCGCCCGAAACCGCTCCACATCCAGATGATCGATATCCACCCGCAACTGATTCAGGTAAATATCACCCCCAGCATCGAATACGCTATGAAACAGCATGCCCGCCTGCATCGGCGACAGCGGATAGAGATCCTCGAGCTGCTCAACTGGAACCGGCAAGTCATCCAATTCTTGTTGCGTCATTGCCGCCAATGGGAAATCCGATGGCGTGACGCCACGGATAGTCCTGCCGCAGTGGTGGATAATCTGTTCCAGTTTCGCTATGAACGCATGCGCAAACTCGGCCATCGTCTCCTTCCGATAGCGCGCTTCGCTGTATCCGACTTCCAAATGGAATTCACCACCGACTATATGGCTGTTGAGCTGCAGATCGTGCTGCTGCTCCACCGCCGGATCCATCGACTCGCCTACCGGTGTGTCCGCCAGCATCCACAGGTGTTCTTCATCGAAACTGGCATCGAATTGCCCCAGATAATTGAACACCACCTGCGTTCTTGGCGATTGCGCCAGGATTTGCCGCTGTTCCTCGGTGCCATGGTATTTGAACAGGCCATAGCCGATGCCTTTGTGCGGAATGCGCCGCAAGTGTTCCTTGGTTTGCTTGATTCTCACCGCCACGTCATCGCCGCCAACCAGCGCTACCGGAAAAACGGTCGTGAACCAACCCACCGTACGCGACAAATCGATATCCGCGTACAGGTCTTCTCGGCCATGACCTTCCAGATCCACCAGAATTTCCGTATGCCCGCTCCAGTGGCATAGTGCGCCGCCCAATGCCGTCAACAGCAGATCGTTGACCTGGGTGCGGTAGGCGGCAGGTGCGTCCTTCAGTAAGGACTGTGTTTGTGCTCGATCGAGCTTGACCGTGACTTTGCGGTAGTGCCGTGTGTGGTTTGAACCAGAAGGCTCATCGCACGGTATGCTAGCCGGAATCGCCGTCAATTGTTGCCAATAGGCAAATTCATCGGCATGGTCAGCAGCATACTGCTGTAATCGCCGTGTCCAGACGGCATAGTCGCTGCTCGGTGCAGGCAATGCGATGTCTTCGTCATGCATGACCTGGCGGTAAGCGGTTTCGAGGTCTTCCATCAGAATACGCCAGGATACGCCATCAACCGCCAGGTGATGAATGACCAACAGCGCAAGCTGTCCCTGTTCGCCCCGATCGACCAACAGGCAGCGCAGCAGCGGGCCGTGTTGCAGATTCAGGCTGCGCTGCGCGTCATTGCACAGTACGAGCAGTTGCTCATCATCCGCGGCAGAGCGGATCCATAACAGATCCTGCGCAGCCGCTTCACGGGCTGTCTGTATCCATTGGCCGTCTGCATCGAGGGAATAGCTGAAACGCAATGCCCGGTGATGCTGAACCACGGCTTGCAGTGCCTGATCCAGCCAGCGCGCTTCGAGACGTTGCCGGCTTTTGAGCGGCATGGCCTGATTCCAGTGATGCTGAGCTGGAATCGATTGCTCAAAGAATTCACATTGTATCGGCAGCAGCGGTATCGGCACGTGCGCAGGAATTCCTGCATCTTCCACGGTCATCGCGGCCGCTTCCAGCGGTTTCATCACGACCGCCAATGCTGCGACCGTCTGGCGCTCGAACAATTGCCGCGGCG
>NZ_QRCB01000070.1 GCF_009833095.1 Nitrosomonas sp. JL21
GTTAAAAATGGGAGGATTACCCTTATACACATGTGAATGTGATCCAGCATCAAATGGCCTTCCACAATCGCGCTTTCCTTCTGATTTGCCAGATCGTGCAACACTTCCCCTATATGCTTCCTGACCTTGCCAAATATCAGTTTCTTTCGTCGCTTCGGAATAAATACCACATGATATTTACAATTCCAGCGCGTATGGCTCAAACTTTGGTATTCCTTCATCTTTGACTCCTCGTCTCGTGGTTGGGACGAGAACGTTACGACGACTGCCTTAACGGTCAAACCTTTGGGAGTCCCCCGGCAGAGCCGGGGGTTTATCTGTTATTAATTATTAATGGATGTAGACGATTGAACTGGATTCACCCGGCATTTTGTTCACATGAAAGACGGCGAATCGCCAAAAGATAGAACCCTTTTACTTGCCGCCATTTTAGCCGATGCTATCAATTTGGGATTGACCAAAATGTCTGAATCATGTCCTGGCACGACATACGCCAAGCTTTCTTGGTAGCAAGCCTGGCATATTCGCGATGATACCTATTCGGCGGCTCTGGCGGAATTAGTCAATACGCAATTTTACAACCCCTTTGCCGGAAACTGGGGCAATGGCACGACATCATCATCTGACGGACAACGGTTTCGCGCTGGAGGCAAAGCGGAGAGTACCGGGCATGTTAATCCCAAGTATGGAAGTGAAGCCGGTAGAATGTTTTACACTCATATTTCCGATCAATATGCCCTGTACAACATGAATCTGGTCAATGTCGGTATTCGAGATTCAACTTATGTGCTTGACGGCTTCCTATATCACGAGTCGGATTTGCGGATTGAGGAACACTACACTGATACCGCGGGTTTCACTGATCATGTTTTCGCTCTCATGCATTTATTAGGTTTCCGCTTTGCGCCTCGGATTCGTGACTTAAAAGACACCAAGCTTTACATTCCCAAAAACGGACAGAACTATGCGGGATTGCAAACCATGATCGGCGGCAACTTGAATATCAAGCACCTTTGTGCCCATTGGGATGAAATCTTACGGCTGGCCACCTCCATCAAACAGGGCACAGTGACGGCCTCATTAATGATCAGAAAACTCGGTAGTTACCCTCGGCAGAATGGCCTTGCCATCGCATTGTGCGAATTGGGCCGAATTGAACGTTCCCTGTTCATTTTAGACTGGCTGCAAAATGTTGAGTTACGTCGTCGCGTTCATGCCGGGTTAAATAAAGGTGAAGCTAGAAATGCGCTTGCACGAGCGGTATTTTTTAACCGATTAGGCGAAATTAGAGATCGTAGCTTTGAACAGCAACGCTATCGAGCCAGCGGCCTCAATTTAGTGACGGCTGCGATAGTGTTATGGAATACGGTTTATCTTGAAAAAGCTATCGAGTTACAAAGTAACCTGACAGGTGATTATGTTTGGAGACAAAATAGAAAAAACGAAGACGGGCAATTTCGGTCTTTGCGAACTACCGGGAAGGGTGAAACTTAGATAGTCAGCATAACATAGGCGCTAACGTGCAGTTTTTTCCTAATTCTATGTTCACCCCTAATTAAGATTTGTATAACACCGCTTCACCGTTGCGTCGATTGATCAGTTCTCCTAACGGCTGCTGAAAAAAGCCTCCAGACGGGGTGTGCTTATCTTTAGGTCCCATCAAAATCTCACCAGAATTTGCAATAAATACTCTGCAATTATCTCATTTCCGGCAAGTTTGTAGTGGTCAACTAATTCCGGATAAAAGGTAAGCCGGATTTTCAGCCTTTG
>NZ_QRCB01000071.1 GCF_009833095.1 Nitrosomonas sp. JL21
CACGCTCAGCGGCGGCAACGGCGACGACAGCTTTACGCTGGCAGCGGGCACAGGTCTCACGGCTGCTGATAATGTCAATGGCGGGGACGGAACGGACACGATTGCGCTGACTGGCAATACCGCCGTCGCAGCCGCCAATTTTGACAACGCCAGCAATATTGAAACGATCTCCGTGGTCAATACCACGCAAGCGGTTACGATCACCACCAAAAATACACTGGTTGCCGCCGGCGCCATCCTGACTTTCCACGCCACATCATTGACCACCGCAGCGCTGACTTTCAACGGTGCTGCCGAGACCGATGGTGCTTTCATCATTACCGGCGGTGGCGCAAACGACAGCATCACCGGCAGCTCGGGCAACGATACGCTCAGCGGCGGCAACGGCAACGATAGCTTGACGGCTGGGCTGGGCGATGATGTGCTCGCAGGAGATGCAGGAAATGATACGTTACGATTTGTAACGGCGAGCGGATTAACCAGTGCGGATACCGTGGATGGCGGAGCCGGGACGGACACGGTCGCATTGACCGGAAACACGGCTTTCACGTCATCGGCGGACTTCGACAATGTGCAGAATATAGAAGCGATCACGTTGGGCAATACCAACACAGCAGTCACGATTTCGACGCAAAATGCGCTGGTTGCCGCTGGCGCCAGCCTGACGCTGACCAACGCCGCCAATTCAGGGGTGCTGACCTTCAATGGCAATGCGGAAACGGATGGCGCTTTTGCGATTACCGGAGGTACAGGCAATGACGCCATCACCGGTGGGGCAGGCAACGATACGATTTTCGGCGGAACCGGCAATGACACGCTGATTGGCGGCGCAGGCAATGACAGTATGACCAGCGGCGCGGGCAGCGACAGCCTCACCGGCAATGGCGGCGCGGATGTGATGGTATTGGGCGCGAGCGCCAATGATAATATCCGTCAAACCGTCATTTACAGCACCTCTGCCGATGGCGCGGCGGCAGGCGCCAATAGCGGCGCCGATTCGATCACGCAATTCGATGCCAATGCGAATACCGCGGCGGACGATTTGATTCAGATCACCGGCGCGCTCAAAACCGCCCTGAACGATGATGCTGACGGCACATTGGATTATTCAGCCAGCAATGGCGCCGATTTGGGAAATCAGGCCATTGCCGGAGGCGCGAACCAGGAAGCCACGGTCTTGCTGGATGCAGAAATCGAGTTGGTGCTGGCCGATTTCACCGCGGCCGGATTGATCAATGTACTGACCGAGCTGGGAGAAGAAATCGATTTTTCCACGCTGGCAACCGGAGAAGAACATTTGTTCATCATCAATTTTTCCGCCACGCAGGCAGCGCTGGTGCTGTACACCGCTGGCACCGGCGGCGACGACAGCATTACCGCAACGGATATACAGATTCTCGGCATCGTCACGCACAATGACGCCACCGGCTTAGCGGCGGGGAATGTGATTTTTTAGTACTTTGCCATTCAAAATAAAAATTTTTTCGTATCGATCAATTCTGTGAATCGAATCATCGCGGTGTTCTGTTTGTGCTGATTTGCCTTTTTGAATTTTAGTCTCAACTTAATTTCATTTGAAATTGGCCAAGTGATGTTCATCCTCGAAATAATCCTCATTCAGCAATAATTCTTGGGATAAATGACTCATATATTTTTTAGTCTCATTGATATAGTCTTTAGCGTCTAGTAAAAATTGTTGATCATTTGCTACTAGAAAGAGCGTCAAAGTAATTTCTTAAAATCTTTATTAATCTTTACGAATTCAATTTTCCGTCCCTTGCGGTTAACTGGTTGAAAACCAGCAGACTGGAGAGTGCAATGAGTACTCCGCTGCTTGTGATTGAGTACTGAATGGTTAACAAACGATATATAACAAATTGAAAAATTTAAGAATAACCGTAAATTATATTTTGGAAAGGAGTTGTAAATGGCTACAATAATTGGAAGTCCTAGTTCACAAACACATGTCGGAACAGCTAGTGACGATACTATTGACGGCAGAGGTGGGAGTGATTTTATTAATGGGGCTGCGGGATCCGACACGGTGATATTTTCAGGTAATCGAGGTGTGTTCAATTTTGTCAACCTCAGTGGTGCAGTTCGAGTAACTGGATTAAGCACGGCTCCCGCTGATTATGCAGGCGACACAGCGCGAATATTCAATGCAGAGAAAGTTCAGT
>NZ_QRCB01000072.1 GCF_009833095.1 Nitrosomonas sp. JL21
GGGCACGGGCTTGACCTTGGCCGATACCGTCAACGGCGGTGCTGGAACCGACACGGTGGCATTGACCGGCAACGCGGCGGTGACCGCGGCCACATTCGACAATGTCAGCGCGATCGAAATCATTACCGTCACCAACACCACACAGTCCGTCGCGATCACGACCAAAGATACGCTGGTGGCTGCCGGGGCTGTTCTGACGCTGCAGGCGACTTCGTTGACGACGGGCGTGCTGACCTTCAACGGCGCGGCGGAAACCGACGGCAGTTTCAGCATTACTGGGGGCGGAGCCAACGACAGCATTACCGGCAGTTCAGGCAATGACACGTTGATCGGCGGCAACGGCAACGATGCGCTGTCGGCAGGATTGGGGACGGATATCGTATCCGGCGGGACGGGCAATGACACGTTCACGTTCGCCGCAGTCAGCGGCCTGACCAATGCCGATGCAGTGGACGCAGGAACGGGCACGGACACGGTCGCGCTGACCGGAAATACCGCCTTCACGGCATCGAATGACTTCGATAACGTGCAGAATATTGAAGCGATCACGGTCGGCAATACCAGCACGGCGGTGACGATCACCACCAAGGATGCGCTGGTTGCCGCCGGCGCGACGCTGACGTTGTCGAATGCCGCCAATTCCGGCGCGCTGACCTTCGACGGCAGCGCCGAGACCGACGCCAATCTGGCGATTACCGGCGGCACGGGCAACGACAGTTTCATCAGCGGCTCGCTGAACAATGTGTTCAGCGGCGGGAATGGCGATGATGCCTTCACGTTCGTCGCCGGTACCGGTTTGACGGCGGATACCGTCAACGGCGGTGCCGGCACCGACACGCTGACGCTGATCGGCACCACGGCAATCACCGCCACACAATTCAACAATGTCAGCAATATCGAACTCATCGCATTGCCGGACATGGTCAATACCGCGATTGCAATCACGACGGTGAATGCGCTGGTTGCGGCGGGCGCGACCCTGACGTTATCGAACGCCGCCAATGCCGGCGTATTGACGTTCAATGGCGCAGCCGAGGCCGACGGCGCGTTTGCGATCACCGGCGGCAGCGGCAATGACAGTATCACCGGCGGCTCGGGGAACGATACGCTGAGTGGTGGCGAAGGCAATGACGCGATCACCGCAGGACTGGGCAATGACACGCTCAGCGGCGGCAACGGC
>NZ_QRCB01000073.1 GCF_009833095.1 Nitrosomonas sp. JL21
GAGAAATTACCTATCATTGGCTGCGCGACGGCGTCGATACAGGCGCGACCGGTATCGACTACTTATTGACGCAAGCCGACGTAGGCAAGGTCTTTACCGTACAAGCAACCTACACCGACCTGGGTGGACATGCTGAGAGCATGACGAGCGCGGCTACCGCAGCGGTTGCAGACGTTAATGATCCGCCAGTGGGCAGTGTCACGATCACCGGCACGGCAGAGCAAGGCCAGACACTGAGCGTAAGCAACGACCTGACCGATGTGGATGGCCTCGGAGAAATTACCTATCATTGGTTACGCGACGGTGTCGATACCGGTGTGACCGAGACGAGTTTTGTGCTGACCCAGGCTGATATCGGCAAAGTATTCACGGTACAGGCAACCTATACCGATGCTGGCGGCCAAGCCGAAAGCGTAACGAGTGCACCAACCGCAGCAGTTACTGATATCAATGACTTGCCAGTGGGCAGCGTTACGATCACCGGCACGGCAGAGCAAGGCCAGATGCTGAACGTGAGCGACGATCTGACCGATGCCGATGGCATTGGAGCAATCACTTATCACTGGTTGCGCGACGGTTCCGATACCGGTGCTACCGGTGCAAGTTACTTGTTGACACAAGCCGACGTGGGCAAGGCAGTCACTGTACAGGCAATGTATACCGACCTGGGTGGCCATGCCGAGAGCATACTGAGCAATGCGACTGCACCCGTTGCCAATGTCAATGACACACCAGCGGGCAATGTCACGATTAGCGGCACGGCAGAACAAGGCCAGACACTGAGCGTAAGCAACGATCTGACCGATGCCGATGGCCTCGGAGAAATCACGTATCACTGGTTGCGCGACGGCATTGATACGGGTGCTACCGGTATCGATTACTTATTGACGCAAGCCGATGTCGGTAAAGTCTTTACCGTGCAAGCAACGTATACCGATGTGGGCGGTCAGGCTGAGAGCGTCATGAGCGCAGCCACCGCAGTGGTTGCCGATGTCAACGATTTGCCAGTGGGCAGTGTCACGATCAGCGGCACGGCTGAGCAAGGTCAGACACTGAGCGTGAGCAACGATCTGACTGATGCCGACGGCCTCGGAGCAATCACGTATCACTGGCTGCGCGACGATGTTGATACCGGTGTGACCGAAACGAATTATGTATTGACCCAAGCGGATATCGGCAAAGTATTCACCGTTCAAGCGACCTATACCGACCTTGGCGGTCATGCTGAGAACGTATTGAGCAATCCTACTGTACCAGTTATCAACCTCAACGATGTGCCAGCGGGTAGTGTCACTATCACTGGCACGGCTGAACAGGGCCAAACGCTGAATGTGAGTAACGATCTGATTGACGCCGATGGTTTGGGAGAAATTACGTATCATTGGTTGCGCGATGGTATCGATACCGGTGCAACCGGTGCGAGTTACTTGTTGACGCAAGCCGACGTAGGCAAGGCAGTCACTGCACAGGCAACATACACCGACCTGGGCGGCCATGCCGAGAGCGTGCTGAGCAATGCGACTGCGCTTGTTGCCAACGTCAATGACGCACCAGTGGGTGCTGTCACGATCACCGGCGCGGCTGAACAAGGCCAAACGCTGAATGTGAGCAACGATCTGGCCGATGCCGACGGCCTCGGAGAAATTACGTATCACTGGTTGCGCGATGGTGTCGATACCGGTATCACGGGTGTCAGCTATGGACTAACCCAGGCTGATATCGGCAAAGTATTCGCCGTACAGGCAACATACACCGACCTGAGCGGTCAGGCTGAGAGCGTGATGAGCGCTGCCACCTTACCCGTTGCTGATGTTAATGATGCGCCTGTGGGGAATGTCACGATTACCGGCACGGCACAACAAGGCCAAACGCTGAATGTGAGCGACAACTTGACTGATGCCGATGGCCTCGGAGCCATTACGTACCATTGGTTGCGCGATGGCGTCGATACCGGCGCGACCGGCGCCAGTTATGTACTGGCACCTGCCGATGTGGGTAAAGTCATCACCGTACAGGCGGCATACACCGACCTTGGTGGCCACGCCGAGAGCGTAACGAGTAATGCCACTGCGCCTGTCAGCTCAGGCAACCAAGCACCCACATTGGTA
>NZ_QRCB01000074.1 GCF_009833095.1 Nitrosomonas sp. JL21
TGCAGAATCAACAGCTCAACGGTTGAGAAAAAAGGATTCTTCAGGGACGACTAATTAAAGAAACGTAAAGAAAAGCAATAACCTACACTGCCTTCCCTTTTTATGATAGACAGACCTACCTTCTTCGTCAAGAGGTGAGTCTCAGTAACTGCACTTGTACCCAGTTGTTTCCTATCCAAAGAATAAGGAATACTGCCTGAAAAATGCGCAGACTTGAATCAACTCATCAAGACTTAACCTCAGCCATTATTCATATTTTTAAGCAATGAATTTGTCAGAAATACGGGAAATTTCCTACTCTGTTTTGTAAAGAATTCTTAAAAAAATTAGTAGTTTCGCAGGAATATTCGCAATTTCTCAGCGTGCATATTCTAATTTTCATTAGTACTATCGGAGCCGTTAAATATTCAAACTGAAGAATTTTCACACCCAACGCGGAGTTGACTCCAGGTAATGGGTATAATCATCGCCAAATTGAGCGAGTAATGCTTTTTCTTCGGGAAGAATCTGGAATCGATTCATATAGGCGACGAATACGGGTACTAAAGCAATGGCCACAGCATTTTCCAGAAAAACGCCCCATGCTCCCAGCATGATCAGAAAACCCAGATACATAGGATTCCTGCTGTATCGGTAAATACCCTTTGTAACCATTGAAGTCGCTAACTCCGGTGTTAATGGATTGACCGTCGTTCTTGCTGCCCTGAATTCGGCAGCACCTGCAACAATCAAGGCAATACCTACTAATCCTGTTACTAGCGCAGATGCCTCTTTAGCGGGTATGGACAGGCTTGCCCAAGCATTGAATGACGCAACCATCCACATCGCCCAAGCTAACAGAAATACCACAACGACAGGCGGAACTTTTAGGGTTAAATCAGGCATATCTTTCAATCACGGCGATTCAGATCTTCGGATTGTACAAAATTTGAATGCATGGATATCTTTGTCAAAAAATAACCGGCAGCAATCCCAATCAACCAACTTACCACGATCAGAACAGGCATGAGATGCGAATCATTGTTGTCGCGGAATTGGGTAATGAGTATACCGAGGGGAGCAGCGCCTAAAACAATAGATGCACAGCTTTCAACTGCTGCTCGGTTCCAGTGTGAAATCACCCACGCCAGCAATAGAAAGGGAAAACACATCAACAATTGAAAATGCCAGGCAATACCGCTCCATAACAATCCAAATCCCAGAAAGGATAACAAGAATCCGCCAATCAATGCCAGTAAAATAATACCCGCCTTTTTCCAACCACTTCGGTGCATGAATTCTTTTTTCATGTCAATTCCTTATCGTCTGCACAATATTATCCGGAAGTTTCGTAGCGGGAGACTTGCTCATTTTGGTCTGGATAAATCACTTCGTTGGTAAGCGGTCAGATTTCCGCAACAATCCAATCCCCATGATCGCCATGGCAATCGATATGAAAGGATTGAGCAAGTTCAGCAATGCATACGGCGCATAGTCCAGCACCGGGATACCGAGCGTCGCCAGATAAAAAGTGCCTGCGGTTGTCCATGGAATCAAGCCGGTCGTTAAAGTGGAACCTTCCTCGACAGAGCGCGATAGCACAGCCCGATCCAACTTTCTTTCCTCAAACGCCCCTTTAAACAATTGGCAATTCAGAATGATCGAAATGTAGGCTTCTCCGAGCGTCATATTGCCGACCAGTCCGGATGCAATCGTGGCGGCAATCAACGTACTTGTACGTTGAATGTGTACAATGACATTTTCCAGCAATACCCGCAAAAAACCCGCGTGATGCAGAATGCCTCCCAACGCCAGTGCCAGCAGAGAAAGCAACAATGTCCACGCCATACTGTACACCCCGCCGCGACCCAATAGCTCATCAATATTCGCGATCCCAGTGGTACCTGCAGAATTCATCCATAGCGCATTGATCACTTCGATTCCATCCTTACCTTGATAGAACATGGCAATCAGCATGGCCAATACGATACTCCAAGCCATGCTGACTTCCGCCGCATAACGTTTGATACTCAAACCAAACATCAATAAAAAGGGCAATATCGTGATCCACAGATTTAACTGATACGCTCCTGCGAGCGCGCTACGAATCTCCTCAATATGCGCTGCAGGTAAGTCATTGGCGCCATATTCCCAGCCCCAAGCTGTGTAAATACCCAGCACAACGATAAATGTCGGTACGGTGGTATAGAGCATCGAACCGATATGACGATAAAGCTGAGTCCCGGCACTCATGGCCGCCAGATTGGTGGTATCGGAAATTGGTGACAATTTGTCGCCGAACGTAGCCCCAGAAACGATCATCCCCGCCACCAGCGGCAATGGAATCCCGATTGCATCGCCAATGCCGATCAATACCACTCCGATCGTACCCACCGTCCCCCAGGACGTACCGGTAGCTACCGACATCAGGCTGCACAATATGAATCCCGCAGCCAGAAAAATCGTTGGGTTGAGCAGATCGATACCATAATAAAGAAGACTTGCAATCGTGCCGCTTTGCATGAAACTGGCAATCACCATTCCGATCAGCAAAAAAATATATATCGCCGGCAACGCCTTGATAATGCCATCATCCATCATGTTTCTGATGTCAGTAAAGGCATATCCCAGCCAGTGCGCTTGCAGACACACCCAGATCAATGCCAAAAACAGAATGGCATGTATGCTGATTGCATACACGAACATCCCCAGTGAAATCAATATAAAAACACCGCCAAGGCAGAACGCTGCTTGCCAGAACGAAGGCAATGGGTGTACAGGAAGCAATTCTTCCAGCAGTGGATCATTTTCGGTCATGAGAGGTCATTTTTTCATCGATGTTGCAAACAATGCGATCAATTCGCCATAACCCTTCGCCGCAAGGTCATCTAAGCAAATAAACCGTAGCGACGCAGAATTGATGCAATAGCGCATACCCGTCGGTGACGGACCATCATTGAAAACATGTCCTAAATGACTATCCGCGTACCGGCTACGCACTTCCGTACGCGGCACCCATAGTTCATAATCGCTTTTGAGACAAATATAGTGCTCATCGATGGGTCGGTAAAAACTTGGCCAGCCGGTTCCGGAGTCAAATTTATGAAGGGAGGCAAACAACGGTTCTCCCGATACAATATCGACATAAATACCGGCTGCTGTGTGATCCCAGAATTCATTCTGAAATGGAGGCTCGGTTCCTGCCTTCTGGGTCACTTGATATTGCAATGACGTCAGGACATTTTCCAATAATTTAAGATTTTTTCTAAAATTTTCATAAGGGTTGATCACCATCGATTTTCCTCATCAACAGAACAATTGTCATTTACCATGAAATTCAAAGGGCGCATTACACATTTATCTCAAAAGGGCTTAGGTGTCGTCAAGAATGAGCAGAACCAAATCACCTATTTTGTCTTTGGAACCTGGCCCGGTGATATCGGTGAATTTGAAATCACTGACAAGCCGCTGAACAATAAAAAATTTGCCTACGCAAAACTCGTTCAGCTCATCCATCCTTCAGAGCAGCGGCAATCGCCTCGCTGCGCGCATATTCATCTGGAAGAAAATGGCTGTACCGGTTGCCCTTGGATGATTGCAGATTATACAAGTCAGCTGGAACAAAAGAGGAATCGTTTTATTTATGCGATGCAACGCGTCGGATTCGATGCGTCTATGCTCAACGTGGGAGCTGTGCAACCTGCACCAGACCTATATGGCTATCGGAATCGCTGTCAACTGAAGACAAATGGCGCGCAGTTGGGCTTCATCTCGGAACAATCACATCACATTGCGCCAATTAATGATTGTATCGTGCTCAATGATGCATGCAGAGCTTTGCTGACAAGCGTTATCCGACAATTGCCCAATACCCGATGGAAAACCGACACCAATCAGAACTGGAATTTCATTGAGCTGGACGATGACATGCAGACCAATGATATCGTTATCAATCAAAAACGTCCGTTCAAACAGGGCAACTCAATCCAAAACAGTCGGATGCGCGATTGGCTGCGGCAGAAATTGGCGCAGAATCCGCACCTGGGCAAGGTCGTGGAATTATTTTGCGGCTCCGGCAATTTTACCCAAATCATCGCCGAATCGAACTGCACTTCGGTAATTGCGTATGAAGTAGATGCAATCACGGTTGAAATCCTCAAGTCCCGGCATCTTCGCAACGTATCGCCTCAGAAGATCGATCTGTTTGATCCCTGGATCTGGAAAAAATTACAACCCCATGTCCAGGATGCCCATACGCTGGTGCTCGACCCACCAAGGGCCGGACTGAAAAAACACCAGGGCTTTTTTAACAGTTTTCGTACGCTCGAAACGATACTCTACATTTCCTGCAATCCTGAAACATTCGCTCGCGATGCCTGGTTTTTTCATCAACAGGGCTGGTCGATCAACGAAATACAGTTGCTCGACCTGTTTCCCCATACGCCCCATATCGAATTAATGGCAGAATTCATCAAAACTCAATAAAGC
>NZ_QRCB01000075.1 GCF_009833095.1 Nitrosomonas sp. JL21
ACACGCATCAATACCTACACCACAAGCGGCCAGGATTCTCCGTCGGTGGCTGGATTGAACGATGGAAGCTTCGTAATCATTTGGCAATCTCTGGGTCAGGATGGCGCAAGTCATGGGATCTATGGTCAACGCTACGATGCCAGCGGCGCTGCGCAAGGCCCTGAGTTCCGCGTCAACACCTATACGGCTAGCAATCAACAGGAACCTTCTGTAACTAGTCTTGCCAATGGCGGATTTGTCGTGACCTGGCAATCGAATGGCCAGAATGGTGCAGGTTCATCGGGCATTTACGGCCAACGCTATGGCAGCGATGGCAATCCGCAAGGTGCAGAGTTCCAGATCAGCGATATTGCAGGAATCGCCCCGGCTCAATCCTCTGTCACGGCATTGCCCAACAATGGCTTTGTCGTGACCTGGCAATCCTATAATGGCGTAACCGATGATTTTGACATTCACGGTCAGATTTACGATGCGCTTGGCGCCAAGCAAGGCACGGAATTCAACATCACCAATTCCGTTACCAAGGCCGAAGAACTGCCGGCCGTCACGGCATTGAGCACGGGTTTCGTAGTCACTTGGCAATCCTATGATCAGGAGAACGGCGAATACGATATCCATGGTCAGCGTTATGATGGCAATGGGGTTGCACTCGGCACGGAATTCCTGATCAATACGCAGACATCGAGCGATCAATCCCGGCCATCGATCACCGCGCTCACGAACGGCGGGTTCGTGGTGGTGTGGCAATCCCAGCAGCAGGACGGTGGCGAAAACGGCATTTATGGTCAGCGCTATGACGCCAATGGCAATGCGCTGGACGGTGAGTTCCTGATCAATACCGATACCTCGTCAGACCAATCATTACCTTCGGTCACTGCATTATCCGGCGGCGGTTTCGTGGCCATCTGGCAGTCCAATCAGGAAGATGGCTCTGACTATAAAATTTATGGCCAGCGCTATGGTATTAATGGCGAAGCACAGGGCACGGAATTTGTCGTCAGCTCCAATCCGGTCAGTTCAAACCATATGCCATCAGTGGTCAGTCTGGCTGACGGAGGATTCGTAGTAAGCTGGACATCGCCCTCAAGTGAAACCGGCACGGATGTGTATGGTAAACGCTATGATGCCTTCGGCCATGAAATCGATTGGACTATCATCAACCAAGCACCCACATTGGTA
>NZ_QRCB01000076.1 GCF_009833095.1 Nitrosomonas sp. JL21
ATTCATTGACTGAATTATTAAGGACTGGCGCTCGGCAATTGATCGAGCAAGCCGTTGAAGCAGAATTATCAGAATTTATGAAACAATACGCAGATCAGGTTCTGGGCAATGGCCGCTCAGCCATTGTTCGTAATGGTTACCTGCCTGAGCGGGAGATTCAGACCGGCATTGGGCCGGTGACTGTCAAGATTCCGAAAGTACGGGCTAAAAGCGAAGAAAGGGTGACTTTTCGTTCGGCGCTAGTGCCGCCTTATGTGCGTAAAACGCGCTCTCTGGAAGCGGCACTGCCGTGGTTGTATTTGAAAGGCATTTCAACGGAAGAGATGGGCAGCGCTTTGGAAGTTCTAGTAGGTCCGGGGGCGAAAGGGCTATCTGCCAGTACGGTAGCCAGGCTGAAACAGCGATGGGCAGAGGATTACCGTTACTGGCGTGAAATGCGATTGGACAAGGATCAGTGGGTTTATATTTGGATGGGATTTACAGCGGTCTCAGAGCCGAGGATGCGAAACTGTGCGCGCTGGTTATCATCGGCGTTGATGCCCGTGGGCAGAAGCGTTTTTTGGCGATCGAAGATGGTATGCGGGAATCGACCCAAAGCTGGCGGGAAGTGTTGTTGATGCTCAAGGCCCGCGGCATGAACGCCCCAAAAATGGCAATCGGTGATGGAGCGATGGGCTTTTGGTCAGCCCTTGAGGAAATTTATCCAGACACAAGACATCAACGTTGCTGGCTGCACAAGACCTTGAACGTATTGAACGCGGTGCCTCAATCGATTCAGCCCAGGGTGAAACATTCCTTACACGAAATTTGGCAGGCCGAGACCCGGGAACAGGCTCACCGTGCCTTTGATCTGTTTATCAATACTTTTGAGGCCAAATATCCGAAAGCCACATTGACTTTGCAAAAAGACCGGGATGAACTGCTGGCTTTCTATGATTTTCCGGCTCAGCATTGGCAGAGCCTGAGAACCACGAATCCGATCGAATCGACCTTTGGCACCCTACGCCACCGGACTAAGCGATCAAAAGGCTTTCTGACCCGCAACGGTATGCTGCACATGATGTTTAAGTTGGCTGAATGTGCGCAGAACAAGTGGCGGCGACAACGAGGATTTGACTACCTCGCCAAAGTCATTACAGGAGTCAAATTTATTGATGGTATCGAGGCAGCAACAATAGATCAGAATGCAGCTTGATGAAGTCTCTGAACACCACTTTTGACAATAACTCCAGATTAGGCTCGGCACCGCATAGACGGCATTGAGGACATCGGCGAGAATGCCCTTAAGCCAGTCTTGCCGCAGTTTACCTTCATTTTTCATATGACCAATTGCCGTTCAAATGGCACTTCATGGTTGAATGGTTTTTCTGATCGATTATTTGACGCCGCGATTCTGACTATTGCGACGGATCGTCACTTCCTTAAACCTGCACCGCGATAATCCTTATTAACAAATACGGTTTTGATCTCTGATCGGTCAAGGTGGTGGTCTGTTCAATGGCTTCGCTTAGCTGTGACTATCGTAGGGGATCACTGGCAAACTGCGTATGCCTACCACCAGGACTTCTTTGTGAGTTGTAGCCATCATCAACTTGATACCTATTAATACGGTTGACGCATTTTTTTCATATGTATTCCAATTCCGGGACACACAGACTGTAGAGCTTGTTCTTGTCTGTGGGCATGTGCTCTAACAGTCGTTTGATGCGTTCGAGGATCATGGTCGCTTAGGTGGGCTGAATTTTTCTGGCGATCCAGTTTGCGATCGATGCTCCGCCAGAGCTACGTCCAGATCAGATTTTATCTGAGCAGGCAAATGTGTGCTGCAGGTACATTAGGCGCTAGTAATCAATTGCGGTGAAGTGGCTGGGTGTCCAGTATGCGAAGAATAAATCAGTTCATCGGTCTCAAACACCGATCTAATTAGAATGACCATTCGATGTTTGTGATTAATCAGTTATAAATACTTTAAACACGGCATTTCAAAATTCAAAAAAATTTTGTGTCAATTAGATTTAATATACAATAATTAAATGATTAAACGTTTTTTTCACATATTTATTTCAATTTTGATCGCCAGTA
>NZ_QRCB01000077.1 GCF_009833095.1 Nitrosomonas sp. JL21
ATTACTCAATAATTTTTGCGACGACACCAGCACCTACGGTTCTTCCACCTTCGCGTATCGCAAAGCGCAGCCCATCTTCCATCGCAATCGGCGCGATCAAGTTCACCGTAACAGATACATTATCTCCAGGCATCACCATTTCCGTACCCGCCGGCAATTCAATCGCGCCTGTGACGTCCGTCGTTCTGAAATAAAACTGTGGACGATATCCCGGAAAAAATGGGGTGTGTCTTCCACCTTCTTCTTTACTAAGTACATAAATCTCTGCCGTAAACTTAGTATGCGGTGAAATACTGCCCGGCTTAGCCAGCACTTGACCACGTTCCACTTCTTCTCTTTTCGTGCCGCGCAGCAATATCCCCACATTATCACCCGCCTGCCCCTGATCCAGAAGCTTGCGGAACATTTCCACACCGGTACATACCGTCTTCAGGGTCGGCTTCAGACCTACGATCTCTATCTCTTCGCCAACTTTGATGATCCCTCTTTCCACGCGTCCAGTCACCACCGTTCCACGCCCGGAGATCGAAAACACGTCTTCAACCGGCATGATGAATGTCCCATCGATCGCACGTTCAGGTTGGGGAATGTAACTATCCAGCGCTTCTGCCAGTTTCAGGATCGAAGGCTCGCCAATCTCACTTTGATCCCCTTCCAACGCCTTCAGAGCCGATCCCACCACAATCGGGGTATCATCGCCAGGAAAGTCATATTTCGATAACAATTCACGGATTTCCATTTCCACCAGCTCGATCAATTCTGCATCATCGACCATATCCGCTTTGTTCATATACACGATGATATAGGGAACACCCACCTGACGAGCCAGCAAGATATGCTCTCGAGTCTGTGGCATCGGACCGTCGGCTGCTGATACCACCAGTATCGCGCCATCCATTTGTGCCGCACCGGTAATCATGTTCTTCACATAGTCCGCATGGCCAGGGCAATCCACATGAGCATAGTGACGATTTTCAGTCTCATATTCCACATGCGCTGTGTTAATTGTAATTCCTCGCGCACGTTCCTCGGGTGCTGAGTCAATCTGTGCATAACTCTTCGCTTCCCCACCAAATTTCTTCGTCAATATCGTCGTTATCGCCGCCGTCAGCGTCGTCTTCCCGTGATCCACGTGACCTATCGTTCCAACGTTTACGTGTGGCTTCGACCGCTCAAATTTACTCTTTGCCATGA
>NZ_QRCB01000078.1 GCF_009833095.1 Nitrosomonas sp. JL21
ATGCCACCGTGTCGGTTCCAGCGCCGCCGTTGACGGTATCGGCCGAGGTCAAGCCCGTGCCCGCAGCAAAGGTGAAGGTATCGTTGCCGGCGCCGGTAGTGATGGTGTTGGTAGCGATACCGGCAGCGATATTGAATTTCCCGCTGGTTCCCGCAATCGCGCCAGTCAATGCCGAGCCTATGAACCCGGTGATCGTCACAGTATCGCCATCGGCGACATTGCTGATGGCCAGATTGGCGGCACCGGCGGCAATGGCAATTCCGTCATCGACCGCATTATCCGCCACGACGATATTAATTAAGCCGCTGATAGGATTGGATACGGTCAGATTTCCGATCAGGCCGGTAATGTTCACGGCGCCTGCCGCGCCTCCGCCTGATGTGATGGTCAGCATCGTATTATTACCGAGCGCCGCCGCGTTGATGGCAACAATATCCGAAGCAGCGCCGGCGGCCACATTCACCGCGCAGGCGGCCGACCCGGTCGTGATACTGATGCCGTTATCCGCTGCATTCGCGGTGGTGACAGTTAATGTCCCCGCCAGATCGGTCGCCACCAGATTACCCACCAGATTCGTCACGATCAGTGAAGAAGCGCTGGTTCCCAACGTTAAAGCTGCATTTTGAGCCAGCGCCGCCGCATTAACGGTAATCACATCGCTCAAATTATTGGCAATGAGCGTCAAGGCCGCTGAATTCAGAGTCACGGTTCTGGCATTGGTGCTATCGTCGCCCAGTTCATAAGTCTCGATATTGGCACGTACCGTGACCGCGCCATCGCCAGCGATCGTTATTTTTTCGCCACTGACGCCGCTGCCCGGCGCAATGATCGTTCCGGTCAATGCCTGGTTCTGGGCGACGGAGAGTCGAACCGATGCGCCGGAAACCAGGGTCAGCGCTTCGATATTCACGATCGTGCCAGCACTGATATCGGCGCCGTTACTCAACACCAATCTATCATCCACCGCAGCCTGACCGGTGATCGTGCCGGTATACGCGAGCGCGCCGATAATGAATGTCACTGCATCGGTCGCAGAATTTGCCGTCACGTTCGTGTTCGCCGTCAAAATGGTCACGCTGCGCGCATTGGTCGTATCATCCTCGATGACGTAATTTTCGATATTGGTCAGCGTCGTGACTGCGCCATCGCCGCTGACAATGAGGGTTTCGCCGCCGATGCCATTGCCGGGCGCCATGATTGCGCCGGTAAAACCCTGATTCTGGGTCGCAGATATCCGAACCGATGCGCCGGAGGCCAACACCAGCGCTTCGACATTTGCGATCGTGCCGCCGCTGACATTCGCGCCGTTAGCCAGACTCAAGGTATCGCCAACGGCCGATTGACCGGTAATCCTGCCGCTGTAAGTCAGCGCGCCGATCGTGAATATCACGGCATCGGTCGCAGAATTTGCTGTCACACTCGTATCCGCCGCTAGAATGGTCACGTTGCGCGCGTCAGTCGTATCGTCCTCGATAACGTAATTCTCAACATTGGCGAATGTCGTCACTGCGCCATCGCCGGTGATGGTGATGGTTTCACCATTCACACCCGCTC
>NZ_QRCB01000079.1 GCF_009833095.1 Nitrosomonas sp. JL21
CTTTTTTACTACTTTTTAAATTTTTCGGGAATTTTTAATTTGATTTGGATGAGTAAAGTTATTTTTCAATATCGTTATTTAAAATATCCGCATTTATCCCTGTAGGACTTCTTCCTGGTTCTTCTTTGCAATAGCTTTTATTCCCTTCCCAATATTGTAGGCCGTTTGTCTGAGCCATATGTCAATATTGTTTTTGGCTATGGTTGTAAACCTGGCTCTTTGTCCACGATCATGCAGATGGTTTATGCCGAAATACTGCTCTACTATGTATCTGACTTTGGATATATCTTTATTCCAATCCTTTTCATATTCTGTCAATTTGGCTGTTGTCGAATTTTTTCGCATAATACCGTCACCAAAGTTGTTCATACTTAAGAAACTCCTGTTCTGCTCCCCATGATAGCCCTTATCTGTGTATACTTTTTTTAACTTTTGGGGTGTCTGACGGCTGAATATCGTACAATATTGAAAATAATTAGTATCCTGGACTGAGGCTTGACTCAACGCTGTTGCAAGGATAAACCCATGATTCGTATCAATGGATGCATGCTCTTTTAATCCATAATAGGCTTTCTTGTTTTTAATAGTCCAGTTCGATTCAAGGTCTCTTGAAAACTTTCTGGGCTTTCCGCTCTTATCAAGCTTGCCTTCAGGAGTGGACCTCTCTTCTTGTAAAGTTTTTAATTTCTTTTTGCTCAACGGCTTGCTGGCTGATTTTACAATCCTTGCGTCTACCGCAATACCTTCGTTTATGGTTATCCCTTTTTGGGAAAATTGGTTTAAAACATTTTGTGTAATTCTTCCCAACTGTCTTTTGCTCAGTCTGCCTCTAAAACGGGAAAAGGTTGAATGGTCCGGGGATGGTTTGTCCAACGAAATCTCTAAAAACCGTTTAAAGGCGATACTGTCATTTATCTGACTTTCAAGCTCAGGATCTGAATCGATTCTGAACCACTTCTGCAGCAACAAACACTTGAACAGCATTAGTGGAGGATATGGAGACGGACCAAATTTGTTACACCCCGGTTCATAATTTTCGATTAGCGCTTTTTCTATAGGTTCCCAATCGATTGAATCCTGAATTTCTGATAACCTTTTAAGTCTTTTATTAGTGAATGAAGGGTTGTGTAACACTTCCAAATCTGCGAATGTCATTTGCTTACTTTTTTTCTTAAAACTCATGAGCACCACCTGGCTTTATGGTTAAGTTCTAAGTAAAATATAGCATATTTTAAGAAAATATTCAATGATTTCAATGATATAAATAATTTTACTACCAAATTTTTATTGGAAAACTTCAAATTTGTATTTTATCCAAGGTTTGGTTTGGGGTGGATGCAAAGTTCTCATAATATCTACAAACTTGTGTTTCTTGTTGTGATGTCGGGGATCTGATAGTTGTCCGAAATGAAAATCAATTGATGTCGACTTCTTGTCTTTTTTCACTTATAACCTATTGAATTTATATTTCAAATTTTTTTATAATAGTAAAAGACAAAAGTCTATAGTTATTTTAACTTTTCTTAAACAAATCTACATGCGATTGCCCTGAGCACAATCCTTTAAAATAAGGCTTTTTCAAGCTTAATGTCAGGAGCTCTAAAATTGGTAATTAATTTTTGAGTAGACCCTTAGTTGACTTTGCCATTGAAATGTACAGATCTGACAATTTCTTTCCAATCAAAGAAAAATCATATTTACCAACAACTAAACCATATCCATTTTCTTGAAGCTGCTGGGCGGTATGAGAGTTTTGCAACAAATAAAGTATTTTTTCTGCCATATCTTGTGAATCTCGACTCAGTAATGCATGAAATCCATCAATAATATCTAACCCCTCACAGGCAATCCGATCAGCCACCAAAGGAAGTCTATGAGCCAGCGCATCCAAAACTTTCAACTTTGTACCACCACCATCTCTAATTGGACATATGTATATCGATGCGCTCTCATAAAAAACGGATATGTCATCAACAAAACCATGAACTTTAATCCTTTTGTCAGAGTCTGCGTATTGCCGGATTTTTTTTGATGGAAACTTACCAATGATGTCAACACTAATTTCTTGAGCACGACCTTTTATCAAAGGCCATACTTCATCCAGAAAATAATGAATGGCATCTCGATTAGGATACCAATTTAGGCCACCTACAAACAACAGGCGTGCCGGCTTAACCGGATTTCGAGGAGGCTGTTCAGGGGGCATTGATATCCCGTTTGGAATCA
>NZ_QRCB01000080.1 GCF_009833095.1 Nitrosomonas sp. JL21
GCTGCAATTATAAACGTCACAGGCGCATCAAGTAGCTGGCGGATCTGTTCATTCTGTCGAAAAATACGAATCAACAATAAGGACAACTGATAGCCAAAATAGGCATAAAACACCATGAACAAAGAAAGAAAAAATATAAATATTAAAATTGTTTTATTTCCTTAATTAAAAACTCAAAATTTTCTTTTCATTATGGATGAGAAAATAAAAATAAAAGAGTCAGACTGGTTTCATAAAAAATAGCTTCGCCTTTATGAACAATAAAATATGCACGGAGATTATAGCTAATCCGAGGATGATCATCTTTTACCCAAATAGAGAGGCATATCGTGTTCTTGCCAATCATTATTACACATGCTCCGACAGTTCCGAAACAAAATATCTCAATTTTCCAGATTTTTCCCTTGGAATTTGATCCAGGTATTCAAATGTAATTCTAACATCTTTTCCCAAAGCGCTTCTCAAATTCTCTTCCAGTTTCCTTTCGGAAGCATCGGTAAAGAAGGGAGATTTTACAATTTGAACATTGAGCCAATCTGTTTCTTTTTGATACATCTTAAACTCATGAACAGTGTCCTCTTTCAGCGTGTAACATAAGTAGGCTGCATGAACCAATTCACCGTTCTTTTTGCGGATAAAATCCTCTTTTCGCCCCTCCACCATTTCCATCAAGGGGAGTTCAATCCCACAACTGCACTTTTCAACAGAAGGTTTGCCAATATCACCAATATCGTAACGAATAAGGGGCATGGCATGACATGATAGATCAGTAACCACAACCCTTCCAGGTTGTCCTGGTGCCACAGGATTGTCATTTTCATCCAAAAACTCCACACACAAATTATCACTCATTATATGCATGTTCCCTTTTCGACATTGAAAAGCGATAATACCATTCTCGCTGGAGCCATATTCATCAACCACCGGGCAATTAAAGGCTTCATCAAACAGCTTTCGGTGATGCGGATACATCTTTTCCGCAGTACAGATGACAGCCTTTAAATTCAAGTCATCCAGACAGATACCACTCTCTTTCATAAACAGGCAGAACCCATATATAGCTGTTGTATATCCATAAAAATAAGTCGGTTTAAACTCTTTTATTTTTTTATATTGTTTCAAACACGAGCTTTTTGATATGTCAAAAGCCGAAATTCTAATCCGGTTGGCAAGGAAATCTTTAAATTGCTCTTTTCTTCTCGCCCAGGCAGCGACAGGAACCCCCCAAAAACGCACCTGCCTGTCTCCGATATCAACATTGTACCAGTCATAACACCTGAACATAATTGCATCATTTAAAGCCAGGGCCCTACCCTCCCGCATAAAATGAAGTGTCATTCCAGTGGATCCTCCTGTCTTTCTCAAAAAAAGCCGATCAGAAAAATTAGGATCAATTAACTCCTTTTCATTTTCAAGCACTTCTCTTTTGGACAACACAGGTAATTTCTGCAAATCAAATATGCACTGAATATCTCGTGGAGAGATATTTAACTCCTCAAACATTTTCATATAATACGGAATATTTTTATATGCAGTATGGATTATTTGTTGCAATTTTCTATCACGAAGGTTGGTTATCTCAGATAATGATTTATTCTGGTCTTCATTTACTAACTGTAAAAATTTTTTTACATTTTGCCCGCGCAAATATTGAACAGGAAGATAACATAAATATTTAGCAATAAATTTATTCATTTATACCTTCAAATAATATTATGAGCTTTGAATTAAGTCCGATC
>NZ_QRCB01000081.1 GCF_009833095.1 Nitrosomonas sp. JL21
ATTGATATCCCGTTTGGAATCACCATAGTATTCAAGTTTTTGTCAAGTGACAGAAGTCTAAGCCCATCGTCTTTTGAACAAACAATATGATAATCAAATGCTGACATATTTTTTCGTTCATACTGCTCAAGTCTTCTCCCTTCTTGCTGGAAGTACCACCTTTTTAGAGGGTTCTTTTCATGATCTACACGGCGGAGCATCATATGCGATTCCACATTGTGATGATCGAGAACACACGGAGTCTTAAGATGCTTATCCCAAAAAGGAGCCAGACTTATCGTATCAAAATGAATAACATCATAGTGTTTCCTTTTAACACCATCAGCAACTGCAAGGCTGTAATCATCTGACTTTAGCCAGTTAATAGTATAAGGTTCATTAGTAAAAAGACTTTTGATGGCAAGCCAGTATTTAGCCATAGAACTACTATCCGACTGGATATCAAAATAAGATATCTCCGAAATAAATTGGGAGAGCATCTCTCTGGATTTTGCCTTGCCAGCCTGAATGCTCTCAAAGTATGAGATTAACGAATTTTTCTGATTAAAAGCCAATAAATCAACCTCATGATACCGAGCCACCTCCCGGATAAGATTGTAACTACGCATTAACACACCGCTTTTGGGCGGGTAAGGTATCAAATGAGAAAGCCAAAGAATCTTCATAGTGTTCTCTTTAACATTTTCCATTTTCATTTAGTTTACCCATTCTTCCAGCCACGAAGCCAGTGAGACTCTGCCAAGCAATACCATTTGGATATTTATGCAAATGCCGAAGGAAAAAGAGTCTATTTTGAATTTTATTTTCGATCAATCTCCATCGAACTTGTTGATTATATTTTTTCCTATAGAAACTAACAAATTCGCTGCTCTCTGCTCCTTGTTTAAGGACAGGATGCTTGCACAATTTTTGATATTTTTTGGTTAAAATGTCAGCCTCTTTTCCACTCAACAACTCTGGCACGTAATATTTATTAATTCGCACAGGAATTATCATAACATCCTCAACATTCTCATCATTTAAAATGACAACCAGAATCATTGATTCC
>NZ_QRCB01000082.1 GCF_009833095.1 Nitrosomonas sp. JL21
GACAACCAGAATCATTGATTCCCTAAGACGTTTCTGCCAAAAATCAAAAACGAAATTCCCCAAACTATAGGCAATAACACCTCCGTTATATTTCTCAACTCCTTGTACGACATGAGGGTGATGCCCAATAATAATTTTTGCACCGGCATTAATGAATTCATGGGCAATTGAAACTTGAACAGGCGAAGGGAAATCAACAAATTCATCTCCCCAGTGCAAGGAGAGTATGAGATAGTCACAACTATCTTTATACTGTTCAATATCGGTCAAAATCATTTCTCTTGACCCCTTTGAATACAATACCGGTTTATTATACTTTTCCGCCCTCATCGAATAGCCAAGAAAACAAAAAACTTTTCCATTTACTTCACGCATATAGGCGATAACTCGCCCATCTTCATCAGCAACCCCCACAGGTGAAATATTTAGAAAATTCAATAATGATACAGTTTCTTCAAATGCGATTGGGCCATGCTGCATCATATGATTATTAGCAACTGACAAAACGCTAATGCCACTATCAGCAAGAAGTTTCGCCATATTGGATCCTCCCCGCATTTGGGCTGACACAAGATCACTATAGTTATAATTTTTATCTGAAACGACAGTCTCAAGATTCCCAAAGCATAGATCGGCGCTTTTGAAAACTCTCCTTATATCATCATTAAATAAACCAAACCTCTTTTTCTCAAAGGCACCTCTTACACCAAACCCAAGAGTTAGCGGTGAATCCCCAAGTGAAATATCACCAACAGCAACGAACTTTGTTCGACAACTCACACCACTCTCCTTTCATAAGCATTTACCAATTTTCTCCCTCGTTGCGTTAAGGTCATAATGATTTACAACAAACGTTACCAACCAAAAAATCTTTATTTTTCCATAGATGCGACCGATGAAAGCATTGAATCGTATATTTTACAATAATTTTGAGCCATTATTTTTGACGAAAATTTTGCTACTACTTTACTGCGAGCTGCGCATCCATATTCATTAATTTTTTCTTTATTCTCAAAAAAGAACTCTATGGCGGATCTCAACTCATCAATATTATTCCTTTTGATAAGCAAACCATTAACATGATGTTCAACAACGTTTCCAACCTCCCCAACATTCGAAGCAACAACGGCCTTTCCTGATGCCATTGCTTCAAGCAAGGCCATAGGCAAGCCTTCACTGAGAGAGGGTAATAGAAACACTTTCACAACAGATAACACATCGGTGACGTTAGATAATGTACCTGTAAACACTACTCTCTCAGACAACCCCATTTCTTCAACCTGTTTCCTCAAATCCTTATCCAAATAGCCACTTCCAACAATTAGCAATTTTAAATTTGGCTTGTCCATTCCAGATATAGCCTTCAAAACCGCTTGATGATTTTTTTCATAACTTAGACTAGAGATCATACCAAGCACAAAATCACTTGTTTGCAGGTTGTATTTTTTAGC
>NZ_QRCB01000083.1 GCF_009833095.1 Nitrosomonas sp. JL21
AAAAATGCAAACGGTAAAATTGATAAAAATAAATGCGCTAAAATAATAAAATCTAACATCAGTCTTTAATAAGTCAAGAAATTATCTTACTGAAGGATCCCAAAGGACTATGCGACTTCCTGTAAGATACTTCCACCAGGCGACTGCTATGGCCGTATTGACAACCAAGAAAAACATTGGAATTTTTAAAACTCCGCTTAAAGACTGCTTAAGCCATCCATAAATACCAATCCCATAAAAAGCCAATTGCCCCGCCAGCATAAATAAAAAGAATCCTGACGTAAAGGCCAGAATAATATTACTTATCAGAACAGCACTAAGAAAGAAAGGCACCAGCCAGCGAAGCAGCTTATGACAGAAAAATTGGTATGAAAACAATCCATATTGAAAAACATTCAAAAATTCAAGATGCTTAAAAAAAACAGTCAGCCCCCGAAGCACAGTTCGCACTTTCCGTTCAAACTCCCGCTTTTCGTCAGCAATATTCAAATAACTGCCAATTGCCTTTGGATCGCTTACACCACGCAGGCCTAGTTTCATACTAGTCAGCAAAGTTCTAAAATCACTCTGAACATCCCCTGAAAAATCCTGGCATACCTTTTTCCTGGCAGCAAAGAAAGAGCCACTAAGACCAACAATAGAATTTACCTGGGATTCCAAACACCGCAGCCACATCTCATATCGCACATAAAGTCCTTCACCGGAAGGCTTGCCATCATGCCCGATTAACCTGTCCTCACTGCTGACACACCCAATTGAAGGATCGGCAAAATTTGAAACAACTTCTATTAATCCTTGGGGTTCCAAAATAGTTGCAACATCTGAAAATACAATAATTTCTCCTTTTGCATATTGCACTGCCTCTTTCTGAGCATTCTCTTTCCCACCTCGATTAACCATCACCAACAATTCAACTCCTTGCGCTTCATAAGATCTAACGATATCATTGGTAGCATCAGTAGAGCCATCGGATGCCACAATAATCTGCAACTTACCTGCTGGGTAGTTCAATTTCAGAGTATTTTCCAACTTTTCATTTAATCTTTTTTCCTCATT
>NZ_QRCB01000084.1 GCF_009833095.1 Nitrosomonas sp. JL21
TATTCCTGCCCTTGAAACCAGATCATTTTTTTCAATATATTCAAGCGTTGCCAAACCAGCTGCACAACTTACTGGATTGCCACCATAGGTGCAGCTATGCGTAACCAGGCCCGTACCATCTTCTATAGTTTTGCATATTTTTTCATTGAGCATCAGAACACCCAGGGGCGAATATCCACCACTGATGCCTTTGCTGGTAGTAATGATATCCGGCGTTACCTGCCAATTATCAATCCCCCATGGTTTTCCCGTTCTGCCGACCCCGGTCATCACTTCATCCACAATAAACAAAACATCAAACTCATCACAAATTTCCCGGATGATCGGATAGTATTCCTTTGGCGGGACAACTGCAGACATGGAGGTTCCGATTACAGGCTCTGCCAGAAATGCACTTATATTCTCGGGTCCTGCCTGTTTTATGGTTTTTTTCAATGCATAGGCACACTCCATTTTGCAGCCTGGATAGGATTCCCCCCAGGGGCATCGATAACAATAAGGAGGTGAAATATGCATAAAATCAAGCATATAAGGATCATACATTGATCTCCAGGACGTCCTTCCACTGGCAGAAAGGGTGCCGATTGTATTGCCATGATAACTTTGCCACCGGCCAATAATTTTTTTCTTGGATGGAAGACCTCTTTCCCAATGATATTGATAGGCCAGCTTTATCGCACCCTCATTGGCCTCCGCACCCCCTGAACTGAACAGGGTTTTTGTTTCACCCATGCCGGCAGGTGCCCATTGTTGAAGCTTGGCAGCCATATCCTCTGCAGGCTGGTTATCCACGGTACCATTATAGCTGAACGCCAGGGTACGCATTTGTTTTTCAATGGCTTCCATGACCTCTTCCACACCATGACCAATGTTAACCACACCGACACCACCAACTGCGTCCAGATACCGTTTCCCTTTATTATCAAAAACATAAACACCCTCTCCCCTTTGTAATACAGGGTATTCTGCATTCAAATTATGGTGAAGGATATTTGTTTTCTTTCTCTGCATTTTCAACTCCTTTTTATTTGTTCGCATGGCCTTGTACGTATTGGCCATAAGGCATATCGTTCCTATCTAATAAGATAGGGAATTCTTACTTTTAATGCATCGTTTGGACATTCAATTTCACAGGGAAGGCATATCCAGCATGTTTGATTAAATTCAAATGCCCGACCACAG
>NZ_QRCB01000085.1 GCF_009833095.1 Nitrosomonas sp. JL21
ATGTGGAGGTGAATACAACTGCCTGCCATGGAATTCTTGATGCCGCTCCCAGCTATGAAATGGCACGGCGATCCTTTGACCTTTTAAAAAAACTTGAAGGCTGGGGCGTTAATTTCCCCCTTGATAAGAGTGGTAACTACCTTACCCTGCAATATCACAGTAAAGGCGCATTCCTTACGGGTATGGATGAACCCAATCTTAAGGTAATGATGTCTCGCAGGGCAAAAGATCTCGGGGTAATTGATATAAATCGGGTAATGGGGATAGAGCTTCTCAAGGAAGAAGGGCGAGTGACCGGGGCCATAGGGCTTAATGTCCGAACAGGAGGGCTGGTTGTGTGCCAGGCAAAAGCCGTCATTCTTGCTTCAGGCGGTACTGCCCGGTTCACACTTCCCAACTCAGGCCATCTCTTTGGAACATTTGATTTTCCCGGGAACACGGGTGATGGTTATGCCATGGCTTACCGCGCTGGAGCGGGCGTTACGGGTATGGAGCACACCCATCGGTTTATTCACGTAAAAGATTCAAATATGCCGCTTATGGCAGTTGCCATTACTCGAGGTGCACAGGTTCAGGATGTTTTAAATAACATTGTCATGGATAAAAATAATTATGCCAACGATGAATCTCCCATGGACAATGCCATTGAAACGGGAAGAGGGCCTCTCAGGGTAAAATTGAGTCACTTGAAAACAGAGGTGATTGATGAAATTCAACATCTTTTATTCAGTACGGAAAGGCCCGTGCAGGAGCGGTTCTTTAAAAATCGCGGAATTGATTTTCATAAGAATGACATTGAGCTGGGATACACTGAATGTCAGCTTTGCGGTGGCCATGGCACAACGGGTATTGTTGTTAATGAAAAAGCTGAGACAGATCTGCCCGGCCTTTATGCCGCCGGCGATACGGCCTGCGTTCCAAGGCAGCATCTGACAGGAGCCCTGGTTTTTGGAGAGATTGCTGCCGAACAAGCAATTAAAAGCATTTCATTTGATTCGAAAATAAAAATGGATGACCGGCAGGTTCAATATATAGAAAAACAGCGCAATGAAAGGTTTACAAAAACAGGCCGGGATATAAATATTCGAGATCTGGAATACAAGATGAGACGGCTTATCGGCGATTATGTGGTTTCACCGAAAAATGAATATAAACTTCGCCGGTGGTTTGAATGGTCAGATCAATTCTATGATGAAATTGAAAGTCAGGTTGTTGTCAATACACCCCACGAACTCGCCCGGCTGTATGAGGTCGAGCACATATTGACCTGTGCCACATTGTCTGCCAGCGCTGCCCTTGAACGAAAGGAAAGC
>NZ_QRCB01000086.1 GCF_009833095.1 Nitrosomonas sp. JL21
GTAAAGCTTCACCTTTTATTGGATCATGATGGATATCTGCCATCTTATGCGTATATATCCAATGGGAAAAAGCATGAATCAACCTATGCCAGGAAGTTCCCTCTGGCTGCAGGTTCCATAATTACAATGGATCGAGGATATACCGATTACAAGTTGTATTCATTCTGGACAGCAGAAGACATTTACTTTGTGACCCGGTTAAAAACAAACGCCAGCTATGAAGTTCTTGAAGAACGGGCAATTCCTAAAAATCGCAATATTTTATCTGATGAGATTATCAAACTCACCGGATATAAAGCCCGCAAAGAGTGCCGCTATTTGCTGCGCAGGGTTGTTGTATGGGATGCCCAAAAGCAGCGGGAAATAATCCTTTTGACCAACCATTATAACTTTGGGGCCACAACTATCTCTGCCATTTATAAAGACAGATGGCAGATCGAATTGTTTTTCAAGGCGATAAAACAGAACCTGAGAATCAAGACCTTTGTTGGAACAACAGAAAATGCCCTTAATATTCAAATTTGGACAGCATTGATTGCCATGCTGCTGATTAAATTTCTTCAGCTCAAATCCAAATTTGGATGGTCTTTATCTAATTTGGTGGCTTTTTTGAGATGGAATTTATTCACCTATAAAGATCTTTGGGAATGGATAAACAAGCCATTTGAAACCATTGGATCAAGTCCTCAACCAGTGCAGATGCAATTGCCTATAAAAGGATTGTGAGGGCATAGGAATATAATTTCCTGCATTCCCGAAAATTATAACGAGGCAGGAGGCTCAACACCCATCTTCCTATAAAGATCGGTTTGATTTTTGGTCATCTCCGCGACACGTAAAGCTCGCCCCGGTTGTTCGTAACATTCGATAATATCAAATTCATCCAGAAGACTTTGCATTGTGTATTTTTTGAAAAGGCTACCATCTGTCATTTGTTTTTTTATGTAAGATAGGTAAATTAGAGCTATAAATTCTACAAACAATTTTCCGTCAAGACTCATATCTGATGAAACCGCCGGACGATTGAATCCCAAACGATCCTTGAGATCAAAAAAAGCCTTCTCAACAAGATCTTTATTACGGTAAATTTCTAGTGCTTTAATTGGATCTTTTACAACGTTGCTCAGGAGAACAAAATAACCGTAGCTTTGTTTGGCTTTCTCGATAGCATCATCTTTGGCGATCACTTGGATTCCACGAACTGGAGTGGTATTAACGGTAAAATACTTCTCGTATTTCTTTTCATTGTTCGGATTGCGTTTGCCACTCTCCAATTCTTCATGAAGCGTGCGCAACATTTTATGAAATTTCCTCTCGTCATCTACAGCTTGAGCGGTATTATAATAAATATGTAAATACATCCTCCGCTCACCAGTTAAAATATCACCTTTATTCGGGCGTTGTTGAGAATATTTCCAATTGATCGAAGAAGACGTAGCATATAAGTCATAATCGCTGTTATAGTTAGACCAGGATCGAATAGTATTTTTTACTTTTTCTATTTCATTTTTTACAAACTTCAGATTCTTTTTTGTAGCAATCAAAAACTTTAAATGATTTTTATACAAAGCATTAATATTTTTTTCACTGTAAAAACCACGGTCCATAACAAGCTTTGCTTTGCCAACCCCGAATGTTTTCATGTCCGCTATTAAATTCATAACGGTTTTTACATCGTGTATATTCCCTGGTAATTTACGGTAATAAAAAGGGAGGTTGGATTGCTCTCCAAAAAGGAGGGTAAGGTTGATCTGTGGCAAAGGATCATGATCCTTATTTACTCCATAACGAACTTGCTTCAGGCTACTAGAATAGCTCGAAATTGACGTTGTGTCGTAGGCCCAAAATTCATCTTCGGCACGACGTTTTCCCTGAAGCTTAAAAAAACGTTCCCTTGCATCGTCAGTTATAGAAGCGAACAGTTCACTGCTTCGTTGAGACGTAATGACTTCTCCATAAGGATGCTTGTGGAGAAAAGCCCACTTCGGAAAACGGCTTAAGGGATTTTTATTCTCAAGAATCAGGTAGTAGGCGATAGAGAGAATTTGCTTGTACATATAGGGAAAACAAGCCTTTAGATCCTTTATGATACCTA
>NZ_QRCB01000087.1 GCF_009833095.1 Nitrosomonas sp. JL21
CCGATCTTACTAAGCCGCTGATGAGTCGACAATGATTCCCTTATGGATGCCCAGCAACGATTCGCTCCTTGCTGGCGTAATTTATACTCAATCGTATGGAGGATATGATATGCAAGCACAGAGCTAAAGAGATGCGCATTGGCACTCTTTTCATTTTGATGAAAAATGGGTCTCAGACCCAGGTGTGACTTCATGGATCTGAAAGCCCCTTCTATTCGGGTCAGCATGATATAAGTTTCCCAGATCTCTTTATCAGATAGATCAAGACGGTCTGTCCTCAGGACATAACAACCATCAAATTTATTGATTTCTTTATATTTGTCACGTTTATTCCACAGGATTGCTGTGGCCTTGATACTCTTATGGGTACCGGATTCCGGAACTACCTCAATATCATAAAGTTTTGAGGCTTTCGAATATTTTTCCCGAAGTCGCCCGATCATTTCAAGAATTTTGGGATAGGATTTGGTTCTGTTTTTTCGACTCAATCCATCGTGAAAATACTGCAAACGTTCTAAGAAAATGGTTTCCTGGCGATTCCGGATTCCATAATCCTTTCCGGCACGAGCGGTGCTATGGCATAACAGTAAGGCTTCATTGACCTTTTCAAGACGCTTTACCTCAATCGTATAGTCATCTGTCTTCCGGATGGTTTCCATTTGATCCGTATCATCAGTGGTGAAGTCCTTCTTACCTTTGTTTACAACAATATAATGAAATTTGTTTTCTTTCAGGTATTTGACGTTTTCGCTATTGGCAATACCTGCATCCATAACAACCGTTCTGTTTTTTGCTAAAGCCGGGTTTGATTCAATCAGGGATTCTATGATCTGTTTCAGTGTCTTGGATTCTCCTTGATTCCCTGGGTATAGTTTGCTGTATTTAGGGAAGCCATCTTCATCAATAACAAGGGCCAGGGTCAACAGCTTGCAATCCGTACGTTCTTCTTTACTTCGCCCCCTTTTGGCTTTGGGGTTTTCTGCCATCCGGCCTTCAAAATAGGTATTTGTCAGATCAAAAAAACACATTCGTTCCGGCAGAGAGAAGAGCACTTTCTCTTGTTTTGAGAGGTGTGTTTCAAGGTTATCTTTACATTCAAACAGGGTGTATCCTGCCCGATACAGTGAACTGAGCGAATATTTGAGTGGCTTACCCGTCAATTCCCAAATTGCTGAC